>NZ_CP031194.1:6039180-6643098 GCF_003344965.1 Streptomyces paludis | reverse complement strand
AGCTGGACGAGCCGATCACCGATCTCGGCTTCGTCCGGTCCCTGGCGGTCTCGGGCGGCCGGGTGACCGTACATCTGCGGCTGCCCACCTCCTTCTGTTCCCCGAATTTCGCCTACCTCATGGCCTCGGACGCCAAGGACGCGCTGACCGCTCTCCCCGGAGCGGAGGACGTCACCGTCCTGCTCGACGACCACCACGACTCCGAGGTGATCAACCGCGGCCTCGCGGCCGACGCCGGATACCGGGGCACCTTCGGCGCCGAGGCCGAGTCCGACCTGCGGGAGCTGCGGGAGACCTTCCGCCGCAAGGCGCACACCGCGGCGATGGAGCGGGCGCTCACCTCGCTGCTGCGGGAGCGCCCCGGCCTCGGTGAGGAGCGGCTCCACGAGGTCGTCCTCGGTGACCTGCCCGACGGGCCGGGGACCCGTGCCCTGCTGCGCCGCCGGACCGCCCTCGGCCTCGGCGCGGCGCCCACCGATCCCGTCCTCGTGGACGAGCACGGACACCGTTTCCCGCCGGGCGAGATCCCGCTGCGGCTGCGCTTCGCCCGCGCGGTGCGGATCTCGATCGACGGAAACGCGCACTTCTGCCGCGGTCTGCTGCGTACCCGCTACCCGGAGTCCGCGGCCGACCAGACCCCGCGCGCCGGGGACTCCGCGCGCGCCGCGTCCCCCGTGGCCGCCTCCCCAGTGAAGGAGCATGTCTCATGAAGGCAGTCCAGGTCGTGGGCTACCACCGGAGCCTCGACATGACCGAGGTCCCGGTCCCCGAGGTCACCGGGCCCCACGATGTGATCGTCAGGATCGGCGGAGCGGGGGTGTGCCGTACCGATCTGCACATCCTTGAGGGCCAGTGGGCGGAGAAGTCGGGAGTGGCCCTGCCCTACACCATCGGGCACGAGAACGCCGGCTGGGTGCACGCGGTCGGCGGCGCCGTCACCAATGTCGCCGAGGGCGACAAGGTCATCGTCCACCCGCTGATCACCTGCGGGCTGTGCCCGGCGTGCCGCCGCGGTGACGATGTCCACTGCGCGGGGAGCCTCTTCCCCGGGATCGACACCGCCGGCGGCTACGCCGAGTATCTGAAGACCTCCGCCCGGAGCGTCGTACGCCTGGACGACTCCCTCGAACCGTCCGATGTCGCGGCCCTCGCCGACGCGGGTCTGACGGCGTACCACGCGGCGGCCAAGGCGGCCCGGCGGCTGCGGCCGGGCGATACGTGCGTGGTGATCGGCGCGGGCGGGCTGGGCCACATCGGCATCCAGGTGCTCAAGGCCCTGACGGCCGCCGAGATCGTCGTCGTCGACCGCAACACCGAGGCGGTGAAGCTGGCCGAGTCCATCGGCGCCGACCGCGGTGTCGTCGCGGACGGCGGCCATGTCGAACGGGTGCTGGAGCTGACCGGCGGGCAGGGCGCCGAGACGGTCGTCGACTTCGTCGGCGAGGGAGGCGCGACCCGGGACGGTGTCCGCATGCTGCGCCGTGCGGGTGATTACCACGTCGTCGGGTACGGCGAGAACATCGATGTGCCGACCATCGACATCATCTCCGCCGAGATCAACTTCATCGGCAACCTCGTCGGTTCCTACACCGACCTGTGCGAGCTGATGGTGCTCGCCGCCCAGGGCCGGGTCCGTCTGCACACCAGCAAGTACGCGCTCGACGACTTCCAGGACGCCCTGGACGATCTCGACGCCGGCCGGGTCCGCGGGCGCGCGATTCTCGTCCCGTAAGCGTCCCCGTAACGCGTCCCGCATCACAGCCGGCCCACGCATCACAGCCGGCCCGTTTCCGCAATTCGGGACAATTCACCCTATCGTCGCAATTGAGGCGTGTCATCACACGTTGCCACGCGCGGCACACCGCTTCCCCGCGGTCCACATCAGGAGGAATCATGACGCGCACGCTCCGTACCGTCATCAGCCCCGGCCGGTATGTCCAGGGCAAGGGTGCGATACACCGGCTCGGCGAGTATCTGAAGCTCATCGGCTCGGCCCCGCTGATCGTCACCGACGATCTCGTGTGGGGCCTGGTGGGCCACGACATCACCACCTCGCTGAAGGCCGCGGGGCTTCCCGTCGCCCGCGAGAAGTTCAACGGGGTCCCCAGCGCCCACGAGGTCGACAGACTGGTCGACGTCATCAAGGCGACCGGCTCCGACGTGGCGGTCGCGGTGGGCGGCGGCAGCGCCATCGACGCGGTGAAGGCGGCCGGCCATATCGCCGGGATCCGGTGGGCCAACTGCCCGACCGTCGCCTCCACCGACGCGCCGTGCAGCGCGCTCTCGGTGATCTACACGGAGAGCGGGGAGTTCGAGGAGTACCGGTTCTTCCCGCGCAACCCCGACCTCGTCCTGGTCGACTCCCAGATCGTCGCCAACGCGCCGGTCTCCCTGCTGGTGGCCGGGGTCGGAGACGCGCTCGCCACCTGGCTGGAGGCCCGCGCCACCGCGCAGTCCCACTCGCAGACGATGGCCGGCGGTCTGCCCACGCTCACCGGCACCGCACTCGCCCGGCTCAGCTGGGACGTGCTCTGGGAGAACGCGCTGCCCGCGATCGAGGCGGTCAGGGACCGGCAGGTGACACCCGCCGTCGAGAAGGTCATCGAGGCCAACACCCTGCTGTCGGGCCTGGGCTTCGAGTCCGGCGGTCTGGCCGCCGCGCACGCCATCCACAACGGCCTCACCGCCGTACCGCAGACCCACGGGCTGGCGCACGGGCAGAAGGTCAACATAGGTTCCCTCACCCAGCTCGTCCTGGAAGGGGCGCCGACCAGCGACATCCGTGAGTTCGTGGAGTTCACGACCCGGGTGGGCCTGCCCAACACCCTCACCGAGGTGGGGCTGTCGGCCGGGGACGACGACGAGCTGCGGACGGTCGCCGAGGCGGCGACGGCCACCGGCGAGACGATCCACTCCATGCCCTTCGAGGTCCACAGCGACGATGTGATCAGCGCGCTCAAGTCCATCGAGCGGTTCGCCACCAAGGTCCGCGAGGACGCGAGACTTCCGGCACCGGTGCGCCATGAAACACACTGACCCGGCCCCGGCGGCCGTGCGCACACCACTGACGTCCGACGCCGCGCCGCGCGCGTGCGCACCCCAGTCCGCCGCCATCGAGGAGGCCGCCGTATGACCGGTGCCGGGGACATCTTCCTCAGCGAACTCATGGGCACCGCCACCCTGTTGCTCCTGGGCTGTGGTGTCGTCGCCAATGTCGTCCTCGCCAGGACCAAGGGCTTCAACGGCGGCTTCCTGATGATCAACTTCGGCTGGGGCCTCGCGGTGTTCGCCGGTGTGTACGTGGCCTACAAGTCCGGGGCCCATCTCAACCCCGCCGTCACCGTCGGACTGCTCTCCGCCGGACAGAGCCTGGGCGGCGCGCTGCATGTACTGGCCTATCTGGGCGGGCAGTTCCTCGGGGCGTTCGTCGGCGCCGCGCTCGCCTGGGCCGCGTACCGCGACCACTTCGACGACCCGGAGTCCGACCCGGGCGCCAAGCTCGCGGTCTTCTCCACCGGGCCGGCCATCCCGCGCCGGCTGTCCAACTTCGTGACGGAGTTCATCGCGACCTTCGTCCTGGTCTTCGTCGTCGTGGCCTTCGGCCGCACCCCCTCGGGACTGGGGCCGCTCGCGGTGGCCCTGCTGGTCGTCGGGATCGGCGCGTCCCTGGGCGGCCCCACGGGCTACGCCATCAACCCGGCCCGCGACCTCGCCCCGCGCCTCGCCCACGCCCTGCTGCCCATCAAGAACAAGGGCGGCAGCGACTGGAGTTACGCGTGGATACCGGTGGTCGCCCCGCTGGCGGGCGGCGCGGTGGCCGGCCTGCTCGCCCACGGGACGGGCTTCATATAGCCGTTCCCGCCCCCAGGTCCGGGGACCGCGTGTGTCCTGCGACACGGGCGGTCCCCGAGCGGGGTATCCGTACCTCTCAGGACCGCCCGGCCCCCGAACCGGCCTTCGCGGCGGCTCTCGGGTCACCGCCGGCCGCCTGCCGCGGTCCCCGGTCCGGGCCGGACCCCGATGTCAGCCCGCTCACCAGCCGCTCGCCCTCGATGTCCATGTCCGGCAGGGCCCGCCGAAGGAAGCGGGGCAGCCACCACGCACCGCGGCCCAGGATCGCCATGACGGCGGGCACGAGCGTCATCCGCACCACGAAGGCGTCCAGCAGCACCCCGATGCCGAGTGCGAAGCCCATGCCCTTGATGACCCGCATCTCGGCGAAGACGAACGAACCGAACACCGCGATCATGATCAGGGCGGCGGCGGTGACCACCTTCGCACCGTGCCCGAACCCGCGGACCATGGCCTCCAGCGGCGGCCTTCCGTGGGTGTACTCCTCCCTCATCCGGGAGACGAGGAACACCTCGTAGTCCATGGCGAGACCGAAGAGGATCCCCACCAGCAGCATCGGCAGGAAACTGAGCACCGGGCCCGTTTCCTCGATGCCGAGCGGACCGGAGAGCCAGCCCCACTGGAAGACCGCGACCAGCGAGCCCAGCGAGGCGCCGAGGGACAGCAGGAAGCCCAGGGCGGCCTTCAGCGGTACCGCGAGAGAGCGGAAGACGACGATGAGCAGGACCAGCGCCAGGCCCATCACCAGCAGGCAGTAGACGGGCAGGGCGGCGGAGAGCTTGTTCACGACATCGATGTTGACGGCGGTGGTGCCGGTGACGTCGATGGCCGTGCCCGTTCGCTCCTCCACGGAGCCCCGGGCGTGCCGGATCTCGGCCAGCACCCGCTTGGTGGCCTCGGTCTCCGGGCCGCTGGCGGGCGTGACGCCGAGCAGCACCGCCCCGCCGGACTCCGCGAGGACCGCGGGGGACACGGAGGCCACGCCCGGCAGATCCCTCACCACGTCGGCCATCCGCTCGGCGGCCGGGACGACCGCCGGCCTGTCGCCCCGCACCAGTACGACCAGGGTGCCGCTGTGGCCGGGGCCGAATCCGTCGTCCACGAGCTGCTGCGCCCGGGCGGCGGAGGTGCCGGAATCCTGTGTGCCGCCGAGACCGAGTCGCAGGTCCGCCGCCGGGACGGCCAGGATGCCCAGGCCCAGCAGAGAGAGGACGAGGACGGTCCAGCGGCGGCGGGCCACCATGGCCGCCCAGCGCCGGCCCGCGTCCGGCCGGCGTGCCGGGTCGGCGGCACGCCGCTCGGCGCGCTCGGTGGCGCGGCGCAGCACCGGAACCGTGCTGTTGGCGATGGTGTGCCCCATCAGGCCCAGTACGGCGGGCAGCAGCGTGACGGCGATCAGTACCGAGACCACGACCGTCGCCGCGGCGCCCAGTCCCATGACGGTGAGGAAGGGGATGTTCACCACGGAGAGCGCGGCGAGGGCGATCACGACGGTGGCGCCCGCGAAGACGACCGCTCCGCCGGCCGTGCCGGTGGCGAGACCGGTCGACTCCTCCGGGTCCATGCCCGCCCTGACCTGGGTCTGGTGCCGGGAGACGATGAACAGGGCGTAGTCGATGCCCACGGCCAGGCCGAGCATCACGGCGAGGATCACCGATGTGCTGTCCATGGTGACGACGCTGGTGAGGCTCAGCAGGCCGAGGACACCCACGGCCACTCCGACGAGCGCGGTGGCGATCGGTATGAGGGCGGCGCGCAGTGAGCGGAAGACGACGACCAGAACGCCCAGGGCGATGAGCACGCCCACGGCCTCCCCGGGTCCCATCACCTTGACCTCGGCCTTGGAGAAGGCGTCACCGCCGGCCTCCGCGGTCAGCCCCGACCGGCGGGCTTCGGCGGCGATCCGCTCGATTCCCCGTTCGGTGGCCTCGGGCAGGGCGGCGTCCTTCTCGGTGGTGAAGGTGAGTGTGGCGATGCCCGTGCGTCCGTCGGCCGAGAGCGTGCCGGCCGCGGCGGCGGGCGCGGTGGCCGACCGTACGCCCGGAACGTCCGCGGTCGCACTGACCGTTCGCCGTACGACGCGGGCCGCGTCTCCGGTGGTGAGGGTCTCGCCGCGCGGGGCGCGGAAGACGATGCTGCCGGTGAGGTGGGACTCGTCGCCGGGGAACTCCACTCGCACGATGTCGAGGGTGCGCTGGGCCTCGGTGCCGGGGATGGCCGTCGAGGGGGTGAACGGCTTCATCAGACCGAGGGCCGCCGCGATCATGGCGAGCAGCAGTACGGACCAGACACCGATGACGGACCATTTGCGCCGGTAGGCGAAACGGCCCAGGCGGTACAGCAGGGTGGACACGCGAAGACTCCCGATGGCCTGAGAATGGGAAACGGGCCGTGCGACGAACGGTGGAGCGCGCCCGTCGCCGGGGCCCGCGTCAACCACGGTAGGAACAGTCCCGGGCCGCACCCCGCGGAACGGCCCTCGCCGGCCGTTGTTCACACACAACTCCCATGGAACGGATCGCGGGAGAAGGAGATGATCGGTTGAGCACCGGAGGAGGGCGCGGTTCCGGGGCCCGGACGAGCGGAGGGACGCGGATGACGGATCGGGCCTCCGAGGGCGCCGCGCGAGCACAGCCACGGCTCGGGCGGTTGCTGGTGGTCGACGACGAGCCGGCGATCCTGGACACGGTCGGCCGTTTCCTGCGGTTCATCGGTTACGAGGTCCGTACGGCGGCCACGGCGAAGGGGGCCCTGTCCGAGTCCCGCGACTTCCTGCCCGAGCTGATCCTGCTGGACATCATGCTGCCGGACGGCGACGGCATCGAGGTGATGCGACGGCTGCGCGCCGACGGTCTCCCGCAGGCGGTGGTCTTCCTCACCGCCCGCGACACCCGCGAGGACCTGGTCAAGGCACTCACCGCGGGCGGTGACGACTACATCACCAAACCCTTCGGGCTCGACGAGGTCGCCGCCCGGATCGGCGCCGTGCTGCGCCGCACCCGTAGGCCCGGGCCCGAAGCCTCCCTCCTGCGGGTCGCCGACCTCGAACTCGACACGCCCACCCGCTCCGTACGGCGCGCGGACACACCCGTCGACCTCTCCCCCACCGAGTTCCGGCTGCTGCGGTATCTGATGCTGCACAGCGGGCGGGTCGTGCCCCGGGCGCAACTCCTCGACCATGTCTGGTCGTACGACTTCAACGGCGACGACACCGTGGTCGCCACGTACATCAGCTATCTGCGCCGCAAGCTCGACGCGCTCGGACCGCCCCTGATCCACACCCGGCGGGGCGTCGGCTACACCATCCGGGAGCCGGGGTGCTGAGCCGGCTGTCCCGATCGCCGTTGCGCACGCGCCTGAGCGTGGTCGTCACGGCGCTGTGCGCGGGCGCCATGGCCACCACCGCGTTCACCTGGGTCGTCAGCGGCGACCCCGCCATGATCGTGCTGGTGGAAATCGCCGGGCTGACCGGTGTGGCCCTGGTGAGCACCGCCGTCGTACGGCGGGAACTGCGGCCGCTGGAGCGGGCGGCGGAAACCGCCGACGCCATCGCCGCCGGCGACTTCGCCCAGCGGCTGGCCGCGGCCGGCTCCGCGCCCACCACGGAGGCCGGGCGCCTCGCCGAGGCGCTCAACGCGATGCTCGACCAGATCCATGCCGCGCTCGCCGCCCGTGAACAGTCCGAGGACCGGATGCGCCAGTTCGTGGCCGATGCCTCGCACGAACTGCGCACACCGCTCCAGTCCCTGCGCGGATACGCGGAGTTGTACCAGAGCGGCGCCCTGCCGGACCGGGCCGCGGTGGACGACGCGGTGGCGCGCATGCTCTCCGAGATCCATCGCATGACACGGCTGGTCGAGTCGCTGCTGATGCTCGCCCGGTTCGATGTGGCGGAGGAGGCGGACCGGGAGGTGGTGGACCTGAGCCGGCTCGTACGCGACTGCTGCCTCGACGCCGCGGCCGTGGAGCCGTCACGTCCGGCCGAGGCGCGCGTCGAGCCGGGCGTGACGGTCCTGGGGGACGAGGCCCAGCTGCGGAGCCTGCTCGGGAACCTGCTGGGCAACGTCCGTATGCACACCCCGGCGGACACACCCTGCCGTGTCTCCCTGAGCACGTCGGGCAGCGAGGTGCTGCTGCGGGTGGAGGACTTCGGCCCAGGTATTCCGCACGAGTCCCGCACCCGCGTCTTCGACCGCTTCTACCGCGCCGGCAAGGGCCGCAGCCGGGCCGACGGCGGCAGCGGACTGGGCCTGGCCATCGTGGCCGCGATCACGGACCTGCACCGCGGCCGGATCCGCCTCGACAGCGTCCCCGGCCGCGGCACCCGGGTGGACGTCTTTCTGCGCACCCACCGGTGACCCGCCGCCGGCGCGGAACCGGACACGGGACCCACGAGCGACGTGGCTCCCGTTCGTCCGGTCGGAAAGGCCCCGCGGACCGCGCCTCGGCGGAGCAGACGCGTATCCATGCGTCATAGACTCCGCCCATGACGGATCCTGGCTCCTTCATGCGCTATGTGGCCATCGGCGACAGCCTGTCGGAGGGCCTCGGTGACCCGTCCCCCTCGGGCGGCCACCGCGGCTGGGCCGACCGGCTCGCGGAGATACTCGCGGCGCGCCGGCCCGGCCTCACCTACGCCAACCTCGCCGTGCGCGGGAAGTCCGCCGCGCAGATCAGGGCCGAGCAACTCGGTCCCGCGCTGGCGCTGAAGCCGGATCTCGTGACGGTGACGGCGGGCATGAACGATCTGGTGCGGTCCGGTTTCGACGCCGCTTCGGTGGTCGCCGACATCGAGGAGATGTTCGTCGGCCTCACCGCGTCGGGCGCTCGTGTCGCCGTCATGACCTTCCCGGATCCGGGCAGGATCTCGCCTCTCGCACGCCGGATGCTCCCGCGTGTCGTCGACCTCAACGCCCGGCTGCGCGCCGCCGCGGAACGGCACGGTGTGACGGTCCTGGACGTCTTCCCGCACCCGGTCACGACCGATCCCCGCTTGTGGAGCGCCGACAGGCTGCACACCAGCCCGCTCGGGCACGCGCGCATCGCCTCGGGCATGGCGCATGTCCTCGGACTGACCGGCCACGGCGGCTGGAACGACCCGCTGCCGCCGCGACCGCCCGTCTCCGCTCTCGGAGCCGTGCGTACCGAAGTGCGCTGGGTCCTGGGCTTCCTGGGGCCGTGGCTCTGGCGGCGCCTGCGCGGACGCTCCTCGGGCGACGGGTGCTCGGCGAAGCGGCCCGAACCCGGACCGGTGACACCGCCCGTCTGAGAGGGCGGGCGGCGGGCGAACCGGGCCATCGGCGCGCTCGGTCCGGAGACGGCCAGGACCACACCGTGGGCGGTACGGCACCGCGGACGCCGAGTCGGCACCGTACCGCCCCAGGGACGCACTCAACAGGGTCGGTCACCGGGAGGATGCCGGGGGCATCCGCGCCTCCCCGTCGGTGGTCATGCGTCGAGTGCGGGGATGATGTGCTGTCCGTACGCGTCGATGACGGCCTCCCGGGCGTCGTGCATGGCGTACACGGCGAACTGGTCGACGCCGAGGTCGCGCAGGGCCCGCAGCTTCTCGATATGGGCCTCGGCCGGGCCCAGCAGGCAGAAGCGGTCGACGATCTCGTCGGGGACGAAGTCGGCGGACGGGTTCCCGGCCCGGCCGTGGTGGCTGTAGTCGTACCCCTGACGGGACTTGACGTACGCGGTCAGCTCCTCGGGGACCATCGAGGAGTGCTCGCCGTAGCGGGAGACCAGGTCGGCGACATGGTTGCCGACCATCCCGCCGAACCAGCGGCACTGGTCGCGGGCGTGCGCGAGGTCGTCGCCGACGTACGCGGGGGCCGCCACGCAGATCGTGATCGCGTCCGGGTCCCGGCCCGCCGCCACGGCGGCCTGGCGGACCGCCTTGACCATCCACTCCGTGAGGTAGGGGTCGGCGAGCTGGAGGATGAACCCGTCGGCCTTCTCGCCCGCCAGCGCGAGCGCCTTCGGGCCGTACGCCGCCATCCAGACCGGCAGTTTCCCGTCCCGGATCCACGGAATACGGATCGGGCTGCCGCCGACCTCGGCCTCCCGGCCCTCCGCCAGATCCCGGATCGCGCCCATCGCCTCGCCCAGCCGGGCCAGTGTGTTGGGCGCGCGCCCGGCGACCCGCATCGCGGAGTCGCCGCGTCCGATCCCGCACACCGTGCGGTTGCCGTACATGTCGTTGAGCGTGGCGAAGGTGGAGGCGGTCACCTCCCAGGTCCGGGTGCCCGGGTTGGTGACCATCGGGCCCACAACCAGCTTCTCCGTGTGGGCCAGGATCTGGCTGTAGATGACGAACGGCTCCTGCCAGAGCACGGCCGAGTCGAAGGTCCAGCCGTACCGGAAGCCGTTGCGCTCCGCGCGCTGCATGAGATCGACGACCGCCGAGGCGGGCGGGTCGGTCTGGAGAACGAGTCCGAAGTCCATGACGTGCGACGCTCCCGATGGTTCAGATGAGACGCGGTTCAGGTGAGGTACTGACAGGTCGAGCGGGGGGTGTACTGGCCGTGTCCGGCCCGGCCGGTGAACTCCCGCCGGTCGATGACGAGTTCGCCCCGGGAGAGCACGGACTCCACCCGGCCGGTGAGGCGCTTGCCCTCGTAGGCGGAGTAGTCGACGGCCATGTGATGGGTCTCGGCGGACACCGTCTGCTCGGTGTGCGGGTCGTAGATGACGACATCGGCGTCGGCGCCGGGCGCGATGGTGCCCTTGCGCGGGTAGAGGCCGAACATCCGGGCCGGGGCGGCGCAGGCGATGTCGATCCAGCGGCGGCGGCTCAACTTCCCCTCGACCACGGCCTGGTGGAGCAGATCCATCCGGTTCTCCACCCCGGGCAGCCCGTTGGGAATCTTCGAGAAGTCACCGCGGCCCATCTCCTTCTGCCCCGTGAAGCAGAACGGGCAGTGGTCCGTGGAGACCACCTGGAGATCGTCGGTGCGCAGCCCGCGCCACAGCGCGTCCTGGTGGTCCCTGGGCCGCAGCGGGGTGGAGCAGACGTACTTGGCGCCCTCGAAGTCCGGTTCGGCGAGGTTGTCGGTGGAGAGGAAGAGGTACTGCGGACAGGTCTCGCCGAAGACCGGGAGTCCCTTGTCCCGGGCGGCGGCCAGTTCGGCCACGGCCTCCTCCGCCGACACATGCACCACGTACAGCGGGGCGTCCGCGACCCGGGCGAGCTGGATCGCGCGGTGGGTGGCCTCGGCCTCCAGCAGCACCTTCCGTACCTCGCCGTGGTAGCGGGGATCGGTACGGCCGGCGGCCAGGGCCTGCTCGACGAGGACATCGATCGCGATGCCGTTCTCGGCGTGCATCATGATCAGCCCGCCGTTGGACGAGGCGCGCTGCATGGCCCGCAGGATCTGGCCGTCGTCGCTGTAGAAGACCCCCGGATAGGCCATGAAGAGCTTGAAGGAGGTAATTCCCTCCTGAACGAGAAGATCCATCTCCTTGAGGGAGCCCTCGTTGACATCGGCCATGATCATGTGGAAGCCGTAGTCGATGGCGCACCGGCCGTCGGCCTTGGCGAACCAGGCGTCCAGGCCCTCGCGCAGCGACCGGCCCGGGGACTGGATGGCGAAGTCGACGATGGTGGTGGTGCCGCCCCAGGCCGCCGCCCGGGTGCCGGTCTCGAAGGTGTCGGCGGCGAAGGTCCCGCCGAACGGCATCTCCATATGGGTGTGCGCGTCGACACCGCCCGGGATGACGTACTTGCCGGTGGCGTCGATCGTCCGGCCCGCGGTCCAGCTCTCGGCGGGGCCGGAGCCGTGGGCGGCGAGGGCGACGATCCGGCCGTCCTCGATCAGGACATCGGCGTGGATCTCGTCGGCGGCGGTGATGACGAGACCGCCGCGGATCAGGGTGCGGGTACTGCTGCTCATACGGGTGGCGCTCCCTTGTCTGGGCTGACTGCCCTGCTCGGCCGGCTGCCTTCCTGGCCGGCCCGCTCGGCCGAACTACAGTGCGCGCAACGCCTGTTCGAGGATCGCGGCGCCTTCCTCCGCCTCGGCGACGGTCAGCGAGAGCGGTGGCGCGATCCGCAGCACGCTGGTGTTGTGTCCGCCGCCCTTGCCGATCAGCAGCCCGCCCTCGCGGGCCGCTTCGAGCACCGCCGCGACCTTGCCGGGCGCGGCGTCGGCCGTCCCCGGCTCGGTCAGCTCGATCCCGATCATCAGGCCCCGGCCGCGTACCTCCCGTACGGAGTCGACGCGGGCGCCGATGGCGCGCAGCCGCTCGATGAGCAGTCCGCCGACGCGGCGGGCGTTGCCCTGGAGGTCGTGCTCCAGCAGATACGAGAGGTTGGCGAGGCCGGCGGCCATGGTGACGGGGCTGCCGCCGAAGGTCGAGAGGGAGTTGGCGTCGAGGCAGTTCATGATGTCGGCGCGGGCGACGACCCCGCCGATGGACATGCCGTTGCCGATGCCCTTGGCGAAGGTGAGGATGTCCGGCGGGCCGTTCTGCGCGTGTGCCTGCCAGCCCCAGAAGTGTTCGCCGGTGCGGCCCCAGCCGGTCTGCACCTCGTCGCTGATCCACAGGATGCCGTGCCGGTCGAGGACTTCGCGGAACGCGGCGTACAGCCCGTCGGGCGGGGCGGTGAAGCCGCCGACGCCCTGGATGGGTTCGGCGATCAGCGCGGCGGGGGTACGGACATGGCCGAGCAGGTCTTCGAGGTCCTCGACGCATGCCTCGATGTACCGCTCGTCGGTGAGCCCGGCGTACGGGCCCCGGTTGCGGACGGCGCCGTGGACGTACAGCGTCTGGAGCGGGGAGAGCCCGGTGGGCGACCAGCCGCGGTTGCCGGTGATCGAGACGGTGGAGAAGGAGCGGCCGTGGTAGCTGTTGCGCATGGCCAGGATCTGCTGCGAGCCGCGGTACGCGGTGGCCAGCAGCAGCGCGGTGTCATTGGCCTCGGTGCCCGAGGTGGTGAAGAAGACCCGGGCGTCGGGGATGCCGGACAACCCGGCGATGCGCTCGGCGAGTTCGACCATGGGGCGGTTGAGGTAGAGCGTGGAGGAGTGGATGATCCGGCCGGCCTGCTCGCTCACCGCCTTGGTGACCTCGGGGAGCGCGTGGGCGGTCATGGTGGTGAGGATGCCGCCGAAGAAGTCGAGATAGCGGTTGCCGTCGGCGTCCCACACATGGCGGCCCTCGCCGTGGGTGATCTCGATGGGGTCCTGGTAGTAGAGCGCGAGCCACTCGGGGAGGACGGCGCGGTGCCTGGCGTGCAGCTCGCTCATGGCCGCACCAGTCCCTCGTACGCGTCGGGGCGGCGGTCCCGGTAGAACGCCCACTGCTGGCGCACCTCGTCGATCAGGCCGAAGTCGAGGTCGCGGACGACGAGTTCCTCGGCCTTGTCGCTCGCGGTGTCGCCGACGAACTGGCCGCGCGGGTCGACGAAGTAGCTCGTGCCGTAGAAGTCGTTGTCGCCGTACTCCTCCTGGCCGACGCGGTTGATCGCGGCGACGAAGTACTCGTTGGCGACGGCGGCGGCGGGCTGTTCGAGCTGCCAGAGGTAGCTGGAGAGGCCGCGCGAGGTGGCGGAGGGGTTGTAGACGATCTGCGCGCCGTTCAGCCCGAGCTGGCGCCAGCCCTCGGGGAAGTGGCGGTCGTAGCAGATGTAGACACCGACCCGGCCGACGGCGGTGTCGAAGACGGGCCAGCCGGCGTTGCCGGGCTTGAAGTAGTACTTCTCCCAGAAGCCCTTGACCTGCGGGATGTGGTGCTTGCGGTACTTGCCGAGGTACGAGCCGTCGGCGTCGATGACCGCCGCGGTGTTGTAGTAGAAGCCGGACTGCTCGATCTCGAAGACGGGCACGACGATGACCATGCCGGTCTCGCGGGCCAGCTCGCGCATCCGGCTGACGGTCGGGCCGTCGGGAACCGGTTCGGCCCACCGGTAGTGCTCGGGCTCCTGCACCTGGCAGAAGTAGGGCGCGTTGAAGACTTCCTGGAAGCCGATGATCTTCGCGCCCTGCCGGGCCGCCTCGCGGGCGTGTTCCTCGTGTTTCGCGATCATGGATTCGGTGTCACCCGTCCAGGTCGCCTGGACGAGTGCGGCGCGTACGACTGAGGCCACGAGCTGCTCCTTCGGCGGGTGCGTTCCGTGCGCTCTACGCACGTAGATTCGATGCGTAGAGGGAGAACCTAAGCCCCGGTTCACACGACGGCAAGACCATCGTCGTTAACCCGCAGAGTCGATCAAGTTTCATACCCGAGCGGTCGACATCGAGCGGTTCCGGCCGGAATGCCCGGGCGCGCACCCCGGACCGCAGCACCGCCGACCGCACCGCCGACCGCCCTCGCACCCCGTCAGCCGGCCACGATCCCGGCGGTGCGCAGCGCGTGGACGAGATCGCGTTCGCGGGCGGTCGAGACCGCGCGGGCCGCGTCGAGGAGGCGCGGTACGAGCCGCCGCGGATCGGGGGCGGCGAGCAGCGCCGCGTCCTCCGGTGTACGGGCCTGTACGAACGCGCTGAGCAGCCCTTTCGCCTCCCGGGCGCGGCCCGCGTCGCCGAGCGCGCGGACGGCCTCGGTGATCTCCCCGGGGGGCCGGGAGACCGCCTGGCGCAGCAGTTGGGCGCAGTCGTCGTCCCGGCCGGCGGCGGCGAGCGCGCCGGCCGCCGCGGCGAGACGCTCGGGCGGCAGGGAGGCGGCCTCCCAGAGCAGTTCGGACCAGTCGGCGCCGAGTCCGGCGCGGCGCAGTTCGGCGCCGAGCGGCGGGAGTTGACCGGGCGGGCGGCCCGCGGCCTCGCAGAGGACGACATGGGCCTCGCCGCTGCGTCCCTCGGCGCGCAGCCGGATCAGCAGGGCGACGGTGTCGGCGACGGCCCGGCGGTCCGCGACGGTCAGGTCGGGCTCCGCGGGGCGCGCGGGCGCGGCGGGCGCGCCGCCGAAGCGGGCGCCGCGCGGGGCGCCGGAGGTACGGGGAGGCGGTACGGGCGCCATCGGCGCCGGTGCGGCCGGTGCGGTCCGGGGGCCGGTGCCGGAACGGGCCCCTCCGGCGGGAGCGGTCACGGGTCCGGGCCCGGGTCCGGTGGCGGGCTCAAAGCCGATGCCGGGGTCGGGGCCCGGGCCGGAGCCCGGGTCTTCGGCCTCGATCCCGGCGAAGCGGGCGCCGCGCGGTTTGCGCGGGGCCGCGGGCCGCTTCTCCTTCTTCTCCCGCTTCTCCTTCTTCTCCCTGGCGCGTCTCTCCTTGGCGGTCAGCTCGCGGGGCTCGTCGGGCTCGGCGTGCGGCACGGCGCCCGCGCCCGTATCCGTACCCGCTCCCGTACCGGCACGGGTGGCCGGGCCCGGATCCGGATCCGTCCCGCCGAAGTCGGACGGCCCCTCGCCGCGGAACCAGCTTCCCGGCGCGGGCGGGCGGCCGGGCGCACCGGGGCGGCCGGGCGGCGTCAAGGAGGCCAGCCGGGCGCGGAGTTCGGCGCAGCGCGCGGTGGCGCGCGTGTGGTCGTCGCGGATCCAGGCCAGTTCGTGGGTGAGCCGCTCCGTCTCGGGCGCGCCCTCGGGGGCCGTACGGAGCAGCCGGACGAGTTCGTCGGCCCGGCCCGCCGCGTACGTCTGCTCACGGAGCATCAGCCGCAGCCGCTCCGCGAGCGCCTCGGCGCCGCCGGGCAGGCGGTCGTACGCGGCGGCCGACGCGGTGTGGAGCCGGCCGGCCCGTACGGTCTCGCGGGCCACCAGGCGCTCGTCGCGCCCGGCCGCGAAGTCCTGGAGGAGCGACTCGACCACGTCCCAGGGCGGGATCTGGGCGCCGTCGAAACAGGCGCGCAGCCCGTCGGGGTCCCGGTGCCGGAAGACCCCGTACCAGCCGCCGGCCGGGTCGAGCCGCGCCGCGAGGTCTCTTAAATACCGCGCGAATTCACCGGTCTCCGCCGGGAGTTGATGCACAGCCATGGCTGCCCCGTCCGTGTCAGTCCCCCACGGAGGGGACACTTCGGTCCGCAGGCATTTGACCTTAGCCGTGTTACGACGCGGCTACAGTCAGTTTTCCGCCACGGTGCGACGGTCTCACCCGCCGGCTCTCGCCCGTCAGCCCGTTCCGGCCGGGGCATCCAGTGTGACGGCGATGCCGGTGTGCGGGCGCTTGCCGCCGCGCACGATCATGGCCGGCCGGTCGACCAGCCAGAACTGCCAGCCGTACTTGGCGGCGAGCAGCTTGCGCACCCGGTCCAGCCCGGCCGCGTCGAGCAGCCGTGCCACGCCTTCGGCACCCACCGCTCCCGGCGCGGTCCGCCCGCGTACGTCGCAGGGGGTCACCAGCGCCTTTCCGTTGTTGCGGATCCGCTTGACCTTCCAGGAGTCCGAGCGGGTCCAGAGGAACAGCTCGCCGCCGTCCACCACATGCCAGACGGGTGTGGCGACGCCGGTGCCGTCCTTGCGGTACGTGGTGAGACTCACGTAGCGGCTGCGGCCGAGTTCTTCGAGGGTGGTCACGGCCGTGACCCTACTCGTCGCTCCGGGCCACGGCCATCAGACCGGCACCGGCGCGCAGTTCACCGCGATCTCGTCCATCGACAGGCCCAGCGCCGCCGCGAGCGCCGCCACCGTGAAGAAGGCGGGCGTCGGGGCACGGCCGGTCTCGATCTTGCGGAGCGTCTCGGCGGAGAGACCGGCGACGGCGGCGATCTCCACCATGCTGCGCGGGCCGCGCGCCTCGCGGAGGAGCCGGCCGAGCCGCTCGCCTCGCTCGCGCTCTTCCGGGGTGAGGGGATTCCGTACCATTCCGTCATTGTAATACCGCCACCCCGGTAGCGGCGCCGCTACAGTGAGGGGAATGGTGCAGATCAAAACCGACGCGTCTCTGGAGTCCATGCGAGCCGCCGGCCGGATCGTCGCACAGGCGCTGGCGGCGGTCCGGGAAGCGGCGGCCGTGGGCGTCACCCTGCGCTCCCTGGACGAGACCGCCCGGGCCGTGCTGCGCGGCGCGGGCGCCGGTTCGCCCTTCCTCGACTACCACCCCTCCTGGGCGCCCACCCCCTTCCCCGCCGTGATCTGTGCCTCCGTCAACGATGTGATCGTGCACGGCATCCCGGGCCCCTACCGGCTGCACGACGGCGATCTGGTGAGCATCGACTGCGGCGCGGTGCTCGGCGGCTGGGTCGGTGACGCGGCGATCAGCTTCACGGTCGGCCGCGCCCGCCCCGACGACCTGCGGCTGATCGACACGGCGAACAGCGCGCTGGAGGCCGGCATAGCGGCGGCCGTGGTCGGCAACCGCATCGGCGACATCGCGCACGCGGTCGGCCGGGTGTGCCGCGCGGCGGGTTACGGCATCCCGGCCGGCTTCGGCGGCCACGGGGTGGGCCGGTCGATGCACGAGGACCCGGGCGTCCCCAACGAGGGACGCCCGGGCCGGGGTCTGCCGCTGCGCCACGGGATGGTGCTGGCGATCGAGCCGATGCTGACGAGCAGCGGTACGGACCGTCACTTCACGGCCCGCGACGGCTGGTCGGTACGGACCCTGGACGCCAGCCGCGCGGCCCACACGGAACACACGGTCGCGATCACCGACGAGGGCCCGCGGATCCTGACAGCACCGTGAAGCCCGGGTGCGCCGGGAAGCCGCGGGCCCTAGGGCCACTCACTCCAGCGGTTCGATCCACACGTTCCGGAAGCGGACCTTGTCGCCGTGGTCCTGGAGCCGGATCGCGCCCGTGGCGGCCAGTTCGGCGTTGCCGCTGCCGGTCGGTCCGTCCACCGCCACCTTGTCGTGGACCAGCACACCGTTCCACACCACACTGATCCGGGCGTTCTCGGTCTTGCGCCCGTCGGTGTCGTAGCGGGCCGCGCGGAACTCGATGTCGTACGTCTGCCAGGTCTCCGGCGCGGTGGCCATGTTCCGGTCGGCGGCCTTCTTGTTGTAGATGGACCCGGCGGTGTCCAGGCCGGGTCCCGCTGTTCCGAACGAGTCCAGGATCTGGATCTCGTACCGCTCCTGGAGGAAGATCCCGCTGTTCCCCCGGGCCTGGCCCGTGACATCGTCCGGCATCAGCGGCACCCGGAACTCGGCGTGCAGCTTGAAGTCCCCGAAGGCCCGTTTGGTGCGGATGTCACCGCTGGCCACCTCGACGGAGTTCTCGGCGGTGTGCGGCCAGGTGGTGGAGCGGCCGTCGGTGTGCTGCCAGTCGGTGGCGAGACTGCCGCCGGAGAACAGGTCGATCCGGCTGCCCGGCGGGCGTACCTCGACCATGTCGAGGTTGATATGGCCGGTGTCCTCGGGCCGGTTGGCGTACGTCAGGGTGTTGTGCCCCTTGCGCAGGGTGAACCGCTCGGTCTTGGTGGCCCAGCGGTTCCAGGCGCCGGTATGGGGGAGGCTGGTCTGCCGGACCTCCCCGCCGTTGACACTCACCCCCAGGGTCTTCGTGCCGGTGAAGGGGTTCGGGCCGTTGGCGTAGCGCAGTGCCACGTCGTACGCGCCCTCGGCGGGCACGTTGATGTCGAGGGTGACGGTGGCGCCCTTGACACCGAAGCCGTCGACGAAGCCGCCGCCGGTGTAGCCGGCGTGCTCGGTGTCCCGGTCAGCGCCGCCGGTCAGCCGCCCCGACTCGGCGTCGTACGAGGTGACGGGCTCCTCGGGGCCGGGGCGCGCGTTCAGTGTGTACCACGCCTCGGTGGACCAGAGCGCCTCACCGGTGGCCGAGGCGAACGGGCGCGGCGAGCGCAGGTGCACCACCCGGTCGGTCTTCAGCCCCGGGATGGTGAGCCGGACCTTGCGCCCGTCGCCGGAGAGCCGGGCCGCCGTGACGGGCAGGACTTCCTCGTCGATCTTGGGGCCGCCGTAGGACGGGGTGGGGACGTAGCGCCACTGCTCGACGGAGTAGGCGCCATTGGCGAGTTTGGCGGCCGTCTCCTCCGACAGGGGCTGGGTGTAGGTGAGTTCGAAGCCGTCGCGGGTGGCGCGCATGGTCTTGATGTCGAACGGGTTCTCGCCGTTCGGGGTGAGCTTCTGGAGACCGTAACGGAGCTTGCCCGTCTGGCCCCAGTTGCCCTCGGCGCCGAGGCCGCCGACGTAGATCGCGCCGTCCGGGCCGGTGCTGATCCGGCTGACACCGGCCTCCAGGCCCTGGGTGTGCCGGAACAGCGCGCCCTGGTACTCGCCCTTCACCTTCTCCAGATCGGCGCGCTGGAGTCCGCCGTAGGTGACATCGCCGATGAGCATCTGTCCGGCGAAGGGGCCCTTCTCCAGCAGCATCGGTGTGCTGGGCGAGTTGGCTATCTCGTTCTGCGGCAGCCAGAGGACCGGCTTGGTGGCCGTCCGGTCGTCGTACGGCCCGGCCGGTTCGGTGAAGTGGTTGAAGAACCTCTCCTTCTTGATGTGGAGCAGCTTGGAGGCGGGCAGCCAGCCGCCCTGGTTGTCGGTGACGAAGAGCGCGCCGTTCGGGCCCTTGCCGATCCCGTTCGGGGTACGCAGACCACCGGCCAGGTAAGTGACCTTGCCGGTGCGCTTGTTGACCTTGATGGCGGTGCCGCGGTTCACGGCGGGCTGCGGACGGGTCGTCGCACCGCCGTGGTTGATGGAGACGGAGAGGTTCAGATAGAAGTGCCCGTGCTCGTACAGCAGTCCGAAGGCGAACTCGTGGTAGTTGCCGCCGTAGGGCCACTCGGCCACCTTGCGGATCGTGTCCGGGGAGTTGAGGCCCTTCAGGTTGGACAACTCGGTGAGCTGGTGCTTCTCCGAGACATACAGTTTGCCGTCGACGTACTTGATCCCCATCGGCTCTTTGAGACCTTCGGCGATCTTCGTGTACGTGACCTTGTCCGGCCCGGTGTTCCCGGTCACCTGGTCGAGGAGGTAGACCTCGCCCGTGGTGTTCTCGCTGCCGCCCCAGGTGGTCACGGCGAGCTTGCGGTCCGGCAGCCAGTCCATCGCGGAGACCTGCGGCCGGAAGCCCTCGGGGCGCAGATCGGTGAGGGTGTAGCCGGGGTTGACCGCGGTCAGCGGAAGGCCGTCGCCGGGGGTGTCGGTGACGCCCTCGCACTCCTTGCGGCCGGGGGCGGTGACCCGGACGACACCGGATTCGGTGCTGAGCACGGAGTTCGGGACGAGGGTGAAGGCGGTCGCGCCCGGTGGCTTCCACTGGAGGGTGACCTGCTGGTCGTTGTAGCGGTCGAAGTGGTCGATGCGCAGGGCGTGGTAGCCGGGCGCGAGGGCGATCTCGCCGTCCTTGGGCGTGGCGGCGTGCAGTCCGTCGTGGTCGATGACCTTGCGGTTGCCGATGAAGAGCCGGGAGCCGTCGTCGCTGATCAGACGGAAGGTGTAGGTGCCGTCGGTGGGGACGCTGAGGTTGGCGGTGATCTGCGACACGAACATGTCGTTGAAGCCGAAGCCCTCGGTGGAGGACCAGTCGATGTTCGGGAGCAGCTTGTCGACGTTGGGGGTCTGGGCCGGTTTGAGGTCGCAGAGCTTGGTCAGCGGCTTCTGGATGTCGAAGACCCGGAGTGTGACACCGGGTTCCTGGGGCGGCAGGTCCGCGAAGGGTTTCTCGTCGGCCTCCGCGCCGGGCGCCGCGAGGCCGCCGAGGAGGAGGGCCGCGAGGAAGGCTCCGGCGAGTCTCCGGGGACCACGGCGCTGTGTGGTGCTCACGTGCGTGCGGGGCGTCACTCTGCCTCCTGCTGTGCGCTGCGAGGCAGCGCGGCCGGGGAGCGGTACGTTCCGTGCGAGAGCGACGCCCAGCGTACGAAGTACCGTTGGAACCGTCCATACTTTGTCCACGGTGAGTTCAAACTCGTCGACAGGGCGGTGGCGGACGGCGTCCCCGGCCCCTGCCGGACCCGGTGTCCGGGCCCAACAGGGTTGGTTCTGCGGGCAGTTGTCAGTGCGTACGGCCCGACGGGTGGACGACCATCGCGGAGCCGCCTCCCCTGCGTACCGTCTCCGCCGCCGCCAGCCAGCGGCCGTCGGGCAGCCGCTGCACCCCGGTCACCGCGCCGATCTCCGCGTTCTGGGTGAAGACATGCCCCAGCGCCTCCAGCCGGCCGCGGACCGGACTGTTCCACAGCCCCGGTTCCAGCTCGGTCGCCGCGCCGTTGCGCTGGCTGGCACGGGGCGCCGCGATCGCGTCGACCAGCGGGATACCGCGGTCGAGATGGCCGGTCAGGGTCTGGAGGACGGTGGTGATGATCGTCGCGCCGCCCGGCGAACCGAGCGCCACCACCGGCCGGTCGTGCCGGTCGAGCACGATCGTCGGGGACATGGAGGAGCGCGGGCGCTTTCCGGGACCCGGCAGATTCGGGTCGTGGACGGCCGGGTTGGCCGGGGCGAAGGAGAAGTCGGTCAGCTCGTTGTTGAGGAGGAAGCCGCGGCCCGGCACGGTGATGGCGCTGCCGCCCGTCGACTCGATCGTCAGGGTGTACGCGACGACATTGCCCCACTTGTCGGCGACCGTCAGATGGGTGGTGCTCTCCCCCTCGTAGGTGTCCGGTACGGCCGCACCGCTCGTCGCGCACGGGGTGGGATCGCTCGGATCGCCGGGCGCCAGCGGGCTCTTGAGCACCGCGTCGTCCTTGATCAGGCAGGCGCGGGAGTCCGCGAACCGCTGCGAGAGCAGCCCCTTGACCGGTACGTCCTCGAAGGCCGGGTCACCGACCCAGCGGCCCCGGTCCGCGAACGAGATCCGGCTCGCCTCGATGAACCGGTGCAGATACCGCTCCTCGGTGGCCTTCGAAAGGTCCGTGCGCTCCAGGATGTTGAGGGCCTCACCGACCGTCGTACCGCCCGAGGAGGAGGGCGCCATGCCGTACACACCGAGGCCGCGGTACGCGATCTCCGTCGGCGCCTGCCGCTTCGTGCGGTACGCGGCGAGGTCCTTGACCGTCAGATCCCCGGGGCGTACGGTCCGGGCGGCGGCCGGGTCGACGGGCGGGTTCCGTACCGTACGGACGATGTCGCGGCCCAGGTCGCCCCGGTAGAGCACGTCGGTGCCCTTGCGGCCCAGCTCGGCGTAGGTGCGGGCCAGGTCCGGGTTCTTGAAGACCGAGCCGACGGCCGGCAGCTGCCCGCCCGGCAGGAACAGCTTCGCGGTGTCCGGGAAGTCAGCGAACCGCGCCTGGTTGGACTGGGTCTGGGCGCGGAACGTGCTGTCGACGGTGAAGCCGTCGCGCGCGATCCGCTCGGCGGGCTTCAGCACCTGCGCCAGCGAGCGGCTGCCCCAGGCGCGCAGCGCGGTCTCCCAGGTGGCGGGGGTGCCGGGGGTGCCGACACCGAGCCCGCTGGTGACCGCCTCCGCGAACGGGATCGGGACGCCGTTCTCCAGGAAGAGCGAGCGGTCCGCCGACTTCGGGGCGGTCTCCCGGCCGTCGATGGTCCGTACCGTACGGGACCTGGCGTCGTAGTGGACGAAGTAGCCGCCCCCGCCGATGCCCGCGGAGTACGGCTCGGTCACCCCGAGCGCGGCGGCGGTGGCGACGGCCGCGTCCACCGCGTTGCCGCCCTGCCGGAGCACCTCGATCCCGGCGGCCGAGGCATCGGCGTCGACGCTGGAGACCACTCCCCCGTACCCGGTGGCGACCGGTGTCTTCCCGGCCGCCGGGATCCCGGCGGAGGGGCTCCCCGCCGAGGGGGTCCCCGGGGGCGGCGCCGCCGCGCCGACCGACAGCATGGCCGCGGCGACGGCCACCACAGAGACATTCCGCGCAACGGAACGACGCATCCGTACCTCCAGTCAGGAACCTTCAGCGCAGGGTAACTTCACCGGCCCCTCCCCGTCAGGAGCGCACCCGCACCCGCGCCCGCACGCGCGTTCGCCCCGGCGGGACCGTGCGCGACTACCATGCGCGCTCATGAATGACGACATACGCAACATCGTGCTCGGTGTCGCCGCCGCCGGGGTCAGCGGCTCGCTCGGCTGGCTCGTCCGCACCTCCCTCTGGCAGCGCCGGCTCCGCCGGAAGCAGGCGTTCTTCGGGCTGCCGGGCAACTCCACATGTCTGCTGGTCGTCAACCGCGAGGCGGGCGGCGACGGCGCGGTGCACCGCAACGACGTCTTCGCGCTGCTGGAGCTGGCCGCGCTGATCAAGGAGTGCGGGGCACACGCGGAGATCGTCCAGCACGACACGGCGCGCCGCGGTTTCGGGGAGCAGAGCGAGTTCTGCCTCGGCGGTCCCGGGTCGAATCGCCGGATGGGGGCCCATCTGGCGACCCTGCTGCCGGGGGTCAGAATGAACACGGACCCCGAGCCGAGAGCAGAGCGCGGCGCCCTGCGGATCGGCACGGACCACTACCGGGTGGAGTCCGGCAGCGTCGAGTACGTCCTGCTGGCGCGGCTGACCGTGGGCGAGGACGCGCGGCCCGTCTTCCTCTTCTGCGGCCAGCGGGCCATCACCAACCAGGCGGCCACCCGCTATCTCGCCCGCCGCCACGAGAAGCTGGCGCGGCAGCACGGCGACAAGTCGTTCTGTCTGCTGCTGAAGGTGGTCAACTCACAGGCGTACGGGCCCGATGTGGTGGAGCTGGTGGCGGATGTGACCCGGGAGGCGCTCGCCCCGTTCCCCGAGCCGCGGCCGGAGCCCCCGGCGTCCACCGGCTGACGGGGGTTCCCCGGGCCCCGGCACAGCCCGACCGGCGCGCAGCTGACCTTCTCCCCGTGGTACGAGAAGTGATCTCCGGCTGCCGCCGGGCGGGCCACTGCCCGGTACCTCTACCGCTGCTACTGCGCGCCCGGCAGCAGCGTCCCTGGGGATGCCGGGGCGGGACCCGCGGCATCGGTTCTCGGGTTGCGCCGCTGCCGCCCGGCCAGCCAGTGGGCGAACCAGGAGAGCAGCATGCACATCCCGATGTAGATCGGTGAAATCACCATCACCACGGGGATGAACGGCAAATCGTAGTCGAGATTCGAGGCGATGAGCTTTCCGGCATGGAGGAACTCCTCATAGGTGATCAAATATCCCAGCGATGTGTCCTTGAGAGCGACCACCAGCTGGCTGATGATCGTGGGCAGCATGGCGCGGACCGCCTGCGGCACCAGCACGTACGACATGACCTGCGTCTTGCGCATGCCCAGCGCGTACGCCGCCTCCCGCTGACCGCGCTCGACCGAGTTGACTCCGGTGCGGAACACCTCGGCGAGCACGGAGCCGTTGTAGAGCGTGAGTCCCGCCACGAGCGCGGGCAGGGCCTGCACCTTGAGCGCCACGAAGATGAAGAAGATCATCACCAGTACGGGCATCGCCCGGAAGAACTCGACCAGGGCGGTGGCCACCCAGCGCACCGGCCGGTGCTCGGAGAGCCGCCCCGAGGCGAGGACCGCGCCCAGGGCGAGCGAGAGCACCGCGGCGTACGCGAACGCCTTGAGGGTGTTGCCGAGCCCGGTCAGCAGCAGGTCCTGGATGCCCCGGTACTCGAAGGGCGACCACTTGACGGCGGTGAACTGGCCGGTGTCGAAGAGGAGATAGAGCACCCAGCCGAGGAGCGCGGCGATCGCCGCCGTCGTCACCACCCCGTAGACGCGGTGCCGGCGCCGGGTCCTGGGGCCCGGGACGTCGTAGAGGGCGGTCGGCCCGGTGACGGCGGTCGCGCGCTTCGACGGGTGCTTCGCCGGGCGGTTCATGAGGCGGTTCATCGGGCCGGTCATCGGGCGGTCCCCCAGCGCTTCTCCATGATGTTGAACAGCGCGCTGATGGCCAGCGTGATGATCAGGTAGCCGACGGCGATCCAGACGAACGTCCAGATGATGCTGTAGCCCAGCTCGTTGAGGGTCTTGTACGTGCCGAGCAGCTCGGTCACGCTGAACGCGCCCGCGATCGCCGAGTTCTTGGCGAGGGCGATCAGGGTGGAGCCGATGGGCGGGATGACCGTACGGAACGCCTGCGGCAGCACCACCCCGCCCAGCGTCTGCCCGAAGCGCATCCCGAGGCTGCGCGCCGCCTCGCCCTGCCCCCGGGGCACGGTGTTGATGCCCGAGCGCAGCACCTCGCAGATGAACGCGGAGGTGTAGCAGCCGAGCGCGAGAACCGCGAAGAGCTGGAAGGGCAGTACGAGACCGAAGCGCGGCAGCCCGAGCACCACCGCGAAGAACAGCAGCGTCAGCGGGGTGTTGCGCAGCACGGTGACCCAGACGGTGCCGAGCGCGCGCAGCGAGCGGATCGGCGCGACGCGGAAGGACGCCATCAGGAAGCCGAGCGCGAGCGCCAGCAGGGAGGCGTAGACGGTGAGTTCGACGGTGCCGAGGAAGCCCTTGGCGAAGAGGGAGAAGTTCTTGGTGAGCACGTCCATGGGCTGCCTCAGCTCGCCGGGTAGCGGTCGATGGGCGGCGGCGGGGTCGCCCGGCGGCCGGAGAGGCCGAGCGTCGCGTCGTACGCCTTCTGCCAGTCGCCGTCGCGTTCGTGGACGGCGAGGGCGTCGTCGAGGGCAAAACGCAGGGCGTTGTCCGCGCGCGGCACGCCGATGCCGTACGGCTCCTTCGAGAACGGCCTGCCGACGACCTTCAGCTCCTTGGGCACCTTGGCGGCGTACCCCTGGAGGATGGTGTCGTCGGTGGTGACGGCGGCGACCTGGTAGGTGAGGAGATTGTCGACGCAGACGGAGTAGGTGTCGTAGCCGACGAGTTCGACGCGCGGGTAGTCGTGCCGCATGCGCTGGTACGGGGTGGAGCCGGTGGCCGAGCAGACGCGTTTGCCGGCGAGGTCGTCGGGGCCGTTGATGCCGTGTTCGTCGGTGCGTACCAGTAGGGACTGGCCGGCCAGGTAGTAGGGCCCGGCGAAGCCGACGAGCTTCTTGCGGTTGTCGTTGATGGTGTACGTGCCGACGTAGTAGTCGATCTGCCCGTTCTGGAGGGCCGTCTCGCGGTTGGCGGAGGCGATCGTACGGAAGCTGATCGTCTTCGGGTCGAAGCCCAGGGAGGCCGACATCATCTTGGCGATCTCGATGTCGAAGCCCGAGTAGACGCCGGTGGCCGGGTCCTTCTCGCCCATGTACGGCTGGTCCTCCTTGGCGCCGACGACGAGGTGCCCGCGCCGCTGGGCGGCCCGCCAGGTGGGCGAGTCGGGGAGCCGGAAGCCCCGGTCGACCCGGTAGTGGGGCAGGGCTTCGGCGCGGGGGCCCTTGACGGGCGGGCTGCCGGGCCGGCCGCAGGCGGCGAGCGGCAGCGGCGCGAGGAGGGCGAGCAGCAGCGCGGTCAGTGTTCTTCTCACGGTCCCGTCCCCGCTCAGTGCTTGAGGATCTTGGAGAGGAAGTCCCGGGCCCGCTCACTGGCCGGGGCGGTGAAGAAGTCCTCCGGGGAGCGGTCCTCGACGATACGGCCGTCGGCCATGAAGACCACGCGGTGGGCGGCGGAACGGGCGAAGCCCATCTCGTGGGTGACCACGACCATGGTCATGCCCTCCTCGGCGAGCCGGCGCATGACTTCGAGGACTTCGTTGATCATCTCCGGGTCGAGCGCGGAGGTCGGCTCGTCGAAGAGCAGCGCCTTGGGATCCATGGCGAGCGCGCGGGCGATCGCCACGCGCTGCTGCTGACCGCCGGAGAGCTGCGCGGGCAGCTTGTCCGCCTGGTCCGCGAGGCCGACGCGGTCGAGGAGTTCGCGGGAGCGCCGGTCGGCGTCCTCCTTCTTGAGTCCCCGTACCTTGACCGGCGCGAGCGAGACATTGGCCAGGACGGTCTTGTGCGCGAAGAGGTTGAACGACTGGAAGACCATGCCGACTTCGGCGCGCAGCCGGGCGAGTCCGCGGCCCTCCTCGGGGAGCGGGCGCCCGTCGATGGTGATCCGGCCGGACTCGATGGTCTCCAGCCGGTTGATGGTCCGGCAGAGCGTGGACTTCCCGGAGCCGGAGGGGCCGATGACCACGACCACCTCACCGCGCGCGACCGTGAGATCGATGTTCCTCAGGACATGCAGCTGCCCGTAGTACTTGTTGACATCACGGAGTTCGATCAACGGATCGACGGCCATAAACCCTGCCCCACCCAATCTCGGCTGTGTCGAGGTCCGCGCAAACTATCCAGCCGGGAAAGGGACTTCACACGCGACACGCACATCGAGGGCATAAGCCGTATTTACTGCTCAGGGACTGCTCAGGGGGGCGTCAGCCCTCCGCGGCCTCGCCGTACACCTGGGACAGTTCGGGCGCGCCGGTGGCCGCCCATTCGAGACCGGCCTCGACGACCTGGATCTCCCGCCCGGAGGGCAGGCACACCACCGGGTGACCGCCGGGCCAGATCCGCCAGACGGCGCCCGGGACCGTACGGACGATCACCGTGCCGAGGTAGAGACCCGCGTCGTTGCCCAGCCAGGGCAGCTCCTCCGGGTCGTCGCGCCAGCGCGGCGGCAGCTGGTCGAGCGCCTCCAGCGAGGCCGGGGAGTCGTCGAGTACCAGCCCGTGCCGCCCTGCCCGGACACGCAGCAGCTCGCACTCGGAGAGCAGCTCGGCCACGCCCTCCTGGTCGCCGCCCGCGGCGAACGGCGCGCCGGCGTCACCGCCCTGTCGCTTGCGCCAGTTGTCCAAGAAGGGGATGTTCATCCGGCCAGCCTGCCATCACCGCAGCCCGGACACCATAGGGGCTCGCGGCCCGAGCAGGACCGGCAGTTCGCTCAGCGCGTTCTGGGTCACCGTGGGGCGGTGGCGCAGCCGCTCGGGGGGTACGGCGAGGGTCAGGCCGGGGTGGCGCTCGTCCCGGCCGACGGCTCCGGAGCGGACATGGGCCAACTGGTCCGGGTGGGCGGAGAGGTTGACGACGGCGTTCACGATCGGGCCCGTCGTCCGGCAGCGCGTCGAGGAGTTCGCCGGTCGGCTCGGTGATCCGGGCGCGCATGCCCTCCACCCGGCGGGAGTTGAGCGCCTGCGCGACGGGGCGCCGGTCGGTTGCCGGTCAGTTCAGGAGCCGGCGGCGGGCCGCGCCCAGTTCGGCGAGCGTGGCGGGCGCGTCCGGGGAGCCGCCCAGCAGGGAGGGACCCGTACCGACGAAGCGCCGGCAGACGCCGACATGGGCCGCGTACGCCTCCTCCAGGGCCGCGCGCAGCGCCCGGCCGGCGGCGGAGCCCTCCCGTGCCCGGGGGCTCCGTCCCCAGGTGCGCAGCTGGTCGATCAGGACCCGGTGGTCGGCGGACCAGAGCCCGGAGAAACCCGGCACGGGCTGGTGCGGGGGCTCCATGGAGGGCCGGATCAGCTCCTCGTAGTCGGTCGCGGGGAAGTCGGAGGCGATACGGAGCGCCGCCGTGCCGGCCCGCAGACAGACGGCGGCGCTCGCCGCGCCCCGGTCGGCGGCCTCCCGGCCGGCGGTGCCGGGGCCGGTGGCGTGGAGGGCCTCCGCGACGCCGACGGTGGTGGCCTGGATGAGCGCGAAGAAGAGACGGTGCCCGTGGAGCCAGCGGGCGGGTCCGTCGGCGGGGGCGGCGGTCAATGGCGCCGCTTCCGGGGGTCCGGTCAAGCCGAGGGCGGCGAGCACCTCGTCGAATACGGGTTCGTCCGCGGCCTCGGGGAGCCGGGCGCGAACGGCCCGGAGCGTCTCCCGGAGGGCGGCGGCGAGGAGTTCCGCGGGCCGGTGGGAGGAGCGGCGGACCCGAAAGTAGGCGTCGTAGGCGGCCTCTCGGGGGTCCGGCAGCACATGGGCGGGGGCGTCCGGCGGGACGGGTGCCGTACCGGTGGCGGCGCGCAGCGCGTCGAAGCCGGCGGGCAGCCGGTCGGGCGGGGCGAGGACAAGTAACGGGATATGACATTCCATAGCGGGAGAAAAGGTAGCCCACGATTCCTTGGAGTTCGCCATCACGTCTCTCGTCAACGAAGCCGATCCGTTCCGGGCCGCCGTCCACGAGGCCGTCGACCTCCTCCTCGGCCACTGGCGGGCACTGGCGGACGAGCGGCTGCCGGTGACACCGGACCTGGCCCCGGGCGCCGTCGCCGCGGCCCTGCCGGCCGGGCCGCCGGAGCGGGGCGAGCCGCTCGACCGGATCCTTCGGGACACCTGGGACACGGTCGTGCCCGGCCTGGTCCACTGGCAGCACCCGGCGTTCCTCGCCTACTACCCGACCGGCAACTCGCCCGCCTCCGTGCTCGCCGAACTGGTCACCGCCGGGCTGGGGGTCCAGGGCATGATGTGGACGACCGGGCCTGCGGCCACCGAGCTGGAGCAGGTGGTCACCGACTGGCTCGCCAAGGCGCTCGGTCTGCCCGAGCGCTTCCTCCACACCTCCGCGAACGGCGGGGGCGTGATCCAGGACTCGGCCTCCTCCGCCGTCCTGGTCGCCACCGTCGCGGCCCTGCACCGGGCCTCACGAGGACGGTGGCGCGACCACGGCACCGAGGGCCGCTACCGGCTGTACCGCACGGAGGAGGCCAACTCGTGCGTGCCCAAGGCGGCCCGCGTCGCCGGTCTCGGCGCGAGCGCCGCCGTACCGACCCTGCCCGGCACCGCCCGGATGGACCCCGACGCGCTGCGGGCCCGGATCGCCGCCGACCGGCGGGCCGGCGCCGTACCGGCGATCGTGGTCGCGACCGCGGGCACCACCGGCACCTGCGCGGTCGACCCGCTGGCGGACCTGGGCCGGATCTGCCGCGAGGAGGGCGTGTGGCTGCACGTGGACGCCGCCTACGCGGGCCCGGCCGCCCTCTGCCCGGAGCACCGGTGGCTCAACGACGGGGTCGAGGCGGCCGACTCGTACGCCGTCAACGCCCACAAGTGGATGCGGACCGGCACCCCGTGCGACGTGATGTGGACCGCCGACCGGCGGGCGCTGACCGACGCCATGAGCATCACGCCGTCGTATCTGCGCAACGACGCGACCGAGACCGGGGAGGTGGTCGACTACCGCGACTGGCAGATCCCGCTGGGCCGGCCGATGCGCGCGCTCAAGCTCTGGTACGTGATGCGTGCCCACGGTCTCGAAGGGCTGCGCTCCGCCATCCGCCACGATGTGCGCATGGCGGAGCTGCTGGCCGGGCTCGTCGCCCGGGAGAACGGCTTCGAGCTGGTCACCCACCGGCTCGGTCTCGTGGTCTTCCGTCTCGACACCGACCGCCGGACCCGGGAGGCCGCCGGCCGGCTGGCCGGGGACCCGGGCATCCAGCTCACGCCGGCCACGGTCGACGGCCGCCCGGCCCTGCGCGCGGCCGTGGGGTCACCGCTGCTCACCGAGGCGGGTGTGCACCGCGTGTGGCGGACGATCCGCGACCACGCGCGGGCCTGCGCCTAGGGTCTTTCGTTTGGATCAGGCCGGATCAGGGAGCGGGGTCCGGTGCCGTGGATCGCAAGGCGGAGGAGGGAGGCGACGCAGGAGCGGATGGGGTCTCCCCTGGTCGAGCGAAGCCGAGACCTTGGGGATGACTGACGACAACGCGGCGAGGCGCGGTGCCGGGGCCCGCGAGCCCGGCATGATCCAAACGAGAGGCCCTAGTTCCCCACGGCCTCAGACGTCGAGGTCGACGACCACCGGGGCATGGTCGGACGCGCCCTTGCCCTTGCGCTCCTCGCGGTCCACATAGCTGTCCTTGACGGCCCCGGCGAACGGGGCGTTGCCGTAGACGAGGTCGATACGCATACCGCGGTTCTTGGGGAAGCCCAGCTCGCGGTAGTCCCAGTAGGTGTACGGGCGGTCGTACTTGAGCGGGCGGGGCACCACATCGCTGAGCCCCTGCTCGCGCAGCGCGGCGAGCGCGGCGCGCTCGGCGGGGGTGACATGGGTGGCGCCCTCGAAGCGGGAGAGGTCCCACACGTCCTCGTCGGCCGGGGCGACGTTGAAGTCGCCGAGGACGGCGAAGGGCCGGGGCCCCGCCGCGTCCTCGGCCACGGCCGTGCGCAGCGCCTCGAACCAGGCGAGCTTGTACGCGTAGTGGTCGTGGGCCACCTCGCGGCCGTTGGGCACGTAGACCGACCAGAGCCGGACCGGGCCGCAGGTCGCGGAGACCGCGCGCGGCTCGGCCACGCCCTCGTACTCCGGGCCGCCGGGGAGCCCCTTGACGACGTCGGTCAGCCCGACCCGGGACACCAGCGCGACCCCGTTCCACCGGCCGGTGGCGTGCACGGCGGACTCGTACCCCAGCTCCCGCAGCGCCCCGTCCGGGAACTGCTCCTCGGCGCACTTGGTCTCCTGGACGCACAGCACGTCCGTACCGCTGCTCTCCAGCCAGGCGAGCAGCCGGGGCAGCCGGGCGGTGATCGAATTGACGTTCCAGGTGGCGATGCGCATGAGGAACAGCCTAGCGGCGGGGTACGACAACGCCCCCCGCGCCGATCTTCGCGCCGGTTCTCGCGGCGGTAATCGCGGCGGTCACAGGTCGGTGGATTCGCCCGGTGCGAGCCGCCCGTGCTCCGCCCCGCCCAGGCCGCCGATCTGGTGGTCGTAGATGGGCCGCGCCAGCTCGGTGAGCAGGGCGTCGTGGACGTCGAGGGAGCGCCGGGGCCGTACCTCCCTGACGTACTCGATCACCTCGGAGATCTTGCTCCAGGGCGCCTGTACGGGCAGCAGCAGCGTGTCCACCGGGTGATCGGGCACAGTCAGCGCGTCGCCCGGGTGGAAGACCGTACCGTCGACGAGATAGCCGACGTTGGTGATCCGGGGGATGTCCGGGTGGATCACGGCGTGCAGTTCGCCGTAGACGCGTACGTCGAAACCGGCCGCCGAGAAGGCGTCGCCGTGGCCGACCGTGTGGACCCGGCCGGGGAACGCGGCGGAGAGCTGTCCGGCGACGCTGCGCAGTGTCCAGAGTTCGGCGGCGGGGCTGGCTTCGAGGGCGGCCCGCAGCCGGTCCCCGTCGAAGTGGTCGGCGTGCTCGTGGGTGACGAGGATGACGTCCGCGCCGGTCACGGCGTCCGCCTCGGTGAAGGCGCCCGGGTCGATGACGAGGGTGCGCCCGTCCTTCTCCAGCCGTACACAGGCGTGTGTCTTCTTCGTGAGCCTCATCGCCGCCGCGCCCTTCTCTCGTTCGTGTCCGTACCGCTGCCGCCCCGCGTCCATCCTGCTACGTCTCCGGGGTCGTCTCCTCCCGGATCACCGCCCCCGCCACCCGGAACGCCGTGTTCGCGGCGGGCACCCCGCAGTAGACGGCCGTCTGGATCAGCACTTCGCGGATCTCGGTCGGGGTGAGGCCGTTGCGCAGGGCGGCCCGGGTGTGGAAGGCCAGCTCCTCCAGATGTCCGCCCGCGATCAGCGCGGTCAGAGTCACCGCGCTGCGGGTACGGCGGTCCAGACCGTCCCTGGTCCACACCTCGCCCCAGGCGTAGCGGGTGATCAGCTCCTGGAAGTCGCCGGAGAAGCCGTCGGCGGCGGCCGTGGCCCGGTCCACATGGGCATCGCCCAGGACCTCCCGGCGCACCCGCATGCCCGCGTCGTACGGGTCGGCGCGGCCGGTGGTGACCGCCTGCGGCTGTTCGGCGGCGGGGGCGATCTCGGCGACGGGGCCGGCCGGCGCGGAGGCCAGGGGCCGGTCCGTCCGGTCGGGCATCACCATCAGGCTGGTGGAGGTGTCGGAGGGGTTGAACCAGGCGGTGGAGAAGTGGTGCACCAGCAGGTCCGTGACGGCGGCGGGCTGCTCGACCGGCGCCAGATGGGAGGCGCCGGGGACCAGCGCGAGCCGCGCGTCGGGGATCCCGGCGACCAGCGTCCGCGCCTCGGCGGGCCCGGTGACCTGGTCCTCGGCGCCGACCAGGACGAGCGTCGGGACGGCGATACGGCCCAGCTCCGCCCGGATGTCGAAGGCAGCGAGCGCCTCGCAGGCGGCGATGTAGCAGCCGGGGTCGGTCGTCCGGACCATCTGCACGGCCCATTCGACGATGGCGGGCTGGGCGCCCGCGAAGCCCGGGGTGAACCAGCGCTCGGGCGCCGTACGGGCCATCGGGTCGAGGCCGTTGGCGCGGACGATCACGCCCCGCTGCCGGAACTCGTCGGCCGTGCCGAACCGGGGCGAGGCCGCGACAAGCGCGAGCGAGGCGATCCGGTCCGGGCGGCGCAGCGCCAGTTCGGCGCCGATGGCCCCCGAGATGGAGCAGCCCACGTATCCGAAGCGCTGTACGCCGAGCATGTCGAGGGTGGCGAGCAGCCGCTCCGCCAGCTCGGGCACGCTGGTCGCGGGGTGGGCGGGCGCGCCGCCGTGACCGGGCAGATCGAAGCGGAGCACACGCCACTGCCGGGCCAGCTCGGGCACTTGGCGGTCCCACATGTGCCAGGTGGTGCCGAGGGAGGGGCCCAGAATCAGGATCGGTGCGTCTTCCGGCCCGTCCAAGCGGTATTGCAGGGTCTTAGTCGTCGTGTCGCTCACCCGCTCACGCTCCCATATCGGGCCGCGGCCCCGGCGCCCCACCCCGGCGCCGGCCGGGACCGGCCGGGGTCCGGGAGCGGTCCTGGAGTGGTCCGCGCGGTGGTCAGGCCGTGGTGGTCGAGACGACGAACACCCGGGGGAATCCGGGGTCGGTCAGATCCACGATGATGTCCTGGCTGGGGCGCGGGGAGGGCTGGCGGTTGCTGGTGCCCGCCCAGTCGTGGCCGGGGATGTCGAAGTTCCAGCCGACGGCTTCCCGGTCGCGGGGCGAGATGGTGAGATCGCCCGCCCGGAGGTCGGAGCGGCTCGTGCCCAGCTCGCTGAGGAACGTGTCGAGCCGGCCGGAGGTGACGTCGAACTGGACGTAGAGCCGGCTGGTGCGCCAGTTGCTCGTCTCGAAGTAGCGCACGTCCGTGGCGCCGTCCGGGATGGGGACCTCGAAGACGCGGCGCTTCATCTTGGACGGGCGCAGGTTCTGGAGGCCGGTGGCGGAGGACTCCACCTCCTTGTCCCGGCCGCTGTCGCGGCTCTGCGCGGCGGAGATCACCAGATAGCCGGCCGGGATGCCGATGAGCAGCACGATGACGATGGCCGTCAGCCAGCGGCGGCGGTTGCGGTGGCGCCGGTCCTCCGGCGGTCCTCCGGCGGGACCGGGCGCGGAGCCCTGGCCCGGTACGGTCGGCTCGCCCGCGCCGCCGTCCCCCGTACCGGAGCCGGCGCCGCCGCCCGCGGTGAGGCGCGTGGTCGCGTGCCCGGTCATGACGGCGGGTCCTGGGGCGCCCGGGGGCTGCGGATGGCCTGCGCGTAGCGCTCGTACCGTTCGAACCGCTCCACTCGGCGGCGCTTGGCGCGGCGGAAGCGGCGGGCGACCAGCCGGGAGAGGTCGGCGGCGCCGACCATGCCGGCCTCGGGGCCGAGCTGTGCCTTGGCGATCCGGGCCTCGGGACGGTAGCCGCGGCCGGTGAGGTTACGGCGGAAGGCGTCGCGGGCCGGGCCGATGAGCAGATCGTCGGCGGCGCTGACCCCGCCGCCGATGACAAAGCAGGACGGGTCGAGCGCGGCGGCCAGATTGGCGATGCCGACGCCGAGCCACTGGCCGATGTCCTGGAACAGCTCGATGCACATGGCGTCGCCCTCGCGGGCGAGTTCGGTGATCAGCGGGCCGGTGATCTCGTGGACGTTGCCCTTGACCCGGTCGATGATGTTGTACGCGACCGGGGAGTCGGCGGCGGCCAGCTCGCGGGCCTCCCGGACGAGGGCGTTGCCGGAGCTGTACTGCTCCCAGCAGCCGCGGTTGCCGCACGGGCAGCGGTGGCCGCCCGGGACGACCTGCATATGGCCGAACTCGCCGGCCACTCCGAACTTGCCGCGCTTGACCTGGCCGTCCTCCAGTATGGCGCCGCCGATCCCGGTGCCCAGGGTGATCATCACGAGATGGTCCTCGCCGCGGCCGGCGCCGAAGCGCCACTCCGCCCAGGCGGCGGTGTTCGCGTCGTTGTCGACCATCACGGGCACGGCGAGCCGGGAGGAGAGCGCGTCCCTCAGGGGCTCGTCGCGCCAGGCGAGGTGCGGGGCGAAGAGCACCTTGGAGCGGTCGGCGTCGACCCAGCCGGCCGCGCCGATCCCGACGGCGTGCACATCGTGCCGGTCGGAGAGGTCCAGGACGAGTTCGACGATGGTGTCCTCGACCACCCGGGGGCTCTTGGACTTGTCCGGTGTCTCGGTCCTGAGCTTCTCCAGGATGTTGCCGTCGGGGTCGACGACGCCGGCCATCACCTTCGTACCGCCGATGTCGATGCCGACGGTCGGCACGCGGGGGGCGGTGAGCAGGGAGCGGCGCTCACGGGTGCCGACGGTCCGCAGAACGGTGGCGCGGGCGGTGCCGCGGTGCGCGAAGTCGCGGTAGGTGCTCATCGGCCGGCCCCCCTCGGGTCCTTCGGCTCGGTCTGGCCGTACCGGGTGGGGCGGCGGCTGGGTGCTCGCACGAGTCGTGTCGTCCCTGCGGGGTCGGGGGCCGGCCGACCCGGACGGGCGGCTGGCGGCGGACGGTGTCCGCCCCGGCGATTGTGCCATCCGAGGAGGGCGGGGCGCCTGTGCGGCCCGGTAACCGGACCGCACAGCGCGTCGTTCGGGGTGGAAAGCCACAGCGGAGAGTCACGCGTGAACGATCAGGCTCCCGGGGCCGGTGGGGCCGGGGTCCGGGCCAGCTCGTGGCTCAGCTCCTCCAGCTCGGAGCCGCCCGCCATCTGGCGGGTCAGCTCGTCGAGCGTGACGGAGTCCTTGGTGTGGCTGCCGGCCATCGTGCCGCGCTTGAGCAGGACGAACCGGTCGCCGACCAGATACGCGTGGTGCGGGTTGTGCGTGATGAGGACCACTCCGAGTCCCGCGTCCCGGGCGGCGGCCACGTACTTGAGCACCACGCCCGACTGCTTCACCCCGAGGGCGGCGGTCGGCTCGTCCAGGACGAGGACCTTGGCGCCGAAGTGCACGGCGCGGGCGATGGCCACGCACTGGCGCTCGCCGCCGGAGAGCGTGCCGATCGGCTGGTCGACATCGCGCAGGTCGATGCCCATGCGCAGCAGCTCCGCGCGGGTGGTCGCGCGCATCCGGGCGGTGTCGAGCCGTTTGAACGGGCCCCGGCCGGTGGTCGGCTCCGAGCCGAGGAAGAAGTTCCGCCAGACGGGCATCAGCGGGACGACCGCGAGGTCCTGGTAGACGGTGGCGATGCCGAGGTCGAGGGCCTCGCGCGGGGAGGAGAGGGTGACCGGCTCGCCCTCGATCAGGAACTCGCCCGTGTCGTGCTGGTGCAGCCCGGCGATGATCTTGATGAGGGTGGACTTGCCGGCGCCGTTGTCGCCGAGGACACAGCTGATCTCCCCCGCGTTGACCTCCAGCGAGACGTCTTCGAGGGCGCGCACATTGCCGTAGCGCTTGCTGATGCCGTCGAGATGGATCAGGGAGACGGGGGTGGGGGCGGGGTCGGTCGGTTCCGTCGTTTCCGGCAGCTCTGTCATCGGGTCGCCTCCGCGCGCCTGCGCACCCACGCGTTGAGCAGGGTGGCCAGAAGGAGCATCGCGCCGAGGAAGAACTTGAACCAGTTCGGGTTCCACTCGGCGTACACGATGCCCTTGTCCGTCATACCGAAGATGAGCGCGCCGACCGCCGCGCCGATCGCGGAGCCGTAGCCGCCGGTGATCAGACAGCCGCCGATGACGGCGGCGACGATGTAGATCAGCTCCTTGCCGACGCCCTCGCCGGACTGCACCACGTCGAACGAGAACAGCAGGTGCTGGCCCGCGATCCAGGCGCTGAAGGCCACTCCCATGTAGAGGAGGATCTTGGTCCGGACGACCGGGACGCCGACCGCGCGGGCGGCGTCGGTGTTGCCGCCGACCGCGAAGATCCAGTTGCCGAAGCGGGTCCGCAGCAGGATCCAGGTGGCCACCGCGATCAGCACGGCCCACCAGAGGATGGTCACCTTCAGCTCGACCCCGCCGAGGGTCAGCTGCGAGGCGAACACCTTGCTCGCCGAGGGGAAGCCCTCCATGTCGGCGATGCTCTTGGTCGAGACCGTGCCGCTGATCTGCTTCGTCAGGCCCAGGTTGAGGCCGGTCAGCATCAGGAACGTACCGAGCGTGATGATGAAGCTCGGCAGCTTCGTCCGGGTGAGCATCACCCCGTTGAAGGCCCCGATGGCCAGGGTGACCAGCAGCGACACCCCGACGCCCACCCAGACGTTGGCCGTCAGCTGGAAGCTGAACATCGAGGAGATCAGCGCCGAGCTGGTCACCAGCACCCCGGCGGAGAGGTCGAACTCGCCGCCGATCATCAGCAGCGCCACCGGGACCGCCATGATCCCGATGGTGGAGGCCGCGTAGAGGACGGTGCCGAAGCTGGCGGCGCGCAGGAACGAGTCGGCCGTCAGGGCGAAGAACAGGAAGACGGCGGCGGCACCGGCGACGGAGCCCAGCTCCGGCCGGCCGAGCAGTCTGCGCAGCAGGGACGTACGCAGGAGCCGCTCGTCGCCCCCGCCGAGCGGCCCGGGACCGCCGCCGTCCGCGGGAGGCGCGGAGGGTGCGGTCGCGGTCACCGGGTCCCCCGCTCGGTGTACTTCTCCAGCGCGCCGGCCTCGGCCCCGGTGATGATCTGCGGTCCGGTGAGTACGGGGCGCCCGCCGCCGAGCACATCGGCGTTGTAGCGGTAGAGCCAGAGCAGGTCGACCGCCTCGTACCCCTGGAGGTAGGGCTGCTGGTCGACGGCGAAGCCGAGGGTGCCGGCCTTGAGGGCGGCGGCGACCTTGGCGTTCAGGTCGAAGGTGTCGATCTCGGCCTTGCTGCCGGCGGACGCCTTGGCCTTGACGGCGGCGTCCGCGAAGGGCGCGCCCAGGGTGACGACGCTGTCGATGCTCTTGTCGGACTGGAGCTTGGCCTCGATGGACGCCTGGACGTCGGGCATGCTCGTGCCGTCGACGTACAGGTTCTCCAGGCTGCCGCCGAAGGTCTTCTTCGCACCGGCGCAGCGCGCCTCGTGGCCGACGTTGCCCTGTTCGTGGATGACGCAGAGGGCCTTCTTCTTGCCCCGCTGGTCCAGCTCGTCGCCGACGGCCTCACCGGCGATGGTCTCGTCCTGGCCGATGTGGGTGAGCGCGCCGTACGCCTTGGACTCCTCCGTACCGGAGTTCACGGTGATCACCGGGATACCGGCCTTGACGGCCTTCTCCACGACGGCCTTCATGGCGTCGGGCTTGGCGAGCGTGACGATCAGCCCGTCGACCTTCTTGTCGATGTAGGACTGGACGAGCTGCGCCTGCTGCTGTCCCTCGTCGCTGTACGCGTACAGGAACTTGATGTTGTCCTTGACGGCCGCCTGCTTGGCGCCCTCCTGGACGATGTCCCAGAAGCTGTCGCCATCGCCCGAGTGGGTGACCATGGCCACGGTCCACTCGGGGGTGTTCACCGCGGCCCGGCCCTGGGCGGCGGCGTCCCGGGCCCGATCCTCCGCGCGCTTGCCCCCGGTGCTGCTGCAACCGGCGAGGGCCATCGCCCCGAGCGCCACCGCGAGTACCGCGCCTGTCGCGCGTACCCCTGTCCGAACCGTTGCCACGACGCCGTGCCTCTCGCTGTCATTCCCTGGTGCCTGGTGCGGCCGGCGGCGTTACGGAGAGTCGTGCAGACATGGCAGACAGACGCTCGTGCGGACCCGGCCCGGCGCCCAAGTATCGGTCATGGACGGTCATGACCGATTCATCGGGTACGGGCAGGTCGGCGGAGCGCGAGGGCGGGCCCGGAGGGGAGGGCGCTGGAGAAGGCTCTCTAGGGGCGGACCAGGAGCTGGAACTCGAAGGCGTACCGCGAGGCGCGGTAGATGTGGGAGCCGAACTCCACGGCCCGGCCGGTGTCGTCGAAGGTCGTGCGCTCCATGGTGAGCAGCGGGGCGCCGGGGTGCTCGGTGAGCCGCTCGGCCTCCTCGGCGGTCGCGGCGCGCGCGCCGACCTTCTGGCGGGCGCTGTGCAGGGTGATGCCGGCGGACCGCATCATCCGGTAGAGGCCGGTGCTCTCCAGGCGCTCGGTGTCGCAGTCGAAGAGGCCGACGGGCAGCCGGTTGCGGAGGAAGGCCATGGGCTCGTCGTGCGCGTACCGGAGGCGTTCGACGAGAAGCACCTCGGCGCCCTGGGGGACGCCGAGCGCGGCGGCGACCTCGGCGGTGGCCTGTTCGACGGTGTTGCGCAGGACCCGGGTGGCGGGGCGCTGGCCGGCCGCCTCCAGGTCGTCGTAGAGGCTGCTCAGCTCCAGCGGGCGCTTGACCTGGCTGTGGACGACCTGGGTGCCGACGCCGCGCCGGCGCACCAGCAGCCCCTTGTCGACGAGCGACTGGATGGCCTGGCGGACGGTGGGGCGGGACAGGCCGAGCCGGCCCGCGAGTTCGATCTCGTTGCCGAGCAGGCTGCCCGGGGCGAGTCGGCCGCGTTCGATGGCCGCTTCCAGCTGCTGGGCGAGCTGGAAGTAGAGCGGGACCGGGCTGGTGCGGTCGACGCCGAGCTGGAGCTGCGGGGGCGTGAGAGGGGTCGGGGGCGGGGTCGGCGGGGCGCTGTCCGGCCGTGGGGCGCTTTCCGGCTGCTGAGAGGACACGTGCCGAGGGTAGACCGCATGCCATGTTGACGGGAAGTCGGGAGGTTAGATTGTCCGGACAAATAATCGGCGGGGCGGGCGGCAGGCGGGGCGGCGGGCTTCGCCACGACCGTACGGGCGGGCGTCTCTGGCGTAACCACGACCGGACGGCGGGCGTCTCCGGCATCACCACGACCGTACGGCGGGCTTCGCCGGACCGGGCGCCGGGCTCCGCTACCACCGTACGGGGAGCCCGCGCACCCCTCTGATCAGCAGGCCCGGCAGCCACTCGTAGGGGCCCGCGTCCGGGTCGGCGGCCAGGCCGGGGCAGCGCTCCAGCAGCGTACGGAGGGCGACCCGGGCCTCCAGCCGGGCCAGCGGGGCGCCCACGCAGAAGTGGATGCCGTGGCCGAAGGCGAGATGGCCGGGGCCGCGGACCGGGGCTCCGGAGCGGCGGATGTCGAAGGTGTCCGCGTCGGTGAAGCGGGACGGGTCGCGGTTGGCCGAGGCGATGCTGACGAGGACGGTCTCCCGGGCGGGTATCTCCGTGCCGCCGTAGGTGACCGCCTCGCGGGTGTACCGTACGGTGCTGCTCTCGACCGGCCCGTCGTAGCGCAGCACCTCCTCGACGGCGGCGTCGATCAGCCCGAGGTCGGCGCGCAGCGCGGCCAGTTGGTCCGGGTGGCCGAGCAGGGTCCGGACCGCGTTGGCGATGAGGTTGACGGTGGTCTCGTGTCCGGCGATCAGCAGGATGTAGGCCCAGGCGCGCAGTTCGGCCGCCGACAGCCGGTCGCCGTCCTCCGCGCGGGCCCGCAGCAGCGTGGAGAGCAGGTCGTCGGCGGGGCCCGCGGCGCGTTTGTCCTCGATGAGCGCGTCGAGATAGGCGCAGAGTTCGACGGAGCGGTCGCGGGCGCCGGTGGGGGTGGTCGGGGCGACGATCTCGTTGGTCCAGGCGCGGAAGGTGTCGCGGTCGGCGTGCGGGACGCCGAGCAGCTCGGAGATGACGGTGATCGGCAGCGGGAAGGCGAGCGCGTCGACCAGATCGCCGCGGCCGGCCGGGATCATCGCGTCGAGGAGTCCGTCGGTGATCCGCTGGACGGCGGGGAGCAGCCGCTCGGCGCGGCGCCCGGTGAACTCGGGGGCGACGAGCTTGCGCAGCCGGGTGTGGTCGGGCGGGTCGAGCCTCAGGACGTGCGGGCCCACCACGCTGTCGAAGGGCGCGTCGAGGCCGACGTTCGCCGCGCTCTTGGAGAGCCGCGGATCGGCGAGCGCCTCGCGCGCCGTGTCGTATCCGACGACCAGCCAGAACCGCCAGCCGTTCGGGGCGAGCACCTCGTGGACGGGTCCCGCTTCGCGCAGCTTCGCGTAGTAGGGGTACGGATTGATGGTGAAGTCCGGTCCGTAGTCCGCCAGTTCGATAGCCGTCATCGGCTCAGCCTACGTCCCGGCCCGGCCCTTCCGACGGAGAGGCCGGGCGAATAGGCGGGGCGGCGGCCCCGCCTATTCGCCCGGCCTCTGATTCGCGTCATGCACCAACAAGGCGATCTGGACCCGGTTGTTGAGGCCGAGTTTGGCGAGGATCCGGGAGACATGCGCCTTGACCGTGGGGACGCTCATGTAGAGGCGCGCGGCGATCTCCGCGTTCGAGCTGCCCTCGCCGACCGCGTGCGCGACCTCCCGTTCCCGCTCGGCGAGCGCGGCGAGCCGCTCCGCGGCGGCGTCCCCGCGCCGCGCCGGCGCGGGCTCCGCCCCCGCCACATGGCCGATCAGCTGGCGCGTCACCGCGGGCGAGAGCACCGGATCGCCGGCCGCCACCCGCCGTACGGCCGCGACGATCTCGGCGGGCGGGGTGTCCTTGAGGACGAACCCGGCCGCCCCGGCGCGCAGCGCCCGCAGCACCTGCTCGTCGGCGTGGAAGGTGGTCAGTACGAGGACCTCGGGGGCGCCGGGACGGGCCCGCAGCGCCTCCGTCGCGGTCAGCCCGTCCACGGCGGGCATCCGGATGTCCATGAGCACCACATCGGGCGCGACCCGCTCGACCAGCGCCGGCACCTCGGATCCGTCGGCCGCCTCCCCCACGATCTCGATGTCCCCGGCGCCGCCGAGCATGAAGGTGAGCCCGGCGCGGACGAGCGCGTCGTCGTCGACGATGATCAGTCGGATGGTCCTGGAGGTCATGGGGTCCACGGTAGCCAGGCCCGTACGGCGAATCCGCCGTCCCCCGTCGGCCCGTGCTCGAACCGGCCGCCGGCCAGCGCCGCCCGTTCGGTGAGCCCGATGAGCCCCTGCCCGGATCCGGGCACCTCGGTGACCACGCCCGGGGGCGCGGCGTTGCGGACCTCGATGGTGAGGCCGTCGCCGGGACCGCCGCTCACCTCGACGGCCGCGCGGGCGCCGGGCGCGTGCTTGCGGGCGTTGGTCAGGCCCTCCTGGGCGACGCGGTAGGCGGTACGGCCGGTGGCGGCGGTCACGGCGGCCGGGTCGGCGATCCGGCTGTCGAGCGTGACGTCCATCCCGGCCTGCCGGACCTCGTCGACCAGCGCGTCCAGGGTGGCCAGCGTGGGCTGCGGCCGGTCGCCCTCGTCGCCGTCCGGCGCGCGCAGCACCCCGATGATCATGCGCAGGTCCTGGAGCGCCTCGTGCGCGCTGTCCCGGATGACCCCGGCCGCGCGGGCGACCTCGGGGGCCGGTGCGTCCGGCCGGAATTCGAGGGCGCCGGCGTGCACGCTGAGCAGTGTCAGCCGGTGCGCGAGTACGTCGTGCATCTCGCGGGCGATGGCCTCGCGGGCCAGGCGCTGCGCCTGTTCGGCGCGGAGCCCGGCCTCGGCCTCGGCCCGCAGCGCCCGTTCGCGCAGCGCGACGACGAGCTGGCGCCGGGCCCGTACGAGCATGCCCCAGCCGGTCGCGAGAAGGATCAGGACCACGGTCGCGACCAGGGCGGTGATCAGCGACTCGGAGGGATCGGGCCGGAAGAAGGCCACCACCACCCCGCACCCCGTCATCAGCGCGGCCACGGCGGCGACCGGCCGGTAGGCCCGGTGGACGGCCAGCCCGAAGAGGGCCACCAGCCCCGCTCCGCCCGTGGCCGGCGCCACCGCGTTCAGCAGCGCCAGCCCGACCGCGACCCCCATCGGCCAGCGGCGCCGCGCCCACAGCGCGCAGCAGGCGAGCAGGCCCACGACGACATCGAAGAACACGACGGCGTCCGTGTTGCCCGCGCGCTGGCCGGACTCGACGGTGACGAGCACGATCATGACGGCGAACAGGAACATCAGGCTGTCGGTCGTCCAGTCGCGCACGGTACGGCGGGGCCGGGCCCTGCCGCGGTCGCCGGGCAGCTCCGGGCCCCGGGGGCCGATCATCTCCGAGGGGAGCAGCCAGGGGTATTCCGTGCGTGTCATATCGACCAAGTTACGCAGGTGGGAGGCGGTGCGGGGGCTCCGTCCTCCGGGCCGCTACCAAAGTCGCGGCATCGCCGACTTCGGTCCCCGGAGAGGTCCCGAGGTCGGTCTCCGGCGGGCAACCGGAGACCCCCGTTCTCAGCCGCCCAGCTCGTGGTGGCGGGCCGCCAGCCGCTCCGCGCCCCGGTCGGTGAGGGAGCCGAAGAGCCGCAGCCGCGAGATCCCGCCGTCGGGGAAGATGTCGATCCGTACCTCCGACGCGACGACGGCGGCCGGCAGGACGAAACGGTGGTTGGTGTCGGGCTGGAGGGCCGTCCTGGGCAGGATCTCGGTCCAGGATCCGTCGTCGGCCCGTACCAGCAGGGTGGCCCAGCCCGCCGCGTTGCCCTTCAGATACGCGGTGTCGATCTCGACCGCGCGGATCTCGGACGTCTCCGCCAGCCGGTAGCGGATCCAGTCGTGGCCCAGGTCGCGGCGGCGGCGGGTCTCCCAGCCGTCGTCCATCCGGCCGGAGCGGCCCGGCCGGATGGTGTTGGCGGCGGGCGAGTAGAAGCGGTCGGAGGCGTCCTCGACCCGGCCGCCGTTCTCCAGGGCGACGAGGTCGAACGTACCGAGCGCGGCGAGCCACGCCGGGTCGGGCGCCACCTCCCCGTACACCCGCAGCCGAGCGATCCCGCCGTCCGGGTGCTGGTTGACCCGCAGATGCGTGAAGCGGCGCTCGGCGTCGACCGCGAAGCCGTTGGCGGCGTGGCCGCCGATGGCCGTACGGGGGACGAGCACCGTCCACTTCACCCCGTCGGCGAGGAGGTCCGCCGGGGACGGAGTGCCGGGCAGGGAGGTGGCCTCGACGGAGACGGCCCGCGGGTAGTTACCGCGGAAGTGCGCGGTGTCGACGACGATGCCCCGGATGACCCCGGGCGCGCCGAGCCGGACGAGCGCCCAGTCGTGGTCGTCGGCGGTGGGGTGGGGCCGCGCGGCGTCGGCGCCGCGTCGGCGGCGGGTCTCCCAGCCGTCCATGATCTTGCCCTTGTGGCCGAACCGCTCCGGTTCGAAGGCGGCGGGCTCCGGGTTGAGCAGATTCTCCCGCTCGGCGAAGAACTCGTCGTTGGCGGCCGTCACCCCGGCGCCGAGACGGCGGTCGGCGAGGTCGGTGAGGTGCGCGAAGGGGAAGTCGCCGATGCGGTAGTCGGCGTACGGGTCGCCTCCGGCGTAGGGGCGGGCGTCGCCGGTGAAGAGGGCAGCCGGGAGCCCGTCGTAAACGGAGTGAGCGGCGTGGGGGGCGTCGGGCACGGTCGGATCGTCCTTCACGGTCGGTGGTTCCTTTCGAGCAGACGGCCGGCCGGCGGGGCGAAGACCCCGTCCCGGACGACCGGGACACCGCGCAGCCAGGTCGACCGTACGACTCCGTACAGCTCCCGGCCCGCGTAGGCCGTCACCCGGTTGCGGTGCTGGAGCGCCGCCGGGTCCACGGTGAAGGACGCCTCGGGCGCGAGCACCGCGAAGTCCGCGTCGCGGCCGGCCTCGATGGCGCCCTTGCGGGTCAGTCCCGCGAGCGCGGCGGGGCCCGCCGACATCCAGCGGACGACGTCCTCCAGCGGCAGGCCGCGCCGGCGCGCCTCGGTCCAGACGGCCGGCAGGCCCAGCTGGAGGGAGGAGATACCGCCCCAGGCGGTGGCGAAGTCGGGCGTCTTGAGATCGGTGGTGCAGGGCGAGTGGTCGGAGACCACACAGTCGATCGTGCCGTCGGCGAGGCCCTGCCACAGCGCGTCCTGGTTGGCGGCCTCGCGGATCGGCGGGCAGCACTTGAACTCCGTCGCGCCGTCAGGGACTTCCTCGGCGGTGAGGGTGAGGAAGTGCGGACAGGACTCGGCGGTGATCCGGACGCCCTCGCGCCGTGCCCCGGCGATCAGCGGCAGGGCGTCGGACGACGACAGATGCAGCACGTGTACGCGCGCGTCCAGCCGTTTCGCCTGCGCGACGAGGGCGGCGATCGCCGCGTTCTCGGCGCCGCGCGGCCGGGACGCGAGGAAGTCGGCGTAGGCGGTCCCGCCCCGCTGTGGCGCGGCGCCGAGGGTGTCCGGGTCCTCGGCGTGCACGATCAGCAGTCCGCCGAAGCCGACGATCTCGGCGAGCGAGCGGCCCAGCCGCTCCTGGTCCAGCTCGGGGAACTCCTCGACGCCGGACGGGGAGAGGAAGCATTTGAAGCCGAAGACCCCGGCGTCGTACAGCGGGCGCAGGTCCTTGACGTTGTCCGGGACGGCGCCGCCCCAGAAGCCGACGTCGACATGGACCTGACCGCGCGCGACCCGCCGCTTGACGTCGAGGTGGGCGACGGTCGTGGTGGGCGGCAGCGAGTTGAGCGGCATGTCGAGCAGCGTGGTGATCCCGCCGGCCGCGGCGGCGCGGGTGGCGGTCCAGAAGCCCTCCCACTCGGTCCGGCCGGGGTCGTTGACGTGGACGTGGGTGTCGACGAGACCGGGCAGTACGGCGTCGTCCCCGACGTCCTCCAGCCGGGCACCGGGCGGCACATCGGCCTCGTACGGCAGGACGGCCGCGACCGTACCGCCGGAGACGGCGATGGCGGCGGGGCGCGTGCCGTCGGGGGTGAGGACGCGCGTCGAACGCAGGATCAGGCTCACATCGGACACGCGTGCCCCTTCCGGGCCCACGGTGCGGCCCCGGTCGACTTCCATGGACTTCCACCGCTTCAACGAACTTCAACGAACTGTTGAACGGGCTGTTCGAGGAGTCTTCACTCAGGTCCGCGACCCCGTCAAGGGCACCCGGGGCCGACACGCGCGGCCGGTAGGCTACGCGACGGCCGGTCACCGCCCCTGTCCCGCCCTGTCCCGCCCCGCCCTGCTCCGCCCGCCGCGCCGCCGCGCCGCCCAGCCGAAAGGACCGTTGCCGTGCCGTCGTACAGCGCCAGCGCCACCGACTCCGCCAGATCCGCCCCGGGCGGCGGCGTCCAGTCCCTGGAGCGCGCCTTCGACCTGCTGGAACGGATGGCGGACGCGGGCGGCGAGGTCGGGCTGAGCGAGCTGTCGGCCAGCAGCGGACTGCCGCTGCCCACCATCCACCGGCTGATGCGCACCCTGGTCGTCTGCGGGTACGTACGCCAGCAGGCCAACCGGCGGTACGCGCTCGGGCCGCGGCTGATCCGGCTCGGCGAGTCGGCGTCGCGGCTGCTGGGCACCTGGGCGAAGCCGTATCTGGCGCGGCTGGTCGAGGAGACCGGCGAGACGGCGAACATGGCGCTGCTCGACGGCGACGAGGTCGTCTATGTCGCGCAGGTCCCGTCCAAGCACTCGATGCGGATGTTCACCGAGGTCGGCCGGCGGGTGCTGCCGCACTCGACGGGGGTGGGCAAGGCGCTGCTCGCCCATACGCCGCCGGAGGAGGTGCGCGCGCTGCTCGCCCGGACAGGCATGCCGGCCGCCACCGAGAAGACGATCACGACGCCCGACGGCTTTCTGGCGGCGCTGGAGCTGGTGCGCGGGTCGGGATACGCGATCGACGACAACGAGCAGGAGATCGGTGTCCGCTGTCTGGCGGTCCCGGTCCCCGACTCCCCCACGGCCGCGGCGATCTCCATCTCGGGCCCGGCGGGGCGGGTGACGGAGGAGGCGACAGAGCGGATCGTGCCCGTGCTCCAGGAGGTGGCGCGGGAGCTGTCGGCGGCGCTGGCGAACACGACGGCCTGAGGCCCGGACCCGCGATTCCGCCGGCGCGGCTACCGGGACGGCGGCTGGTGCTCCCCGAAGAGGTCGACCGCGTTCCGTACGTTCATCAGCGGCTGAGCGAGCGCGCTGACGGAGCCGATCGAGCCCACGATCAGCAGCAGCGAGCGGCGCATCCTGGCGGTCTCCGGCGCACCGGCCGCCACCATCGCGGCGAGCGCCGCGAGTTCGTCCTCGGCGATCGCCCGGTCCCTGAACTCGTTCTGATACCCGGCCAGTTCACGCCGGAGCCGGGACACGGCGGTGCCCAGTTCCACGGTTCTCGGGTCCATGCCCTGTTCGGTCACCGACGTCTGCCCCACGCTCCGCAACACAGGTCTCCCCCTCGCCCTTCGCCCCGGACACGCCGTTGTGCCGGGGTACGACTCCGTGCAGATATAGCGATTCCCCCTTGGACGATGGTCAAGCGCCAAGGTTCGCGGGCAAGTTAACGCCATTCCGGTTGGCACGCGCCACTCCGCGTGCCCGGGCGGCAAGGCCGGGCGGCGGGGCGGGGTGGCACGGCGGGTGGTAAGCAGGGCGCATGAACGGCACTCCGGCGACGCCCGTGTCCCCCTCACCCTCCCCGCCCGTGGCCGGGCTGCTGCTGGCGGCGGGCGGTGGCCGCAGGCTGGGCGGACGCCCGAAGGCGCTTCTGACGTACCGGGGACGCCCGCTGGTCGAGCACGCGGCGCGGGTGCTGCGGGCGGGGGGCTGCGGCCCGGTGCATGTGGTGCTCGGGGCGGCGGCGGACGAGGTACGGGAGCGGGCCGCGCTGCCCGGCTGCGTCCTGGTCGACAATCCGCGCTGGCCGGAGGGCATGGGCGGCTCGCTCCGCGCGGGGCTGGACTCGCTGGCCGGTACGGGCGCGGGGGCGGCGCTCGTCCTCCTGGTCGACCAGCCGGGGATCGGCGCGGCGGCGGTGGCCCGGGTCGTGGCGGCGTACCGCGGCCCGTATTCGCTGGTATCGGCGGCGTACGGCGGCCGGCGCGGCCATCCGGTGCTGTTCGGCGCGGGGCACTGGGCCGGGATCGCGGCGGCGGCGGCCGGGGACCGGGGGGCGCGGGACTATCTGGGGGCGCGGGAGGCGGAGATCACCGCGGTGGAGTGCGGGGATGTCGCGGAGGCGTTCGACATCGACACGGCGGAGGATCTGTGGCGCCTGGAGCCGCCCTCGCCCCCTCCCCCGGCCTCCCCCACGACCTCTCCCTAGACCTCTCCCTCGCCCCTCCTTCGCCCCTCCCTCCCCTTCAACAAAGCATTGAACTTCCACCATGAGGAAACTACTATCCACGGGTCAGAAGTGTCCCTGAAGGAGTGACCGCTCATGTCCGCACCGGCGCCCACCCCGCTGGCCATCGTCGACGCCGAGCCCCTGCCCCGGCAGGACGAGGTACTCACCGAGGCCGCGCTCGCCTTCGTGGCGGAGCTGCACCGGCGGTTCACCCCCCGCCGTGACGAGCTGCTGGCCCGCCGCGCCGGGCGCCGCGCCGAGATCGCCCGTACCGGCGCGCTGGACTTCCTGCCGGAGACCGCCGCCGTACGGGACGACGACAGCTGGCGCGTGGCGCCCGCGCCCGCCGCGCTGAACGACCGCCGCGTCGAGATCACCGGCCCCACCGACCGCAAGATGACCGTCAACGCCCTCAACTCGGGCGCGCGGATCTGGCTGGCCGACTTCGAGGACGCCTCCGCCCCCACCTGGCAGAACGTGATCGGCGGCCAGCTCAGCCTGCGGGACGCCTACCACCGCCGTATCGACTTCACCGACCCGGACTCCGGCAAGTCGTACGCGCTCAAGGACGCGGACGCGCTGGCGACCGTCGTGATGCGCCCGCGCGGCTGGCATCTGGCGGAGCGCCATCTCCAGCTGGACGGCGAGCAGGTGCCGGGCGCGCTGGTCGACTTCGGGCTGTACTTCTTCCACAACGCCAAGAAGCTGATCGAGCTGGGCAAGGGCCCGTACTTCTATCTGCCGAAGACGGAATCGCATCTGGAGGCCCGCCTCTGGAACGATGTCTTCGTCTTCGCCCAGGAGTACGTGGGCATCCCGCACGGCACCGTCCGCGCGACGGTGCTGATCGAGACGATCACCGCCGCGTACGAGATGGACGAGATCCTCTACGAGCTGCGCGACCACGCGTCCGGGCTGAACGCGGGCCGCTGGGACTATCTCTTCTCGATCGTGAAGAACTTCCGTGACGGCGGCCCCAAGTTCGTCCTGCCGGACCGCAACGCGGTGACGATGACTGCCCCGTTCATGCGCGCCTACACCGAACTCCTCGTCCGCACCTGCCACAAGCGCGGCGCGCACGCGATCGGCGGCATGGCGGCCTTCATCCCGTCCCGGCACGACGCCGAGGCCAACCGGGTCGCCTTCGAGAAGGTCAAGGCTGACAAGGACCGCGAGGCCGCCGACGGCTTCGACGGCTCCTGGGTCGCCCACCCCGGCCTCGTACCGGTCGCGATGGCCTCCTTCGACGCGGTCCTCGGCGACCGCCCGCACCAGAAGGACCGCCTGCGCGAGGAGGTCTCCGTGGCCCCCGGCGACCTCACCGCCATCGACTCCCTCGACGCCCGCCCCACCTACGAGGGCCTGCGCAACGCCGTCCAGGTCGGCATCCGCTACATCGAGGCATGGCTGCGCGGTACGGGCGCCGTCGCGATCTTCAACCTGATGGAGGACGCGGCGACCGCCGAGATCTCCCGCTCCCAGATCTGGCAGTGGATCAACGCCGGCGTCGAGTTCGACGCCCCGGACGGCCACCGCGTACGCGCCACCGCCGCCCTCACCCGCGAACTCGCCACCGCCGAACTCGCCGCCCTGCGCACCACCCTGGGCGAGGAAGCCTTCGCCGCGGGCCGCTGGCAGCAGGCCCACGACCTCCTGCTGACCGTGGCCCTGGACGACACCTACGCCGACTTCCTGACCCTCCCGGCGTACGAACAGCTCCGCGGCTGACCGCCCTTGACCCTGACGTCACGTCAGGCCGGAGACTCGACGTGACGAGAGGTGGTTTCGATGAGCTACTCGGTCGGGCAGATCGCCGGCTTCACGGGTGTCACGGTGCGTACGCTGCATTTCTACGACCGGTCCGGGCTGCTGACGCCCGGCGAGCGCAGCCCGGCGGGCTACCGGCTGTACGGCGACGCGGATCTGGCCCGGCTGCGGAGGATCCTGTTCTACCGGGAGCTGGGATTCCCGCTGGAGGAGATCGAGGCCATCCTGGACGATCCGGGCGACAGCGTGCTGGACCGGCTGCGTGAGCGGTCCCGGCAGCTGACCGAGCAGGTCGCCCGGCTACAGAGGCTGATCACGATGGCCGAGAGCGCCATCGAGGTGCGGCAGGCCGGGGTGCGGCTGTCCCCGGAGGAGCGGGTCGAGGTCTTCGGGGACATCGAGGCCGACCTCAGTTACGCCACGGACACCGACCTCAAGTGGGGGCATCTGGAGGGCCAGCGACGGTCGATGGCGCGGGCCGCCGCGCACACCAAGGAGGACTGGCGGCAGCTGATGGCCGAGTCCGCCGCGTGGCGGCGACGGCTGATCGCGGCCTTCGACGAGCGAGAACCCGCCGACGGCGAGCGGTCCCGGGCACTCGCCGAGGAGCACCGGCAGCACATCGGCCGGTGGTTCACCCCCTGCTCGCCCGAGACGCACCGCCGGATCGCCGACGACTACGTCGAGGACCCCCGTGCCTTCGCGCTGGTCGTACCGGCGGCCGAGCAGCGCCCGGGGCTGGCCGGGTTTCTCCGTGCCGCCGCGCACGCCAACGCCACGCACTCCAACGCCGCGCGCCCCCGGCTCCGGGACGCGTCATGAGGATCCTGATCATGGCCGCGGGATCCTACGGCGATGTCGCGCCGTACACCGGTCTCGGCGTACGGCTGCGGGACGCCGGGCACGAGGTGGCGCTCGCCGCGCCCGAGACGTTCGCCGCCCTGGTCACCGGGTGCGGCCTGGACTTCCGCCCGCTGCCCGCCGATCCGCGCACCCGGTCCGCCGGGGGCGGCGGGTCCCTGATGGGCCGGGCCGCCGCGTTCGTCCAGCAGCTCGCGCGCGGGGTCGCCGAAGCGGCCGCGCCGGGTGCGGACCTCCTGCTGCTCTCGACCACCACCGACCCGCTGGGCCTGCATGTCGCCGAGGCGCTGGCGATCCCGAGCCTGGGCGTCTATCTGCAGCCCGTGGCACCCACGCGCGCGTTCCCACCGGTCGTCGGCGCCCGGCGGTCGCTCGGCGGCCGGGGGAACCGGGCCGCCGGGAAGCTCGGTCTCCGGGTGGTGGACCGGCTGCACGCCGACGCGGTACGGCAGTTGCGGGCCCGCCTGGACCTGCCCGCCCTCGGCCCGCGCGCGGCCCGCCGCCGCCAGGAGGCCGCCGGCCGGCGGATCCTGCACGGCTTCAGCCCGACCGTGGTCCCGCGCCCCGCGGACTGGCGTGCCGGGCTGGACGTGGTCGGCAACTGGTGGCCCCACGTCCCCGCGGACCGCACCCTCCCCGTAGAGCTGGAGGACTTCCTGCGGGCCGGGCCGCCGCCGGTGTTCCTCGGCTTCGGCAGTATGGCCGGCTCCGCCGGTGAGCGGATCAGCGAACTGGCCGCCGAGGCGCTGCGGCTGGCGGGCGTACGGGGCGTGGTGCAGGCCGGCTGGGCGGAGCTGTCGGTCTCCGGCGCGGACCTGCTGACCATCGGGGAGGTGCCGCACGCGCTGCTCTTCCCGCGTACGGCGGCGGTCGTGCACCACGCGGGGGCCGGCACGGCCGCCGCCGGTCTGCGGTCCGGGGTGCCCGCGGTCCCCGTACCGGTCACGGCCGATCAGCCGTTCTGGGCCCGCCGCCTCACAGAGCTGGGCGCGGCCACCGCCCCGATCCCCTTCCGCGAACTGACCGCCGAACGGCTCGCCGACGCGATCCGGCGCGTCCTGGCCGACCCGTCCTGCCGGCGGCGGGCTGCCGAGGTCGCCGCGCTGCTCGCGGCGGAGGACGGCGCGGCGCGGGTGATCGAGGCGGTATCGGCCCACGCCCGCTGAGCGGGAGCGGCGGCGGAACGCCGCCTCAGGCGGTCCTGGTGCGCAGGAGGGCCCGCGCCGTCTCGCGGAAGCGGGTGTCGGCGTGGGCCGGGCGGGGTTCCGAGGCGGTGATCAGGACGCGGCGGTCGCGGGTGGCGAGGGCGGTGAGGCGGTGGAGTTCGGCCGGGGTGAGGGCGTCGGCGCCCAGGGCGGTCAGGGCCTCCAGGGCGCCCATGGGGTCGGCGTCGGTCTCGGCCGAGGTCAGGAGCGCGTCGGCCAGGCCGGGGTGGTGCCCGTCCTCGGGCGGGGTCGTGGCCAGAAGGGCCAGGGCCATGGCAGGGGCCAGGTCGGGGCGGGAGAGGCCGCGTGCCAGCAGGGGGCGCAGTGACGCGGCGGCCGGGCCGAGGAGGGCGGCGGCGCGGGCCGCGTGGACGGCCGGCCAGCGGATCCACTCGTCGTCGACGCGTTCCAGGACGCTCGCGATGACCGGCAGCGCCTCGGCCGGGTCGCCGGTGAGGCGGTGGAGTGCCAGGGATATGGCGAGGTCGGCCTCCATCCGGGGATGGGTGGTGCGGTCCTCCGCCGTGCCCAGAGCAGCCCGCAGACGCGGCAGCGGTACGGCGGCGGACTCGCCCCCGGCCCGGCCCAGCGCCTCGGTGGCCTCCGCCGCCTGCCGGACGCGGTAGGTGTCGCCGGAGGCGAGGCCGGCCGTGATGGCCGCGAGCAGCGGGCCGGGGGCGCCGGTGAGGCCGAAGAGCGCGCGGGCCGCGGGGAGCCGGGCCTCCTCGGGGCCGTCGACGGCGGTCCCGGTCAGCGGGCCCACCGCCCACACGGGGCTGAGGGCCGCCAGCGCGGGGGCCACCGAGAGGGCGAACCTGTCGAGATACGGCGCCAGTTCGGGCGCCGCCGCCGCGGCCCGCTCGCCCCAGGGGGTGAGCAGGAGCGCGAGGTGGATCGGCTCGTTGCCGTCGAGATCCGGCGTGGTCAGCCGGGCGCGTACGGCCGCCAGGAGGTCTTCGTCGAACGGAGGCGGGGCCGGGGCCGATGTCCGGCCGCCGGGAGATCCGGCCGCCGCGCCGAGGGCGTGCGGGCGCTCCCCCAAGTCCCGGGCGAGCAGCGGCGCGGCCTGTGCGGGAGCGAGTCCGGTCAGGGCCTTGAGGGCGAGATCCGCCAACACGCCTTCGTGGGAGGTGAGCGCGACCAGTTCGGGCACGGCCGGGCCGGCGAGCGGGCCGAGTTTGTCGAGGACACCCAGCGCCGACCGCGCCGAGGCCCGGTCCGCCAGCAGCGCGATCACCGCGTCCGCGAGCCGCGCCGGGGCGGCCCGCGAGATCAGGCACGCCTGCTCGGCCGCCCACAGCGCCTCCGCGCGCGTCTCGGTGTCCGTCATCCTCAGCGCGGCGTCGAGCAGGGCGAGGGCCGCCTCGCGGTCGGCGGGCGTATCGCGGCGCAGCAGGGCGTCGGTGACGCACTGGAGCGGTTCCCTGCGCTCCATGTCGAGCCGGCCGGCGACCAGCCGGTCGGCGGGGAGCACCGCCAGGACCGTGTCGTGGTGCGCGCCGGTCCACGGGAGGCCGAGGTCGAGGCAGCCGAGGGCCGCGGCGATCCGCAGCTCGGCGGGCTCCTCGCCGTCGAGCGACGCCGTCGCGAGCGTCCGCGCGGTCTCCGCCGCGGCCTCGTCCGCGTCGGCCAGCCGCACCAGCCCGGCCAGCAGCTCCGCCCGTACGAGCGGCTCCTTCTCCCGTGGCCAGCGGCCGGCCAGCGCGGGGAAGACCGCCCCCGCCGCGCCCGTGCACGCCGCCGCCCAGGCCGCCGCCTGCCGTACCTCCGGGTCGTCGGACTCGATCAGCGGCAGAATCAGCGGGAGTTGTGCCACGGCCGCCGCCTGGCAGTCGCCGGGGGGCGTCCCGTCGTACACACCGTCGCCCTCGGCTATGCCGCCGACGAAGACGATCAGCTCGGCGGTGCGGACACCGGCCGCGGCCAGCCCGGCGAGATACGGCACGGCGCACGCCGACGCGCTGTACACCGACCCCTGGTGGAGGATGCTGCCGTACAGCTCGCCGAGGGCCTCCTCCGCCTCCTCCTCGTCCTCGCCCGCCGCCGCCCGCAGCAGGTCCGGCACATCGTCGGCCTCGCCGTACGCGTGCTCCAGCTCGGACCACGGGTGGTCGTCCAGGTCTTCGAGGACGCGGGCAAGGGACTGGCGGTCACTCTGTGTGAGATCCATGTCCCGGATACTGCCATGAGGGTCTGACAACGCCCCTCGCGCGGCTTCACTGCCCGGCGGGGCGCGCGCGGGCGTGCATCCGTTCGCCCTGCGGTCCGAACAGGCTGAGGACTTCGACCGCTTCCGGTCCGGCACTGGTCCACGCGTGCGGGGTACGGGTGTCGAACTCGACCACCTCGCCCGGGGTGAGGATCAGATCGTGCTCGCCGAGGAACAGCCGCAGCCGGCCGGCGAGTACGTACATCCACTCGTATCCCTCGTGCACCTTCTGCTCCGGCTCGCTCTGGAGCTGCCGCCCGGCGGGGATGATCAGTTTGTACGCCTGTACGCCGCCGAGGTGGCGGGTCAGCGGCAGGAAGGTCATGCCGTGCCGGGTGAAGGGGCGGAAGTGGACCCGGGGGTCGCCGGTGCGCGGCGCGTTCACCAGCTCGTCCAGCTGCACTCCGTACGCCTTGGCCAGCGGCAGCAGCAGTTCCAGCGTGGGTTTGCGCTGTCCGGACTCCAGCCGCGAGAGCGTGCTGAGGGAGATCCCGGTCACCTCGCTGAGCCGGCTCAGGGTCGTGCCGCGGTCCCGTCGGATGGCTCGCAGCCGCGGGCCGACCCCGGTCAGTACGGTCGTGAAGCCGGCGTCGTCCGGCTCCGGATGATCGGCCGCGCCCGTTCCCCCGCCTACGCCCCTGCCCGCGCCCGCACTCGTTCCCGCGCCCGTGCCTGTTCTCTTGTCCGCCATCCCTCCATTGCCGTATCGGCAACACCGTTTGTCAAGCGAGGGTCTGTCCACAGGCCGGCCCGGGCCGCCACCGCCTCGCGTAATGTCATGTCAGGCCGGTGCATACCACGGGGAAAGGGCCGATACGTGATCCACGCGCTCCGCCGACTGCTGCTGTTCCTGCTGCCGCCGGTGCTCGCCCTCACCGCGGGCTGCACGTCCTCGGCTTCGGGGGCCGGGTCCGCCGGGCTGGACGATCCCGCGAAGAAGGACATCGCCATGCGGCTGGTCTCCAGCGCGGAGAACTCGTCGCTGGACTGGCGGGCCCAGTACGGCTACATCGAGGACATCGGCGACGGCCGCGGCTACACCGCCGGCATCATCGGCTTCTGCACCGGCTGCGGCGATCTGCTGCATGTCGTCGAGCGCTACACCAAGGCCCGGCCGGACAACGAGCTGGCGCGTTTCCTGCCCGCCCTGCGGGCCGTCAAGGGCAGCGACTCCCACCAGGGGCTCGGCAGCGCCTTCACCTCCGCGTGGCGGAAGGCGGCCGAGGACAAGGCGCTGCGCGCGGCGCAGGACGCGGAGCGCGACCGTATCTACTTCACCCCGGCGGTCTCCCGGGCGAAGGCCGACGGGCTCGGCGCGCTGGGGCAGTTCATCTACTACGACGCCTATGTGATGCACGGTTACGGCGACGCGCGGGGCTCGATCGGCTTCCGTACGATCCGCGAGAACGCCCTGCGCGAGGCCAAGTCGCCCGAGCGGGGCGGCGACGAGAGCGCGTATCTCGACGCGTTCCTCGACGCGCGCGTGGCCGCGATGCGCCGCGAGCCGTCCCACAGGAACACCAGCCGGGTCGACACCCAGCAGCGGGTCTTCCTCGACCGGGGCAATCTGGACCTCGATCCGCCGCTCGACTGGAAGACGTACGGCGACTCGTACCACATAGGCTGAGCCCCGCCCGGTCCGGCCGGAGCCCTACGGACGGCCGTCCGCCGTGATCCGTGCCAGCCGCCGTGCCTCGCTCCGGGTCGCCCGGGCGAGGGCGTCCTCGTCCACCGTCGTCAGCCTGCCCTCCTCGACCACCGTCCTGCCGTTGACCAGGGAGAGCGTGATGGGCGCCGCGGCCCCCAGGACCAGCGCGGCGACCGGGTCGGCGATGGACGCGTGGGCCAGGGTGTCCATTTTCCAGAGCACCAGGTCGGCGAGCTTCCCGGCCTCGATCGAACCGATCCGGTCGGCCCTGCCGAGCACCTGGGCACCGCCGTACGTACCGAGGCGCAGCGCCTGGCGTACGGTCAGGGCCGTCTCCCGGTGTGTGCCGAGGCGGTTGACCAGCAGCGCGTTGCGCAGTTCGGTATGCAGCTCGCCCGACTCGTTGGAGGCGGTGCCGTCCACGCCGAGGCCGACCGGGATGCCCGCCGCCAGCATGTCCGGGACGCGCGCGATCCCGGCCGCCAGGCGGGCGTTGGAGGACGGGCAGTGGGCGACGCCGGTGCCTGTACGGCCGAAGGCGGCGAGGTCGGAGTCGTTCATGTGGACGCAGTGGGCCATCCACACATCGGAGCCGAGCCAGCCGGTGGACTCGAAGTAGTCGGTGGGGCCCATGCCGAACAGCTCCTTGCAGAACTGTTCCTCCTCCACCGTCTCGCTGCCGTGCGTGTGCAGCCGCACTCCCCTGCGCCGGGCCAGCTCCGCGCCCTGACGCATCAGTTCGGTGGAGACGGAGAACGGTGAGCACGGCGCGACGGCGATCTGGGTCATCGCGTCGGGCGAGGCGTCGTGGTGGGTGTCGATGGTCTCCTCGGTGGCGGCCAGCGCGCCGTCGAGCGACTCGACCGCGAAGTCCGGCGGCAGCCCGCCGTCCGACGCGCCGCGGTCCATGGACCCGCGGGCCAGGGTGAACCGTACGCCCGTCTCCGCCGCCGCCCCGATGATCGCGCCCGACAGATCGCCCGTGCCGCGCGGATAGACGTAGTGGTGGTCCATGGCGGTGGTGACACCGCCGCGGGCCATCATCGCGAGCGAGCCGCCGGCCGCCGCCCGGACCATGGGCTCGTCGATCCGCGCCCAGGTCGGATAGAGCGCGACGAGCCAGTCGAAGAGATGGTGGTCGGTGGCGAGTCCGCGGGTGATCCACTGGTAGAAGTGGTGGTGCGTGTTGACCAGTCCGGGGGTCACGAGATGGCCGGTGCCGTCGATCCGGCGGACCACGTTCTCCAGTCCGGCCGGGGCGGGGCCCGCGCCGACGGACTCGATCAGCCGGTCCGCGACGACGACATGGCCCGAGGCGTACTCGGTGTCGCGCGCGTCGACCGTGGCTATGGCGCAGTTCTCTATGACGATGCGGGCGGGAGGTCGCGCGGGGGTGCGCGGAGCCGTCATGGCGGTCTTCCTCTTTTTCTTCGCGGTCAGATTTTTCTTCGCGGTCGGACGGTCGGACGGTCAGAGCGTGGTCGTGTCGACCGGGATACGCGCGTCGGCCCCGTCCCGCAGCACGGTGGCCTCGATCAGTCCGTACGGGCGGTCGGCCGCGAAGTAGACGGCTCCGTCGGCGACGTCGTTCGTCAGCCCGAAGGGCTCCAGATCGACGAGGAAGTGGTGCTTGTTGGGCAGCGAGAAGCGGATCTCCTCGATCTCGTCGCGGTGCTCGACGACCCGCGTGCCCATCGCGTACAGGGTCTGCTGGAGCGAGCGGGAGTAGGTGCCGGCGAAGGCCGCGAGTATGTGGCGCCGGGTCTCCTCGTACGACCGGTTCCAGTCCGGCGCGGGGGCGGAGGCAGCGGCGGCGGACCCGTCGGCGGCGGCGCCGTCCCAGCCGTAGCGCCACCTGGCCGACACATCGGTGGCCAGTATCCGGTCGTACGCCTCCTGGAGCGTGGTGTACCGGTCCTTGGCGTATCCCCAGAACTCGGAGTTCGTGGAGTTCAGTACGGTCAGGTCCTTGAGCCCGGCGACGACCTGCCACCGCGCGCCGTCGTAGGTGATCTCGGCGACGCGCGTCTCCTGGCCCTTGCGGGCGAAGGAGTGGCCGGCCAGCCGCTCCCAGGCGTACTCCTCGATCCGGACACGGGCCCGGTGGATCGACTCCTGGCTGGCCACGAAGTGCCGGGCCAGCTCGATGCCGAAGTGCTCGGCCGACTCCACGCCGCGCTCCTTGGCGAACGCGTACACCGTGTTCTTGGTGGTGTCGGTCGGCAGGACGTTGGCGTTGTCGCCGGAGTAGTGGACGGCGTCCATGTCGCCCGAGAGCGCGACGGAGACACTGAGGTCCTTGAGGTGGTGGGTGTCGCCGTCCCGGACGACCTTGACGACACGCGTCTCCGCCTTGCCGTACTGGTTCTGACCAAGAATCGTGGGCATGTCGGTGCTCTAGCTCCCTCGGTATACGGAGTAGCCGAACGGGTTCAGGAGCAGCGGTACGTGGTAGTGCCGGCCGGGGCGGACGCGGAACGCGACCGTCACCTCCGGGAAGAACGGCGCACCGCCGTCGTCGCTGCCGTCGTCGCCGTCGGCGTTCTTGGCGGTGAGATACGGGTCGGTCTCGAAGTCCAGGCGTACGCGTACGGTGCCGGCCGGCAGCGCGGGCAGCTCCTTGCACCGGCCGTCGCCGTCGGTCCGCGCACCGCCGAGAGCCGTCCAGCGCGCGCCGGGGCCCTCGCCCAGGGCCGCGAGGGTGACGGGGACACCGGCGGCGGGGCGGCCGAGGCTGGTGTCGAGGATGTGCGTGGAGACGGAGGCGGGGGCCGCTGCCGACTGCTCCTGCCCGGTCGCTTCCGTCAGCGGCTCGGGCTCTTGCACGGCCTCTTCCTCCTCCGGCTCGTGCCCGGTCCCGTCCGTCACGATCGTCGCGAGACGCGCCAGCCGGATGCGGTTGATCCTGCCGAGTTCGGCGCGCGCGATCTCCCGCTCCCGCTCGGGCGGGTGGCCGAGGCGAGTGCGCAGCGCGTCGCGCATGTCCTCGGCGCTCGCGCCCGTGGCACAGATCAGGAAGACATGCCCGAACCGCTCCTGGTAGGCGAGGTTCAGATCGAGCATCTCGGCCCTGAGCGCGTCGGACGCGTCCGCCATCCCGCGCTGCTCGCGGGCGGAGGCCGGGTCGCCGGGCCGGGGGCGGCCGATCGGCGGATGCCCGGCCATGGCCTCGTCGAGATCCGCGCCGTCCAGCTCGCCCGTCGCGGAGTCACCCGCGGCGAGGAGGTCGTCCGCCGTGGCGTACGGGCGGCGGGCGAGCAGCGCGTGCGCCCACGCCGTGCTGGCGCACACCTCGCGCAGCGCGGCCAGGGCCTCGTCGTCGGGGGCCGCGTTGAGACGGGCCAGACCCGGCCGCGGGGTGAGCGAATCGCGCGGGGCGGACGTATCAGAGGGTGGCGACGGCACGGGAGCCTCCGTGGTTGCGCTGGGCGGGGCTGTGCCTTAGCTAACGCCCTGCGCGACACGACGTCAACAGTTTGTTGAATTCCCTGGCCCGCCCCGGCCTTCCCCGGCCCGGCACGGAGTCGGGGCCCGGGTCCGGCCCCGGACACCTTCCCGAATGCGGTAAGACCACAACCCCTCGCCACTCGGCTGGACTTCACCGCAACCTTCGGGCATCGCGTTGATCATGGGGCTCGGCGCCGCCGACCGCCGTCGCGCGGCACATCGTCACCCGCACCCGGCCGAACCGTACTGGCCAGTACCCCCGCGCGAGGCCGACCCGGGCGCCCCGTACGGCCGTACGACCGCCCGGCGCGGCCCGGACCGGCGGCGCGCGACGCTCCCGCCGCCCGCGACCGGGGGTCCGGACCGCGCCCCGCGCGGCACCTCCTCCCGACTCGCCCGCACGACACCGCCAAGCGCCTGACCTGCGGCGTCACCAGGCCGGGCGCGAGGGCGGCGGCCGGCGTGAGCCCCCCGGCCGACGCCACCCCCGGCGGCGTACGGGGCGGGTGCCGGCCCGGAGCGGGCCACGCGGGACCGGCCGTCCGGAACGGCCCGCCGCCGCACCCGCCGGGCCGAGCGGAGCCTGTCCAACCGGTTGTGATGCAGATGTGGAGAGTGTGGATGGGGAGTGGGTGGCACGCGGAGAGAGAGTGGACATAGTGGCCGATGTCGTCACGGTCTCCCATGTGGACCGCACACGCCCGTATGCGGGATCTGCCCCACCTGATGGAGCATCCATTTCCAGCCACCGTGGCAGATTGACATGGGGGTGGCGCCGCCAGCACGATGCGTCATGCCGCCGAGGGCCCAACCGCCCGGCGCGCAACCAATCACTTCAGCCCGGCCCTGTTCGGCCTGCCCCGTTACCAGCGCGCGGCGGGCGGCGTCGAGTTGTGCGATCTGTGTCGCACACCAGGCGCGGAACGGACCGGGCACAGCAAAGATGGGAAACGCATGGCCATATCGAGACGTGTCACGGCGTTGCGTCTGCTCGGGATCGGCGCTGCCGCCCTGGCCTTCACCACCGCCGCGGCGGGCTCCGCCTGGGCGGGCGACTGCCCCGGCGGCAAGGGCTGGGACAAGGGCAACCACGGGGGTTACAAGCCCGGTACGGGTGCCGGTACGCCGGTCACCCCGGTCACCACGACCGACAAGTGCGAGTTCTCCCTGGACGGCCGTGACTGGTACTCCCAGATCAAGGTCGACGACATCAATCTCAAGCCGGCCGACGACGGCAAGGTCCACGTCAAGGTCCGCACCGCGTCCGACTCCGCGAAGTGCACGGTGTCGCTCGCCTCGTACCGTACCCACGGCCCCACCTGGAACACCTCCGGTGAGCAGGTCTTCCACGACTTCGACAGCGTCGAGATCAAGCACGGCGGCCAGGACACGCTCGACGTGGCCTTCCCCGACGTCGGCTGCTACGCGCAGGTCGACCTCTACCGGGGCAAGATCAAGTACGACGGTCTCAAGGACGCGAACGACGGCTTCGAGCACGGCGACCTGCCGATCGGGCCCAGCCGTCCGGTCATCAAGGACAAGCTGATCGCCGCCTGGAACGGCGGTACGAAGAACTGCACGACGCAGGAGATCCCGCCCGCGCCGGAGCCCTCCACCGAGACGCCGTCCGAGGAGCCGCCGCCGGCCGCGGAGACTCCTTCGACCGAGGAGCCGTCCGAGCCGCCCACGCCCGAGGAGTCGACTCCGGAGAGCCCGGAGCCCTCCACGAGCGAGCCCACCCCGGCCACGTCGGAGCCGACGCCCACCGCGTCCGAGCCGACCGACGAGGCGTCCTCGACGCCGCCCAACACGCCGACCGAGGCATCCACCGGTGGTACCGGTGGCGGCGGTGACCTGGCGGAGACCGGTGGCGGCAATGTCGTCCCGATCGCCGCGGGCGCGGCCGTGCTGCTGGCCGCCGGTGGCGCGGTCGTGATCATGACCCGTCGCCGCAAGGCCGTCACGGGCGCCTGACCGGGCCGCACCGCACAGACTGAAGACCGCCTCGCGCGGCCGGCGCCCCTCCTCCGAGGATGCCGGCCGCGCGAGGTGTTTCCGCGTTCGGGGCCGGTGAGGCGCTGTCAGCCGGTGCCCGGCTCTCAGCCGGTGGTGGTGTCGCCGTCCAGGGACCTGGCGCGCTGCTCGTTGGCGTAGTTGATGTAGTTGTAGACGGTGAAGCGGCTGACCCCCAGGGCGCTCGCCACCGTCTCGACACCGTGCCGTACGGAGAACGCGCCGCGCGCCTCCAGCCCCTGGACGACCGACTGCTTGGTGCGGCGGTCCAGTTCGGCGAGCGGCCTGCCGTAGCGGCGTTCCAGGGCCGCCAGGATGTGGTCGAGGGACTCCGAGAGCTGCGGCAGCCGTACGGCGAGCAGCTCCTCGCCCTCCCAGGTCAGCACGACATCGTCGGGCTCGGCGGCGGCCGGGGCCAGCAGCTCGCCGCCCATGGCGTCGACGAGCGGCTTCACGGCCACGACGAAGGGGTGCTCCAGCGGTACGGTCACCGGGCACCGCCGACGCCGCTACCGGTATCGACAGCCTTGTCCCCGTCGTCCTCGATCACATTGACCTGGAGCGAGATCCGGGTGGCGCCGACCGCCAGCGTCTCCCGCAGCATCGCGCCCACCGCGGCGAGCACCGCGTCCGCGCCGCCCTCCGCCGTATTGCCGAACGGGCCGACGTCGACGGCGTCCAGCTCGGCCCCCCGGATGACCTCCCGGGCGACCACCGCGTGCGCGGGCGCCTCGTCGAGGTCGAAGGGTTCGGTCGTGAACTCGACTCTCAGTCGCACTGTGCCTCCATCGCGGGGCGCGCCACCGCCGGACCGCCCCGTCCACCGTCACCCGACCTTAACGGACCGCCCTCGCCCGGTCCGCCCCGTCCGCCCGGTCCGCCCGGTCCGCTCCGTCCGCGGGATCACCGCGTACCGTACGGGCCAGCTCGCGGCGGAGCCGGGTGAAGGGGCGCGGCCGGTTGGCGGCGAGGGCCGCGACCGGGCGGCCCGCGCGTTCGTAGACGGCCAGGAAGCCGTCGCCCGCCGCGAAAGCGCCCTCCGTCAGCGCGCCGTCGACGATCCGGACCGTGTCGCCCGACCGGGTGCGCCCCGCGAACTGGAGCCGTACGCCGTACTGGTCGGACCAGAAGTACGGCAGGCCGGTGCCCGTCGCGACCGTACGGCCCGCCAGCAGGTTGCGGACCGCGACGGCGGGCTGTTCGGCGGCGCTGGTCCAGTGCTCGGCGCGGTGGCCGTCGAGGCGGGCGACATCGCCCACCGCCACCACGTTCGGCAGCGGGGTCGCGCCGCCCGCGTCGCACCGTACGCCGTCGTCGAGCGGCAGCCCGCTGCCCGCCAGCCAGCCGGTACGGGGGCGGACCCCGACGCCGACCACGACGACCTCGGCCGGCAGCACCCGGCCGTCCGTCAGCTCCACCCCGCGCACCCGGCCGGCCGTGCCGTGGAAGGCGGTCACGCCGGTACCCGCGAGGAGTGCCGTGCCGTGCGCGGCGTGCAGTCCGGCGCAGAACGCCCCCATCTCCGGGCCGAGTTGCGGGACCAGCGGTACGGCCGCGGCCTCCACGACGGTCACCTCGTGGCCCAAGGAGCGGCAGGAGGAGGCGACTTCGGCGCCGATGAAGCCCGCGCCGATCACCACCACCCGCACCGGCCCGCCGGACAGGTCCGCGCGCAGCGCCTCGGCGTCGTCCAGGGTGCGCAGGGTGTGGACACCGGCGAGGTCAACTCCGCCCAGGGTGCGAGGAGTCGCGCCGGTGGCGATCACCACCGCGTCCGTACGCAGCTCCCGGCCGTCGGCGAGCCGCACCGCGCGCCCGCCCGGGTCCAGCCCGGTCGCCCGTACGCCGAGGAGCCAGGTCGCGTCGAGTGCGCGCTCCTCCTCCGGGTCGGCCAGCTCCAGCGCGGCCCGGTCGGCGGCGCCGGTGAGGAAGCCCTTCGACAACGGCGGCCGGTCGTACGGGCGATGGGGCTCGTCGCCGACGATGACGAGCCGGCCCGCGTACCCCTGGCCGCGCAGCGCCCGCGCCGCGTACAGCCCGGCGAGCGAGGCGCCGACCACGGTGACCGTCGACAGGGTGACGGCACCACCGCCCGGGGCTGCGCCGGTGCCGCTCACGCGGCGTCCTCCTCGGCGGCCGGGTGCACATGGATGATGCCGTCGTCGACGGTGACCCGGTGGACGCGCACGGGACGGCGCGCCGGCAGACAGGTCGGCCGCCCCGTACGGAGATCGAATGAAGCGGCGTGGAGCGGGCATTCGACCAGACAGCCCTCCAGCCAGCCCTCCGCGAGGGAGGCGTCCTGGTGGGTGCAGGTGTCGTCGATGGCGTAGAGCGCGCCCTCGGCGTGGAAGACGGCGATCGGTGGCTGGGTGGTGTCGATGCGTACGGCCTCGCCCTCGGGGAGGTCCTCAAGGCGGCAGACGGGGATCACTGGCCCCCCTCTCACTCATCGGTATCCTTGTGTTCCATATCGGTGTTCCGTATCGCGCGTACAGGGAGCGTGATGCGCAACAGAATCGGCAATGGGGGGCTGACTCGTCAAGACCTCCCCCGACGACGACGGCCGGGACCAGGCCGCCAGGTGGGTGAGAGAGACCCGATGACCAACAGAACCGAGAAGGCCGGCAGAACGGGCAGGGCGCACGGGAATCAGCGGAAGGACGGCGTCGCCGCGGCGGACGACGAGTCAAAGGCGCAGCCCAGGGGCGCCGCGAGCGCGGTGCAGTCCGTCGACCGCGCGGTGAGTGTGCTGGAGATCCTCGCCCGCCACGGCGAGGTGGGCGTCACCGGGATCGCCGATGAGCTGGGCGTCCACAAGTCGACCGCGTTCCGGCTGCTCGGGGTGCTGGAGAACCGCGGGCTGGTCGGGCAGGCGAAGGAGCGCGGCAAGTACTACCTGGGCGCGGGGGTGTTGCGGCTCGCGGGCGCCGCCGCCGTACGGCTCGACATCTCGCAGGAGAGCGCGCCGCTCTGCCGGGAACTCGCCGACGAGGTGGGCGAGACGGTCAATATCGCGGTGCTGGACGACGACGCGGCGGTCAACATCATGCAGGCGCGCGGCGCCGCCTCGGTCACCGCGCACAACTGGCTGGGCCGGCGCACCCCGTTGCACGCCACGTCCAGCGGCAAGATCCTGCTGGCCCATCTGCCGCCCTCCGGCCAGGAGCACGTACTGGCAAGGAAGTTGGCGCGCTTCACCCAGCGGACGGTGACCGACATAGGTGAGCTGCGCGCGCAGTTGCAGCTGGCCGTGGAGCGCGGCTACGCCTGCACGGTGGAGGAGCTGGAGATCGGGCTGAACGCGGTGGCCGCGCCGGTACGGGCGCACGACGGGTCGGTGATCGGCACGATCAGCGTCTCGGGTCCGGCGTACCGGCTGGGCGAGGAGCGGCTGCCCGTCCTGGCGGAACGCACACTCGGGGCGGCGGCGGAGCTGTCGCGGCGTATGGGGTACGCCTTGTGAAGCATTTCTCTGTTCCACCGGATCGAAACACGACGTGAGCCATGACTTGAGCCGCTTCGCTCGCCCGGACGGGCCGCTCGCGGGCCTGTCTTCGGGCCGTGCGATTCGGCCAACTCCCCAGTGGATATTGGTGCTTGCGATACCAGTGGCGGAAGTGGCACGCTTGGGCCGTACGAATCCCGAGCCCCGTTGACAGTCCTGTTGTCAGTCCTGTTGACGGTCGGGAATATCCCTTTTTCTCGCAGCCGGTCCTGCTGCGTACGCACGGAGGAGAAAACAGCCTTGCCTAAAATTGCTCTCAAGACGTGGTCGATCCGTACGGCAGCCATCACGATTGCCGCCACGGCCACCATGATGGGCACGGCTGCCAACGCCCAGGCCGCCACCAGCACCTTCACCCTCTGCAACTCGTCCACCTCGGGCTTCTGGGTGTCCGCGAAATTCTCCGACGGCAAGACAACTCCCGAAGTACCCCCGCGCGGGGTCTGCTCCCACACCACGAGGACCGGAAAGAGCAACGAGACCGTCAGCCTCATCGCAATCAACGTGTCCAACAACACGTCGTACACCTTCGCCGGTTTCAGTTACGACAGCAACAAGAGCATCACCGTGAACACTTCGGGAACCTACAACGCGGTCTCCTGGAACTGGAAGTAACCGTACGGTAAATTCGGACACCCTTTCATAAATCCGTCCAGCTGGTCGTGAATAACCAATTCCAGCCCATGCTCTATTGATTGAATTCTTGTTGATGGCCCGTCGGGTTTCCCGGCGGGCCATTCGGCGAAGGCGGCCCCGGCGGCCGGCCCCCGCCCGGCCCGCCCCGGCGCATCCCACGCACCCGGCGCGCCCCGCGTACCCACCGCCCTTTTACCGGAGGTTAACTCGGCGCTCTTGACGCTGCGTCGGCCCGTTCCCAAGATGTCTCTCATCGCGCAATCGATAGTGCGATACGCAACAGGGCATGTGGTCTGTGGGTGTGTGGGTGCTGTGCTGGGCTACGCAGGGCTACCGCGGAGGAGTCAGGCCGTGTCACACGAGGTCCGCGCGGTTGTCGCGATGAAGAAGGACGCACCCGTCGAGGTGACGACGATCCTGGTCCCGGACCCGGGCCCCGGTGAGGTGCTGGTCTCCGTCCAGTCCTGCGGGGTATGCCGCACCGATCTGCGCTACCGGGAGGGCGCGGTCGGCGGCGGCGACGGGTTCCCCTATCTGCTCGGGCACGAGGCCGCCGGCACCGTCGAGTCCGTGGGCGAGGGGGTCACCGGTCTTGTCCCCGGCGACTCCGTCGTGCTGGCCTGGCGGGCGCCCTGCGGCCGGTGCCGCTCCTGCCGCCGGGGCCGTCCGTGGTACTGCTTCGACAGCCGGGGCGCCCAGCGGTCCATGACCCTGCTCGACGGCACCCCGCTCACCGCCGCCCTCGGTATCGGCGGCTTCGCCGAACTGACCCTGGTCGCCGCCGGGCAGGCCGTGAAGGTCGACCCCGCCGCCCGGCCCGAGGCCGCCGGGCTGATCGGCTGCGGGGTGATGACGGGGTACGGCGCGGCCGTGCACACCGCGGGGGTGCGCGGCGGCGACACCGTCGCCGTGATCGGCTGCGGCGGGGTGGGCGGCGCGGCCATCGCCGGGGCCTCGCTCGCCGGGGCCCGGCGGATCATCGCCGTCGACACCGACGACACCCGGCTCGACGGCGCGCTCCGCTTCGGCGCCACCCACACCGTCAACTCCCTCGGTACGGACCCGGTCCTGGCCGTCCGTGAACTCACCGGCGGGTGCGGGGCGGACGCGGTGATCGACGCGGTGGGCCGGCCGGAGACCTACCGGCAGGGCTTCGCCATGCGGGATCTCGCGGGGGTGCTGGTGCTGGCCGGGGTGCCGGACCCGGGCGCCACGGTCACCCTGCCGCTGCTGGAGGTGTTCTCGCGCGGCGGGTCGCTCACCTCCTCCTGGTACGGGGACGCGCTGCCCAGCCGCGACTTCCCGGTGCTCGTCGACCTCTATCTGCGCGGCAAGTTCGACCTGGGCGCCCTCGTCTCCGAGACCCTCTCGCTGCACGAGGTGGAGGACGCCCTCGCCCGGATGCGCGCGGGCGACGGCGGCGACGCGCCGCGCTCCGTGGTCACGCCCTGAACGCTCAGCCCTGGTGCCCCTTCGGTCCGAACGAGGAGTGGTATGTCCGCGAGTCGCAGAGAAATCGCCGGCGTTGATCCCCGCGCAACGCACCGTGTCGTTCCCCGCGCCGTTCCCCGCGTTGTCATCATCGGTGCCGGAATCGTCGGCTGCTCGCTGGCCGACGAACTCACCGCGCGCGGCTGGACCGATGTCACCGTCCTCGACCAGGGTCCGCTGGACGCGCCCGGCGGTTCCACCTCGCACGCCCCCGGGCTGGTCTTCCGTACCAGCCCCTCCAGAACACTGACCGCGTTCGCCCAGTACACCGTGGAGAAGCTGGGATCGCTCTCCGTGGACGGGGTCTCCTGCTTCCACCCGGTCGGCGGTCTGGAGGTCGCCACCACCGGCGAGCGCTGGGCCGAACTCCACCGCAGGGCGGGCTTCGCCGCCTCCTGGGGAGTGCCGGGCGAGCTGATCACCCCTCAGGAGTGCCTGAAACTCTGGCCGTCGCTGAACGAGGAACGCGTCCTCGGCGGCTTCCACACCCCCGGCGACGGGCTGGCCCGCGCCCTGCTCGCCTGCCGCGCGCAGCGGGAGCGCGCCACCGCGCGCGGCGCCCGCTTCCTGGGGCGGCACACCGTCACCGGGATCGACACTCGGGGCGGCCGGGTGACCGGTGTCGTCACCGACCGGGGCGGCTTCCCCGCCGACCATGTCGTCTCGGCGGCCGGCTTCTGGGGGCCGGTGATCGGACGGCTCGCGGGAGTGCCCGTACCACTGCTGCCGCTCGCCCACCAGTACGCGCGGACCGGCCCGCTGCCCGAGCTGTACGGGCCGGCCGGCCCCCGCGCCGAGGCGGGCCGGCCCGTCCTGCGCCACCAGGACCGGGACCTCTACTTCCGGGAGCACACCGACCGGATCGGCATCGGTTCGTACGCCCACCGCCCGCTGCCCGTCGACCCGTTCACCGTCCCGGCGTACGACGACGCGCCCGTGATGCCGTCCTCGCTGCCCTTCACCGAGGAGGATTTCGCGCCCAGTTGGCGCGACGCCACCGAGCTGCTGCCGGCGCTCGCCGCGAGCCGGGTCGAGGAGGGGTTCAACGGCGTCTTCTCCTTCACCCCGGACGGGATGCCCCTGCTCGGCGAGAGCCGTGAACTGACCGGGTTCTGGCTGGCCGAGGCGGTGTGGGTGACCCACTCCGCCGGGGCCGCGCGGGCCGTCGCCGAGCTGATGACCGAGGGCCGGTCCGCCACCGACCTCCACGAATGCGACACCGACCGCTTCGAGGACGTCCAGCGCACCCCCGCGTACGTCGAGGAGCGCGGCGCGCGGAACTTCGTCGAGGTGTACGACATCATCCATCCGCTCCAGCCCATGGAACGCCCGCGCCCGCTGCGCACCAGCCCCTTCCACACCCGGCAGCGGGAGCTGGGCGCGTACTTCCTGGAGGGCGGCGGCTGGGAGCGGCCCCACTGGTACGAGGCCAACGCGCCGCTCACCGAAGGCATTTCGCTGCCCGGGCGGGACACCTGGTCGGCCCGCCACTGGTCACCGACCGCCGCCGCCGAGGCGCGGGCGACCCGTGAGCGCGTCGCGCTGTACGACATGACCCCGCTGCGCCGACTGGAGGTCACCGGGCCCGGCGCGCTCGCCTTTCTCCAGCGGATGACGACGAACAACCTCGCCAAGAAGCCCGGCGCCGTCACCTACACACTCCTGCTGGACGAGGCGGGCGGCATCCGCTCCGATCTCACGGTGGCCCGGCTGGGCCCCGACCACTTCCAGATCGGCGCCAACTCGCCTGCGGACCTGGGGTGGTTGCTGCGCCACGCGCGCGACGCGGGCGATCCGGTGGAGATCAGGGACATCACCTCGGGCACCTGCTGTGTCGGCGTCTGGGGACCACTGGCCAGGGCGCTGGTGCGACCGCTGACCCGGGACGACTTCTCGCACCAAGGCTTCGGCTACTTCCGCGCCAAGAGCACCCATATCGGCTATGTCCCGGTGACGGCGATGCGGCTGAGCTACGTCGGGGAGCTGGGCTGGGAGCTGTACACCACCGCCGATCTGGGCGCCCGGCTCTGGGACACGCTGTGGGAGGCCGGGCAGCGGCACGGTGTGGTGGCGGCCGGCCGCTCCGCCTTCAACAGCCTTCGGCTGGAGAAGGGTTACCGCGCCTGGGGTCACGACATGACCACCGAACACACTCCCTACGAGGCCGGTCTCGGCTTCGCCGTACGGATGGACAAGGGCGAGTTCACCGGCCGGGCGGCGCTGGCCGCGCTCGGTGACCGGGCCGGGCGGCCGGAGCGCCGGCTGACCTGTCTGACACTGGACGACCCGGCCGCCGTGGTGCTGGGCAAGGAGCCCGTACGGGTGGACGGGGCGGTCGCCGGATACGTCACCAGCGCCGCCTACGGATACACGGTGGGGCGCTGTGTGGCCTACGCCTGGCTGCCGGGCGGACTGACGCCCGGGACCGGGGTGCGGATCGACTACTTCGGTGACCGGCTCGCGGCGACGGTCGCCGAGGAGCCGCTGTACGACCCGCGCATGACCAGGATCCGCAGCTGAGAGCCCGGGTCACCCGCCACTGCCACCGCCGCCGCCACTGCCACCCGCTGCCGCCACCGCAGTTGCCCCCACCCCGCCGTGCCGTGAGGAGCACCCCGCCGTGACCATCACACCCCCGTCCCCCGTGCCCGTCCCCTCCCTCATCCCCACCCTCCCCGGATCCGCCTACACCGACCCGGAAGTCTTCCGGCGGGAGCAGGAGAGGATCTTCGAGTCGCTCTGGTTCTGCGCCGTCCGCTCGGCCGATCTGGCCGCCCCCGGCGCGTTCCGTACGGTCCGGATCGGCCGGGAGAGCGTGCTTGTCACCCGTTCCCGTACGGGCGCGCTACGGGCCTTCCTCAACGTCTGCCGGCACCGGGGCGCCCGGCTGTGCACCGAGGAGTCCGGGCAGGTCCGGCGCAACCTCCAGTGCCCGTACCACGCCTGGACGTACGACCTGGACGGCAAGCTGGTCGCGGCGCCCAACCTGGTGAAGATGCCGGACGTCGATCGGGTGGCGTACGGGCTGATCCCGGTGCGGCTGCGGGAGTGGCTCGGCTACGCCTGGCTCTGTCTCGCCGAGGACCCGCCCTCGTTCGAGGAGCAGGTCATGGGCGCGGCGGTCGAGCGGCTCGGCGACGCCGCGTCGATCGAGCGCTACCGCACCGAAGGGCTGGCGCTGGGCCGGCGGATCAGCTACGACGTCCGGGCCAACTGGAAGCTGATCGTCGAGAACTTCATGGAGTGCTACCACTGCGCCACGATCCATCCCGAACTCACCGATGTGCTGCCGGAGTTCGCGGAGGGGTTCGCCGCGCAGTACTACGTGGGGCACGGCGCCGAGTTCGCCGAGGAGGCGCGCGGCTTCACCGTGGACGGCAGCGAGGGCTTCGGCCGGCTCCCCGAGGTCTCCGACGACCAGGACCGCCGCTACTACGCGATCACGGTGAAGCCGCAGGTCTTCATCAATCTCGTGCCCGACCATGTGATCGTGCACCGGATGTTCCCGCTCGCGGTGGACCGTACGGTCGTGGAGTGCGACTGGCTGTACGCGCCCGAGGTCGTGGCGTCGGGCGCGGACGTGTCGAAGTCCGTGGAGCTGTTCCACCGGGTCAACGCCCAGGACTTTGAAGCGTGCGAGCGGACACAGCCGGGGATGGACTCGCGCGCGTACCGGGCGGGGGGCGTGCTGGTGCCCAGCGAGCACCACATCGGCGCCTTCCACCAGTGGGTGACGGCCCGGCTGGGCGACGACGCCTGAGCCGGGCCGTACGGGCGGCGGCCGGACCGGCTACCAGGTGTGGGCCACGTCCACGACCACCCGGTCCGGCAGGGTCAGCACCCGGAAGGGCAGCCGGGCGCGGACGCCGAGACCGACGGTGGTCTCGCCGTGGTAGTAACCGGCGTAGCGGGCGTCGCGGAACGTCTCGTAGCCGGTGAGGTTCACCCCGGGGAGCGGCGCGGCGAGCGCGCTCACCGGGTACGCCGGGGTGGTGGTGCCGGGCAGGAACACGGGCGTGGCGATCCGGATCGCGAGGATGGCGCCGCCGCTGACCGGGATCGGTGTCTCGGAGACATGGGTGATCTTGTCGACGTACCCCACCCGGTGCCCGGCGGGGTTGGCCGTGGTCATCCCCGGCACATCGAAGACCATCCGGTCGTAGCAGTCGTGCCGGCCGGTCCTGACGTTCGTCAGCGGCTCCTCCGAGTGGGTGGCCAGCGCCTTGTCCAGGCTGCCCCAGCCCGCCTCGCAGGCGACGGCGGCGCTCGGCGCGGCGGCGGCGACGGTCGGTGCCACTCCCCCCGCCGTGACGGCCAGCCCGAGTGCGGTCAGTACGATTCCCCAGCGTTTCATGTGCGGACAACCCCCTTTTTATGGTGGCTTGTTGGCCACACCACCGAAGACAGGCGGGATACCGCTTTGGTTGCACGGATGGATCAGGAGAACCCGAACGGGCGGCGGCGGGTGGGGCCGCCGCCGCCCGGTGGGGCCTGCGCCGTTCTCAGGCGCGCGAGTTCACCCCCAGTGTCAGCGTCCCGGTGTAGCCGGCCGACGGGGTGGTGCCGAGCGCGGTCAGTGTCATCAGCCCGGAGGTCGCGCCGCCGCCGTCGTAGATGGAGTCGTTGCCCAGCTGGGTCTCGGGGGTGGTGTTGGCGCTGTACGGGGACAGCGCCTGGATCCTGCTGTTGACGGTCGGATCGTAGAAGAGCTGGCCGGTGTGGACGAGATTGCCGCCGGTGTACGAGTTGTTGGTGAGGGTGACATTGGTGTGAACGCGCAGATGGGTGTGGACGGCCCGGCCCCGGTAGTGGCCGGGCCAGATGGAGGTCAGCCGCACCACACCGTCACCGCCGGTGAGCTGGGCGCCGCGCAGGAAGGTGCCGTTGTCCGCGCCCGGGTGGCCGTTGTTGCCGACGAAGCCGGAGTACTCACCGAGCGCGTCGCAGTGCCAGATCTCCAGCAGCGCGCCCGCGAGCGGGGCGCAGGAGTTGGCGAGGTCGACCACGGTGAGTACGAACCGGACCTCGAAGCCCGCCTTGTTCTCGCGGTTGTCGACGCGCACCAGCGCGCCCGGGAGCGAGTACGGTCCCTCGGTCACCCGGGCCGTGAGCGAGCACACCGCGGCGGCGGCGACCGGGGCGAGGGCCGTGGTGCCGTTCGCGCCGGTGGTGCCGTCGCCGCTCGCCGTCCCTCGGGTGGCCGCGGCGACTCCGGTGGCTGCTAACGCCGCCGTGGCGGCGAGTGCGGCGCCGCCGACGACGACGTTCCGGCGGGTGACGGGGGAGGTGGGGGAGGCGGGGTCCGCGTGCGCGGAGGTCTCGCCGGTGGGGGTAGCGCCTGTGGGGGTCGCGCTCTCTTCTGTCATGACGGGCGAGCGTGCGGGAGAAGTCTGTCATGCACATATCAGTAGACTGTGTGTCCGATAACGAATGAGCAAAGCCCGTTTACTCCAACTTGCCTGATGTAAAAGCCATGTGATGTGTCATCAGGTCGCCGCGCGGGGAAGCACCGGCCGCCGACCCCGTCCCTGAGGGACGATGGGGGCGACGAGAGGACCTGCGATGACAGAGAGCGTTTCGGTGTGCTGTCCCTCCTGCGGCAGCTCCCACACCGCTACCGCGGCGGCCTACCCGTGCCCGTGCGGAGCGCCCGTGGTGCCGCCGCTGCTCGGGCACGCCCCCGTGGCAGCCGTCACCCGCCGTGCCTGGGCCGACGAGTGGGTGACGGTCCGCTGCGCGGCCTGCGGGTGCGACGGCGACTGGCCGCGGCCCGAACTGGGCTGCCCGTGCGGCACGGTGCTACGGCTCCCCGTACGCCCGGCCGGTGGTACGGAGGCGGCGCCGCCGCCGGACGCCCCGGCCCCGACGACCGCGACGCCCACCGCGTCCGCCGCGCCGGACTCCCCCGGCTCCCCCGTCTCTCCCGACTCCCCCGGATCCGGCCAACTCCCGCCGCCGGAAACTCCCCGGCCGTCGTTCCTGCCGATGACGATCCGTACGTCCCACGACGCGGTGGCGACCGCGGCGCTCTATCTGCGCTGGCTGGGCTTCAAGAGCGTCGTCCGCACCGGCGAACCCCCGGCCACCGACGGCCCCGGGAGCCCCACGGACCCCGGTGTGGAGCTGCGCGGCCCCGATGTCGTCGCGCAGGTCGACCCGACGACCACCCCCGCGTCCGTACGGTCCGTCGAGTGTCTCTGGCTCAACGGCCTCAACGCGTCGGCCGCGGGCATCCACTTCGCACTGGCCGGATACGCCGAGGACGCCCGCGCCCGGGCCGACGAACTGGGGATCCCCCTCTTCGTCCTCGACCTCACCGGCACCCCGCGACCGGTCAACGGCCCGGCGCGGGACCTGCTGCGGACCGGTGCCTGACGCCGCGCGCACCCGGCGAAAAGGTGTGCCCGCCCACCCGTCCGCCCGTCACACTGTCCCCATGCCGATACGCCCCGCGGTCCCCGCCGAACTCCCCGTCCTCCAGGACATCGAAAGAGCGGCCGGCCGGCCCTTCCGCGCGCTCGGAATGGCCGCGATCGCGGATGACGAGCCGCCCGGCCTCGATCTGCTGGAGCGGTACCGCGCCGTGGGCCGCGCATGGGTGACGGACGACGGCACCGGCCGGCCCGTCGCGTACCTCCTCCACGACACGGTGGACGGCGCCGCGCACATCGAACAGGTCTCCGTCCATCCGGACATGGCCCGGCGCGGCCTCGGGCGCGCGCTGATCGAGCATCTCGCCGAGCGTTCCGTGCGCGCGGGGCTGGACGCCCTCACCCTGACCACCTTCGCCGAGGTGCCGTGGAACGCGCCGTACTACGAGCGGCTCGGCTTCCGGGTGCTCGCGGACGGTGAACTCACCGACGGGCTGCGGGAGATCCGCCGCACGGAGAGCGGGGACGGACTCGACCGGTGGCCGCGCGTCTGTATGCGACGCGCGCTCCCGCGCCCGCAACTCCCTTCTCCCGCAGCCCACTTGACGGACGGGTGACCGGGAAGGGGCGGTGGTGCCCCGGGGAGTCCTGACCCCGGGGCACCACCTGAGGGATCAGACGCCGAACGCGGCGGGGTACTCGATGGTGCCGGCGGGCACCGGGCAGGTGTCGTCCAGGGCCATGGCCATCATCGCCTCGTCGGGCACGTCGAAGGGCGCGCGGATACCGAAGCCGGAGGCCCGGGTGAAGCCGAACCGCGGGTAGTAGTCGGCGTGTCCGAGGACCAGCACGAGGTTCTCACCCATGGCCCGGGCCGCCGTCAGCGCGGCGCGGATGGCGGCGGAGCCGGCGCCGGTGCGCTGGGCCGAGGGCAGCACGCCGCACGGCGCCAGCGCGAGAGCGGGCGCGCCGTCGACGTGGCAGCGGGTGAGGAGGGCGTGGCCGACCGGGGTGCCGTCGGCCGCCTCCGCGACAAAGGACAGACCGTCGATCCACGCCTTCGGGTCGGCGCGCAGGAGGTCGACGATGTCGGCCTCCCCGGCGGTGGGGAAGGCGCCGAGGTGGATGGCGCGGATGGCGGCGATGTCGTCGTTGGTCTCCGGGCGGGCGGTCCAAGCGGTCATGGCGGTTCCGTTCTCGGGAGTGTGAGGGGTGCGAGAGGTGCGCGGAGTGTGCGTGGTGCGCGGAGTGTGCTGGGTGTTGTCGTGGAGGTGCCGGAGGAGGTAGGCGGCGTAGTTGTAGTCGCTGCCGTACTCCCGCCGCATGGCGATCTCCGCACGGGCGGCGGCGAGCGCCTGCGGCATACCGGGCCGGCGCGGGTCCGCCCGGACGATCCGCCGGGAGAGCGGGGTGTAGTACCCGTCCCACCAGTCGCTCTCCGGCAGCGGCCGGTGCGCGAGCAGCCGGTAGCCGGCGGCCTGTGCGGCGTCGGTGTTAGCGGCGCGGGTACGCAGCGGATAGGCCGCGTCCCAGTAGGCGCGGGCCGCCGCCGCGGGAGCGGTCACCGTCCACTCGATCTCGGTGACGACGACGATGCCGCCGGGCGCGAGCAGCCGGCGCCAGGCGTTCAGGGCGACGTCGAAGCCGACCGTGTAGACGGATCCCTCGGCCCAGATCAGGTCGAAGCTGCGATCGGGGTACGGCAGTTGGTCCATCGAGCGGTTGACGACCGTGACCCGGTCACCGAGGCCCCGGCGTGCCGCCTCGGCCGCGAGGTCGTCCAGGAAGGGCTGGTGCAGATCGACCGCCGTCACCCGGGCGCCGGCCTCCTCGGCCAGCAGCAGGGCGGAGCGGCCGGGGCCGCAGCCCGCGTCCAGCACCCGTGGGTGCTCCGGCAGCGGCCCGGCCGTCGCCAGCAGGTGCCGGGTGGTGGCGTCCGAACCGGGGCCCTGCCTGGGCAGGTTGTGGTGCAGGGCGAAGAACGCCGCCGTCACCGGATCGGCCACCGGCGGGGTCGTACGGGCTCCCGGCGGTGGCGTGGTGCGGCTCACAGCTGGCGCTCCCGGAACTCGTAGGTGGCGCGCAGATGCCGGGTGATGTCCTTCTTGACGGAGTCGCGTCCGGCGCGCAGCCGCGCGTCGGTGCGCGAGGCGGCGTAGGCGCTCTCCCGCAGCAGCCGGTGGTAGCTGTCCAGCCGGCGCTGGGGCACCTCGTCCGCCGCGACCGCCGCCAGGACCGCGCAGCCGGGTTCGCCGACATGGGCGCAGTCCGTGAACCGGCAGTCCTGGGCGAGGCGTTCGATCTCGGTGAAGGTCTGCTCCAGCCCGTCCTGGGTGTCGTGCAGACCGATCGCGCGCAGACCGGGGGTGTCCAGCAGGACCCCGCCGCCGGGCAGCGGCAGCAGCTCCCGCCAGGCGGTGGTGTGCCGGCCCTTGCCGTCCACGTCGCGGACGGAGCCGGTGGCCAGCCGGTCCTCGCCCAACAGCCGGTTGCCCAGGGTGGACTTGCCCGCTCCGGAGGGGCCCAGCAGCGCGACGGTGCCGTGCAGGAACGCGGTCAGGGTGTCCAGGCCCTGCCCGGTCACGGCGCTGGTGACCAGCACATCCACGCCCGGTGCCACCTCGGCCACCTCGGCCGCGGCCCGTTCGGCGTCGGCGCACTGGTCGGCCTTGGTGAGCACCACGACCGGCTGGGCGCCGCTCTCCCAGGCCAGGGCGAGCATGCGTTCGGTCCGGTCGTGCTTGAGCGGGGCAGCCAGTGACACCGTCACCACGACCGTGTCGACGTTGGCGGCCAGGACCTGGCCGTGCGAGGTGCGCGAAGCCGTCGAGCGCACCAGAGCGGTACGCCGCTCCAGCACCGTATGCAGCACCGGTCCGTCACCGGCGCCTCCGGTGCCAGTGCCGGTGCCGGTGGCAGTGCCGGCGGGGCGCAGGGCCGCCCAGTCGCCCGTGCACGGCGACGGCAGCGCGTCCCCGTGATCGTCGGTGGCGGGAATCCTCACACGGAGGATGCCGTCATCGGTGACCGCCTCGCACGAGCCGCGTTCGGCGCGCACGATACGGGCCGGGATCAGCCCGGCGGCGCGATGAGGTGTGAAGGCGTGCTCACACGCCTCGTCCCAGCCGTAGTCCGCGAGGGAACAGGGCTGGTCAGGGAAGGAAGAAAGTTGAGACAACGCAGAGACCTTTGAACAAGGACCCCGGTGAGCGCACAGCTCTGCCCCTTGAGCCGTCGCGAGGGACGGCCGAATAAAAGGAGCGTTGGATCAGACCGGGATCCGGGACGTGAGGATGGTCTGTACGGCACTGCGCACGGCAGTGGCCTTTGCGGCAGTCATCAACTCACCTCCCCATTCCGGTCACGCAGCCGACCCAGTTGTCTCTGCTCCGAAAACGGTAACACGCCCCCGTCCGCCCTGTGCCGGCCGAGGCCAGGGCCCGCACGGAAAATCCGGCGACACACTGCCCCCGCGCTTGTTAGTTTCCGGGGATGAAGGCCCTCACCGAGCAAGAGATCCGTGGATCGTTCGTCAACTGTTCCAAGGGCGAGGCCCGCCGGCTGGGGCTCCCCCGGGATCTGGCGGATCTTCCCTGGGCGGATCTCGACTTCCTCGGCTGGCGCGACCCCGGGGCGCCCGAGCGCGGTTATCTCGTCACCGAGCGCGACGGAGTGTGGACCGGCTTCGCGCTGCGCGGCACGGCGTCCGGCCGCCGGAGCCTGCTCAAGTCGAGCATCTGCTCGATCTGCGTGACACCCCACAACGCCTCGGGCATCGATCTGATGACCGCGCCGAAGACCGGCGCCGCGGGCCGGCAGGGCAACTCCGTGGGGATGTACATGTGCGCCGATCTGGCGTGCTCGCTGTACGTACGGGGCCGGCGCAAGCCCGTGTTCAGCCGCCGGATGGAGGAGTCCCTCACCGAGGAGGAGCGCATCGCCAGGACCCGCAGGCACCTCGACGCGTTCCTGGACAAGCTGTACGAGGACGCCACGGCGGCCTGACGCGCGTCCCGGCGCCCGCCGCCCTGCGCCGAGCCACAGGCCGATACGCCGACGGGCCGGCGGTCCGGGAAGCTCCCGTACCACCGGCCCGTCCACGTGTGCGCGTATGTACGTGCCTGCCGCCGCGCGCCAACGGCCGCGCTACACCGCCGCGTTGCGCCGGGCCGGCCGCGCCAGGGTGTAGCCCGCGATACCCGCGAGCGCGCCGAGCACACCGCCGGCCACGGTCCACAGCCAGCGGTCCGTCCACCAGCCGGAGGCCCAGCCGCCCTCCGGCTCGACGCCGGACGCGGCCAGCTGGGCCCCGGCGCTCGACGCGCCGCCGCCGCTCTGCGAGACCGTCGTACGGCCCGGGGTGAGCGGGGTGGTCAGGCTGCCGCCGACCGCGTGGGCGCCGCCCTGGCCGGGGGTCTCGGCCTCGATCTCCGTCAGCACGGGCAGACCGAGGTCCTCCTGCTTCGCGTCGAGGACGGTCAGCCGGACGAAGTAGCTGCCCGGCAGGGGGTCGTTGGCCCACGGCTCGGCCCACGCCCGTACCGTACGGAGCACACAGCGCAGCTCGACCGACGCCTTGTCCGCCGCGAGCGACTTGGTCTGGGTGCCGTACACACACGGCTGGCGGCGGCGCAGTCCGTCGTAGACGTCGACCTGCCAGGTGACCGGGCCCTTCCGCGCGGCGGCCGAGTCGGGCAGGGTGACCTTCGCCTTGACCGTGGCGCGCTGGCCCGCGTCGACGGGGAACACCCAGTACAGGTAGTCGCCCGTGGAGCCGCCGGCCGTGGCCCGCTGGCCGGGCCGGAAGGCGGTGGCCGTACGGAACGAGGTGCCGGCCTCCGTCGGCGCCTCGGCGCTGTCGGAGGAGCCGGAGGACGCCGAGCCGGCCGGGGTCGGGGTCTCGTCGGCCACCGCGCTGCCCGCCGTACCGAGGAGCAGGACGGCGGCGAGCAGGGTGCCCGTCACTCCGCCGGTGAACTTGCCGGTGATACGCATCAGTTGCTCCAGACGAGACGCAGGCGGGAGATCCAGCCCCACAGCAGTCCGGCGATCAGCCCGGTGAGGACCATCGTGCCGAGCAGCCACCAGCCGCGGCCCAGACCGAACGCGGCCACGTCGGACGCCGTGCTGGGCGCGTCGACCAGGTCGACGGTCAGCTCGACGGGCAGGCCCGGGGTGGTCTGGACGGAGGCGGGCGCGGAGAAGGAGTTGCTGATCTGGAGGCAGACGGTCTCCGGGGTCTCCTTCGCCTCGTCATCGTCCACGTCCGCCTTGGGGTAGCGGAGTCCCGAGGAGATCACATCGGTGCGTCCGTCGCCGGACTCGGCGCCGCGCACGAGTTCACGGCCGTGCACGGTGACGGCGCGCAGCAGCACGCCGTAGTCCTTGTCGACGGCGCGGTCGGCGCCGACGCTGACCGAGGCACGCAGCTCCTGGCCCGGCAGGACGTCCACGCGGTACCAGCGGTGCTCGGAGAACTTCTCGCGGTCGCTGTAGAGACCGGGCTTGATCTGCGGGGCGTTGGCGCAGCTCGCCGCGCCTTCGGTGGCAACGGGGTTGACGACGGGGTCGGCGGCGCGGTCCACCAACTGGGTTACCCGGCGCGAGAGTTCCTCGGTGTGCTGGATGGCGGTGAAGGTGCCGCCGGTGGCCTCGGCGATACAGGTGAGCTGCCGCCGGGTCTTCTCGTCGGGTACGAGGCCGAGGGTGTCGATGGTGAGGTGAATGCCCTTGGCGGCGATCTCGCGGGCCACCTCGCAGGGGTCGAGCGGTGCGCAGGTGTCCTCGCCGTCGGTGATGAGAACGATCCGGCGGGTGGCGTCGCCGTCCTCGCCGAGGTCCTCGGCCGCGCCGAGGAGGGCCGGGCCGATCGGCGTCCAGCCGGTGGGCACGAGCGTGGCGACGGCGGTCTTCGCCTCCGTACGGTCCAGCGGCCCCACCGGGTAGAGCTGCCGGGTGTCCTTGCAGCCGACCTTGGTGTCCTTGCCCGGATAGTCGGCCCCGAGGGTGCGGATGCCCAGCTCCACCTCCTCCGGCACCGCGTCCAGCACATCGTTGAACGCGAGCTTGGCCGCCGCCATCCGGGACTTGCCGTCGATGTCCCGGGTCCGCATGGACCCGCTGACATCGAGGACGAGATCGACCTTCGGCACCGGCTTTCCGGCGGGTTCATCGGCGGCGGCAGCTGCGGGAGGGAAGAGTCCTACGGCCAGGGTGGCCACCAGACCGCATACGGCGGCTGCCGACCGTCTACTTATGATCATCGCCGGATGATAATGAGAACGCCCCCACGGGAACAAACGAAAGATGACGCACCGTCAACTGCCTTTCTGTCAAACGGGCAGCGGCACTGACCGTACGCAACAGGCCACCCGGGGGCGCGCGTCGGGCCCGGAACGCCCTTCCGGGCGCCTCGCGCCCCTCTTGACCGGCCTTTTCTGTGCATGGGAGCGCTCCCAGTGGTTGGATGGCAGAGAGCCCCACCCTGTACACCGCTCGCCGACCGGGCCGGGGATCGGGCCGAGGGAGGTCGCAGGATGGTGACGAAGGTGACGAAGGCGCGTACGGGCCAGCCCACCCTGGAGGAGGTCGCCGCGCTCGCGGGTGTCGGCCGGGGCACGGTGTCGCGGGTCATCAACAACTCGCCCCGGGTCAAGGACACCACCAGACACCTGGTGGAACAGGCGATCGCCCAGCTCGGCTACATACCGAACCGGGCCGCCCGCGCGCTGGCGGGGAGCCGTACGGACGCGGTGGCGCTGGTGATACCGGAGACCGAGAAACGGTTCTTCGCCGAGCCGTACTTCTCCGACATCGTGCACGGCGTGGGCGACGCGCTCGCCGACACCGATCTCCAGCTCCTGCTGACCCTGGTCCGTACGGAGAACGAGCGGCAGCGCTTCCTCCAGTACGCCCGCGCCCGCCGGATCGACGGCGTCCTGCTCGTCTCCGTCCACGGTGACGACCCGCTGCCCGATCTGCTGGCCGGGATGGAGCTGCCGACCGTGCTGAGCGGCCGGCGCTCGGGGGACGAGTCCGTCTCGTACGTCGACTCGGACAACGTGGGCGGCGCGCGGGCGGCGGTCCGGCATCTGGCGGAATCCGGCCGCCGCACGATCGGCACCATCACCGGGCCGCTGGACATGTACGTGGCCCAGTGCCGGCTGCGCGGCTACGAGGAGGCCGTACGGGCCGCCCCGGGCTCCGGCGGCCGGGGCCCCGACGGCCTCCTGGTCGCCCACGGCGACTTCACGGAGGAGAGCGGGCGGCGCGCGATGGCCGAGCTGCTGGCCCGCGAGCCGGACCTGGACGCGGTGTTCGCCGCCTCCGACGTGATGGCGGTGGGCGCCCTGCACACCTTGCGGGCGCTGGGCCGCCGGGTCCCGGAGGACGTGGCGGTGGTGGGGTTCGACGACTCCCCCATCTCCCGCCACACCGACCCGCAGCTGACCACCGTGCGCCAGCCCGTGGAGGAGATGGGCCGCACGATGGCCCGGGTCCTGCTGGAGACGCTCAACGACTCCTCGGCGGCGTGGCAGCACGTGGTGCTCCGTACGGAGCTGGTGCGGCGCGCCTCGGGCTGACGGGCCGGCCGGGGCGACCCGGAGCAGGAACGGGGCGAGGCGGGCCGACTGCCTTTTCGGCCAAGCGAGTTCGACTCCCGTACCCGCCCTTGACGTGGGGCGGGCCGCTCGACAAGACTCATGGGAGCGCTCCCACACCGGAGGAGGCGGCTCCTCCAATGCCGCCCCGCTCGGGCTGCCGCAACCCGGCGCGGGAGCGCTGCCCGGCCCCTGCCTACAGTGCCGTGACCGGCAATGTTTGCCCGGAAGGAGCGTCGTCCGGTGCGTGCGATCGCAAGGCGGCCGGAAGTTCTGGTAGCGGAGCTACCTGGGCTTTCGGCCAACGCGGCGAGCGTGCGTGCTGGGCGGCGCGACGGGGCAAAGCTTGCCGGGAGGGGCACTTAGCGGGAGGGTCTGTGCTGTTGGCGCTCCGACAGCACAGACCCGGGCTCCGTCCGGTGCCGCATCCGTGGGGGACACGGCACCGGACGGCGCCCCATGACGCCGGTGCGCGCCCGCGCCCCGGGCGGAGTGCGCGGGCGCGTACCGGTTCGGGACCCGCCCGCGGACCGTCGGGCGCCGGGCCCGCCCGCCGGCCCTCAGGCGACCGAGCCGAAGCGGCGGGGCCGGGAGGTGTCGTGGTGGATCGGGGTGTGGGCGCCGGTCAGCGAGACGCCGGTGCCGCCGTGCCGGGTGGCGACGATCTCCGCCGCGATGGACAGGGCGGTCTCCTCGGGGGTACGGGCGCCGAGGTCCAGCCCGATCGGCGAGTGGAGCCGGGCGAGTTCGGCCTCGGTGACCCCGGTCTCGCGCAGCCGTCTGCCGCGGTCCTCGTGCGTACGGCGCGACCCCATCGCGCCGACGAACGCCACCGGCAGCCGCAACGCCCGCTTCAGCAGCGGCACATCGAACTTGGCGTCGTGCGTGAGCACGCACAGCACCGTACGGCCGTCGACCTCGGTGGACTCCAGATAGCGGTGCGGCCAGTCGACCACGACCTCGTCGGCGTCCGGGAAGCGCGCGCGGGTGGCGAAGACGGGGCGCGCGTCGCAGACCGTCACGTGGTAGCCGAGGAACTTGCCCGCGCGGGCGAGCGCGGCGGCGAAGTCGACGGCGCCGAAGACGATCATGCGCGGGGGCGGTGCGCTCGACTCGACCAGCAGCGTCACCGGCCGGCCGCAGCGGGCGCCGCGCGCGCCGATGGTGACCGTGTCCGTACGGCCGGCGGCCAGCAGGGCGCGGGCCTCCGCCGCCGCCGTACGGTCCAGCTCGGGGTGGCCGCCGAGGGCGCCCTCGTACGTACCGTCCGGGCGCGCCAGCAGCGCCCGGCCGCGCAGGGTGTCCGGGCCCTCGACGACCCGGGCGAGCGCCGCCGCCTCACCGCGCGCGGCGGCGGCGAGCGCGGCGGCGAGGACGGGGCGCTGGGGCGCGTCGGCCCGTACCGGCGTCACCAGGATGTCGATCGTGCCGCCGCAGGTCAGCCCCACGGCGAAGGCGTCGTCGTCGCTGTACCCGAACCGCTCCACGACGCTGCGGCCGTCCCGCAGGGCCTCCCGGCACAGCTCGTACACCGCCGCCTCCACGCACCCGCCGGAGACCGAGCCGACGGCCGCGCCCGCGCCGTCCACGGCGAGCGCGGCGCCCGGGCGCCGGGGCGCGCTGCCGCTGACGGACACGACGGTGGCGACGGCGGTGTCACGGCCCTCGGCGAGCCAGCGGTTCAGCTCGTCGGCGATGTCCAGCATGCGCACCCCCTCCTCATGAGCCCGCGCCCGGCCCCGCGCCCGATCCCGCGCCCCCTCTTCATGAGCCCGTGCCGGTCAGGTGCTCCGGCCGTACCGGCGTCCTCGTCAGCTCCAGCCCGGTCGCCGCCCTGATGGCCGCGAGGACGGCGGGGGTGGACGAGAGCGTGGGCGCCTCACCGACCCCGCGCAGCCCGTACGGCGCGTGCTGGTCGGCCAGTTCGAGCACATCGACGGGGATGGTCGGGGTGTCGAGGATCGTCGGGATCAGATAGTCCGTGAACGACGGGTTGCGCACCTTCGCGGTCACCGGGTCCACCACGATCTCCTCCATGACCGCCACCCCGAGCCCCTGCGTACTGCCGCCCTGGATCTGGCCGACGACGGAGAGCGGGTTGAGCGCCTTGCCGACGTCCTGCGCGACGGCCAGCTCGACGACCTTGACCAGGCCCAGATCCGTGTCGACCTCCACGACGGCCCGGTGCGCGGCGAAGGAGTACTGGACATGGCCGTTGCCCTGTCCCGTACGGAGGTCGAACGCCTCGGTCGGCCGGTGGCGCCACTCCAGCTCCAGGTCCACCGCCTCGTCCCCCAGGACGTCCGCCAGCGCGGCCAGCACCTCGCCGCCGTCGGTGACGACCTTGCCGTTCTCCAGCAGGAGTTCGGCGGTCGCCCAGGCCGGGTGGTACGTGCCGAACTTGCGCCGGCCCAGCTCCAGCACCTTCGCCCGGACGTTCTCGCAGGTGTGCTTGACCGCGCCGCCCGTCACATAGGTCTGGCGGGAGGCGGAGGTCGAGCCGGCCGAGCCGACCCGGGTGTCCGCCGGGTGGATGGTGACCTGCGCGACGCCGAGTTCGGTCCGGGCGATCTGCGCGTGGACGGTGACGCCGCCCTGGCCGACCTCGGCCATCGCGGTGTGGACGGTGGCGACCGCGTCCCCGCCCACCACTTCGAGCCGTACGCGCGCGGTCGAGTAGTCGTCGAAGCCCTCGGAGAAGCCGACGTTCTTGATGCCGACCGCGTAGCCGACGCCCCGTACGACGCCTTCGCCGTGGGTGGTGTTCGACAGCCCGCCCGGCAGCGCCCGGACGTCCGCCGCCTCCCCCGCCGCGAGCCACTGCCGCTCGGGCGGCAGCGGCCGGGCCTTGACCCGGCGCAGCAGCTCGGCGACGGGCGCCGGTGAGTCGACCACCTGGCCCGTGGGCAGTACGGAGCCCTGCTCCATGGCGTTGAGCCGCCGGAACTCCACCGGGTCCATGTCCAGCGCCGCCGCCAGCTTGTCCATCTGGGCCTCGTACGCGAAGCACGCCTGGACCGCGCCGAAGCCGCGCATCGCGCCGCAGGGCGGGTTGTTGGTGTAGAGGCCGACCGCCTCGATGTCGACGTGGTCGACGACGTACGGTCCGGCCGACAGGGACGCGGCGTTGCCGACGACGGCCGGGGTGGAGGACGCGTACGCGCCGCCGTCCAGCACGATCCGGCACTTCATGTGGGTGAGCCGGCCGTCGCGGGTCGCGCCGTGCTCGTAGTGGAGCTTCGCGGGGTGGCGGTGGACATGGCCGAAGAAGGACTCGAAGCGGTTGTAGACCATCTTGACGGGCCTGCCGGTGCGCAGCGCGAGCAGACAGGCGTGGATCTGCATCGACAGATCCTCCCGGCCGCCGAACGCACCGCCGACGCCGGAGAGCGTCATCCGGACCTTGTCCTCGGGCAGGCCGAGGACGGGGGCGATCTGCCAGAGGTCGGAGTGGAGCCACTGGGTGGCGACGTACAGCTCGACGCCGCCGTCCTCGGCGGGTACGGCGAGACCGGACTCCGGGCCCAGGAACGCCTGGTCCTGCATGCCGAAGACATAGTCGCCGGTGACGATCACATCGGCGCGCTCGGCGGCCTTCGCCGCGTCGCCGCGGACGATGGGCTGGCGGTGGACGATGTTCGGATGCGGGACATGGCGGCCCCCGGGGGGCGGCACGAGGCCGTAGTGGTGGTCGTCGCGGCCCTCGTGGATCAGCGGCGCGCCGGGCGCGGTGGCGGACGCCTCGTCGGTGACGACGGGCAGCTCCGCGTACTCGATCCGGATCCTGGCGGCGGCGCGGCGCGCGGTCTCGGGGTGGTCGGCCGCGACGAGGGCGACCGGCTCGCCGTGGTGGCGGACCTTGCCGTGCGCGAGGACCGGGGTGTCCTTCAGCTCCAGGCCGTAGTTCTTGACGCCGGTGGGGAGGTCGTCGTACGTGAGGACGGCGTGGACGCCGGGGACGGCGAGGGCCTCGGCGATGTCGAGGGAGCGGATCTCGGCGTGCGCGACGGTGGAGCGCAGGGTGTGGCCCCAGAGCATGTCCTCGTGCCACATGTCGGAGCCGTACGCGAACTCGCCGGTGACCTTGAGCAGGCCGTCGGGGCGGAGGGTGGACTCCCCGATGCCGCCCTTGGTGGTGCCCTGGGTGGTGGCGCCCTGGGTGAGACGGCCGGGGGCGCCGACGGGACCGGTCGTGGTCATGACGCAATCGCCCCGCCTTCGTGTGCCCCGCCCGTGTCCGCGCGGCTCTCCTGGCGGGCCGCGGCGAGCCGGACCGCGTCGAGGATCTTCTCGTACCCCGTACAGCGGCAGAGGTTGCCGGAGAGCGCCTCGCGGATGTCGTCGTCGGTGGGCGAGGGATGGTGTTCGAGCATCTCGTCGGCGGCGACGAGGAGTCCGGGGGTGCAGAAGCCGCACTGCACGGCGCCCGCGTCGATGAACGCCCGCTGGACCGGGGAGAGCGCGTCGTCCCCCGCCGCCGCGCCGTCGCGCCGCCGCGCGTGGTCCGCGAGCCCCTCGACCGTGAGGACGTCGCGTCCCTCGGCCTGCCCGGCGGCCACGAGACAGGAGCAGACCGGGACGCCGTCGAGCCGTACGGTGCAGGACCCGCACTCGCCCTGCTCGCAGGCGTTCTTGGAACCGGGGAGGCCCAGGCGCTCGCGCAGGACGTAGAGCAGGCTCTCGCCCTCCCAGACGTCGTCGGCCTCCTGCCGGCGCCCGTTGACCGTGAATGTGACCCGCATGTTCAGGCAGCTCCTTCGAGAGTGCGCCGGGCGCCGCGGTACTGCTCCCAGACCCAGCCGAGCTGGCGGCGGGCCATGACGCCGACCGCGTGGCGGCGGTAGGCCGCCGTACCGCGTACGTCGTCGATGGGGTTGCAGGCGGCGGCGGTGAGGGTGGCGAACTCCTTGACGACCGAGGGGGTGATGACCTTGCCGTTGTCCCAGAATCCGCCCTCGTCGAGCGCCGCGTTCAGGAACGACTCGGCGTCCCGGGCCCGGACGGGGGTGGGCGCGGCGGAGCCGATACCGGTGCGTACGGTCCGGGTGGCGGGGTGCAGGGCGAGGCCGAAGGCGCAGACGGCGATGACCATCGCGTTGCGCGTGCCGACCTTCGAGTACTGCTGCGGTCCGTCCGCCTTCTTGATGTGGACGGCCCTGATCAGTTCGTCGGCGGCGAGCGCGTTGCGCTTCACCCCGGTGTAGAAGTCGTCGATCGGGATACGGCGGCTGCCCCGTACGGACTCGGCCTCGACCTCGGCGCCCGCGGCGAGCAGCGCCGGGTGCGCGTCCCCGGCCGGCGAGGCGGTGCCGAGATTGCCGCCGACGCCGCCGCGGTTGCGGATCTGGGGCGAGGCGACGGTGTGCGAGGCGAGCGCGAGCCCGGGGAGCGGGGTCCTGAGGTGCTCCATGATGCGGGTGTACGGGACGGACGCGCCGAGCCGGACATACTCCTCGCCGACCGTCCACTCGTACAGCTCTTCGATCCTGGTCAGATCGAGCAGATACTCCGGCCGCCGGTGATCAAAGTTGATCTCGACCATGACGTCCGTGCCACCCGCGAGGGGCACAGCGGTGGGGTGCTCGGCCTTGGCGGCGAGCGCTTCCCCCCAGCTGGCGGGGCGAAGGAAGTCCATGAGTGGCCCTCTTCATTTGATTGATTCTGCTTCTTTGATCTCTTCTTGGATCGCTGTTCCGATCGCCGAGAGCCCGAGAACGGCCGGTGCCTCCCAGTACACAAGCAGTGCTTCCGCCTGGTGCAGTCACCGAAACCATGAAGGAATTGGCTGGCCGCCATCCGAGTCTTGTAGATTCGAACGAAAGGCGAAGCCCCGGTAACCGAACGGTCTTCCGCCCGAAACACGCGGCGTTCCCACGCCCCGGTGGGCCCGCCGGGGCCCGGAAACCACGAAGAGATCGACGAGGCGAGAAATGCGGCTGCGCGCACTGCTGGAGACCGACGCGCTGGGGCTGCGGCTGCTCGGCGGCGCGGACGAACTGGACCGGACCGTGCACGGGGTGATGACCACCGATCTACGCGATCCGAGCCGTTATCTCTCGGGCGGCGAGCTGGTGCTCACCGGGCTCGCCTGGCGGCGGGCCGCCGAGGAGTCCGAGCCGTTCGTCCGGATCCTCGCGGGCGCCGGGGTGGCCGGGCTCGCGGCGGGCGAGGCGGAGCTGGCCCGGATCCCCGACGATCTGGTCGAGGCGTGCGCGCGCCACCGGCTGCCGCTCTTCGCGGTCGACGCGGACGTGGCCTTCGCGACGATCACCGAGCATGTGGTGCGCCAGGTGTCCGGGGAGCGGGCCGGGGATCTCGCGGCGGTCGTCGACCGGCACCGCAGGCTGATGTCCCCGGGCCCGGCGGGCGGCGGCCCGGAGGCCGTTCTCGACCTGCTCGGCTCCGATCTCGATCTGCGGGCGTGGGTGCTCTCCGCCACCGGCCGCCGGATCGCGGGCGCCGGGGAGCCGCTGCCGGCCGCGCGGGCCGCCGCGCTCGCGGGCGAGCGGCTGGCCGCCGTACGCGCGGGCCGCCCCAGCCCGTACCGCACGGCGGTGGAGGGGACGGTCTACTCGCTGTTCCCGGTCGGCGGGCAGGACGCCGCGCCGGGCGGTACGGCGGGCGGTACGGCGGGCGGCCGGGGCGGTGTCCCGGCGGGGCGCGCCGCCGCGCTGGCCGGCTGGCTGCTCGCGGTGGAGGCGGACGCGGCGGACTGGCCGACGGAGCGGCTCGATCTGCTCCGGGGCGTCACCCAGCTCATCGCGGTCGAGCAGGACCGCCGGGAGGCGTCCCGTACGGTACGGCGCCGGCTCGCCCAGGAGGTCGTGGAGCTGGTACGGGCGGGTGCGGCCGCCGCCGAGATCGCCGCGCGGCTGCGGGCGGCGGCGCCGGTGCTGGCGCCGGGCGCGGCGCCGACGCCGCTGTGGCAGGTGGTCGTGGCCAGGGTCGACTGGACCGGTCCCGCGAGCGACTCCGCCGTGGCGGACGGGACGACGGCCGGGGACGGTCCGGTGGCGCAGGCGCTGCTGGAGGAGATCCTGCTCGGCGCGGCCGGTACGGGGGCCGGTGTGGACTCCGAGCGGATCGCGGTGGCCCGGTCGGGTGACGAGGCGATCGCGCTCGTACCGCTGCCGGCTCCGGCTCAGCCGGACGCGGGCCCGGGCACGGCTCACGCCCCGGACGGCAGCGGCGCGGCGCCCGCGCCGGAGGCCGAGGAGTCCCCCGCCCTGCGCGCGGACGCGCTCCTCGCCGCCGTACGGGCCCCGCTGACCGCCGGTCTCGCCGACGACGGCCGGCTGACCCTGGGCGTCAGCGCGGCGGTCCACTCGGCGGAGGGGCTGCGCGGCGCCCTGGAGGAGGCCCGGCACGCCCGGCGGGTCGCGGCGGCCCGGCCCGGCCGGGTCTGCGCGGCGGACCACCACGAGCTGGCCTCGCACGTCCTGCTGCTGCCGTTCGTGCCGGACGACGTGCGCCGGGCCTTCACCGCGCGGCTGCTGGACCCGCTGCGCGCGTACGACCGGCGCCACCGCGCCGAGCTGATCCCGACCCTGGAGGCGTTCCTCGACTGCGACGGCTCGTGGACCCGCTGCGCCGCGCGGCTGCATCTGCATGTGAACACGCTGCGGTACCGGGTGGGCAGGATCGAACAGCTGACGGGCCGTGATCTGTCACGGCTGGAGGACAAGCTCGACTTCTTCCTGGCGCTGAGGATGAGCTGAGGGGTTGTTGAACCGGAGCGCGCGCCGGGGGCGCCGGTGGCGTCGCCGTCGCGCGCGGTGGACCGCCGTCGCGCGCCGTTGACCACCGTCACCCGGAATATTCGCGCCAAGGTCCACGGCGCCCGGGACACCGTGCGCGACGCGCCCGCCACGGACCGTCGAGGAACCGTCGGCGCAGGTGGCGGCCGTACCGCCGACGCACAAGGGGCTCCCTCATTTCCCGTACACGCCTCGCACAACCGCCCCCGGACACCGGGTGATTGTGAATTTTTTCACCTGAGCCACTGGCCCCGCGTGCCGATCCATGCTGAGATGCGTCCACACCCAACAGCACAATGGCGCGCTCGGGGAGGGCAATGTGGCGCATTCCGCCATGTCTGGTTCCGGAACCATCTCTGGTGACGATCCTCTCCAGACAGCCATATGGCGGCTGCGCTCGCGCGGCTGTTGGACGGAGGCCGCGGCCCTGCTCGCCCCGCACGCCGCCGCTCCCGCCCCGGCGCTCCAGTGCGCCGCGCTGCTCGTCGAGCGCTGTCTGTTCACCGGCGTCGGCTGGCCCGAGGCGGACAAGGCCCTCCGGGAGGCGGAGGCCGTGGCCCGCTCGGACGACGAACGCGGCGCCGCCGCCTGCGAGCGCGGTCATCTCGCGTACGCCTCGACCGTCCTCGGCGTACGGGACCGCGCGGACGAGGCGCGCGCCGCGCTGGGCCGGGCGGCGGCCCTGCTCGACCCGACGGCGCGCGGCCGGGCGCTGCTCGACTTCCGGCGCGGGCTGATCGCCGAACACCTCTCGGACTCGCCCCAGTCGGCCCGGGCCGCCTACCGCCGCGCCCACGCCGCCGCCACGGCGCACGGCGAGACGCTGCTGCTCTCCTTCACCTGGCGCCATCTGGCCGGTCTCGCGCTGCGCGAGGGCGAACTCGCCGAGGCCCGGCACGGCTTCGGCGAGTCCCTCCGGATCCGCGAGGAGCTGGGCTATCTGGTCGGTACGGCGCCGGCCCTGGCGGCCCTGGCCGAGGCCGAGCCGGAGCCGGAGGCCACCCGGCTGCGCGCGGAGGCCGCCCGGCTCTTCCGCCTGCTGGGCGGCGTCCCCACCTGGCTGGCGCACCAGCTGACACCGCCGGCGGCGCCCGTCGTGTAGCGCGCCGCCGTCACCCCGCCGGGGACGGCGGCGGGGACGGCTCCCGGGACGGCGGCGACGGCGGGCCGTGCCAGGTGTGCCACAGCTCGACATACGCGCCGCCGCGGGCCACCAGCGCGTCGTGCGTGCCCAGCTCCGTCAGACGGCCGTCGTCCATCACCGCCACCCGGTCCGCGTCGCGGGCGGTGTGCAGGCGGTGGGCGATGGCGATGACCGTACGGCCCGCCAGGACGGCGGCGAGCGCGCGCTCCGCGTGGCGGGCGGAGGCGGGGTCGAGGAGCGCCGTCGCCTCGTCCAGGACGATGGTGTGCGGGTCGGCCAACACCACCCGGGCCAGGGCCAGTTGCTGGGCCCGCGCACCGTCCACGGCCTCCTCTCCGGCGCCCAGTAAGGTGTCGAGCCCGGCCGGCAGGCCGTCCACCCAGTCCGCGCCCACGGCGGCCAGCGCCGCGCGCACCTCGTCGTCGCTCGCGCCGGGCGCGGCGATCAGCAGGTTGTCGCGGACGGTGTCGATGAAGACGTGGTGCTCCTGGGTGACCAGCACGACCTGGCGGCGCAGTTCGTCGGGACCCAGCTCGGCGATCGGCACCCGTCCCACCGTCACCGCGCCCTCGCGCGGCCGGTCGATGCCCGCGAGCAGCCGGCCGAGGGTGGACTTCCCGGCGCCGGACGGGCCGACGACGGCCAGCCGTTCGCCCGGCCGTACGGCCAGATCGACGCCGCGCAGCACATCGCGCCCGCCGTCGTACGCGTACCGCACACCGGAGACCTCGATCCGGTCGTCGGCCGGTACGGGCCCGGCGGCGCCGTCCACCGGGCCCGTGTCACCGGCGCCCACGCCCTCGACACGCGCGAACGACGCCCCGGTGCCCTGGAGTTGGTCCAGGTACTGCAATATCTCGTCGAGCGGCTGGGACAGTTGCCGCATGTAGAGCGCGCAGGTGACCACCGTGCCGAGGCTCACCGCGCCGTGACCGTGGAGAAGACTGCCGGCCAGCAGGACCCCAACCACCGGCACGACGTACGACACGTCCACGGCCGGGAAGAGGACACTGCGCAGGAACAGCGTCCGGATACGGGTGCGCCGGCTCTCCTCGACGGCCTCCTCGCACACCGCGATCCGGCGCTCCTGGAGGCCGAACGCCTCGACCGTACGGGCGCCCGTCGCCGTCGCGGACAGAACCTCGGCGAGGACCGAGTCCGCGTCGCCCTGGGCCAGATAGGCGGTGCGCGCGCGGCGCAGATACCAGCGGGCGGCGAACCAGATGCCCGTCAGGCCCAGCAGACCGACGACCCCGAGCGGCGGCGCGAGCACAAGGACCGCGCCGACGATGAACAGCACCTCCAGGCCCGCGATGAAGATCGCCGGACCGGCGTCCCGCAGTGTCGTGCCGACCGCGGCGACATCGGTGGTGCCCCGCGCGGTCAGATCGCCCGCGCCCGCCCGCTCCACGGTCGCGGTGGGCAGGGCGAGCGCCCGGTCGACGAGCCGTTCCCGGATCCGGGCCGAGGCGCGTTCGCCGACGCGGTACGCGAGGAGCCGGGCGTACCGCGTGAGCAGGAACTGGGCGAGTACGCACACGAGGATGGTGAGCGCGTAGCGGTCGACGTCCGCGACCCCGCCGCCGGCCCGGACGGTGTTGATGATGCGGCCGACCAGCCAGGGGCCGACGAGCCCGGCCACCGTCGCGAGCACACTGAGGAGAACGGCCGCGACGAGCGTGCGTCCGCCGCCGCGCACCAAGTCCCGTGCTGCCGAACGCACTTGGCGCGGCCCGGCCACCGGGAGCCGGGCGGACGCACCGAAATCCGCCGAAGCCGGGTCCACCGGAGCCGGGTCCGTCCCTGCCCGGTCCGTCCCTGCCCGGTCCGTCCCTGCCGCGTCCGTCACCGTCGGGGCTGCCGTCTCCGGGTCTGTCGTCGCCGGGTCCGCCGTCATCGTGCCGCCTCCTCGTACCGGTCCCGCTCGTCCTCCGCCGCTCCGCGCGCCACGAGGTCGCGGTAGCCGCTCCGTCCGGTCAGCAGCTCCCGGTGGGTGCCGACCGCCGCCGTCCGCCCGTCGACCAGGAAGCAGACCCGGTCCGCCTGTTCCAGCATCAGCGGCGAGGTGCTCGTGACGACCGTGGTCCGGCCGGCCCGGGCGGTACGCAGCCGGGCCGCGAGGGCCGCCTCGGTGTGGGCGTCGACCGCCGAGGTGGGTTCGAGCGCGATGAGGACCTCGGGCTCGGCGAGGAGCGCCCGGACGAGCCGGACGCGCTGGCGCTGGCCGCCGGAGAGGTTGCGTCCCTGGGCGAGCACCGGGGAGTCGAGTCCGTCGCGCAGCCCGAGCACGATGTCCTGGGCCGCCGCCGTGTGCACCGCCCGGGCGACGGCGTCCGGGTCGCGGCCGGCGCGGCCGGAGACGGTCTCGCGCAGTGTCCCGGCGAAGAGGTCGGCCTCGTTGTCGGCGACGAGGATACGGTCGCGGAGCACCGGCAGGGCGATCGTGTCGAGGCGTACACCGCCCCAGGTCGCGTCCGAGGCGGTGAACCGGCCGAGCCGGTCGGCGACCGCGGCGGCCTCCGCCGGACGGGCGCTGACCAGCGCGGTGAAGAGGCCGGGCTCGATCTCGACGCCGGAGGCGGGGTCGCGCAGCACGCCCCCGGCCACCACGCCCTCGTCCACCCCGTCCTCGTCGCTGAGTTCGGGCTCCAGCTCCAGGAAGCGGACCACCCGGCGCGCGCACACCAGGCCGCGGCTCAGGTCGTACCCGCCCTCGATGAAGAACCAGACGGGGACGGTGAGCACGGCGACATAGCCGTACACGGCCACCAGTTCGCCCAGCGAGATGGTGCCCTGCGCGGCCAGCCGGGCGGCCAGCCAGGTCACGGCGGCGAGGAACAGCGCGGGCAGGCCGACCGCCAGGGCGTCGATCCAGCTGCTCACCGCGCCGACCCGGTAGCCCTCCGCCCGCAGCGCGGCCGAATCCCGCCGGTAGCGTGCCGCGTACACGTCCTTGCCGCCGAGTCCGCTCAGCACCCGCAGCCCGCCCGCGATGTCCACGAAGCGGGCGGCGAGGGCGCCCTGCCGCTCGCGGTAGACCGTCTCGACCCGTTGCAGCCGGCCGAGCAGCGGACCCACCACCCCGACCAGCAGCGGCACTCCGACCAGGACGACCGCCGCGAGGAGCGGCGAGACGGACAGCAGCAGTACGGCCACGACGGCGTACGCCGCGACCGCGCCGACGCCGGGGCCCGCGATGGTCAGCACCTGGCTGATGGCCTGGACGTCGCCGATGCCGATGGTGACGACCTCGCCTGCGGTGACCCGGCGGGGCAGCGTGGCGCCGAGCCGGGCCGCCTGGCGGATCACGACCCGTACCGTACGGAACCGGGCGTCCATCCGGACCCTGGTCATGGTCCGGTGCCGCATCATGCCGATCCACGCGTTCAGGGTCCCGGCGGCGAGCAGCAGTCCGGTCCAGCCGAGGAACGCCGCGCGGTCGCCGGGCGCCAGTCCGTCGTCGACGGCGCGCGCCAGCAGATACGGCGGCAGTGTCAGTCCGACCATCCACACCGTGCCCCAGCCGGCTCCGGCGGCCACCCGGCCCCGCTGGCTGGTCACCAGCCACCACAGATACCGCGGGGCACCGCGCCGGTCGGGAATACCTGGATCCATGTACAAGTCGCCCATTCTCCGCACCCTAACGACCGGGTCCCCGGTGCCGCGCGGCAATATTCGCCGGCCGTCCGGTCCCCGTACCATCGGGTGTCCCCCACGGTTAACGCCCGTTTTCTCCCGCGACTTCGGCCGTCTTCCCCCGCCACATCCCCACCGGCCCCGCACGACCTCATCACGACCTCATCACGACTGTGCCCATGGCACGTGCCAACCGGCCAACCGGAGGGGATGATTCGTCCGAAAAATAGGCAACGCCACCGGACCCGGACCACCGCGCGGGGGCCCGCAACGATCACCAACAACCCCAAAAGGTAAGCTTCGCTGAATTACCGTCAGACGCCCGAAAGGGAGCAGATCGCCCCACCTTCGGACGACCCCGTGGTGATAAGATCGCGTAGCTTGCCAAGCGGTGCCGAACCCGCTATGGCATACAGGAAAGTCAGCGCATCGGCCCAGAAATCCGCCACCCCGGGGGAGAACTATGCCATCAGCCGGGCCATTACAGGCTGTCCGGCCAGGTGAGTATGCGCGGCCGATCCCACACATCTGCGGCCGCGAGATGTCTGTACCTTCGGACGCGTTCACCACCGTCCGCCAGACATTCAGCACCCGGCGGCCCAGTCGCCCGAAGAGAGCCTTATGACGCAATATCTCCAGGATCCAGCGCTTTGGGGTCTGATCGCTGGTACTCCTGTCGCCGCGGCCGCGATTGTGCGCAGCCGTAAATCCATTGTCCAGCTACGGAAGGAGAAGGAGGAACTCAGGGCTCATTACACCAACCTTGAGGACCATTACGCCGAGGCCGTGGAAGAGGCCAAGGACCGGGCCGAGGAAGCGACCAAGACCGCTCTGAAGTCCGCCATGCGTACGCTTCAGGGTCTCGCCAGCGAACAGCAGCTGGCCATCACGAAGTTGCAGGACAAATACGGAGAACTCCAGATTCTCCAGGACCTCCTCGACATCGACCACATGAATTCGCAGTTCGCCCGGCGCGCCCAGTCGATCGCCGTGCTCTGCGACGGCTGGCTCGGCCGGCAGCGCGCCGCCGCGTCGCTCTACGACGTGGTCCGGAGCGCCAAGGGCCGTATCCGGTACTTCACCCGGGTCGAGATCCGCGCACAGAGCAACTTCGCCATTGTCAGCCGGGCGGTCGAGCCGGTCGCGCTCACGCTCGCCGAGCTGCTGGACAACGCGACGAGTTACTCCGCGCCGGAGACGATGATCGAGATCAATATCCGGCCCGTGCCCAAGGGCGTCTGCATCATCGTCGACGACGCCGGTGTCGGCATGAACGAGGAGGAGAAGAGCCGGGCCGCGAAGCTCCTGTCGAGCGAGCGCGCCCCCGGCGTCTCCGGACTGGGCAATCCGCCGCAGTTCGGGTTCACCGTGATCGGTGTCCTCGCCGCGAGGTACGGCTTCACCGTGTCCGTGGACTCCACCTCCCCGTACGGCGGGGTGCGCGCGGTCGTGCTGCTCCCGGAGGAACTCCTCACGACGATGCCGGCCCCCGAGCCCGAGCCCAAGCCCACACCCAAGGAGTTCCCCACGGTGGCAGCGTCCTCCCCGATGCCGCCCGAGGAGACCCCGGTGGCCCCCTCCACCACGTTCGGCGGCCTCCCGAAACGACGGCGCAGAGGAGCGATATCCATCGTTCCGACCGCCGACACGACGGACACCCCGGTCCGCTCCAGCGAACAAGCCGCCTCTGTCATGGGCGCGTTCCAGCGCGGGACCCAGTCGGGCCGTCGTTCCCACAACGCAAGCAGCGAAGGGCATGAGACTCAGTGAATTACGACCTGTCATGGATGCTTGACAGTGCTCTGGAAGTGCCCGAGGCGCAGCACGCGATCCTGGTCTCCGCCGACGGTCTGCTCATGGCCCGGTCCAAGGACGTCGGCAAGGACCAGGCCGACACCGTCGCCGCCGCCATGAGCGGAATCCAGTCGCTGAGCCGGACGGTGGTGGATTTCTGCGGCGTACCGGGAAACCACCGCCGGCAGTGGCGCCAGACCCTGGTCGAATTCGATCACGGCTGGGTTTTCCTCATCTCCGCCGGCGAAGGCGCCTATCTCGCGGTTTCCGCGACGCCCGACGTCGACATGGCCGAGATCACGTTCCGTATGCAGCAGCTCGTCGGCCAGCTCGGCAAAGCCCTGACCGCCCCCCCTCGCGAGATTGCTGACACCAAGGCATGACAACACCGGATGAACCGGATCAGGAACAGGCCACCACGCCCTTAGTCCCGGCGTATGTCATCACGAACGGGCGCAGCCTGCTGGACGACGACGAGTTCTCGCTGATCACCCTGGTGACCACAGCGCAGGGCTCGCCGCCGACCCAGCATCTCGACCCGGAGAAGCGCCGTCTTCTCGAACTCTGCTCCGGGGGTCATCTCTCGGTCGCGGAAATCGCCGGGCACACCCAGTTCCCGGTGGGCGTCGTCAAGATTCTGCTCTCCGATCTCACCCAGGGCGGGTACCTCGTCACGCGGTCCCCGATACCTGCCGCGAAGCTTGTCGACCGGAACATATTGGAGGAGGTGCTGCATGGCCTTCAAGCCCGCTTTGGATGATGGTGTCTATCTGCGCGAATCGGTGCAGACCGCGGCGAAGATCCTCGTGGTCGGGCATTTCGCCGTAGGGAAGACCACATTCATCGGGACGATGTCGGAGATCCCGCCGCTGCGCACCGAAGAGGTCATGACGCAGGCGGGCGAGGGGATCGACGACCTCAAGGGCACGCCCGGCAAGACCACGACGACGGTGGCGATGGACTTCGGCCGGCTCACCCTCAGCGAGCGGCTGGTCCTCTACCTCTTCGGAACGCCCGGGCAGCAGCGCTTCGTGCAGGTCTGGGAGGACATGTCCCGGGGTGCGCTCGGGGCCCTGGTGCTGGTGGATCCGGAGCGCCTCGAAGAGTCCTTCCCCGTGATGGACCTGGTCGAGCACTACGGCATTCCGTACGCCATCGCCGTGAACCGATTCGACGACCGGCCGAACCACGCGGACGACGAGATCCGGGAGGCGCTCGATCTGCTCCCCGAGACACCCCTCGTGAGCTGCGACGCGCGTGACCAGCGGTCCTCGGCGAACGCGCTGATCGTTCTCGTCCGCTACCTCCAGTCACGTCTCACCTAGGAGCCCGGCCCATGACATCCCCATCCCCGTCCCCGTCGGAGTTCTCCGCGTCACCGTCGGAGTTCACCGCGCCGCCACCGGGCTGCCCGGCGCACGGCAGCGGCAAGAGCGTCCCTCTGTACGGCCCCGAGTTCGCCGCCGATCCGCACGCGTTCTACGAGTATCTGCGGCAGTTCGGCCCCGCCGCGCCCGTCGAGCTGTCGCCCGGTGTGGAGGCGTCCCTCGTCACGGACTACGCGGCGGCGCTGCACGTCCTCCAGAACCCGGAGACCTTCGTACGGGACGCGCGGCGCTGGCGCGCGCTGAACGCGGGCGAGGTCCCCCTGGACAGCGCGATCGTCCCCATGATGCTCTACCGGCCGAACGCCCTCTACTCGGACGGCGCCGAGCACATGAGGCACCGCCAGGCGGTGACGGAGACATTCGCGAGGATCGACACGCACCGGGTGAGCCGGCATGTCGACCGGGTCGCGGACTATCTCATCAACCAGTTCAGCGGCCGGGGCCGGGTGGACCTGATCGCCGACTACGCCCAGCTGGTGCCGCTGCTGGTCTTCAACGAACTCTTCGGCTGCCCCGCGGACCTGGGTGACCAGCTGGTCTTCAGCATCTCCTGCCTCATGGACGGCATCGAGGCGGACAAGGCCATGGAGTCTCTGGTGGAGACGCTCATGGAGCTGATCATCCTCAAGCGGGCCCAGCCCGGCGACGATGTCACCTCCTGGCTGATCCAGCACCAGAGCCGGCTGACGGACGAGGAGCTGATCTCCGAGATCATGACCCTGATCGGCGGCGGCGCCGAGCCCACCCAGAACCTCATCGGCAACGCGCTGCGGCTGCTGCTCTCCGACGAGAAGTACTCGGGGGGCCAGCACGGCGCGAGCCTGCTGGTCGAGGACGCCATCAACGACGTGCTCTGGAACAACCCGCCCATCGCCAACTGGTCCGGCCACTATCCGCTGTACGACGTGGATCTCTCGGGCACGAAGCTGACCGCCGGGGACCCCGTGCTGATCAGTTTCGCCGCCGCCAACAGCGATCCGAGTCTCTCCACGAGCCGTCAGACGCTCAGCAAGCGCGCCCATCTGGCCTGGGGCGCGGGCCCGCACGCGTGCCCCGCCAAGGACCCCGCGCTACTGATCTCCATCCTGACGATCGAGAAGCTCCTCAACCGGGTGCCCGATGTCGAACTGAGCGTGCCGGTCGAGTCCCTGACCTGGCGGCCGGGTCCGCTCCACCGCGCGCTCACCGCGCTTCCCGCCCGGTTCACCCCGGTAAGAAGGGAAAATCCGGCGAATACGCGATTCCCGGCCGATGCCCGTTCCGCGCCGATATCTTCGACGTCCGAACAGCAGCAGCGCCGTCAAAAGGGGACTTTCTGGAGTGGATTCCTCTCCTGGTGGAAGGGGTGACATCCGCAACACCACAGTAAGGGCCGCAGCGGCATGGGCGCTCCGCCCAAGGGGTAGTCAGGGTGGGACTCTACGTAATCCTCCGAGGGAAAGATTCTCGTGGAACCCACCCTGACCATCCCAGCCGTCGACCGCCGCACTGTGGCCTCGCTTTTTTCTCGGCTACGCACCAGGAAAGGCCAGTCAAATCCGCTGCCCCTCTATGCGGAGTTGAGAAATCTCGGCGATGTCATCCCCTCTCCCTGGGGCGGACACCTCATCACCTCGTACGAGCTGTGCGACGAGGTGCTGAGAAGCAGAAAGTGGAGAGTGCCGGACACGCAGTGGCGGATCAGCCAGGGCAATGCGGCCCGCTGGAACAGACCGGCCTCGCTACAGACCGCTAAATCCCTTCCCATGCTCAATCCGCCGCTTCACACGCGCGTTCGGCGTTCGGCGGGCAGTATGTTCGACCGCAGGACTCTGGTGGAAGTAAAAGAGTCCATCTCGCGGAATATCGAGGACGTTCTCGACCGTTTCGAGAAAGAGTTGCTCGATGGCCCGGCCGATTTCAATTCCGTGGTCGCCGACCAGTTGCCCGTCATGTCGATCGGGCAATGGCTGAAGCTGCCCGCTGCTGATTATTCGCTGCTGCGCTCCCTGACCAACGATCAGACTCTGAGCCAGGAATTCTTCCCCACCCCCAGCCAGCTGGCCCGGGCGGACTCGGCGGCCCATGGCCTCCAGGAGTACTTCACCGCGGTGGTGCGGGAGCGTCGCGAGGCCCCGGGGGACGATCCGATCTCCTCGTGGATAGCGACCTGGGACACACTGGAGCCGGACCGGGAGAGGGCCGACGAGGAGGCCCACTCCATGGCGGTCTTCGTGATCGTCGCCGCGCTGGAGACCACGGAACATCTGCTGTCCAGCATGGTCCGGCTGCTGCTGACGTACCCCGAGCAGCTGGATCTGCTGCGCGCCCACCCCGAGTACATCCCGCATGTGGTCGACGAGACCCTGCGCTACGACCCGGCGATCCACGCGATCAGCCGGACGGCGCCGGCCGACACCGTGCTGGACGACACCCTGGTGCGCGAGGGGGAGATGGTGCAGCTGATGGTCGGAGCCGCCCAGCACGATCCCCGGCGGTTCACCGGTCCCGAGACCTTCGATGTGCGCCGCAGGCCGTCCCACTTCGGCTTCGGCAGCGGGATCCACTACTGCCTGGGCGCACCGCTGGCCCGGCTGGAGGGGAAGCTGCTGCTCACCTCGATGATCAGGCGGATGCCCCGGCTGCGGCTGAGCGAAGCGCCCTCCTGGGAGCCCCGGGTCTCGTTCCGCCGACTCAACCATCTTATGGTGTCAGCGGCCTGACCCAGGTCGAACAAGAATGACGAATCGTTTCAGCATCGCTTCCGCGTCCAGAACCGTCCGTCAGGAACAAGAAAAAACATGATTGATGATCTCAAGGCCCTGCATGTCGTCCACGACGACGCGGTGGTGAGGGTCCGTCTGAACAGCCCGGAGACCGGAAACGCCATCTCCGGGCGGCTCCTCGACGAACTCCTCGCCGTCCTCGGCGCGCTGGACGACCACCCCACCCTCCGGGTGCTGGTCCTCTCCGGAGAGGGCGCCGACTTCTGCCTCGGCGGAGACCTCGCCGAGTTCTCCTCGCTGGTCTCCCCGGAGACCGGCCACGCGGGCATGCGCGCGCTCGCCAACAAGGCACGCCGGATGTGTGACCTGCTGGCGAACACCGGGCTCGTCACCATCGCCCGGCTGCACGGCTCCGTGGTGGGGGCGGGGCTGGGGCTCGCGGTCTTCTGCGATCTGCGCGCCGGAGCGGAGGACAGTCTCTACCGGCTGCCGGAGCTGAAGGTCGGTGTACCGCCGGCCTGGGGCGGGATCACGGCGCGCATGCTGTACGAGACCGGAGCGGCCCGGAGCCGGGAACTGCTCCTCACCTCCGAGAAGTTCGACGCCGCCCGAGCCGCCGAGCTGGCCATCCTGCACAAGGTCGTGCCGGAGGACCAGCTCGACGCCACCGTGGACCGCTGGATCGAGCCCTTGCTCCACCGCTCCCCCTCGGCCCTGCGCACCACGAAGGCCATGCTCAACGCCTACGCGGGAGCCCACCGTATGGCCGACGCCCCGCTGTTCGACGCCGAGCTGATGACCGCCGCCGTGGCCTCGGCCCGGACCGCCGGGGCCCGCTGACCCGCTCGGCGCCGGCCCGCGACCGTACCCCGTCCGTGTCCCGCCCCTCCGTCCGCCGCCGTCGCCGGCCGGAGGGCGGGTCAGCCCGCCGTACCCGTGAAGTGGTCCCGCGCCAGGGACTGGACCGCCGCCCGGTCACGCGCGATCAGCGCGTCCAGCAGCGCCGTGTGCTCCGCCGCGTCCGCCGCCAGATCGGCCCGGCGCGGCAGGAGCGCGCCCCTCAACGGCCACTGGGACCTGCGGTGCAGATCATCGGCGACCATGACCAGCTGCTGATTGCCCGCGAGCGCGAGCACCGCCCGGTGGAAAGCGCGGTCGCTCTCCGCGTACCCGGCCCGGTCCCCCACCGCGGCGGCCACCTCCGTCGCCTTCGCCAACGGCCGCAGCGCCGCCCACTGTTCGGCCGTGACCGTACGGGCGAGCCGCAGCAGCACCGGCACCTCGATCAGGGCCCGCACCTCGGCCAGCTCGGCCAGTTCACCGGCGCCGCGCTCGGTGACCCGGAAGCCCCGGTTCGGCACGACCTGGACGGCGCCCTCCAGCGCCAGCTGCTGCATCGCCTCCCGTACGGGGGTGGCCGAGACCCCGAAGCGCTCACCGAGCGCGGGGGCCGAGTAGATCTCACCGGGCACCAGCTCACCGCCGACGAGCGCGTCGCGCAGCGCGTCGAGGATCTGCCCGCGCACGGAGTGCCGGCGCACGGGGGCCGCGGGCCCCCCGAACGGACCGGCCCCGCCCGGCACCGGGGGCGCGGCGGGCTCACTGTGCGTGTGCTCCCCGCGCGCCCGCTCCGCCGCGGGCGCGGCGCCGGGACGCTGCTCCGGCACCCGGTCGGCCGCGGGTCCGGCCCCGGCCGGGCCGGGCGCCGCCCCGTACCGTACGGCCGCGGGCGCGCCGGGGGACGGCCGCTCCGCGGCGGTGTCGCGCGCTCCGCCCTGCTCCACTCGGGTCCTCCTCCGCCGTCAGGCCGGTGCCGCGCCGGTCGTGCCCGCTCCCTCCCGTGCACGATAGGCCGACCGGGCCGCAGTTCAAACCTCGATCACATCCGGTAAGGTAAGGCTTACCTGCAAACGATCCCGATTCGGTGGTCCCCTGCATGACCGTCCCCACTGTGCTGACCGGCCTCCGGACCTCTCCGGTGTCGGACGCGTACGCCCGGCTGACCGAGGTGTTCCCGTCACTGAGCGTCGATGTGCTCACCGACGGCGAGCGCGCGCCCTTCGGCGGCGGCTGGGTCGGCGCCGCCGATCTCGCGGCCGGGGGCCCCGCCCTCGACGCGTTCCTCGGCTGGGACGAGGAGCAGGTGCTCCGGGACTACGGGCAGCAGGGCCGCCCCGATGTGATCGCCAGCTTCGCGCTGCACCGCTACGCCTGGCCGGCCTGTCTGCTGATCACCATGCCGTGGTTCCTGCTCCGCCGGGTGCCGCGGATGCCGGTCGAGGGGGTCTCGTTCCAGCGCGCGCTGGGCCGGATGGCCGTACGGCCGGGCACGTTCGCCTGTCTGCCGGACGACCCCGCGGCGGCGCTGCCGGGGGCCCGGGTCGTGGCGGACGAGGAGGCCCTGCGGGCCGAGGTGCGTACGGCCGTGGCCGAACACCTCGAACCGATCCTGGACGGATTCGCCCCGCGCATGCGGCGCGGCCGGCGGGCGCTGTGGGGCATGGCGACCGACGAGATCGTCGAGGGGCTCTGGTACGTCGCCCATCTCCTCGGCGAGGAGCGGCGCGCGATGACGGAGCTGGAGCTGCTGCTGCCCGGCACCACCAAGCCGTATGTGGGAACGGCCGGTTTCCGTGAGCTGACGGGACCCGACGGCGAATCTTTGCCGACCCGTGACCGAGCGAGCTGCTGTCTGTTCTATACCCTGCGTCCCGAAGACACCTGCGTCACCTGTCCGCGTACCTGCGACGACGACCGGGTTCGCAAGCTCAGCACGCGCTCCTGACCCCGCGTCACCACGGATCCCACGCCACCCGCTGGGGTGATATTAATCGAACATGACAGCCACCTGCCGAACGGTAGCGCTAGCCGATCGTGCATATTTGTGTGCCGCACCGCCTCGTTGGTGTTCTCTTGTCCCGAAAGCACCTGACGGGCACCGCACTTCCGCCAAAATGGCGTCCCAAACGCCCTACTGCGATGCAAGGAACACCGCATGCGACTGACCGACATATCGCTGAACTGGCTGCTTCCCGGCGTCGTGCTGATCGTCGGAATCCTGGTGGCGGTGGCTCTGCTCGCGCGCGGCAAGCGCGCAAGTCAGAAGTCCTCGGCCGTTGAGGACTCCTGGGAACGCAGTGAGGAGCGCCGCAGACGGAAGGAAGCGATCTACGGCATCGCCTCCTACGCCCTGCTGTTCTGCTGTGCCGCCGTGGCGGCCGCGCTCTCCTTCCACGGCCTGGTCGGCTTCGGCCAGGAGAACCTCGGCCTCTCGGACGGCTGGGAGTACCTCGTCCCGTTCGGCCTCGACGGCGCGGCCATGTTCTGCTCCGTCCTCGCCGTGCGCGAGGCGAGCCACGGCGACGCGGCCCTCGGCTCGCGTCTGCTCGTGTGGACGTTCGCGGGTGCCGCCGCCTGGTTCAACTGGGTGCACGCGCCCAGGGGGCTGGGCCACGACGGCGCTCCGCACTTCTTCGCCGGCATGTCCCTCTCGGCCGCGGTGCTCTTCGACCGCGCGCTGAAGCAGACCCGGGTCGCGGCGCTGCGCGAGCAGGGGCTCGTCCCCCGCCCGCTGCCGCAGATCCGGATCGTACGGTGGCTCCGGGCTCCCCGCGAGACCTTCGCCGCCTGGTCGCTGATGCTGCTGGAGGGCGTCCGTACGCTGGACGAAGCGGTCGACGAAGTCCGCGACGACCGGCGGCAGAAGGAGCAGAACCGGCGCGCCATGCGCGAGCAGGAGAAGATGGAGCGCGCTCAGATCAAGGCGCTCAACCGGCAGCACCGGGCCTGGGGCCGTGGCGGCCGTCAGGTCGCTCTTCCTCCTGCCATGAATGGAGGTTCGGGCTCCCAGCCGGCCGTTGAGGCCGCCGCGGAGCCTGCTATACCCGAGCCGGGACAGCTGCCCCAGCGATCTCGGCTCTCCCTCCAGCCCGTCCAGGGCACTGAGACCCGCACCGTCGATCTCACCGCCGAGGACGACACGCAGGCGCTGCCGCGACTCGACTCCCTGGAGCGCAAGCTCAAGGAGATGGAGCGGCAGTTCGGCTGAGGCCGAGAACCAGCAGCACGACCAGCACGACCAGTACCAGCCCCACCAGCAGCACCAGTGACAGCAGCAGCACGAACGTGGGGAACACACAGGCCGGTGTGACGGGCGACCGTCACACCGGTTCGTTCGTCCATCACCGGGTCCATGCCCTACCCATACCCACTGACGTGCGCGTTCATCCTCACGCCGCCGCCCCGTTCAGTTCGAACCAGACCACCTTGCCGACGGGCCTGGACCGTATCCCCCAGTCGTCCGCCAGGCTCCGCACCAGCGCCAGCCCCCTGCCGTGCGTGGCGTCGTCGGGGACCGGCCTGCCGGGTAAGGGTGGCGGGGGCAGCGCCGCGACAAAGTCCCGTACCTCCACCCGCAGCCGGCTGTCCGCCACCGTCGCCGTGACCACCGCTCCGGTCTCCGTGTGGACCAGCGCGTTGGTGACCAGCTCGCTGATGAGCAGCTCGGCCACCTCCGCGGAGTCCCGCTCCCGCCAGTGCTCCAGCATCTCCCGCAGCGCGTGCCGTACTTCGGGAACGGCGGCCAGATCCGCGCCCCCGACTCTGCGCCGAATCCCGTGTGTCACTCTGTCCCCCCGGGCATTGGTGGCCGGCCGCGCCCTCGGCGCCGCCGTGTTCAAGAGATGCATTCCCCGCCCGTATGGGACCACTCATGGCGTTCGTCACCACTGTGTGAGCGGACCGTCACCGCACCGTCGCGAGCACTCCGCCGGGACCCGCCGGGGCGTCAGGGACGCGGTACGTTGCGGAGGTTGGCGCGCGCCATGCGGGCCATCCGGCCCACCCCGCCGTCCAGGACCATCTTGCTCGCGGAGAGCGCGAAGCCGGTCACCATGTCCGCGCTGATCCGGGGCGGGATCGAGAGCGCGTTCCGGTCGGTGACCACATCGACCACGGCGGGCCCCCGGTGCCGGAAGGCGTCCTTCAGCGCGCCGGCCAGCTGCCGGGGCTTCTCCACCCGGACGCCGTACGCGCCGGCCGCGCGCGCGATGGCCGCGAAGTCGGTGGGGTGGTTGTCCGTCCCGTACGCGGGCAGCCCCGCGACCATCATCTCCAGCTCGACCATGCCCAGCGAGGAGTTGTTGAAGACGATCACCTTGACCGGCAGGTCGTACTGGACGAGCGTGAGCAGATCGCCCATCAGCATGGCGAGTCCGCCGTCGCCGGAGACCGAGACGACCTGGCGGTCGCGGTCGGTGAACTGGGCGCCGATGGCCTGCGGAAGCGCGTTGGCCATCGAGCCGTGGCTGAACGAGCCGATGACCCGGCGGCGGCCGTTCGGCGTGAGGTAACGCGCCGCCCACACATTGCACATACCGGTGTCCACGGTGAAAATCGCGTCGTCGGCGGCGAGTTCGTCCAGCACGGCGGCCACGTACTCCGGGTGGATCGGCACATGCTTGTCGACCTTGCGGGTGTACGCCCTGACGACGCCCTCCAGCGCGTCGGCGTGCTTCTTGAGCATCTTGTCGAGGAAGCGCCGGTCGGTCCTGGCCCGTACCCGGGGCGTCAGACAGGTCAGCGTCTCGCGTACGTCGCCCCAGACCGCGAGGTCCAGCTTCGAGCGGCGGCCCAGGCGTTCGGGCCGGATGTCGACCTGCGCGATCCGGACGTCGTCGGGCAGGAAGGCGTTGTACGGGAAGTCGGTGCCGAGCAGGAGCAGCAGATCGCACTCGTGGGTGGCCTCGTAGGCGGCGCCGTATCCGAGCAGCCCGCTCATCCCGACGTCGTAGGGATTGTCGTACTGGATCCACTCCTTGCCGCGCAGGGCGTGGCCGATCGGGGACTTGACCCGTTCCGCGAACGCCATCACCTCGGCGTGCGCGCCGGCCGTGCCGCTGCCGCAGAAGAGCGTGATCCGGTCGGCCTCGTCGATCATGTGGGCGAGCTTCTCGATCTCCGTGTCGCCGGGGCGTACGGAGGGCCGCGAGGTGACGAGGGCGTGCTCCACCGCCTTCTCGGGCGCGGGCGCGGCGGCGATGTCCCCGGGCAGGGTGACCACGCTGACCCCGCTCTGCCCGATGGCGTGCTGGATGGCCGTCTGTACGAGCCGGGGCATCTGGCGCGGATGGGAGATCATCTCGTTGTAGTGGCTGCACTCGTCGAAGAGCCGCTCGGGATGGGTCTCCTGGAAGAAGCCGAGGCCGATCTCGCTCGACGGGATGTGCGAGGCGAGGGCGAGTACGGGCGCCATGGAGCGGTGGGCGTCGTAGAGGCCGTTGATGAGGTGGAGGTTGCCGGGGCCGCAGGAGCCCGCGCAGGCGGCCAGCCGGCCGGTGATCTGGGCCTCGGCACCGGCCGCGAAGGCCGCGGTCTCCTCGTGCTTGACATGGACCCAGTCGAGCCCGGGGGTACGGCGGACGGCGTCGACGACGGGGTTGAGGCTGTCACCGACGACCCCGTACAGCCGCCGGACGCCCGCCCGGACGAGAAGGTCGACGAACTGCTCCGCCACGTTCTGCTTGGCCATGGACCCGCGCCTTCCCTCGGTCTGGCCCCCCGGTCCATCAAGCCATGCCGGGCCGGGGCGCGCATGCGCGGTGAGAAGCTGTTGTCCAACTCCGGCTGGATCAGCTCGGGGCGTCTGGTGCGGTCGATCGCAAGGCGCCGGAGTGCCCTCATAGCGGAGCTATGCGGGTATTTCGGCAACGCCGCGAGCGGCCGTGCCAGGCGTTCCGAGCCCAGCCGGGGTTGGACAACAGCTTCTTACCCCTCCCAGACGCCGACGGCCGTACGGTCGTCGGCGTAGCCCTTCACCCGGAGGCCGGCGTCCGCGAGGAACCCGCCCAGCCCCGGCGGCTCCGGGGCGGCCCAGCGGCCCGCCAGCTCGGCGCTCAGGGCCGGCACGGCGCGCATCGGCTCCGCGAGCCCGGGGCCGCACAGAAGCAGGGTGTCGCCGGGCCGGGCCACCGAGGCGCGGAAGCGGAACGGGTCGGACTGCGGCGGCAGCGGGCCCTCGATGTACGGGACGTGGAGCCGCGCGATGTCCGGATCCACGGTCAGCCGGTCGTCCCCGGCGGGCGCGGGCGTGTCCGCCGGCTGCCGCGGCTGCCGCGGGGGCGAGCCGTAGCCGACGACCGGTCCGCCGGTGCCGGCGGACGCGGGTGCCGGAAGCAGCGGTTCCAGGTCCTGCCAGGCGCCGTCCCTGAGCCGGAAGAGGCCGCCGTCACCGATCCCGAAGAAGACCCGGGTCCGGCACTCGGGGTCGGCGGAGAGCAGCAGGCAGCGCAGGCTCGTGGTGTACTCGCCCGGCTCCAGCCCCAGCTCGGCGGCGCGGGCGCGCAGCTTGCCGAAGGTGCGGTCGGTGAGCCGGTGCAGCCCGGACTTCAGGTCGCCCCTGCGGCCGGCCCGTATGTCGTCGGAGAGCCGGCCGTGGCTGCGTCCGACGGCGGCGCCGGTCCACCGGCAGGCGTCCGCCGCCGCCCGGGCGCTCCCGGCGGCGGCCCGGGCGCCACTGGCGACGGCGACGAGGACGAGGGCGCTCGGGCCGGTCCCGAAGCGCGCGGTGAGCAGGGCGTCGCGCCGGGGGTCGCCGCGGTGGCGCGCGGAGTCGCCCCGTACGGACATCGCCCGCAGGGTGTACGCGCCGTAGGAGGCGCCGTCGAGGACCGTGTCGGGGACGATCTCGTGCACGCGGTCGGCGTCGGCGGCGGGCAGCGCGGTCGGCTCGGGGCCGTAGGTGGGCGGCCGGTCGCCGACATGGGTGCGGGGCCCGGCGTCCGGTGGCGGTTCGGCGTCCGCCGGTGGCTCGGGGTCCGGTGGCTCGGCGTCCGGTGGCTCGGCGTCCGCCGCCGGCGGTTCGGCATCCGGTAAGGACTCTTCGTACAGCCGGTTCCACCAGTCGTCGCCGGCGGGCGGCTGCCCCTGCTGGTTCATGCGCCCATTGTCGGCCGCGCGGGCGACGCGGGGACGGACATCGCGGAAAAGAGTCCGCCGGGCGACCCCACCCCCCACGGGAAGGACGCCCGGCGAACCGTCACAGGTTCAGCCGGCGCGGACACGGCGGCACAAGGCCGTATGCGTCATCGCTGCCGGGCAGAGCCTGGTCACGAATACCCGAAGGGCATATGACCACGGTCTGTCGCTGCTGTGATGGCGCCACCTTGGCAGACTGCCGGGCCCTACAGGGATGATGGGCGCGGCGGGTTTACGCCGTGGCCGGTATCCGCCACGGACCGCTGTGGAATCATCGCGTCCGGATTCGGCCGCGCAGGGCGTACAGGGAGGGGTCACCGGGGTGCAGGGGCTGGGGCTGGGAGCGATAGGTCTCGACGAGAGACAGGAGTCCACGTACCGCGCGCTGGTGGCGATCGGCGCGGCGGAGGTCGCCGATCTGGCGCACCGGCTCGCCCTCCCGGAGCCGGACACCGAACACGCGCTGCGCAAGCTGGAACGGCACGGGCTGGCCGCGCAGTCCTCGTCCCGTACCGGCCGATGGGTCGCGGCGCCGCCCGCCGTCGCCCTCGGGGCGCTGCTCACCCAGCACCGCCACGAGCTGGAGCAGGCCGAACTGGCGGCGGTGGTGCTCGCCGAGGAGTACCGGGCCGAGGCCACCGAGCCGGCCGTGCACGATCTGATCGAGGTGGTGACGGGCCCGAGCGCGGTGGCCCACCGCTTCCGCCAGCTCCAGCTGGGCGCCACCGAGGAGGTCTGCGCCCTGGTCACGGGGCAGCCGGTCGCGGTGACGGGCCTGGACAACGAGGCGGAGGAGCGGGCGGCGGCGCGCGGGGTGGCGTACCGGGTGGTGATCGAGCGCGATGTGCTCTCGCTGCCCGCCGCGCTCAGCGAGCTGTCGGCGGCCCTCGGCCGGGACGAACAGGTACGCGTCACCGAGCGGGTGCCGACGAAGCTGGTGATCGCGGACCGCTCCCTGGCGATGGTCCCGCTGACCGGTCCGGGCGCCGAGCCCGCCGCGCTGGTCGTGCACGCCAGTGGGCTGCTGGAGTCGCTCATGGGGCTCTTCGAGGCGGTCTGGCGCGAGGCGCTGCCCCTGCGGCTCCGTACGGACTGCGGCGACGGTACGGAGCGTACGGACGAGGGGGACGGCGGTGACGCCGTCGGCGGGAGCGTCGGCGGCGTCATCCGCGGTGGCGGCCTCGGCGGCGGCGTGACCGAGGGCCGGCTCCCCGGCCCCGACGCCACCGATCTGGAAATCCTCTCGCTGCTGCTCGCCGGGATGACGGACGCCCGCGTCGCCAAACAGCTGGACCTGGGGCTGCGGACCGTACAGCGCCGGGTGCGGGGGCTCATGGAGCTGAGCGGGGTGACCACCCGGCTCCAGCTGGGCTGGTACGCGTACGAGAAACAGTGGGTGGCGCGCGACCTGCGCGCCTAGGCGCGATCCTGCACAGTGGGCGCATGGACGTGTGGCAGCTCGTGCTGGTCGGCCTGGTCATGCTGCTCGGTCTGCTCGGTGTGCTGGTCCCGGGGGTGCCCGGCCAGGCGATCGTCTGGGCGGCGGTGCTCTGGTGGGCGCTGACCGACACCAGCCGGCCCGCGTGGGGCGTACTGATCGGCGCGACGGCCCTGCTGCTGCTCAACCAGGCGCTGCGCCCGCTGCTCCCCGGCCGCAGGACACGCCGGACCGGCGCCCCGCACCGGACGCTGGTGGTGGGCGGGGTGACGGCCATCGCCGGCTTCTTCGTGGTGCCGGTGGCGGGCGGGATCCTGGGGTTCGTCGGGGGAATTTACGGCGCGGAGCGGATCAGGCTGGGCAGCCACCGGGACGGCTGGGCGTCGGCCCGTACGGTGATGCGCGCGGCGGGCTGCTCGCTGCTGGTGGAGCTGTTCGCGTGCCTCCTGGTGGTGGGGGCGTGGCTGGGTACGGTGATCTGGGCGGGGTCGTAGGCCCGCGCGGACCCGTGCGAGGGTGAGGCATGACGGAATTCAGTGAGGCCGAGCGGGCGTATCTGCGGACGCAGCGGCTGGGCCGGATGGCGACCGTGGATCCGAAGGGGCAGCCGCAAGCCAACCCCGTCGGTTTCCATCCGCGGGACGACGGGACGATCCTGATCGGCGGTTACGCCCTGGGCACCACCAAGAAGTGGCGCAATCTCCGGACCAATCCACGGGTGGCGCTCGTCGTGGACGACATCGTGAGCACCGACCCGTGGAAGGTCCGCGGGGTGGACATCCGGGGCGAGGCGGAGCTGCTGACGGGCCCGCACGACCTCGGCCCGCACTTCAGCGAGGAGCTGATCCGCATTCACCCGCGCAAGATCCACAGCTGGGGCCTGGACTGACCGTACGCGCGGATGGGGAGGCCCCCGCCCGCCGCCCGCTACCGCACGCGCCCGCGCTTGGCCTCCATGGCGGCGCGCCCCTCCGCGCCCTTGCGCTTCCAGTCGCGCCGGATCTCCCCACGCAGCCGGGCGTCGGTCTTGGCGACGATGTACCGGTTCTCCCGCAGGAGCTTGCGGTAGCTGTCCAGCCGCCGTTCGGCCAGCGAGCCGTCCGCCACCGCGGCGAGCACGGCGCAGCCGGGCTCCGCACCGTGGGCGCAGTCGTGGAAGCGGCAGTGCGCGGCGAGCGCCTCGATCTCCGCGAACGCCTGCCCGACGCCGGTCTCCGCGTCCCAGAGCCCGACCCCGCGCAGCCCGGGGGTGTCGATGAGCACCCCACCGCCGGGCAGGGCGAGGAGATTGCGGGTCGTGGTGGTGTGCCGCCCCTTGCCGTCCACGTCCCGGGCGGCCTGTACGTCCATGATGTCGGCCCCGAGCAGGGCGTTGGCGAGGGACGACTTGCCCGCCCCCGACGTACCGAGCAGCACGCTCGTACCGCCGGAAAGGACCGCGGAGAGCACCTCGACGCCCTCCCCCGTCAGAGCGCTGACGGCCAGCACCTGCACCCCGGGCGCGACGGCCTTGATGTCCTCGGCGAGATGCCCGAGGACGGCGGCGTCGACCAGGTCCGCCTTGGTGAGAACGACGACCGGGAGGGCGCCGCTCTCCCAGGCCAGGGCGAGAAAGCGTTCGGTGCGGCCCAGGTCGAGTTCGACGGCGAGGGAGATCACGAGGAGGGCGTGGTCGACGTTGGCGGCGAGGATCTGGCCCTCGGAGCGCTTGGACGACGTGGAGCGTACGAAGGCGCTGCGGCGCGTGAGGAGGGCACGTACGTACCGCGGATCGCCGCCCGCCGGGTCGACGGCGACCCAGTCCCCCGTGCACACCACCTTCATCGGGTCGCGCGGCACGACGAACTCGGTGTCGGCCCGTACGGTGCCGTCCGGGGTGACGACATCGCAGAGCCCGCGGTCCACCCGGACGACACGACCGGGCACCAGCCCCTGAACACCGTGCGGAGCGAACTCGGCCTCCCAGCCCTCGTCCCAGCCATGAGCGGCGAGGGGATGCGGAGCGGAGGAAGCGCGAAGAGAAGAGAAAGACAAGGGGAAACCCTTCAAAGGGTGGCCCCGGCACAAACACACGCGCGCTCAGGCGCGGAAGTGAAACGGAAAGGTCAGCCGGAGACCACGGGGAGAAGAACGAGGAACCTCTGATGAACCTGGGCAGCGCCCAGCACAGTGACCGTCATCAATGTCCTCACCTCCGTGTCTCCACCACCAACAACGCCCCGAAAGCGGCACGTTACGCCCGCCCTCCCGGACGCCGCCCACCCTAACCACACCGCGCACCCCACCGCGAGCCATTTTCCCCGCACCCGCCGGAGCGAACGATCACGCGGCACAAGCCACTCCAGCCGTGGTGAACGGCCACAGCCGGACGCGCTCGCCCGCCCGTAAGCGCAGAAGGTCGGTGGCAGCGTGCCCGGTCAGCGCCCGGGAGTGCGGCAGCAGGCAGGTGTGCACCTCTCCGAAGACCAGGACGGGCTCCGGACTCCGCCCGTACGGCTCACCGGTGACCGCGCCCCCGGCCATCTCAGGTCCCCTCGCGGAAGACGTAGGAGATACGGCCGGGAATCTCCTCGGGTACGGAGAGGCCCTCGCCGAAGGCGCGCTCGGCGACTTGACGGAGCGCCCGCGGCTCGACGTTCACCTGGTCGAGGACGACCCGTACCGCGTGCTCGACCGGCAGGAGGCGGGACGGCAGGACGGAACAGGTGCGGTATGCGGAGAAGGGCGCGGCGGAGGGGCTGAGCCGGATCAGTGGCGGCAGTTCGTCCCAGTCGCCCGGGAAGTCCTCGCCGGCCGGCCAGGGCACGGGCTGGAGTACGGGTTCACCGGAGTGCCGCAGCAGTCCGAGCCGGGCCAGCTGCCAGACGGCGGCCAGGAACGCGCATGACCAGACGCGCCGGGCGCCCGGCGCGTCCCGGAGTCCGGCGTCCAGGAAGATCGAGTGCCGGCGGGCGGTGGTCTCGGCGGGCGGCTGCCGGCCGGCGGCGTCGGCCGCCCTTCCACGGTCCGTACGCCGGCCGGGCCCGGGAACGCCCTCAGCGTTTCCATGCCGGCGACGGGGGGCGAGTCGAGTCGAACGGTACGGAGCCGGGAATCACGGCGTCGGCGACGCGGTCGGCGGTGAGCCGGCGGAGCCCTGGCCGTATGAGCGCGTCCAAACGTACTGGGCGAGCGGCGTCAAGGACCAGGGCAAGGCGTTTCAGGGGCGGGCACCGCCGCGCGCCGCCACGCCGGGTGCGTCCGGCGTCACCACACGACGGCCACAACAGCCGCGGCCGCCGTGAACACCGCTACGCCGAAGAAGGCCCACGGCTGTTTGTTGCGCATGCCCACCAGCGCGGTGACCGCCACCAGGACGTCCAGGGCCAGCTTCACCCCTACCTTTCCGTGGGACAACGGCAGGTCCAGGGAAACGCGCGTCCACACGAGTCCCGCGCCCGTGACCAGCTGAACGACCGCGCTGCTCACCATGTAGCCGCCCGTCACCAGGTCCTTTGCGCGCAGCTGGTAGAAGATGCCGCCGAGGATCGCGGCGAAGCCGAAAAGGTGGAATACGAGGAACACGTACCGCAGGATCTCCATGCCAGTGATCTTTCTATTGAGTCAGAGCAAAGTGATGTTTTCGCACAGGGCCGGCCGTATTCCGGCGGTGGGCGCGCCTGGGCCTCCGGGAAGGCGGGGCCGCGCCGCTCCGTCGGTGCTGTCGTCTCTGTCGTCTCTGTCGGCTCTGTCGTCGCGCGTGCGGTCATGACGGGTCCCCCGTTCTGCCTCGCGGCGGTGGATCGGTAGTGTCTCGGTGGTCCGACAACGTGGGCCCTCGAAATGTGAGGTGAAGCGACGGCCATGAGCACGATCCCGTCCGAGCCAGGGCATGACCGGTCCGAGCCGGGCCTGAGTGTGCTCCTCGGCGAGCGGCGCCAGCTGACCAATCTCGCCTACCGGCTGCTCGGTTCGCTGGCCGAGGCCGAGGACGCCGTACAGGAGACGTACACCCGGTGGTACGGGATGTCGCGGCAGGAGCAGGAGGCCATCGAGTCGCCCGGCGCCTGGCTGACGACGGTGGCCGGCCGGATCTGCCTGAACATGCTGGGGTCGGCGCGGCACCGGCGCGAGCGTTACGTCGGTACGTGGATCCCCGAGCCGCTGCCCGACCGTACGGAGTGGATCGGCGGACGGGCGGGCGGCGGCAGGTCCGAGCCGGCCGACCCCGCCGACCGGATCACCCTGGACGAGTCGGTGAACATGGCCTTCCTCGTCGTCCTGGAGTCGATGACACCGGCCGAGCGCGTGGCGTTCATCCTGCACGACGTCTTCCAGTACCCCTTCGCCGAGATCGCCGGAATCGTCGGCCGGACACCGGCGGCCTGCCGGCAGCTGGCGTCGTCGGCCCGCCGGCGGGTGCGGGCCGCGCAGGCTCCGCCGGTTCCGAAGGCCGGGCAGGCCGGTCTGGTGCGGCACTTCAAGGAGGCGTGGGAGGCCAGGGACATCAAGGCCCTCGTCGCGCTCCTCGACCCCGACGCCACGATGATCGCCGACGGCGGCGGTCTGGTCGGCACGGTCCTCCGCCCGGTCGAGGGCAGCATGCCCATCGCCCAGTACCTGATCCACATCGCCGACAAGGTCCCCAACTTGACGCTCCTGGAACGCACGGTCAACGGCACACCCGGCCTGATCGCCCAGCGCGCCGGTGTCACGATGACAGTGGCGGCGTTCAGCCTCTCCGACGACCGGGTGACCCGCATCTGGGCGGTCCGCAACCCGGAGAAACTCCGCGCGTGGACCGAACACGAACCGCGGTGACGCGGGGAGAGGGGCGTACGGGGTACGGGGGTACGGGCGCCCCGCGGTGTCAGAGCGCGATCAGCCCGGCCGAGGTCTCCCGGAAGCCGCAGACCTCGACGTAGAACGAGCGCAGACGCTCCTCGAAGTCGACGTGGAGCCACGCGCACCCGGCCGCGCGGGCCCCGTCGGCCGCCGCCGCGACGAGCGCGGCGCCCACCCCGCGCGACCGGCGGTGCCGGGCGACCACGGTGTCCAGGAGGAAGGCGTGGACCCCGCCGTCCCAGGCGACGTTGACGAAGCCGACCAGCGAGCCGTCCTCGCGGGCGCAGACCCAGCCGAGGCTGTGGCGGTGCAGGCGGGTGCGCCAGTCGGTCCCGGCCGTCCGGGCCGCTGGGGAGCCGAAGCCGTCCGCGTGCAGTGCGTTGAGGGGGGCGTTGTCGATGGCGCCCCGCCACTCGTACGTGATCGTCACGCGCGGAGCCTAAGGCAGGCGTCCGCTCCCGGCGACGGGATTACAGGCCCGCGGGCGCGCGGGTTACGGGCCCGCAGGCCCACGGGTTACGGTCCTACGGGCCTACCGCTCCGGCCTGTTCACGCGGATCAGGGTCTGCTGGCCGTTGGCAACCAGGGCGCGTTCCTCGCTCTGGACGGCGAAGACCTCCAACTGGCAGACGGTCAGGGTGCGTCCGGACTTGACGACCGTGCCGACCGCCTCGATGTGGTCGCCCATCGCGGGTGCCAGCAGGTTGATCTTGTACTCGACCGTGAGCACCTCACTCGTCTCCGGGAACAGGGTCAACGCCGCGTAGCCGCCCGCGGTGTCCGCGATCGCGCTGGTGGCGCCCGCGTGGAAGTAGCCGTGCTGCTGGGTCACTTCGGGCCGGGCCGGGAGGACGATGTGCGCCCGGCCCGGTGCGATCAGGGTCAGCCGCGCGCCGAGGAGGGCCATCAGGCCCTGGCGGTCGAAGCTCGCCCGGACGCGTGCCCGTACCTCGGGGCTCGCCTGTTCCGGCTGCTGCCGCTGCTCCCGCCGCTGCTGTGCCCGCTCTGTCATGTGTCCTCTTCTCCTTCGGCCGGCCTCGTGGAGGATCTCAGCGCGCCAGGCGCTCCAGCAGCAGGAAGCCGCCGATGGCGATCATCATGGCGCCGGAGGCACGCGTGACCGCCCTCGCCGCCGACGGCCGGGTCTTCAGCACCGTACGGGCGAACACACCGACGGCGAGGTAGACGGCCGCGCAGGCGGCCATGTGGAGGGCGCCGAGCAGTCCGGTCTGCGCGGCGACGGGCCAGCCCGTTCCGGGGTCGATGAACTGCGGGAAGAGGGAGAAGTACAGCAGCAGCGCCTTGGGGTTCAGCCCGCTGATCCCGGCCCCCTTGAGCATGATCCGCGCCCGCGAGGAGGGCATCGCCTCCGTCGCCGCGCCCAGCACCGCCGGCCGCGCCAGGACGCCCCACCCCAGCCACATCAGGTACGCCGCCCCGGCAATGGTCAGCGCGGTGAGTACGGTCGCGGAGCTTGCCACGATCACCACCAGACCGGCCACGGCGAGCGCGGTGTATCCCGCGTAGCCGGCTATCAGCCCCGCGACCGCCGGGACGACCGAGCGGTCCCGGAGCCCCGCCGTGATCGCGTAGGCCCAGTCCGCGCCCGGTGTGAACACCAGCAGCAGATCCACCGCCAGAAAAGCCGCCACCGTCGACGTATCCATCGCTGTTCGTTCCCGTTCCCTCTTGCCTTTTGCGCTGATCGCCTCACTACGGAAGATTAGGGCCGTATTGCCCGAAAGTGTTGCCGTGTTTTGCCCACGCAGGCCACCCATGGGGGAGAATTCTTCGCATGGACGCCCTTGACCGGAAGATTCTTGCCGAGCTGCAACGCGACGGCCGGCTGACGGTGACCGAACTCGCCGCCCGCGTGCAGCTCAGCATTTCGCCCTGCCACCGCCGGCTGCGCGACCTCGAACGGACAGGCGCGATCCGCGGCTACCGCGCGATCGTCGACCCGGCCGCCGTCGGCCTGAACTTCGAGGCCCTCGTCTTCGCCACGCTGCGCGGGGCGGACCGTGACACCTCGGCCGCCTTCGAGGAGGCCGTGGCCGCCGTCCCGCATGTCATCCAGGCGCAGCGCCTCTTCGGCGAACCCGACTACCTGCTCCGGGTCGCCGCCGCCGACCTCGCCGCCTTCCAGCAGCTGTACGACCACCGGCTGGCCACCCTCCCGGGCGTCCAGCGGCTGACCTCCACCTTGGTCATGAAGCACGTCGTGGACGAGCGGCCCCTGCCCTCGTGAGCGCCCGCCCGGGGGTGCCCCCGCGCGGCGGAGCGCCCACGCACGCGCCGCCCGAGGGGTTGACGGCGGCCGGTTTCGCGGTCACCTTCGACAGCGGGCGCGCATTGGGAGCGCTCCCATCGGCCTCACCCCCCACCCCACACAAGGACGGCCAGATGAAGCCACTTCCGCACGCCTCCCGGATATCCCGCCGCACCCTGCTCACGGCCGCCGCCGCGGGCGCGGTGACCGCCGTCTCCCCGGTGACCGCCACCGCCTCCCCCACCCGGGCCACCGCCCCCGGCCCCCGCGCAGCGGCCCCATTCCACACGGTGGGCCGCGTCAGCCCGGCCGCCGGCGGCGCCGTCCGGTACACCTGGCCCGGCATCGCCTTCGAGGGCCGGTTCCGCGGCACCGGCGTGGGCATCGTCCTCGACGACGCCGACAACGACTACGACGTCCAGATCGACGGTACGACCACCACCACCCTGGTGACCCCCGGCCGGACGACCTCCTGGATCGGCGGCCTCCGCCACACCGAACACACCGTACGGATCGTCAAACGTACGGAAAGCCCCTGGGCCGCGGGCCTGTTCGGCGGCTTCGTGGCGGCTCCCGGAGGCGCGATCCTCGCGAGGCCCCGGGCGCGGAGCAGGCAGATCGAGTTCATCGGCGACTCCTTCACCGCCGGATACGGCAACGCCTCGGGCACCCGCGACTGCTCGGGCAACGGCGGGGTCAACCGGAACAGCAACGCCGACCTCTCCTTCGGCGCCCTCACCGCCCGCGCCCTCGGCGCCGACCACCAGCTCAACGCGTACTCCGGCCTCGGCATGGTCCGCAACTACAACGGCGGCAACCCCACCACCGACTTCCGTACGTACTACGACCGCGCCCTGCTGAACGTCGAGGGCGACATCTGGCAGCGGCCGAACACCTGGCGGCCCCAGGTCATCGTGGTGGGCCTCGGCATCAACGACTTCTCGACCGCCCTCAACCCCGGTGAGCGCTGGGCCACGGAGGACGATCTCGCCGCCGCCTACGCGACCGCGTACCACGGCTTCCTCGACACACTGCGCACCCGGTACGGCCGCGGGGCGTACATCGTGGTCAGCACCACCCCGCTCCCCAACACCACCGCCCTCACCCGGACCGCGGAGCGGGTCGTACGGGAACGCGGCGGACGCGGCGACCACCGGATCGGCCACTGGTCCTACGACGATCCTGGGCTGGACCGCCTCGGCTGCGACTGGCATCCCTCGCTGAACGACCACCGGATCATCTCCGGCCTGCTCCTCGGCCACCTCGCCGCCCTGCCGCTGCGCTGGTGACCGAACCGCCGGCCGGGAATCCAAACGGGTAAGTCGGTCGAATTAATGTATGGCCTGAATTCATCAGTCGCCCGATTGGCCAGATAAGTCAAGCGACTTACCGTGATGCCTCCCCACACCGAGCGGAGGCACGATGACTGCCGACCCGACCCCCGACACCGCCCCCGAAACCCTTCCCGACTATCCCTTCGACCGCGAGACGACCCTGGAACCCCCGCCCGCCTGGGCCGAGTTGCGCGAGGGCTGCCCGGTGGCCCACGTACGGCTGCCGAGCGGCGACGAGGCGGCCCTGCTGACCCGTTACGACAGCGTCCGGTCCGTGCTGGCGGACCCCCGGTTCACCCGCTCGGGGGCCGGCGCGGCCCGGATCGCCACCACCGACGACGGCGGTATCTTCCTGCGCGAAAGCCCCCTCGCCACACACGGCCCCGAACATCTCCAGTGGCGGCGGCTGCTGACCCGCTGGTTCACCGCGCGGAAGATCGAGGAGTGGCGGCCCAGGGTCCAGGCGATGGCCGACGACCTGGTGGACGGCCTGCTCGCCGACGGATCGCCGGGGAACCTCTCGGCCCGTTTCGCCCTCCCCCTGCCGGTACGGGTGATCTGCGCGCTCGTCGGCGCCCCGGACAAGGACCAGGACAAGTTCGCCCACTGGTCGAGCGTCATGCTCACCCTGACGCGCTACACACAGGCCGAAGTGGACGACGCCTACCGGGACTTCAACGGCTATGTCGAGGATCTCGTGGAGCGGCGGCGGGCGGATCCCGGCGACGATCTGCTGAGCGAGCTGACCAGGGTCTCGGACAGCGAGGACGGCCGGCTCGACACACCGCAGCTGGTCGCCACCGTCCGGGGCATCCTGCTCGCCGGACACGAGACCACCTCGAACATGATCGCGATCATGGCGGCGCTGCTGCTGTCGGAGCGGTCCCGGTTCGAGGCGGTGACCGCCGATCCGGCGCTCATCGCGAACACCGTCGAGGAGGTCCTGCGGATGGACACCACCCTGGCGGTCATCGGTATCCCCCGGTTCATCACGGAGGACATCGAGCTGGACGGCGTCGCGGTCCCGGCGGGGACGACGGTGCTCCCCCACAACGCCGCCGCCAACCGGGATCCGCGCAAATTCCCGGACCCCGACCGCTTCGACGAGAAGCGGGAGAACAGCGCCCAGCATCTGACCTTCGGCGCCGGCGCGCACTTCTGTGTCGGTCAGCCGCTGGCCCGGATGGAGCTTCAGGTCGCCCTCGGCACCCTCGCCCGCCGGCTGCCGACGCTCCGGCTGCGCGACGGGGCCGACGATCTCAAGCTCCGTACCGGCGGGATGAGCGGCGGGCTCCAGGACATCTGGGTCGCCTGGTGACGTCGCCGGTTCGGCGGCAGGGCGATATCGCGAGGTGTGATATCTCAGGTGCATGCAACCGAGAAAGCCCGCGGCGGGCATCCGACTGCCCACACCGGAGATGCTGCTGCACACGGCGGAGTGCCTGTTCGCCGAGCACGGCATAGCCACGGTCTCGAACCGGCGGGTGGCGGAGGTGGCGGGCGCGGCGAACAACTCCGCCGTCCTCTACCACTACCGCAACAAGACCGGGCTGCTGCTCGCCATCGTCCGTAAACACAACACGGAGCTGGAGGAGATCCGCGGCCGCATGCTGGCGGAGGCGGAGGGGAAGGCGGCGGGGAAGGCGGAGTCGGGGGCGGGGGCCGGGTCGGACGATCCGCGCGACTACATCGCCTGTCTGGTGCTCCCCCTGACCGAATACCTCAGGCGCCTCGGCCCGCCCACCTGGTACGCGCGCTTCAGTCTCCAGGCGATGACCGACCCGTCGTTCGCCGGGGAGCTGACCCGTGAGCTGGCCGCCTCCCCCTCCCACCAGCGGATCTGGGCGCGGCTCACGGCGCTGGTCGACAGCGCGGACCACGAGGTGCTGCGGCACCGGAGCCGGCTGGTGATGCTGGTCATCGTGCACGCCTGCGCCAACTTCGAGCGGGAGCTGGCCGACGGCAAGGACCGTACTACGGGCGGTGGTTGGGACGACGTCGGCCACTTCCTCCTCGACGCCGTCGCCGGCCTGCTGCTGGCCCCGGTCACCCGCCCGCCCGGCTCCTGAGCCGGGCGGGACGGGGTGGGGCCGGCGGTCAGTTGATCGCGAGGAACGAGGCGGTGTAGCTGCCGGTGTCGCCGTCGTAGTGGGCGGTCTGCGCGACCTGGGGGTCCTCGTGACCGGCGTGGGCCGCGGCGCTGGCCGTACCGACGCCCAGCAGTACGGTGGCGGCGGCCAGCCCGAGGGCAACGGCGGTGACACGGATCGCGTCCATGGTGACTCCTTCTTCAGATGGTGTGTGTGTGTGGGGGGGATCCGGCTGATCCTTCAGTCGCCCAACGACGTTGGCCCGCCATCGGGTTCGCCCCGCTGCGGGGGTTCCTGAGCGAATCACCCGGTCGGCCGTAGGCCCTAGAGACCGTCGGTGTAGAGAAGGAAATTGGGCGAGTCCGCGTGGATCGGGGACACGGTGTCCACGGTCGCGTTGGTGGTGAGCCAGCCGGCCACCTGGCTCGGTGTGGCGTTCGGGTACGCCTCCTTGTAGAGCGCCGCCACCCCGGCGGCATGCGGGCTGGCCATCGACGTACCGCTCAGGGTGCTGGAGCCGCCGCCGAGCTTGGCCGACACGATGTCGACGCCGGGTGCGTAGAGCGACAGACAGGGGCCGAAGTTACTGAAGGCCGCCTCCTGGTCCGCCCGGTCGGTGGCTCCCACGGTGAACACCGAGCCGGCCCGCGCGGGTGAGTCGCCGCAGGCGTTCACGGTGCTGTTCCCGGCCGCCGCGACGGGCAGCACCCCCGCGTTCGCGACAGCGTTGGCGGCGGTGTCGACCGCGGTGGAGGCGGGGCCGCCGACGGACGCGTTCAGCACCGCGGGCGCCACGGCGTGGCCGGCGACCCAGTCGAAGCCGGCGATGACCCCGGCCGAACTGCCGTTGCCGTTGCAGCCCAGCACCCGCACGGCGACGAGGGAGACCTCACGCGCCACACCGTACGTCTTGCCGCCGACCGTGCCCGCCACATGCGTGCCGTGGGAGTTGCAGTCCTGGCCGTTGCGGCCGTCGTTCACGGAGTCGAAGCCGACCGTGGCCCGGCCCTCGAACTCGCTGTGCGCGGTCTCGATCCCGGTGTCGAGGATGTACGCGGTGACCCCCCGGCCGGTGCCCGTCACGTCGTACTGCCCGTCAAGTGGCAGGTGTCGCTGGTCGATCCGGTCGAGGCCCCAGCTCGCGGCCGGCACCCGCCGCTCGCTCCGCCGGGGCCCGGGGGACGTCGGCAGATCGAGGCCGACCTCGGCGTTCTCCTCGACGGCCCGGACGGCGGGCAGGGACCGTACGGTACGGAGCTGACCCGGCGTCAGCCGGGCCGCGAAGCCGCGCAGCGCGGTGCCGTACGTGTGCAGCGGGACGACGCCGAGCTGACGCGCCACCGTGCCGGGGACGAAGGCCGGATGGACGGTGACGATGTACTCGCCGGGGATCGCCCGCTCGGCGCGCTGCACCGGGACAAGGCCCTGGGCGGGACCCGGCGTGGCGTCGGCGCCGCCGCCGGCGCCGGTGAGCAGGGGGACGAGCAGCAGAAGAAGAGTGGTGGGTGCCCAACGCGCGCTCAAGCGCATGCGTGCTCCTGTGGTGCGGAAGCGGGAAACGGGATCGGGTCGTGGACGTGGCGGGTCCGCGCGGTACGGCGGACCCGTCCTTCTTTCGTCCACGACCCGCCCGTTGCTTGAGCGACCTCACCCGGACGGAGCAGCCGGGATCAGGCCAGAGATCCGGTCGGAGAACTGGTCAGAAACGCATGCTCCAGCGGTCCAGATATCCGGGGTCGACGGTGAAGATACCGGGAGTGTTGTCCGTGACGCGGAGCTTCCAGACGCCGTTGGCGGGGAACGCGGACGCGTCGACGGTGTAGGTCTCGCGCAGTTCGGGGTCGCCTCCCCAGACGAAGTCCTTCAGCAGGAGCGTCGTACCGTCCGGCGCGATCAGACGGATGATCTGGCCGCCGGAGAAGGGGTGGTACAGCTCGACCGAGATCTTGAGGGCGGCGGAGGCGTTGCCCTGGTGGCCGGTGACGGTGAGCGGGGACTCGACGGTCTTCCAGTTGGGGATGTCGACGCGGTCGGGGTTGACGAAGAAGTCGCCACCGGAGGCGAGGACGGTCCAGTCGTAGGCGAACGTACGGACCTCGGCCGCGGAGTTGCGCAGCGAGACGACGGGGCTGAAGTCGCCCGCCCTGGTGGGGATTCCGGAGATCAGCCCGGTGTCCGGGTCGATCGTCAGGCCGTCCGGCAGTCCGGTCGCGGAGTGGACGATCGGGCCGGGCCGGGTGGAGGTCGCCTCGATCGGCCGGCTGACCGGCTGGCCGACGGCCGCGTCGCGGTTGGACGGCGCCTTCGCGGCGATGTGGTTGACGTAGTTGGCGCCGACGTTGACGGCCGCCCAGGCGTTGCCGACCGCCTCGTACGCCTGGCTGCTCGCCCCGTACAGATCGGTGGCGGCGCTGAGGGTGGCGGCGCGGGCGCCCGCGTAGTCGGTGGTGGAGGTCATGTAGAGGGTCAGCGCCCGGTACCAGACCCGGAGCGCCTCGCGCTGGCCGATGCCGGCGACCGGTGTGCCGTCGAAGGTGGGGCTGTCGTAGTCGATGCCGTTGATGGTCTTGCGTCCGCTGCCCTCGGAGAGGAGGTAGAAGAAGTGGTTGGCGGGTCCGGAGCTGAAGTGCGGGTCGAGCTTCCTGGTCCCGGAGGTCCAGTGGTCCTGCGAAGTGCCCACGTCCGAGGCGTCCTTGGAGGGATGGGCAAGATAGCGCAGGGGCTTTCCGGTGCCCCGGACATCGATCAGCTCACCGATGAAGTAATCGGGGACATCCTGGGGGTTGTTGGCGTAGAACTCCACTCCGGTGCCCAGGATGTCGCTGGTCGCCTCGTTCAACCCGCCCGATTCACCGGAGTACTTGAGCTTGGCGGTGACGGAGGTGAGACCGTGGCTCATCTCGTGGCCGGCGATGTCGAGCGAGGTCAGCGGCTTGGCGTTGCCGATCCCGTCGCCGTAGGTCATGCAGAAGCAGTAGTCGTCCCAGAAGGCGTTGGCGTATCCGTCGCCGTGGTGGACGCGGGAGTACGCGGCGACGCCGTCGTTGGCTATGCCGTTGCGCCCGAAGTGGTCGCGGTAGAAGTCCCAGGTCTGCTGGGCGCCGTACGCGGCGTCGACGGCGGCGGTCTGACGGTTCGTCACGGTGCCGTCGCCCCAGGTGTCGTCCGGGCTGGTCATCAGTGCACCACGGACCGAGGTGTTGTTCGAGTCGTAGGTGCCGTGGCCGCCGCGTCCGGTGTCGGTCATCTCGAAGGTCCGGCCGTTGTGGGTGGTGCCGATCTCCACCCGGCCGTTGTACTTGCCGACGCCGACGCCGGCGTGGACCATGTCGAAGGTCTCCAGCCGCTCGCCGCTCGCCGCGTCGGTGATGATGTGCAGCCTGCTGGGCGTGGCGTCGTCCCGTACCCCTTCGACGACGGACTCCCAGGCCAGCGTGGGCTGTTCGGTCTCCCCCAGCCAGACGACGAGCCGGGGCGCTCCGTCCGGGGCCGCCTTGCCCGTGCCCTCCTCCTTCGCGGTGGCGAGGGCGGACTTCTTCGCCGCGGCGGCGGGGACGGCGGCTTCGGTCGTGGGCAGCGCGAGCGTCGCGTCCGACGCCTTGGTGACGGTACGGGCGCCCGCGCCGCCGCCCGCAACGCTGTTCGCGGCGGCGCCCCCGTTCCCGCCCGCGGCCACCCGGTCGTGGACCACCAAGTCGCCGCCGAGGACCGGGAGTCCGGCGAAGGTGCGTTCGTAGCGGGTGTGCAACGTGCCGTCGGCGTCCTTGACGACGTCCCTCGGGATGAGCTTTTCGCGCGTGCCCAGCTCCAGCGAGCGGGCGGTGGCGCCCGCCGCGTCGGCGGCGGCCCGGATGAGCTTCTCCCGCCCCGCCGGAGAGAGCGGGACGGCGGCGGCACCGGGCCTGGGCTCGGCGGCGATCCGCGGTGGCGCCTGGTGGGATCCGGTGGAACCGGGGCCGGGGGCGGCCGAGGCCGGCAGGGCGGGCAGGAGGAGCGCGGTCAGGATGGCGGCGCCGAGGGCGGCCATGCCGCGGCGCGCGGCAGGCCGGGGCCGGGTACGAGGCCGGGATCTGCGGACGGGGTGGGGCGACGCTGCCCTGGTGGAAAGGAAGTTGATCGTCACTCCGGTGACTCCTTGGGCGTCAGCGTGGACCGGTGCGGGCAGTGGCTGCCCCCACCGGCAAGGAGAGGTGCGTCGACGTCCGTGCGGTGGTCGAAGCCTGACAACCGGAGGCCGCCGTTGTCACCATGGCGGAGATCGTTGTCCTGAATCCGGTCGGGAACTTCGCCGTGGGAGCGCTCCCATTCGGGGTGGATCACATGCGGCTTTACCGCACGGCAACACTCCGTTCAGCGGGCGACTTTGGCCACTTTCAGCTCTCTGTCACCAACTCGGACACCGCGCTTGACCTGTGCAGTTCAAGCCACCTATGTTCTGCACCCTGGCTCGAACAAATGCGGCGAGCCTCACCACTCCCGGGGGAAGCACATGAACTGGTATCTCGACGTCCTCAAGAACTACGCCGTCTTCAACGGGCGTGCGCGTCGCCAGGAATACTGGATGTTCTTCCTGATCAACATCATCGTGGCGATCGTCGTCGGGATCATCGGCAACGTCCTCGACCTGACGATCCTCAGCACGATCTACGCCCTCGCGGTCTTCATCCCCAACCTCGCCGTGGGTGCGCGCCGGCTCCACGACACCGGCAAGAGTGGCTGGATGCTGCTGCTCGGCCTCATCCCGCTGGTCGGCTTCATCATCCTGATCGTGTTCTTCGCCACCGAGGGCGAGAAGGGCCCGAACGCCTACGGTCCGGACCCCAAGCAGGCATAGCGCCTCAGGCGGATTCCGGTCCCGTCGGCCCACGCGGCCGACGGGACCGGTGCCGTACGGGCCGCCTCAGCCCTCCCGGGCGTCCAGCCACACCGCCGTGTCCGGCGGCAGCACGCCGCCCCCGGGCAGCTCCCCGCTGGCCAGCAGCGGTACGGCGGCGGGTCCGGAGCCGGGCGCGGCCGTGCCGCCGCCCGCCAGCGGGATCGGCGCGCCGGAGAGGTTGACCCGGCACACCAGGCCCGCGCCCTTGCGGAAGGCGAGTTCGCCGGGGGCCGATGGCAGCCAGGTGAAGCGCTCGTCGCCGCGGAAGCCCCGGCGCAGGGTCAGCGCCGTACGGTACAGCTCCAGGAAGGAGCCGGGCCGGCCGGTCTGGGCCTCGACCGACCGTTCGCCCCAGCCGTCCGGCTGCGGAAGCCAGCTGCCGCCGGGACCGAAGCCGTACGAGGATCCGGTCCTGGTCCACGGCAGCGGCACCCGGCAGCCGTCGCGGCCCTTCAGCGCGTGGCCCGTGCGCTCCCACATCGGGTCGCGCAGGGCGTCCGCCGGGAGGTCGGCCACCTCGGGCAGCCCCAGCTCCTCGCCCTGGTAGAGATATGTCGTGCCGGGCAGCGCGAGGGTCAGCAGGGCGGCGGCCCGCGCGCGGCGGCGGCCCCGCTCCCCGTCCGCCGCCGGGCTCCGGCCGCCGGTCAGCAGCCAGCCGGGTATGTCGGCGCCATCGGGCAGCGCGTACCGGCTGAGATGGCGCACCACGTCGTGGTTGGAGAGCACCCAGGTCGGCAGCGATCCGGTGGTGGCGGCGCCGGCCAGCGAGGTGTCGATGACGTCGCGGAAGGCGCCGGCCTCCCACGGGCAGCGCAGATGGAAGAAGTTGAACGCCTGGTGCAGCTCGTCGGGCCGGGTGTAGAGCGGCAGCCGGGCCGCGCTGACCCCGGCCTCGGCGACCATGATCCGGGGCGGTGCGTACGAATCGGTCACCTTGCGCCAGGTCCGGTAGACGTCGTGCACCTCGTCGCGGTCCCAGAACGGATGGTTCTCACCGCTCGGCGGGGCGTTGAGCGAGACGGAGTCGGCGCCCCGGGTGTTCCGCAGCGGCGGGGTGAGGTCCTTGCGCAGCCCGTGGGCGACATCGATACGGAAGCCGTCCACGCCGAGGTCGAGCCAGAAGCGCAGGGTGCGCTCGAAATCGGCGGCTACATCTGGATTATCCCAATTCAGATCGGGCTGCTCGGACGCGAAGATATGCATGTACCACTGGCCATCGGGGACCCGGGTCCAGGCCGCCCCGCCGAACTTCGACCGCCAGTCGGCGGGCGGCTCCGCGCCGTCGGGACCGGCGCCGTCCCGGAAGACGTACCGGTCACGGGCGGCCGAGCCGGGCGCGGACGCGAGGGCCTCGGCAAACCACGGGTGCCGGGCGGAGGTGTGGTTCGGCACGACGTCGACGATGGTACGGAGCCCGAGCGCGCGGGCCCGGTCCAGCAGCGCGCGGAAGTCGTCGAGGGTGCCGTGGCGCGGGTCGACGTCCCGGTAGTCGGCGACGTCGTAGCCGCCGTCGGCCAGCGGGGACGGGTAGAACGGGGTGAGCCAGACCGCGTCGGCGCCCAGCTCCGCGACATGGCCGAGCCGGTCGGTGATGCCCTGGAGGTCACCCATCCCGTCGCCGTCGGCGTCGGCGAAGCTGGGGACGTACACCTGGTAGACAACGGATTCGCGCCACCAGTCGCCGGCGGGGGCGGTGGTGCGGACGGTGACGGCGCCGTTGCCGTCCGGGGGCGCGTGCTGAGTCACTGGTGCCTCTCGTGCCGGATGAGCCTCAGCGGAAACTCTAATGGCGGGGCGACGAGCGGTGCGATCATCTGCCGAATTCATCGTCGGATCAGACGTGGACCGGTCCGGACTCAGCCCCGGAGCCGGCGACCGCCCTTGATCACGCCTCCCTCGATCCCGTGCGCCCCCGCACCCGCACCCGCGTCCACATCCGCTCCCGGGTCGACGGCGGCGCGCATCGAGCGCAGCGCCAGCAGCAGCACACCGATGTCGTCGAGGTAGACCGGGTCGGGAATCAGGTCGACCGGCAGCACCAGATAGGCGAGTGCCGCCCAGAACACCCAGCGCTTCCCGGTGGGGAGGCCAGCAGCGCGCAGCGCGCCACGCGCCCGTACGAGCCGGACGGTCAGCGTGATCGCCACGCCCAGGGTGAGGGCCGCGAGCACCGCGCCCACGGCAAGGACGATCTGGAGGTCGCTCATGGCGGTCCGCTCTTCCCTCGGGCTTCGGATCGGATCGAATCGGATCGGAAACGTTCGCGCTCCGCTGTCTGTTACCCCCGGAGCGGCGCCTCAACGGATTCCTCACCCGTCCGGTCCGGCGCCCAGTGGGCGCCCCGGCGGCCGAGGACCTTGTCGATCCGGCCGTCGATCAGGACCGCGACCGTCCCGCAGCGGCAGCCACAGTACTCCACGACCCCCGCCGACGTGGTGTGGCAGGAGAGCAGGGACCAGCGGCACGCGTCGGCGCCGGGCCGGTCGCACACCGCGCACCGGTCGTCGTCCCCCACGTGTCCGTCACCGCCGCCGCCGTCGCTGCCGCTGTCACTGCCGTCACTGCCGTTGCCGTCGCCACTGCCGTCACCGCCGCACGTCCGCATGGACTCAGGCTGAGGTCATCACCTAGATACATTCAACCCTTACAGCGGTTCATCCCATGGATCGGCCTCTACATTGGCCCGATGCAGTTCAACCACTACGGCGGCGAGGCCGCGCTGCTCGCCGCCGATCTGGCCAACGCGGAGTCGCCCTTCACCCCGGAGCGGACGGAGGCGCTCCTGATCGCGCGCGGGATCGTCCGGCACGCGCTCTCCGCTTCGGGCACCGCCGCCGTCGAGGTCTGGAGCCGCCGGCTGGCGCCCTGCTTCGGGCCGCAGGAGCTGGAGGTACGGCGCGACCGGGTCAACGCCCTGCTGGCCGACGCCGCGAGCCGGCCGTACATCACCACGCACGACGGCCACGGGCCCCACCTCCACTACGCGGACCCGGCCCTCGGCTCGGTCGCGCACATCAAGGCGGCCACGGCGGCCGGGCTGGCGTACGTCGTCTGTTTCGCCAGCCACACCCGGCTCGGCAGGTGCGCCCGCGCCGGCTGCGGGCGGGCCTTCGTGGACACCTCCCGCAACGGCAGACGGGTCTACTGCTCGGTGCGGTGCGCCAACAACGACGCCGTCGCGCGTCACCGGCGGCGCTGACGCGCGCGGGACACCCCCTGGGACCGCGCCTTCCCACGTCTTCCAACCGCCATTGCCCGTCGGTACGTTGCCGAGAACCGGATCTCAGCGGGCCGACCCGGTCCGCCCGGGGCGACGGAGGGTTCCATGACACAACGCGTACCGCGGATCCAGGGCCACTGCGACACACGCTTCGCCGGTGTGCGCGCCGCGTTCGAGCGGAACTTCGACGCGCACGACGAACTCGGCGCCGCCGTGACCGTACTGGCCGACGGTGAGCCCGTGGTCGATCTGTGGGGCGGCTGGGCCGATGGCGCGCGCACCCGGCCGTGGGAGCGGGACACCCTGGTCAACGTGTGGTCCACGACGAAGGGCGCGACGGCGCTCTGCGCGCATCTGCTGATCGACCGCGGGCTGCTGGACCCGGACGCGCCGGTCGCCGCGTACTGGCCGGAGTTCGCGGCGGCGGGCAAGGAGTCCGTCCTCGTACGGGAGTTGCTGGCGCACCGCGCGGGGCTCGCCGCGCTGCGCGAGCCGCACTCGCTGGAGCAGTTCTACGACTGGGAGTTCACGACCGCGCGGCTCGCCGCGACGGAGCCGTGGTGGGAGCCGGGCACCCGGTCCGGCTACCACGTACTGACGTACGGCTTCCTGGTCGGCGAGCTGGTGCGGCGGATCACCGGACAGCTGCCCGGCGCCTTCCTGCGGCAGGAGGTGACCGAGCCGCTCGGGATCGACTTCACCATCGGGCTGCCGGAGAAGGAGGTCGGCCGGCTCGCCGAGCTGGTGGCGTCGACCACCGGCCCGACCCCCGAACAGGCCGCCGCCTTCGCCCGGTTGGAGCCGGTGGGGGTGGCGGCGCTGACCAACCCGGCGATCGATCTGACGGAAGCGAACAGCGCCCGGTGGCGGGCCGCCGAGGTCCCGGCGGCGAACGGCCACGGCACGGCCCGCGCGGTCGCCGCGCTGTACGGGATCTTCGCCACCGGTGGCCGGGCGGGTGAGCACCGGGCGCTCTCCGCGGAGACGGTCGAGCGGGTACGGGAGGGCCAGGGCCGCTGCCGGGACCTGGTCCTGGGCGTGGGCTTCGCGCACGAGACGGAGGTGGGCCTCGGGCTCTGGCTCAGCGGTGAGAACCACTCGTACGGGCCCAACCCCCGGGCGTTCGGGCACGAGGGCGCCGGCGGCTCCTGCGGGCTCGCCGATCCGGAGGCGGGCATCAGCCTCGGATATGTGATGAACCGGATGGGGACGCGGATCGTGGACGATCCCCGCCGGATGGCGCTGATCGACGCGGTGTACGCCGCGCTGTAGGCGACGATCCGCGGACGGTGGGGCCGCGCGCGCCCGCGCTTCCGGCGCGCGCGGCCCCTTCTCTTCGCACGGATCCAGGACATCCCGCAAGGGAAGCGATTCAGCCATGATCAACACGCGCGCATTTCGGGGTTACCTCGCACAAGCGGACGAGCTTCGCGCGTAGATCCTTCTCCTTGCCCCCTCCCGCTGCCGAATATCGAACTCATCGCGCCACGGGCCCCGTACCAACCGTGGCGCATATGCATTCCTGCCGCACCGGCCGTTCGCCCGCCGGACGCCATCCGGCAATTCCCATGCTCGGAAGCGTTTCTGACGTTCATTCAGCAAAATCGCGGAGGCGCCGGAGCGGACGCCCCGAACGGGATCGCGCGGAGCCGGGCCGACCCGGCATACGGGCCACCGCGCGCGCCGACGAACGGAACTTCGCCCCGAAATGCGGACCCTGACGGATCGTCGGTCGCCGCCGGTCCAGAAGTGGGCCTTGCCCGAAAGGCGCGCTGACTTAAAGATTCAGTCAAGCAATTGACAGGACACGGCCAAACGAGGCCGCGGACCGTCGTGCCCACAACGGTCCACCACCCCACCGGACCACGCACTCCCCCCACCAATGGAGGATTCTGTGACCTTCAAGCGCTTCTCCCCCCTCGGCACGATCTCCAGACGAGTACGGCTCCTCGCCGTCACCTCCGGTCTGGTGACCGCCGTCGCGCTCGCCGCACCCAGCGCCGTCGCCGCCCCGGCGCCCGCGCCCCTCCCGTCGGCCGCCGCGCTGGCGGTCGCCGACGCGGCCGTCCAGGACGCGGACATCGCCGGCACGGCCTGGTACACGGACAAGGCCACCGGCAAGATCGTCGTCACCGTCGACAGCACGGTCACCGACGCCGAGATCGCCACGATCAAGCGCTCGGTCGCCGACACCGAGGCCGGCCTCACCATCAAGCACACCGAGGGCCGGTTCACCGAGCTGATCGCCGGCGGCCAGGCCATCTACGCCGGCGGCGGCGGTCGCTGCTCCCTCGGCTTCAACGTGCGCAGCGGCTCCACCTACTACGCGCTGACCGCGGGCCACTGCACCAACATCAGCTCCGCCTGGTACACCAACTCGGCCACCACCGTCTCGCTCGGCACCCGCGCCGGCTCCAGCTTCCCGGGCAACGACTACGGCATCATCCGGCACACCAGCTCGGCCAACGCCGAGGGCCGGGTCTACCTGTACAACGGCTCGTACCAGACCATCACCTCGGCCGCCAACCCCACCGTCGGCCAGACCGTCCGGCGCAGCGGCTCGACCACCGGGCTGCGCAGCGGTACGGTCACCGGTCTGAACGCGACCGTCAACTACGGCAGCGGCAACATCGTCACCGGCCTGATCCAGACCAACGTCTGCGCCGAGCCCGGTGACAGCGGCGGCTCGCTGTTCAACGGCACCGTCGCCTACGGTCTGACCTCGGGCGGCAGCGGCAACTGCACCTCGGGCGGGACCACGTTCTTCCAGCCGGTGGTGGCGGCGCTGAACGCGTACGGCGTCACGCTCGCCTGACCGCACACTCCCGCGTTTCCCCCACTCTCCACACCCCCACACCCCCACACCCCCACTCCCCCCCACCTGTCACGCACACTCACCCACTCCCCCCACGGAACACCGACGGGCCGCGCACCTGGTGCGCGGCCCGTCCCGTGTGCCCTCTCCGGTCTCCGCACGGGTCCCGCGCGGGTGCCGCCCGGGTCCCTCACGGCGGGAATAGGCTGTGGTTCAAGAGTCCGACGAACGGGGTGCACCACAGTGTCACAAGGTCATGAGGAAGAGGTCCTGGCCCGCATCGCCAAGGGGCTGGTCTACACCGAGTCGGAGGCGGCCTTCCAGGCCCCCCGGCGCCGCACCGACCAGATCTTCGCGTACAACCACACACCGCCGGGCGAGACGGAGCGGCAGCGGGAACTGCTGGTCGAGATCTTCGGAACGGTCGGCGAGCGCACGATCCTGCTGCCGCCGTTCCATGCCGGCTTCGGCAGCAACGTCCATATCGGCGACGACTTCTTCGGGAACGTGAACCTGACGTTCGTCGACGATGTGGACATCCGGATAGGGGACGGTGTCATGATCGCCCCCAGCGTCACCCTCACCACGACCGGACACCCGGTCCATCCCTCGCGGCGGGTGGACTTCGGGCGGTTCTCGGAGCCGATCGTGATCGAGGACAAGGTCTGGATCGGCAGCAACGTCGTCGTCCTCCCGGGCGTCCGGATCGGCTACGGATCGGTCATCGGCGCCGGCAGTGTCGTCAGCCGTGACATCCCGCCCATGAGCGTCGCGGTCGGCACCCCTTGCCGGGTGCTGCGCGCCATCACGGACGAGGACCTCGCCACCCGTACCGCCACGGCGTAACAGCGCGGCGGCGCCGCCGCGCGGTCCCTGGCCCTGGGCCGCGCGGCGGCGGCACTGAACACCGCCGTCCGCACAGCACTTTGACGGTCCCTCAGACTATTAACCCAAATACCACGCCCGGTTTCTCGCCTGCCACCCCTGCCGCCCGTTCCGCCCCGTAGAAAGGCCGACGCGCCACATCCGGGGGATCCGATCCGGCGTTTCTCTCAACAGGCAGGCAGGTACGTGCGAAGAACTTACGGAATCAACGGTGTGGTCCGCTGGTGCCGCACACTGGTGGTCGTGCTGTCACTGGCGATGCTCTCCGGCGTGGCCGTCACCGCGCCGCCCGCGCGAGCGGCCGCGGCGGCCGAGGACTTCACCCTCTCCCTCAACGCGGCGGAGCTGGGCCTGGATCCGGCCGTCATCCGGCGGACCGTACCCGAGATCCAGGCGGAGATCAGCAAGGCCGGCAGCCTGAGCGCCTCGCTCAAGCAGTCGATGACCGACAACCCGGTGACCAAGAGCGGTTACGACGACGATGACTGGGTGGACTTCAAGGGGTCCCTGTCATCGGCCTCCGACGGTTCCTCCATGACCCTCACCGTCCCGGGCTCGGAGATCCAGGCGTCCGCGAGCTGGTGGGCGAAGTTCGGCGCGATGGTGGTCGGCGGTCTCGCGGGATACGGCCTCCGCATGCTGTGCATCGGCGGGCTGACCTCCAGTGGTGTGGGCGCGGCGACCATCCCGCTCATCTGCACCCCCCTCGGCGGCGCCTCGGCCGGTTTCTTCGCGAGTGTCATCACCCACGCGATCGACAAGGACCTCGACACCGCGACGGCGTGGCGTGACATCGTCCTCGCCACACTGGCCGGGATGGCCCTGGGGTATCTGTGGGAGAAGTACTTCGTCGGGTTCGCCAAGGAGTACCTCCCCGCGGCCTTCAAGAAGCTCGGCACATGGCTGGCTTCCAAGGTGCCGTCGATCGGCTCCCGCTTCGGCACCCCGCTCGCCGAAGCCGCCCGGGAGACCTCCGGGATCATGATCGAGCTGGAGGAGCTTCTCGACGAGGCCATGGCCGAGTGGGGCAGCGAGGCCGGCAGCAGCCAGATGGTGGCGATCGCCTCGTACATCCATCCCGGAGCTGATCCAGCGGCCTGGAACCGGCTGATCGGCGCCCGGTCGGACAAGGTGAGTGTGATGGTCGCCAATGTCCTCAACGGGCCCGACTCGAAACGCAACAGCGCCTGGGCCGATGTGATCAACCGGGGCCACGCGTCGGGCAAGCGCGTGCTCGGCTACGTACCCACCGGATACCTGGGACACACCGGCATCACCACCCGGCTGGGCTCGACGAGCATGGCCGACTGGATCGCGCAGATCCAGCAGGACGTCGACGCCTGGTACGAGCTGTACGGCGACTCCATCGGCGGGATCTTCTTCGACGAGGGCTACAACGTCTGCGGGATCGACAACGACTACGCGAACTTCTACAAGGAGATCAACCGGTACGCGAAGGTCCGCCACCCCGGGGCGATGACCGTCCTCAACCCGGGCACCGTCGTACCGCAGTGCTACGAGGACACGGCGGACGTCCTCATGACGTACGAGAGCGACTACGCCGCCTACTACGGCCGGAACTCCAACGCGGCGCTCAACTACAAGCCGCTCGACTGGACTCCGGCGGACCCGTCGAAGATCTGGCACATCATCTACGACGTCCCGGCCTCCGAGGTCGCCCGGGTCGCCGCCACCTCCAAGGAGCGCGGGGCGGGCTATATCCAGATCACCGACGACATCATGCCCAACCCCTACGACACACTGCCGTCCGGGGACTACTGGACAGCACACCAGAACGCGGTCTCGGGCGGCGTCCCGATCATCGCGCCCCCGTCACCGTACTCGGACACGCAGGGTCCCCCGATCGAGCCGGCCACGGATCTGACCGTGACCAAGGTCGACTACACCTCGGTCTCGCTCTCCTGGACCAGGTCGACCACCGGCATCGCCCGCTACTACATCGTCCTCAACGGCAAGACCGTGGCGTCCCTGCCCGGCAGATTCCACACAACGACGATCGGCGGGCTCAACCCCGGCGGAAACACCTACACACTGAGCGTGGTCGCCCAGAACTTCTACGGGACCGTGGCACCGTCGTCCAACACGGTCAGCGCGAAGACACTGACCCTGACCGGCGGAAAGACCGTCACCAACGCCAAGGTCACCCGTTCCGGCGGCAATGTCACGTACTCGGCGGACTTCCTCGTCCCGTACTCCTTCCACCGGGTGTACGTCAGCCCGACGGTCAAGCCCGCGAGCTGCTGGCTGATCGCCACCGACTCACCGGCCGACCCGTTCTGCGGCACCTGGGTCATCGAGAACACCACCCTGCTGTCCTACGCCGGAGCCACCTCCGGGCAGTGGTCGTGGAACCCGATCGCCTATGTGCCGCCGACCATCAACGGCTACACGTACTCCTGGACGGTCAAAGCCTCCGACGTTGTCGGCTCGTCCGACTACATCAGCTTCCAGGGCGAGGGCTACGGCCCGCTGACCAACGTCTACACGGCCAAGTGAAGTAGCCGCACTCCAGGCGCTGTTGGCCCGGCGGCCCGTACGTCCACGCGACGTGCGGGCCGCCGCTTGCCGTTTCGCCCTTACGCCCCTACGCCCCTACGGACGGGCCACGGCGACGGCCAGCGCGGCGATCCACAGGGCGGCGCAGAGGGTGACGGCGATCTCGGGCCGACTCACCACAGGGCCCGTACGTTCTCCCGGCACGCCAGCGACGCGGTGATGTCCTTGCCCGTCGCGGTGGGTTCGGCCCGCCACCAGTCGGCCAGCGCGTCGACAATGCACAGCCCCCGCCCCGACTCCGCGATCCAGTCCGGCTCCTTGGCGGCGGGCAGCTCCCTGGACCGGTCGCTGACCGTGATCAACAGCCGCCCGGGCCACCGCCGCAGAAGCAGAACGGCGCGGCCGTCGGCATGCCGGTGCACGTTGGCGAGCAGCTCAGTGACGATCGCGCAGGTGTCGTCCGCCAGGTGCTCCAGGTCCCAGAGGCGCAGCCGGCCGGTGATCTTGCGCCGGATCCCGGGGAGTTCGCTCAGGCGGACGGTGAGCAGTAAGCGGTACTGATGGTCGGGACGTTGTGTGTTGGGGGATTCCACGTCGCCTCCAGGCCCTCTCCGAACGCAGGGCAGGGTTGATCAACGATCCGTCGCGGAACGATCGCTCCGCGTTATCGACACATGCTGTGGGTGCTGCCGCTTGCCAGTCAAGGCAGCGTTTGGCAGATTGCCAATTCAGCGCAGAACATCAGTCTTTCGAGTGAGGATCGCCGGAACGAAGGGGACGAAGCGGTAGCCTCAGCGACATTCACGGACAGGAGAGATGGAGGAGCCATGACCGCTCTGAGCAACGTGAGCCCGCTCGCCTCGCGCCGGAAACTCGGCGTCGCACTGCGCAAGTTGCGCGATCAGCAGGGGTTCACCACCGAGGAGGTGGGAACGCACCTCAACTGTCACAACTCGAAGGTCAGCCGCATAGAGAACGGGAAACGCACCTGCACGAAGAAGGACTTCGAAGCCTTCATGGACCTGTTCGAGGTCGCGGAACCCATGCTGTCCGAACTCAGAGAACTGATGATCAAGGGACGACAACAGGTTCCGCCGTGGTGGTACGCGTACAACGACGTGATCAGCGCGAACTATGCCGAATTCCTCGCCTACGAGGCAGAGGCCGTCCGATGCTTCGAGTACCAGCCGCTGCTGATCCCCGGACCGCTCCAGACGACGGCCTACGCACGTGCGGTGACCGCTACCGGTGTAGCCGCATTGGGTCCCGATCAGGTGGACAGCCTTGTCGAGGTAAGGATGCGACGGCAGGAACGGCTGCGCGAGGAAGAGCCGTTGATCCTTGACGCTGTGGTCACCGAAGCGGCGCTGCGCCTCCTCATCGGCGGCGCCACGGTGATGGGCGAGCAGTTGAGGCACCTCACCGAGGTCTCTCAGCTGGACAATGTCCGGTTCAGGGTCATCCCCTTCCAGGCGGGCGAGCGGGCCGTGAGCACAGGGGCTTTCACTCTGTTCGCCTCACAGAGAGACTCTCAAGTGGACGTCGCCTTCACCGAGTCCGCGGAGAGCCTTCTCGGCTATCGGGACGATCCGCTGGCACTCAAGCGTCTGAGCCGTCTGTTCGGGAACTTGTCCGGGGCCGCGCTCTCGGAGGACGATAGCCGGGAGCTGATCAACAGCGTCGAGAAAGAGCTGATCTTGAATGAATGAGCTGGCCGATCACCACGCCATCGACCTCACAGGTGCGGCCTGGCGCACGAGTTCCTACACCGCCAGCGACAGCAACTGCGTCGAAGTCGCCCCCATCCCCGCCATCACGGGCATAGCCTTCCGCGACACCAAGGACCGCGCCCTCCCCGCCGCCCACACCTCCGGCGCCGCCTGGGCCACCTTCCTCGCGGCCCTGACCACCGACACCCTCACCGGCGCCTAACCGGGCGGGCCGGTGGGGACTCATGCCCCCTGGGCGCTGTGATGTTGTCGGCTGCGGGTCAGTACCAAGAGGTAGACCGGGGTGGGCCGGTGGCGGAGGTGGTGGGCGCCTGGGCCGCCCCTCCTCCTGCCAGTGTCGCGCCTCCAGGGGAGGAGTAAAGGGCGCTCCTTCGTCGCGTCGGCTACGCCGACTCCGCTGCGCTCCGCCCTTGACACCTCCCCTTCCGGCGCGTGTACGGAAGAGGGGGGGGCGGCCGGGGGGAGGGGGCCCAAGGGGTGGTGCCGTACTGCCACTCGGCTCAGGGGCAGGCGGGCCGGTGGGCCCTGCGGGGCTGCGCGGCAGAGGAATGGGGCGGTCCGGCTCGTCTCAGCGGCTGACGGCCGCCAGTTCCTCAGACACATGCCCCGCTGGTCACCGTGGTGTGGGTTGCGGGGTTGCTGGGACGCGGGTGACGGCAAGTGGGCCCCTGAAGGCCGTCTATGTGTCGTGGAGTGCCGCTAATGCACCTGAGGACACATGTGCCGCCCGCGAAGACCCCCAACGCCCCATCAAATGGGGTCATATGGGGCACACCGGTGGGAGTGGGCGGCCTGAGGGGTCGACCGGGCGGCAGGCCCCGTCCGGCAGTACGGAAGGTGTCCGCTGGGGCGCATGTGGCGGCGAGTGGGCCCCGGAAGGCCGCCCATGCGTCCAGGAGTGCCCCCCAATGCACCTGAGGACACACGTGCCGCCCAAAGAGACCCCGAACGGGCCGCCAAACCAGCCCATATAGGACACGCGAGTGGGAGTGGGTGGCCTGAGGGTCCGGCCGGGCAGCGGGACCCGTCCGGCGGCGCGAGGAAGGGTCTACCGGGACAGGCGTGGCGGCGAGTGGGCCCCTGAAGGCCGTCCATGCGTCCAGGAGTGCCGCTTATACACCTGAGGACACATGTGCCGCCCGAGGAGACCCTCAACGGGTCGCCAAACCGTCCCATATGGGAAATGCGGGCAGGGTGTCCGGCCCGCAGACCCGGCCGGGCAGCAGAACCCCTCCACCTTCCGGGCACCACAACGCAACGGTGACCAGCGGGGCATGTGTCTGAGGAACTGGCGGCCGTCAGCCGCTGAGACGAGCCGGGCAGCCCCACTCCTCTGCCGCGCAGCCCCGCAGGGCCCACCCGTCCGCCGGACCCTGAGCCGAGTGGCAGTGCAGCGGACCCCTCGGGCCCCCTCCCCCCGGCCGCCCCCCCTCTCCCATACACGCGCCGGAAGGGGAGGTGTCAAGGGCGAAGCGCAGCGGAGTCGGCGCAGCCGACGCGACGAAGGAGCGCCCTTTACACCTCCCCTGGAGGCGCGACACTGACAGGAGGAGGGGCGGCCCACCCCGCACCAAGCGCCCAGCGCCTCGCCCCCGTACACCCCGGTCTACCTCTCGGTACTGACCCGCACCCGACAACCCCACGGCGCCCAGCGGGGCATGAGTCTCAGTAAACAGACGGCCGTCAGCCGCCGAGACGACCCCCGCAGCCCCAATCCTCTGCCGCGCAGCCCCGCAGGGCCCACCGGCCCGTCGGACCCTGAACCGACCGGCAGTACAGCGGACCCCCGGGCCCCTCCCCCGGCCGCCCCCTCTCCCGTACACGCACCGGAAGGGGAGGTGTCAAGTCCGTGGCGGCACCACCGGCCAAAGGGCCATGGGCCGTACGAAGGGTCGGCCGGAGGGCCGGTCGTGGCCGAAGGAGGCATTGGCACGCCTCGGCCACAGCGATCTCTTGAGCCGCATTCCGCGCGGCGCTCACTCTGATCACTGACTCCCGCTCACCGGCGCGGGAGCCTTCAACGTTCAGAGGAGTAAGGCCACATATGCGAAGACTCCAAGCCCTCTGGGCCGTGGCGGGAGCGGCCGGACTGTTCGTGGGGGCCGTCACCCCCGCGACGGCCGGCCCCGAGTCACCGGTCGCCGAGTCACCCGTTGCCGAGTCCCGGGCCACGGGCACGCCGGGCCTCACCGGACCGGGTGCCCCACGTACGCAGACCGTCACCCTCATCACCGGCGACACCGTGTCGTTCACCGCCGGGCCGGACGGCAGGGCCGCCGTCGACGTCCGGCGCGGGAAGGGCCGGGAGGCCGCCACCTTCCTGTCCAGCGAGCGGGACGGCGAGATCAGCGTCTTCCCGGCGGACACGATCCCGCTGGTGCAGGCGGGCCGTCTCGACCCGGCCCTGTTCAACGTCAGCCGGCTGGTGGAGCAGGGCTACACGGACGCGGAGACCGGCGCCACCCCGCTGATCGTGACGTACGAGCAGGGCACCGCGACCCCCGACGGGGCGCGCCGGACGCGCGCGCTGCCCGGGATCGACGGCGCCGCGCTGAACGCGCGGAAGTCGACGGACTTCTGGGCGGACGTCGCCCCGGCCCTCGGCACCGAGCCGACCTCGAAGACCGCACGCCGGCTCGATGGGGGCATCGGGAAGATCTGGCTGGACGCCAAGGTGGAGGTGTCCCTCGACGTCAGTGTCCCGCAGATCGGCGCGCCCGAGGTGTGGCGGTCCGGCTACGACGGCGCGGGCGTCAAGGTCGCCGTCCTGGACACCGGCGTGGACGCCGGCCACCCGGACCTCGCCGGGAGGATCGCCGAGTCGGTGAGTTTCGTGCCCGGCGAGACGGTACGGGACGGCCACGGGCACGGCACCCATGTGGCGTCCACCGTCGCCGGCTCCGGCGCGGCCTCGGACGGCAGGCGCAAGGGTATGGCGCCGGGCGCGGAGCTGCTGATCGGCAAGGTTCTGGCCGACGACGGCCGCGGCCAGACCTCCTGGATCCTCGGGGGCATGGAGTGGGCGGCGAAATCCGGCGCGAAGATCGTCTCCATGTCCCTGGGCGGCACGGCGACGGGTCCCTCGGACGTGCTGAGTGAGACCGTCGACGAGCTGTCCGCGTCCACGGGCGCCCTCTTCGTGATAGCGGCGGGCAACGCGGGACCGGGCGAGCAGAGCCTGGGGACCCCGGGCATCGCCGACTCGGCGCTGACGGTGGGCGCGGTCGACGCGTCGGACAGGCTGGCCTCGTTCTCCAGCCGCGGACCGCGCCTCGGCGACTCCGCGGTCAAGCCGGAGATCACCGCGCCGGGCGCGAACATCACGGCGGCACGCGCCGCCGGCACCACGATGGGCACCCCCGTCGACGACAACTACACGTCGGCGAACGGGACCTCCATGGCGACCCCGCACGTCACGGGCACCGCGGCGCTGGTCGCGCAGGCGCATCCGGACTGGACGGGCCAGCAGATCAAAGCGGACCTGGCGAGCACCGCCAGGACCATGCCGGACGCCACCGTCTTCGAACAGGGCGCCGGCCGGGTCGATGCCGTACGGGCGGTGAACCAGGGCGTCTTCGCGACCCCGGCGCTCAGTTTCGGAAAGTTCGAGGACGGCGGCACCGAGTTCGTCACCAAAGACATCACCTACACCAACACCACTGACAAAGCGGTGGAGTTGAAGATCGCCTCGACCCTCACCGCCACCGCCCCGGGAGCCGGCACCGTGACCGTCCCGGCGAAGGACACCGCCACCGTCGCGGTCACGGCGAACCCGGCCGGAGCGACGGGCCGGTACACGGGCCACATCACCGCGAGCGCCACCGGTATCCGGGTCACCACCGCCGTCGGCTTCGAGAAGGCGCCGAAGACCTACGACCTGAAGGTCTCCGTGCTGAACCGCGACGGTGCCCCGTCCACCGGCGCTTCGCTCTTCATGCTCCAGGAACTGAACGGAGCGTATCCGGACACCCACGGGTTCCTCGGCAAGGGCTGGACCTTCCAGGTGCCGGCCGGTACGTACTCGATGGCGTCGTGGATCCCGGATGTGGACAGGGCCGGACTGGCCGTCGGTACGTCGGTCGTCGGCGATCCCGAGGTCAGGGTCGACGGAGACACAGAGGTCGTCCTCGACGCCCGCAGGGCCGTGGAGATCAAGCCGAAGACCAAGGAGAACTCGGAGTTCCAGGGCTTCAGCACCAACTGGCACCGGGAGGGGCCGGGCAGCGCCTGGGGGGTGACCTACAGCCAGGGCTTCTGGACCGACCACGTCTATGTGGCTCCGACCGAGCAGGTCACCGAGGGCACGCTGGAGTTCTCCGCCAAGTTCCGGCTGTACGAGAAGGAGCTGACGGCGAGTGTCATCAGCCCCGAGAAGTACCCGCTGCCCCTCGACTACACGCAGACGTACACCGGCTTCCCGGCGAAGTTCAGCGGTAGGCGCACCGTACGGGCCGTGGACGCGGGCAGCGGAACCACGGCCGACTTCGAGGGGCTCGACGTCAAGGGCAAGGTGGCGGTGGTCCGCGTGGCCGCCGGGCAGACGGCGGACGCGGCTCTGGCCAACGCGGCTGCGGCCGGGGCCGGTTACGTCATCGCCAGCCGCGAGACGCCCGGGTACTGGATCGCCGCCGTGAACAGCACGCCGATCCCGCTGATGATCGCCACCGGCGAGAACGGCGCGAAGCTCGGTGCCCTGCTGAAGAGCGGGAAGAAGGTCGAACTGAAGCTGGACTCCACCCCGGTCAGTCCGTATGTGTACAGCGTGATGTTCCCGCAGTCGGGCGCCGTCTCGGCCCACCAGACGTACGACCTCGACAGCTCCACCACGGTGAAGCAGAAGGTGCGCTACCACGCGGCCCAGGCCGGCCGGATCGGCAAGGACGCCGTGTACCGGTACCGTCCCTGGCAGAAGATCGACATCGCGACCGTCAACGAGGTACGGCTCGGCACGGAGCGCACCGAGTACTACAACGTCTCCGACGCGCGGATCTGGCACGCCGTCTATCCGGACTGGAACGCGAACCATCCTCAGTGGGACTCCCTGAAGACCTTCGAGAAGGCGGGCAAGCTGCCCGCCGAGGACTGGCTGCGCCAGGTCGTCCGTCCGGCGACCAGTCGGCAGTACGGCGTCTCCCAGCGCACCGGCGACAAACTCACCTTCAGGATCCCGGAGTTGAGCGACGCCACGCCTGGTCACTACGGGTCCGTGGAGAACGTCCAGGACACCGCGAAGGGCAGGCTGTACGCGGACGGACAGCTGGTCGGCGACACCGCGCTCGGCGGAGCCGGCACCTTCGACGTCGCGGCGGCGAAGGTGCCCTACCGTCTCGTGCTCGACGCCCGGCGCACGGCCGGCTGGGCCGCGTACTCCACCAGCACCCACACCGAATGGTCCTTCACCTCGGCGCACACGGACCAGCAGACGGCGCTGCCGCTGCTCTCCGTCGACTACGGCCTGGACGGACTCGACCTCCTCAACCGCGCCGAAGCGGGGCACAGGTCGGCGCTCGGACTCTCCGTCCGGAATCAGACGGCGAGCGTCACGGCCGTTGACCTAAGTGCCTGGGTCTCCTACGACGACGGCACGTCCTGGAAGAAGGTGAAGGTGAAGCACGGCAAGGCGGAACTCAAGCACCCGAAGGGCGCGGAGTTCGTGTCGCTGCGCGTGCGGGCCGCCGACCAGGACGGCAACCGGATCGACCAGACCGTGCTGCGGGCTTTCGGCCTGAGGTAAAAACGGCGTTCGGCTTGAACTGAGCGGCGGACCGGGGCGGTGCGAAGCCCCTTAACAGGAATCCTCTACCGTGCCGGGCCATGGTGAACACGGCATACGAGACGGATCCGCAGCACACGGCAGGACCGGCCCCTGCCGCGAGCCCCTGGGCCGCGGTGGGGGTCTCCGCTCTGGAGGAGCGGGTGTACCAGGCGGTCCTCCAGCAGCCCGACGCCGGAGCGGCGGGCTGGGCGCTGCTGACAGGTGCCTCCCCCGCCCAGATGCGGGAAGCCTGCGACCGGCTGCTCACGCTCGGGCTGATCCAATCGCCGGACTCCATGGGCGGGTTGCGCGCGATCGACCCACGGGTGGCGATCCGCGCGCTGATCCGGCGGCGCGAGACGGAGTCCGAACTCCTCGCCGCCACCGCCGAGGAGATCGCCACCGCGTACGAGGCCGGGCTGCTGCGCGAGGAGCCCGCGCGCCTGATCGAGGTCGCCTCGGGCGAGGGCGCCATCGCCGCGCGCCTGGAGGAGTTGTACGCGCGCGCCGAGCACGAGGTGTGCCTCTTCGACACACCGCCGTATCTCGCCCCGCCCGCCCCGCAGGCGGATCTCCAGGCCGATCTGCTCAAGCGCGGGGTCGTCTCCCGCGGGATCTACGCGGCGACCGCCCTGGAGGATCCGATCATCCTGTCCCGCACCTGGAAGATGATGGAACTCGGCGAGCAGGCCCGGGTGTTGCCGTCCGTACCCCTCAAGCTGCTGGTGGTCGACGGGTGCCGGGCGATGCTCCCCCTGACCGCCTCCGCGGCGGGCGGCTACTGCGCCGTCGTGGTGTGGCACTCGGCGGTGACCGAGGCCCTTCAGAAGCTCTTCGAGATGGCGTGGCAGCAGGCGGCGCCCCTCGGCCGGGCGGCCGGTGACGGTGAACTCTCCGAGGGCGAGCGGACGTTGATACGGCTGCTGACGGCCGGAATGAAGGACGAGGCGGTGGCCCGCCATCTGGGAGTGAGCCTCAGGACGCTGCGCCGGCGGGTGAGCGAGCTACAGGAGAGGCTGGGGGCGGCGAGCCGGTTCCAGTTGGGGGTACGGGCCGCCCAGCGGAACTGGGTGTAGCACGCGGAGGAGCCGGCTGGGGGCCGCGCCCTCGTCACGGGGGCAACCCCCAGCTACGCCCCCCGGATCGCGTGGCGCTGCTCGCCGGGTGCCACGCGGCAACGGCTTGGCGTGAGGTGCGGACAGGCTACGGAGCCGCGGGCTCGGTCTCCGTCTTCGTGTCGAAGAGGCGGAAGCCTCGCCGCAGGTAGTTGTCCATGGCGTGCGGGCCGTCCTTGGAGCAGGTGTGGAGCCAGACGCGCTTGGTCGGGGGCAGGTCCGGCCAGCGGTCGGCGAGGTCCCAGGCGCGGGCCGTGCCGTACGAGAGGAGGTGGCCTCCGATGCGGCGGCCCCGGAAGTCGGGGAGCAGGCCGAAGTAGACGATCTCGACCGTGGCGTCGTCGTCCCCGGCCACCAGCTCCACATAGCCCGCCGGGGTGCCCTTCTCGTAGGCCACCCAGGTCTCGAAGCCCGGCCGGGAGACCGTCTCCCGCCAGCGCTCGGGCGGCCACGGCAGCCGGTCGGTCCAGCTGACGTCCGCGCCGACCGACGCGTACAGGAAGCGGCTGAACGCGGGTGAGGGCACCTCGGCCCGGACGATCCGGACGTCGTCCGGGACCTGGGCGGCGGGGCTCAGGTCGGTGGGCGAGGTCTGCTCCAGGGACCAGGTGGTCACAGTGATGCTCATACGGTCAGGAGAACACGCGTCCGGTTCGCGCTCCAAGCCGGGCCCGGTGGAGCCGGGCGGACGTCCCAGGTCAGCGGCGCGTCGGCCGCCGTGCCGCCAGGACCGCCGGGGCCGTCGAGTGCGGCAGCAGGTCCGCCGGGTCGGGCGGGCCGGCCACCTCCACCTCGACCTCCTCGCTGAAGCGGTACGGCCGGTGTGCCAGCACGCCCGCCAGATGGCGCCGGACGCGGGACATCTCGGCCCGTACCGTCACCGTGCGGGTCGGATCGCCGAAGACGTCGGCGGCCAGCTCGGCAGCGCTGCGGCCCTCCCGGTGCAGGGCCAGGACGCAGAGCAGCTCCGCGTGGCGCGGGGTCAGCGGCTGGGTCCAGCTGCCCGACGGGCCCGTCACCGCCACCGACCAGCTCCGGGGGCGGCTCAGGTCCAGGACGACCCGGCTCGGCGGTTCGCTCGGGGGGCGTTCGGTGTCCACCCGGATGAGCCAGCCGCCCGGCAGCGGCTCGACCGTGCACATGCCCAGTGACGGATGCCATGCCCGGCCGGCGCGTAAGGGCTTCGGCAGCGGCAGCCGGTCGACCGGCGCCATGCCCGTGACGGCCGCCGCCCAGCCGTGTGTGTCGACCGCCAGCGCGCGCCCGCCCAGCCGGCACATGATCGGCGCCGCCACCGAGCGGAGCCGGTCGACGGCCCGCCCGTGCCGCTCGCGCAGCTCGCCCTCGGCGAGCCGCGCGACCGAGGTCACCAGCGCCAGCGTCGTCGGATGGAAGCCGCGCGCGGGGCCACTCACATCGACCACGCCGAGCAGCCGTCCGTCGCGCGGATCGCGCACGGGGGCCGCCGCGCAGGTCCACTGGCCCAGGGCATGCGCGAAGTGCTCGGCCGCGTGGACCCGGACCGGCCGGCCCACGGCCAGCGCCGTGCCGATGGCGTTGGTGCCCGTCACCGGCTCCGCCCAGGCCGCGCCCTCCTCCAGCCGGATGCCGTCCGCCCGGCGCAGCACCGCGATGCCGCCCTCGCGCCACAGCACCCGGCCCTCGTCGTCGCTGACGGCCAGGATCTGGCGGGTGGGGTCGATGATCCCGCCGAGGGACTCGCTGATGGTGCGCATCGTCTCGCCCAGCGCGCAGGAGCGGCGCCGGTGTTCCAGCTCGTCCGGCTCCAGCACCGAATCGCCGCCGGCCGGCCGGTCCGGGTCGAGCCCGAGGCTGAGCATCCGCCGCCAGGACGCGTCGATCACCGGCCGGGGCGCCACCGGCGGCGGCTCGCCCGCGAGGGCGGCGTCCCGTACCTGGTGCAGCAGCCGGCCGGCCTGCGCGTGGTCCATCGCCATGAGCGTCGCGAGGTCGAGCGGCGGAGCCGGCGGCGTCGTGGTGCTCGGTGATGTGTCCTTCATGTGGTCCCCCTGTGAACGTCTGAGCCGTAACGGTCCTTCGGCGCTGTAACGGTTCTTCTGCAACGGCTTGCAACCCTGGTAAACCGTGCGCGGGTGGCAGAAAGTGACAGTCAGTCAGAGGTGGTGCCGTGTCGGCGCGGCACCACCTCTGACGGCAGCGGCGGAAAGCCGGTGGCCGGCCGGCAGCGGCGGGAAGCCGGTGGTCAGCCGGCCGGCCGCGCCCGGTCCACCACCGCCGGGTCCCCCACGCCCGCCCGGTCCACCACCGCCGCCAGGTCCAGCGTGTGCGGCAGGGTGCCGAAGGCCGCGCCCCAGTCCCCGCCGAGCCTCGACGCGCAGAACGCGTCGGCCACCTCCGGCGGCGCCCACCGCACCAGCAGCGAGCCCTGGAGCACCAGCGCCATCCGCTCCACCAGCCGCCGGGCGCGCGCCTCGATCCCGCTCAGATCGGCCAGCTCGGTCAGCAGGCCCTTGATCGCGTTGTCCAGCCGGTGATCCGCGCCGCGCGCCGCGCCCACCTCCTGGAGGAAGGCGTTCAGCGCGGCGGGCTCCCGCTGGAGCGCGCGCAGCACGTCCAGCGCCTGTACGTTGCCCGAGCCCTCCCAGATCGAGTTGAGCGGCGACTCGCGCAGCAGCCGCGGCAGGCCGGACTCCTCCACGTACCCGTTGCCGCCCAGACACTCCAGCGCCTCCGCGACCAGCGGCGTACAGCGCTTGGTCACCCAGTACTTGGCGGCGGGCACCGCGAGCCGCAGCAGCGCCCGCTCCTGCTCGGTGTCCGCGTCGTACGCCGCCGCCAGCCGCAGTGCCAGCGTGGTCGCCGCCTCCGACTCCAGCGCGAGATCGGCCAGGACGTTGCGCATCAGCGGCTGGTCGATCAGCTCGGCGCCGAACGCGCGCCGGTACGTGGCGTGGTGGACCGCCTGGGCCACCGCCTGCCGCATCAGCGCGGCCGAGCCCAGCACGCAGTCGAGCCGGGTGGCGGCCACCATGCCGATGATGACGCGCACCCCGCGCCCCTCCTCACCGACCCGGCGCGCCCATGTCCCGTCGAACTCCACCTCGGCGGACGCGTTGGACCGGTTGCCCAGCTTGTCCTTGAGCCGCTGGATACGGAACACGTTGCGCGTGCCGTCGTCCAGCACGCGCGGTACGAGGAAGCACGTCAGCCCGCCCGGCGCCTGCGCCAGCACCAGGAAGCCGTCGCACATCGGCGCGGAACAGAACCACTTGTGCCCCGTCAGCAGATACTCGCCCGCCGCGTCCAGCGGCACCGCCCGGGTCGTGTTGGCGCGGATGTCGCTGCCGCCCTGCTTCTCCGTCATGCCCATCCCGAGGAGCGCGCCGGCCTTCGCCGCCGCGGGCCGCGGGCCCGGCTCGTACCGGTGCGAGGTGAGCCGGGGCTCCCACTCGGCCGCGAGGCCGGGCTCGGCGCGCAGCGCGGGTACCGCGGCGTGGGTCATCGACACCGGGCAGCCGTTGCCCGCCTCGGCCTGCGTCCAGACGAAGAACCCGGCCGCGCGGCGCAGATGCCCGGCGGGCCGGCCCCAGGCGTCGGTCAGTCCGGCGCCGACCGCGCCGTCCAGCAGCCGGTGCCAGTCGGGGTGGAACTCGACCTCGTCGATCCGGTTGCCGTACCGGTCGTGCGTGCGCAGGACCGGCGGATGCTCATTGGCGCGCCGGCCCCACTCCGTCACCTCGGCGGAGCCCGCGGCGCGGCCCAGCGCGGTCAGCTCCGTACGGATCCCGTCCAGCTGCCCGGGTCCGGCGTGCCGCGCGACGGCCTCGGAAAGGACCCGGTCCGTACCGAATACGTCGTATCCGACCAGGGGCGGAACCTGATTGGTCACTGTGTGGGTGCTGGCTGCCATACGGATACGGTAAGGAGGTGCAGGCAGCAAAAGAAACACCCGAGCGGCCGGAGGGTCGACTCCACCGGGCCCGAGTCCTCTACCGCAACGTCTCCAAGCGGAAGTTGGTATGGCTGCTGCTCAAGGACACGGTCAACTCGTGCATCGAGTACCGGATCCTCGGGCTCGCGGCCGAGGCCGCGTTCTTCACGCTGCTCTCGCTGCCGCCGCTGCTGCTCGGGCTGATCGGGCTGCTCGGTTACGTGGACGACTGGACGAACACGGCCACGGTCGCCTCGTTCGAGAAGAACATCCTCACGGCCGTCGGCACGGTCCTCTCCGACCGGGGCGTCAACCAGATCGCCAAACCGCTGCTGGAGGACATCACCCACGGCGGCCGGCCCGATGTGATCTCGCTCGGCTTCGCCATCGCCCTCTGGTCGGGCTCCCGCGCGGTCAATGTCTTCGTCGACACGATCACGGTGATGTACGGGCTCGACGGCCGACGCGGCATCGTCGCGACCCGGCTGCTCGCCTTTCTGCTCTACATCGTGGCGCTGCTGATCGGCGCGGTGGTCCTGCCGCTCGCGGTGGTCGGTCCCGACCGGGTGGCCGAGCTGATCCCGTGGGGCACGGAGGTGGTCAGTGTCCTGTACTGGCCGGTGGTGACCCTGCTCTCCGTCGTCTTCCTCACCACGCTCTACCACGTGTCCGTACCGGCGAGGTCGCCGTGGGTGGAGGACGTGCCCGGCGCGCTCATCGCGCTGGGCATGTGGGTGCTGGGCAGCTTCCTGCTCCGTATCTACCTGACCAGCACCGTCGAGGGCCCCACCATCTACGGCTCGCTCGCCGCGCCGATCGCGGTGCTGCTGTGGATAGGGGTCTCCGCGTTCGCGGTGCTGGTGGGCGCCGCCGTCAACGCCGCGATCGACCGGGTGTGGCCGTCGGTCGCCACGGCGGCGGCCCGCGCGGCCAACGACCGGCTGCGCGCCGCCCAGGCGGCGGAGGTGGTGGCCCGCTCGACGGTCACGGAGGCGGCTCCGGACGGTCCGCAGGACGACGATGTGACCGACCCCGACATGCCTTCGGAGTTCCCCGAGCGCTGGTCCCGGTTCCTGCCGCCCGACGATGTGAAGTCGCGGGTGAAGTACCGCGCGGGCGGCCGGGACAAGGGTTAGACCGACCGGCACATGGGGGGTGGGTGAAGGAGCGGGGGCTGGTGCGTGCAGCTGCAAGGCGGAGGAGGGAGTGATGGCGGAGCCATCGTGACCGACGACAACGCCGCAGATGTGCGTGCCGGCCCCCGTGACGCCGCCCCCCATGTGACGGTCGGTCTTAGTCAGAGGGTACGTACGCTGGACCGTATGTATGCGGAACGGCCGTCGCGGCTCGACGGCGCGGTCGTCTGGACCCGTCCGCCGGTTGCCGGGGGCGGATCCGATCCGTACCCCGTGCTGCCGGACGGCTGTATGGATCTGCTCTGGATCGGCGGCCGGCTGCTCGTCGCCGGGCCCGACACCCGCGCGTACGTCCCCGAGGGGACCGCCGGGGTGTACTGCGCCGGGGTGCGCTTCCCGCCCGGGACCGCGCCCGCGCTGCTCGGCGTACCGGCCCATGAGCTGCGGGACCGGCGAGTGGAGCCCGTCGATCTGTGGCCCGCAGCCCGGGTGCGCCGGCTCACCGCGCGGCTGGCGGCGGCCCGGGACCCGGCGGGCGCGCTGGAGGCCGTCGCGCTGGAGCTGGCCGCCGGGGCCGGGCCTCCCGATCCGCTGCTGCGGGCCGTCGTCGGCGGGCTCGCGGCGGGCCGTACGGTCGCGGAGACCGCCGGCGCGGTCGGGCTCGGCGCCCGGCAGCTGCACCGCCGCTCGCTGGACGCCTTCGGGTACGGGCCGAAGACGCTGGCGCGGATCCTGCGGCTCCAGCGCGCTCTGGCGCTGGTACGGAGCGGAGTGCCGTACGCGGACGCGGCACTGCGCGCGGGCTGCGCCGACCAAGCGCATCTCGCCCGGGAGACCCGCGCGCTGACCGGTCTGACGCTGCGGGCACTGACCGCTCCGGTACGTCCCGGCTACCCGGCGTCGGCGAAGAGCGAGACCTCGCCGCCGTCCGGGTCGAGCACGACCGCGTAACGCTGTCCCCAGACGGCGTCCCACGGCGCGAGGTGGCTCCGGTACCCGGCCGCGACCAGCGCGCCGTGTGTGGCGTCGACCCCTTCGGGCCCGGCGCAGCGGAAGGCGAGCCCGACGCGCCCGCTGCCGCCCTCGGGGCGGGTCCAGCCGGGGTCGTAGGACCGTACGGTGTCCTCGGTGTCCCAGAGGATCCGGAGGCCGCCGGGCAGGGTGGCCTCGACGTGCGGCGCGGTGTCCGCGTCCGCCGGGATGTCCAGGCCGAGGAGCCGGTAGAAGGCGAGGGAGGCGGCCATGTCGGCGGCGACGAGGCCGATCGCGTCGAGCCGCGGGGCAGGGGCGGGGGTGTGTGGTGCGGTGGTCATGGGTCCACCGTAGGGACACCGCCCGGAGCCGGTCTTGAAGGAATCGGACGTGTACCGGAGGACGTGTACCGGAGAGGGACCGGACGTAGATCGGACGTGCCCCGGACGTACCGCCAAACCCCGTCCCGCCGTGAAAAACACCACAGCGTCTCACCATTCGAGACGAGTACGTCCATATGATGGAAGACAGTGGACTGTCCCGAGATCTGCGTGCCACGCTTCCCACATGCCTACAGCTGGAATCGCCTTGGTGAGTCGACGGCACGTCGATCTCTGCCGCATGTCCAGCGCCATCTGTCCGGCGGGCTGAGAGTCCCAGCACCGCCGCGATTTCCTCGAATCTCTGTTCCTTGCCGCGCACCGCCACGCCCTTCGTGCGAGTGTGCGGTTCAGAGCCGCCCTCCCGCATGTCCGAAGGACGTATCCGCCATGGCCGCCACCCCGGATAGCCCGTCAGCCCCCAGCCCGCGCCGCAAGGTGAGCCGTCACCGCGGTGAGGGCCAGTGGGCCGTGGGGCACTTCACTCCGCTCAACGGCAACGAGCAGTTCAAGAAGGACGACGACGGGCTCAACGTACGGGCACGGATCGAGACGATCTACTCGAAGGCGGGCTTCGACTCGATCGACCCCAACGACCTCCGCGGCCGGATGCGCTGGTGGGGGCTGTACACCCAGCGCAAGCCCGGGATCGACGGCGGGAAGACCGCCGTGCTGGAGCCGGAGGAGCTGGACGACGAGTACTTCATGCTGCGGGTACGGATCGACGGCGGCCGGCTGACCAGCGGGCAGCTGCGCGTGATCGGGGAGATCTCCCAGGAGTTCGCGCGCGGCACCGCGGACCTCACCGACCGGCAGAACATCCAGTACCACTGGATCCGTATCGAGGACGTCCCGGAGATCTGGCGGCGCCTCGAAGAGGTCGGGCTCTCCACCACCGAGGCGTGCGGTGACACACCCCGGGTGATCCTCGGCTCGCCGGTCGCCGGCATCGCCGAGGACGAGATCATCGACGGCTCCCCGGCCATCGACGAGATCCAGCGCCGGATCATCGGCAACCCCGACTTCTCCAACCTGCCGCGCAAGTTCAAGTCGGCCATCTCCGGATCGCCCTCGCTGGACGTGGCGCACGAGATCAACGACATCGCGTTCGTCGGGGTGAACCACCCCGAGCACGGCCCCGGCTTCGACGTCTGGGTGGGCGGCGGGCTCTCCACCAACCCCAAGATCGGCCAGCGCCTCGGCGCATGGGTGCCGCTGGAGGAGGTCCCGGACATCTACACCGGGGTCATCTCGATCTTCCGCGACTACGGATACCGCCGGCTGCGCACCCGCGCCCGGCTGAAGTTCCTGCTCGCCGACTGGGGCGCGGAGAAGTTCCGGCGGATCCTGGAGGACGAGTATCTGGAGCGCAAGCTCATCGACGGCCCGGCGCCCGAGCAGCCCGTCCACCGCTGGCGCGACCACGTCGGGGTGCACCGGCAGAAGGACGGCCGCTTCTACGTCGGCTTCGCGCCGCGCGTCGGCCGGGTCGACGGCGCCACCCTGACGAAGATCGCCGAGCTGGCCGCCGCGCACGGCTCGGACCGGCTGCGTACCACCGCCGAGCAGAAGATGATCGTGCTCGATGTGACCGAGGACCGGATCGCGTCGCTGACCGCCGGACTGGAGGCGCTGGACCTGCGGGTCGAGCCGTCCCCGTTCCGCCGCGGCACCATGGCCTGCACCGGCATCGAGTTCTGCAAGCTGGCGATCGTCGAGACCAAGCTGCGCGGCGCCACGCTGATCGACGAACTGGAGCGCCGGATCCCGGAGTTCGACGAGCCGATCACCATCAACATCAACGGCTGCCCCAACGCCTGCGCCCGGATCCAGACCGCGGACATCGGTCTCAAGGGCCAGCTGATGCTGGACAGGGACGGCAACCAGGTCGAGGGCTTCCAGGTGCATCTGGGCGGCGCGCTCGGTCTGGAGGCCGGCTTCGGCCGCAAGGTCCGCGGGCTGAAGGTGACGTCCGAGGAGCTGCCCGACTATGTCGAGCGGGTGCTCGGCCGCTTCCAGAAGGAGCGCGAGGACGGCGAGCGCTTCGCCACCTGGGCCGCCCGCGCCTCCGAGGAGGCGCTGTCATGAGCGAGCGCGCCGCCCCCTTCTACTGCCCGTACTGCGGCGACGAGGACCTCCGTCCGCACGAGCAGGGCCATGGCGCCTGGGAATGCGCGGCATGCAACCGGGCCTTCCAGTTGAAGTTCCTCGGGCTGCTCGCCCGGGGGCTGCGGCAGGGTGACGGAGGGGAAGCGATATGACGGCACTGACCGAGACCGGTGATCTCCAGGATCTCGCCGAGCGCGCGGGCCGCGAGCTGGAGGAGGCCACCGCCCCGGAGATCCTCGCCTGGGCGACGGAGACGTTCGGCGCGAAGTTCTGTGTGACCTCCTCGATGGAGGACGCGGTGGTCGCCCATCTCGCCTCCCGGGTCCGGCCCGGGGTCGATGTGGTCTTCCTCGACACCGGCTACCACTTCCCCGAGACCATCGGCACCCGGGACGCCGTGGAGGCCGTGATGGACGTGCGGCTCATCACGCTCACCCCGCGGCAGAGCGTCGCCGAGCAGGACGCCGAGTACGGCCCGAAGCTGCATGACCGCGACCCCGACCTGTGCTGCGCCCTGCGCAAGGTCAAGCCCCTCGAAGAGGGCCTGACCGGCTATGACGCCTGGGCCACCGGGCTGCGCCGGGACGAGTCCCCCACCCGGGCGAACACCCCGGTCGTCGGCTGGGACGCGCGGCGCCGCAAGGTCAAGGTCGCGCCGATCGCCCGCTGGACCCAGGACGACGTCGAGGCGTACGTCGCCGAGCACGGCGTCCTCACCAACCCGCTGCTGACGGACGGTTACGCCTCCGTGGGCTGCGCGCCGTGCACCCGGCGGGTGCTGGCCGGCGAGGACGCGCGCGCCGGCCGCTGGGCGGGCCGGTCCAAGACCGAATGCGGGCTGCACTGATGACCGACGACCAGGAGAAACGATTGAGTGCGACGAGCCTGTCGGACCGTACGGACGCGACCGGGCGGGGCGCCACCGTCTGGCTCACCGGTCTGCCCAGCGCCGGCAAGACCACGATCGCCCACGCGCTGGCCGACCGGCTGCGTACCGAAGGACACCGCGTCGAGATCCTCGACGGCGACGAGATCCGGGAGTTCCTCTCCGCGGGCCTCGGCTTCAGCCGCGCGGACCGGCACACCAACGTCCAGCGCATCGGCTTTGTCGCCGGACTGCTCGCCGCCCAGGGCGTCAAGGCGCTGGTGCCGGTGATCGCGCCGTACGCCGACAGCCGCGAGGCCGTGCGCAAGCGGCACGGCTCGGCGGGCACCACGTATCTGGAGATCCATGTGGCCACCCCGGTCGAGGTGTGCTCCGTACGGGATGTGAAGGGGCTGTACGCCAAGCAGGCGGCCGGCGAGCTGTCCGGGCTGACCGGGGTGGACGACCCCTACGAGGCCCCGGACGCGCCCGACCTGCGGATCGAGTCGCACACCCAGTCCGTGGCGGAGTCGGCCGACGCGCTCCACGCACTGCTCACCGAGAGGGGTCTCGCGTGACCACCACCGTAGCGGCCGTCACCGAGGGCACGGACGCCCCGTACGCGCTGAGCCACCTCGACTCGCTGGAGTCGGAGGCGGTGCACATCTTCCGTGAGGTGGCGGGTGAGTTCGAGCGGCCGGTGATCCTCTTCTCCGGCGGCAAGGACTCCATCGTCATGCTGCATCTGGCGCTCAAGGCGTTCGCGCCCGCGCCGGTGCCGTTCACCCTGCTCCATGTGGACACCGGCCACAACTTCCCCGAGGTGCTGGAGTACCGCGACCGTACGGTGGCCCGGCACGGACTGCGGCTGCACATCGCCTCCGTACAGGAGTACATCGACGCCGGGAAGCTGCGCGAGCGGCCCGACGGGACACGCAATCCGCTCCAGACCGTGCCGCTGACGGAGAAGATCCAGGCCGAGCGGTTCGACGCGGTCTTCGGCGGCGGGCGGCGCGACGAGGAGAAGGCGCGCGCCAAGGAGCGGGTCTTCTCGCTGCGCGACGAGTTCTCCCAGTGGGACCCGCGCCGTCAGCGGCCCGAGCTGTGGCAGCTGTACAACGGCCGGCACGCGCCCGGTGAGCATGTCCGGGTCTTCCCGCTCTCCAACTGGACCGAGCTGGACGTCTGGCAGTACATCGCGCGGGAGGGCATCGAGCTGCCGGAGATCTACTTCGCCCACGAGCGCGAGGTGTTCCGGCGCGCCGGTATGTGGCTGACCGCCGGCGAGTGGGGCGGCCCCAAGGAGTCCGAGCCCGTCGAGAAGCGGCTGGTGCGCTACCGCACGGTCGGCGACATGTCCTGCACGGGCGCCGTCGACTCCGACGCCACCACCCTCGACGCGGTGATCACCGAGATCGCCGCCTCCCGGCTCACCGAACGCGGTGCCACCCGCGCCGACGACAAGATGTCCGAGGCCGCGATGGAAGACCGCAAACGCGAAGGGTACTTCTAAGTGACGACCACCCTCACCGAGCAGGCGTCCGCGACCACGCTGCTGCGCTTCGCCACGGCCGGCTCCGTCGACGACGGCAAGTCCACCCTGGTGGGCCGGCTGCTGCACGACTCGAAGTCGGTCCTGACCGACCAGCTCGAAGCCGTCGAACGGGCCTCCCTCAGCCGGGGCCAGGAGGCGCCCGACCTGGCGCTGCTCACCGACGGGCTGCGGGCCGAGCGCGAGCAGGGCATCACCATCGATGTCGCCTACCGCTACTTCGCCACGCCGAAGCGGCGGTTCATCCTCGCCGACACCCCGGGCCATGTGCAGTACACCCGCAACATGGTGACCGGCGCCTCCACCGCCGAACTCGCCGTGGTGCTGGTGGACGCCCGCAACGGGGTGGTCGAGCAGACCCGTCGGCACGCCGCCGTCGCCGCGCTGCTGCGTGTCCCGCATGTGGTCCTCGCCGTCAACAAGATGGACCTGGTCGACTACGCGGAGCCCGTCTTCGCCGCCATCGCGGAGGAGTTCACCGCGTACGCCGCCTCCCTCGGTGTCCCGGAGATCACGGCCATCCCGATCTCGGCGCTCGCCGGGGACAATGTCGTGGAGCCGTCCGCGCACATGGACTGGTACGGCGGCCCCACCGTCCTCGAACACCTGGAGACGGTCCCGGTCAGCCACGATCTGACCGGCTGCCACGCCCGGCTTCCCGTGCAGTACGTGATCCGGCCGCAGAGCGCCGAGCACCCGGACTACCGGGGGTACGCGGGCCAGATCGCGGCCGGTACGTTCCGGGTCGGCGAGGAGGTGACCGTACTGCCGTCCGGCCGTACGTCGCGGATCGCCGGTATCGACCTGCTGGGCACGGCGGTGGACCTGGCCTGGACGCCGCAGTCCGTCACGCTGCTGCTCGACGACGACATCGACATCTCGCGCGGCGATCTGATCGTGCCGTCCGGTGACGCGCCCGCGACCACCCAGGACATCGAGGCGACCGTCTGCCATGTCGCGGACCGGCCGCTGAGCGTCGGCCAGCGGGTGCTGCTGAAGCACACCACCCGCACGGTCAAGGCGATCGTCAAGGACATCCCGTCCCGGCTCACCCTGGACGACCTGTCCCAGCATCCGGCGCCGGGGCAGCTCGTCGCCAATGACATCGGCCGGGTCGTGGTCCGTACGGCGGAGCCGCTGGCGCTCGACGCGTACGCGGACTCACGGCGTACCGGATCGTTTCTGCTGATCGACCCCGCCGACGGGACGACGCTGACCGCCGGTATGGCGGGCGCCGCCTTCACCGACGGCACGGCCACCCCTGACAAAGCGCCGGCCGCGGCGGCGGACGACGAGGGCTGGGACTTCTGATGACCATCGGTGTGTACGACATGTACGCGACGTTCGCCAAGGAGGGCGGCCGGGTGGGCAGCGGCGCGCTCGGCGCGGGCACGGGCGGGGTGGCGCGATGTGCGCGATGACGTACGCGCACCGCTCGCGCGCCCGCTCCGTCCACCCGTCCCCGTACGGGTCGGCCCTGTCGCACCACCCGTCCCACCCGTACCACCTCAGTCGTCGAAGACCTGCCGCTCTCCCGGCCACACCCCGGTAATCCTCAAGGGGTGTGCGCGCCGGGCCAACGAGAGGAACCCCTCCCGTGCCTGCCTCCCGCACCTCCGGTCTCTCCCGCGCCGCCAGGCGCCGTACGCTCACCGCCGTCGCCGCACTCCCCCTGCTCACCCTCGCGCTCACCTCCTGCGGCTACGGCTCGGAGAAGGCGGAGTCGAGTGACGCCACCGAGGTCGCGGCCGGGGCGGAGAAGATCGACGGTCTCGACACCGTCAAGATCGGCTACTTCCCGAACCTGACCCACGCCACCGCCCTGGTCGGTATCCAGAACGGCCTGTTCCAGAAGGAGCTGGGCGGTACGAAGGTGGCCGGCTCGACCTTCAACGCGGGCCCCTCGGAGATCGAGGCGCTCAACGCGGACAGCATCGACATCGGCTTCATCGGCCCCTCCCCCTCCATCAACGGCTACACGCAGACCGACGGCAAGAGCCTGCGGATCATCGGCGGTTCGGCGTCGGGCGGGGTGAAACTCGTCGTCAACCCGAAGAAGATCAAGACCCTGGACGACGTCAAGGGCAAGCGGATCGCCACCCCGCAGCTCGGCAACACGCAGGACGTGGCGTTCCTCAACTGGGTCGCGGAGAAGGGCTGGAAGGTCGACGCGCAGTCCGGCAAGGGCGATGTCTCCGTCGTCCGCACGGACAACAAGATCACCCCGGACGCCTACAAGGCCGGCTCCATCGACGGCGCGTGGGTGCCGGAGCCGACCGCGTCCAAGCTGGTCGCCGAGGGCGCGAAGGTGCTGCTGGACGAGTCCACCCTGTGGCCCGACGAGAAGTTCGTGATCACGAACATCATCGTGTCGCAGAAGTTCCTCAAGGCGCACCCGGCCGTCGTCGAGGCCGTGCTGCGCGGCTCGGTGAAGACGAACGCGTGGATCAACGCCAACGAGGACGAGGCGAAGGCCGCCGCCAACAAGGCGCTGGAGAAGCTGTCCGGGAAGGCGCTGCCCGCCGAGGTGCTGGACCCGGCGTGGAAGTCGCTGCGCTTCACCGACGACCCGCTGGCGGCGACGCTCCAGTCCGAGGCGGACCACGCGGTGGCGGCCGGGCTGCTGAAGAAGCCCGACCTGAACGGGATCTACGACCTGGGCCCGCTGAACAAGGTCCTCAAGGAGGCCGGGCAGCCGGAGGTCTCCGACGCCGGTCTCGGCGTCAAGTGACCTCGTAGTCCCTTCATCGCTCCATTCGTCCGCCCGTTCCCAGGAGTCCCAGGAGGTGACGACCGTGGCATCCACCCTCGCCAAGGCCGCCGAGAGCACACCGGCGGTGGACCACGCCGCCCGTATCGCGCATGTCTCGAAGTCGTTCGTGACACCGGCCGGGCAGCAGCTCGTGCTGGACGACATCACGCTCGATGTCGCGCCGGGCGAGTTCGTCACCCTCCTGGGAGCGTCGGGCTGCGGCAAGTCGACGCTGCTCAATCTGGTCGCCGGGCTCGACCGGCCGTCCGCCGGGTCCATCGCGACCCCGGGCGGCCGGCCGGCCCTGATGTTCCAGGAGCACGCGCTGTTCCCGTGGCTGACGGCGGGCAAGAACATCGAACTGGCGCTGCGGCTGCGCGACGTGCCCAAGCAGGAGCGGCGCGACGAGGCGGAGCGGCTGCTCGGTCTCGTCCGGCTGGAGGGCGCGTACGGCAAGCGGGTGCACGAGCTGTCCGGCGGGATGCGGCAGCGGGTGGCGCTGGCCCGCGCGCTCGCCCAGGACAGCAGTCTGCTGCTGATGGACGAGCCGTTCGCGGCGCTCGACGCGATCACCCGGGATGTGCTGCACGACGAGCTGACCCGGATCTGGCGCGAGACCCGGCTGTCGGTCCTGTTCGTCACGCACAACGTGCGGGAGGCGGTACGGCTCGCCGAGCGCGTCGTGCTGCTGTCGTCGCGGCCCGGCCGGGTCGCCCGTGAGTGGCGGGTCGACATCCCGCAGCCGCGCCGTATCGAGGACCCCGCGGTCGCGGAGCTGTCCGTCGAGATCACCGAAGAACTGCGTGGGGAGATCCGCCGCCATGGCCAGCACTGACACGAGCACGCAGCCCGGACCGGAGACGGGTACGGGTACGGGCGGTGGCCCGGGCGCCGGGCCGGAGGGCGGACCCGGCGGCGGAGCGCCCGTGCCGCACAGCGACATGGCCGGTCTGGAGGCCGGGCTCGACGCGCTGGAGACCGTACAGACGGCCCGCACACCGCTGCGGACGACCCTCGTGCAGAAGGTCCTGCCGCCGGTCCTCGCCGTAGGACTGGTGCTGATCGTGTGGCAGGTCCTCGTCTGGGCCGAGGTGGCCCCCCGCTACAAGCTGCCGTCGCCGGACGCGGTGTGGGCGGAGCTGACGGACGCCTGGAACAAGGGCACCCTGCTGGGCTTCATCTGGACCAGTGTGTCGCGCGGTCTGCTGGGCTTCGCGCTGGCGCTGGCGATCGGCACCCCGCTGGGGCTGCTGGTCGCCCGGGTGAAGTTCGTCCGCGCGGCCATCGGCCCGATCCTCTCCGGGCTCCAGTCGCTGCCGTCGGTGGCGTGGGTGCCGCCGGCCGTGATCTGGCTCGGTCTGAACGACTCGATGATGTACGCGGTGATCCTGCTCGGCGCCGTGCCGTCCATCGCCAACGGTCTGGTGTCCGGCATCGATCAGGTGCCGCCGCTCTTCCTGCGGGCCGGGCGGACGCTCGGCGCGACCGGGCTGCGGGGCACCTGGCATGTCGTGCTGCCGGCCGCGCTGCCGGGCTATCTGGCCGGGCTGAAGCAGGGCTGGGCGTTCTCGTGGCGCTCGCTCATGGCGGCGGAGATCATCGCGACCTCGCCCGATCTGGGCATGGGGCTCGGCCAGCTGCTGGAGAACGGCCGGACGAACGGCAGCATGTCGATGGTCTTCCTCGCGATCTTCCTGATCCTGATCGTCGGGATCGCCATCGATCTGCTGATCTTCAGCCCGCTGGAGCGCCGGGTGCTGCGCGGTCGCGGGCTTCTGGTGAAAAGCTGACCACGATGCGCCTCTTCGTCCCGCCGCCGCCCCCGCCCGAGCCCCCGGGGTCTCCCGCGCTGCTCGTGATCGCGCACGGCAGCCGTGACCCGCGGCACGCCGTGACGGTCCGGGCGCTGGTGCGCCGGGTGCGCGCGCTGCGGCCCGGGGTGCGGGTGGAGACCGGCTTCCTGGACTTCGAGGCGCCGTCGGTCTCCGGGCAGCTGGACCGGCTGGCGCGGGACGGCGTACGGGACGTGGTGGCGCTGCCGCTGCTGCTGACCCGCGCCTTCCACGCCAAGGCCGACATCCCGGCTGTCCTGCGCGAGGCGGCGGAGCGCAACCCCGCGCTGCGGATCCGGCGGGCCGGGGTGCTCGGCCCGTCGCCGCTGCTGACCGCCGCGCTGGAACGGCGGCTGTACGAGGCCGGGGTGCGGCCCGGCGACAAGGGCTCGACCGGGGTCGTCCTGGCCGCGGCGGGCTCCTCCGACCCGGAGGCGATCGCGGTGATCGCCGACATCGCGCGGGAGTGGTGGCACACCGGTTGGTGCGCCGTGCGGCCCGCGTTCGCCTCCGCCTCCCTCCCCCGCACCGAGGACGCGGTACGGGCGCTGCGCGCCGAGGGCGTCCGCCGGATCGCGGTCGCCCCGTACGTCATCGCCCCGGGCCGCCTGCCGGACCGGATCGACGCGGGCGCGCGGGCGGCCGGGGCGGACATCCTGGCGGATGTACTGGGCCCGGCCCCGGAGCTGGCGCGGCTGCTGCTGCGCCGGTACGACGCGGCGGCGCGGGCGGCCCCGGCCGGCCGCTGGACCAGCACCGCGGACCGGCCGGACAGCCCGCTGGCGCGCCCGGCGTAACGCCGGGCGCGGCGGGGCGGCTACTCGTCCAGTCGGCGCAGCAGCCAGTCCGGCATGACGTCGGCCTCGGTGATGGGCGGCCCGAACTCGTAGTCGTGGCGGCCCACATGGCCCTCCGGGAGGCTGCACGCCTGTTCCGACACGGCGCCCGCCAGGAACTTGGCGGGGCAGGAGTCGAGGCGCAGCAGCTCGCGCCCGGGGCCGTACTCGTTCCCCGGCGGCCAGCGCGCCCACATGACCCACGGCGGCGCGGTCTCCGTTCCGCGTACGCACTGGGCGATCACATGGTGCAGCCCCGTGTGGCCCTCCTCCAGCGCGCACCACAGGGCCTGTTCGGCGGTGAACCCGCCCTCCAGCTCGTCGAGCGCGGCCATCTCCCCGTCGAGGAAGACGATCCGCGCCGGGCACGACACCCGACGAATCGACATTGTTCCGTCACCTCCGAGACCTCCGGGACCTCCGGGGTGTCAGTGTCGCTCCGGGGCGCGAGGCCCGACAGCCCATGGGGTGAGCTTCACTCCAAGGGGCGGTTGTGGCCCGGAATAGGGTTCCGGGGCCGCTGACCGCGCTAGCCGCCGGCCGCGCTGGTGCCCGACGTGCGCGGTCTAGTGCCCGACGTACGCGGTGAGTTCGGCGACGGTCAGCGATCCCGCCGGGCGGCGCTCGCGGGCGAAGGTGCCGGCGAGGCGTCCGAGCGTCTCGTTGACCGGGGTCGGGACGCCGTGGAGCCGGCCGAGGAGCACGATCTCGCCGTTGAGGTAGTCCGCCTCGATCGTGCCCGTACCACGGCTGAGGCTCTGCCAGGACGAGCCGCCGCGCCGTCCGCCGCCGGTGGCCGGGTCGATGTCCATCCGGCCGTTCCTGGCCTCGGCCTGCTCCTCGTCGCCGGTGTACGGGATGCCCGCGGCGGCGAGTACGGCGCGCCCCTCGGCCCGCGCGCGCCCGACGAGATCCGCGGCCTCGTCACCGGCCGCGCCGGTGAGGGCCTCCACCGCGTTGACGAGGTTGCCCAGGAGTTTGGCGTACTTCCAGCGCATGACGTCCGGCACGACGGGGGCGAGGAGCCGGCCCTTCTCCAGGTCCGCCGCGATGGCGTGCGCGGTCGCGTCGGTGCCCTCCGGATAGCGGCCGAGGTGCAGCATGCCGGTGTACGGGGCGCACGGCGCGATGACCGCGCCGGGCTCGACATGGGTCGCGGGCAGCCAGACGCACATGCCGTACACCCGCCGGAAGCGGCGCAGGGCGAGGCGCTCGCTCTCGACCCCGTTCTGCGCGCAGACCAGCGGCAGCAGCTCCCCGGCGGTGCCCGTACCCGCGCCTTCGACCGGCCGTACGGACCAGGCGTCCAGCGCCGCCACGCTGTCCTGTGTCTTCACGGCGAGCACCAGGACGTCGTCGCTCCGCAGATCGAGCGCCTCGGGCCGGTCGGCCACCGGCAGCCGGTGCGTCCGGGTGCCCTCGGGCGTGGTGAACGTCAGCCCGCGCTCGCGCAGCGCCGCGTGGTGCGCGCCGCGCGCGACGAGCACCACCTCCTGCCCGGCCTCCGCGAGCCGGCCGCCGATGGCACCGCCGACCGCGCCGGCTCCGATGATGATGTAGCGCATCGTGACTCCGTTCCCCCCGGGTACCGGGTCCGGTACTCCGTCTCCGGCATCGGAGAGCGAGCGTAGTCCGTGCCCGTAGAATTGGCGGGCCCGGTCCGGAGACACCAGGACCGGCCGCTCTCCCCGTACGTGCCCTCACCCGCGGCACCGGTTCCGCCGGGCCGTGTCCGGCCAGGCTGTGACAGCGATGGACGCGAAGTGAGGAGTACGCCCGCATGACCACTGTCGTGCACGCGAAGGACGTCGATGTCGTCCGTGACGGAAAACTGCTGCTGGACGCGGTCTCCCTGACCGTGTGTGCCGGGGAGCACTGGGCGCTGCTCGGTGCCAACGGCGCGGGCAAGAGCACTCTGCTGGGGATGGTGGGCGCGGTCACGCATCCCACCCGGGGCACGGTGGAGATCCTGGGTGAGGCGCTCGGCCGGATCGATCTGCGGGAGCTGCGCGCGCTGCTCGGCCATGTCAATCCCCGGCATCCGCTGCGGTCGCCGCTGCGGGTCCGCGAGGTGGTGCTGACCGGGCTGACGAACTCCGTGGAGCCGGTGCCGCGCTGGTCGCCGTCGGCGCGGGAGCGCGCGCGGGCCGGGGAGCTGCTGGAGATGCTGGGGATGGCGGGCAAGGAGGAGGCGCGCTGGCCGACGCTCTCGCAGGGCGAGCGCGGCCGTACGCTGATCGCGCGCGCCCTGATGCCCCGGCCGCGGCTGCTGCTGCTCGACGAGCCGGCCACCGGGCTCGATCTCGCCGCCCGCGAGCAGCTGCTCACCGCGCTGGACGCGCTGCGGCTGGAGCACCCGGAGCTGGCGACCGTGCTGGTCACGCACCATCTGGAGGAGCTGCCCGCGTCGACCACCCACGCGATGCTGCTGCGCGCCGGCCGCTGTGTGGGCGCGGGCCCCGCGGACGACGTGCTCACCACGGAGCGGGTCAGCGAGTGCTTCGGGCATCCGGTACGGATCTCCCGTACGGAGGGCAGATGGACGGCCCGCGCCGGGCGCGCCGTCCCCGTACCGCGCGCGGCCGGCTGAACGCGGGCTGCCGTCGCGGCCGTTGTCCTCGGGGGCGGGCTTGCTCTCTCCGATGCTCAGCCGCCGGTCAGTCCGACCAGTTCGCGGACGGTGTTCCAGTTGCGGCTGGTGGCCGTGGTGCCCCGGAGGAGGGCCGGCCGGGCCAGCGCCTCCGCCAGCTTGGAGCGGCCGAGGCCGTTGGGCGCGTACAGATACAGCGCCCGGTCGCCGAGCCGGAACTCCTCGGGCAGATAGGCGGCCGGGTCGACCGACGCGAGCCGGTCCGGGGCGACCGGCTCGGAGAAAAAGGTGCAGTGGAGCTGTCTGCCCTCCAGCCGGTCGGCGGGGAACGGGCACGCGTCGGCCACCGCCCGCAGATACGCGGCGTCGCGCACCAGACAGTCGACGGGGAACCCGAAACGCTCCTCGACGGCCCGCTCCAGCGCGGTCGCGAGGGCCCGCTCGTCCGTGGCCGCGCTGGTGAAGACGGCGTTGCCGCTCTGGAGATACGTACGGACGCCGCCGTGGCCCAGTCCGGTGAGCAGGTCCCGCAGCTCGGCCATCGGGACCCGCTTGTGGCCGCTCACATTGATGCCGCGCAGCAACGCGGCGTAGGACCTCGTGGCGGCGGCCGGTGTGCTCGGTGTGGTCGTCGTGCTCATGGGGCCACGATAGGAGCCCCCACTGACAGCGCCTCCTCGATCAGGTCGGCGGCCCCGCGTGTGCCGCCCTCCGCCGCCATCTCCCGCCGGATGGCCCCGAGCCGCTCCGCCACCGAGGGGTCGGCGGCCAGCGCGAGGACCGCGGCCCGCAGCGCCTCGGGGGTGGCGTCCGCCATGTCGATCCGGCGGGCGACGCCGAGCGAGACGAGCGTGTCCGCGTTGCCGAACTGGTCGGCGGCCTGCGGTACGGCGACCATCGGGGTGGCCGTCGCGAGCCCCTCCTGACTGCCGCCGGCGCCCGCGTGGGTGATGAAGGCGTCGGCCTGCCGGAGTACGGAGAGCTGGGGCACCCAGGGGGACACCTCGATGTTCGCCGGAACGGGGCCCAGCTCGCTCTCCTCGACGTTCTTGCCGATCTGGAGGACGACATGCCACCCGGGCAAGCCGCCGAACGCCTCGACGCACGCGCGGTAGAACGCCGGCTGCTTGGTGAACGCCGAGCCGAGCGAGACCAGCAGCACCTTCTCCGCGCCGGCGGGCCGGTGCCACTCCTCCTGGTCCGCGGGCGCGGGCCGGCAGGAGCCGACGAAGGTGACGGCGGACTCGTCGACCAGGTCGGCGCGGTGCTGGAGCGCCCGGGGGATCAGGGCGAGGGTGCGCTCGTGGCGGCGGCCGGTCAGGAAGTCCCGCTCCGTGCGGTCCATCCCGTTCTCCCGGAGCCAGCCCGCGAACCGCGCCCGGTACGCCCGGCCGCGCTCGGTCGCGTCCAGCGCTGCGAGCATGGGCTCACCGACCTCCTTCTCGTACCCCTCCCAGGCGACCATATGGGTGGAGAACTGGAGGAAGGGAACGCCCCAGCGGCGGGCGAGGACGGGCGCCGGGAACGAGGTGGTGTCCCCGAGGACCAGATCGGGCCGGTCGTCCTCGAACGCGTCGGCCAGCTGCGGCAGCGCCTGCACGGCGTCGGTCAGGAACGGTTCCAGATTGTCGACCAGTTCCGTGCCCCAGGCCGAGGGGTCGTCGTCCGGGGTCGGCAGCACCGAGGTGTACACGACCGGCTCGGCGCCGGTCGCCGCGATCTTCTCGGCGAAGATCGCGGGAATCGCGTAGCTGACCCGGTGTCCCCGGGCGACCAGCTCGCGGATGATGTCGAGGCTCGGGTTCACATGGCCATGGGCGGCGATGCAGAACATGGCGATATGGGCACGCTCTGATGCGGTCATGCATCCACCATAGACGAGACGATACGTCTCGTCTATGCAATATCCGCCGTACGGTGCCGGGGTGGCCGGATGCGAGACTCTGACCAGCCGAAAGCGACCGACCACGGAAGTAAGTGAGCCAACGATGATCGAGACGCGGGCGCGTGAGCTGCTCGCCCTGGCCGGACTGCCGCGCGACGCGGAACTGCTGGCGCTCGGCGAGAACGCGGTCTTCGCGACGGACGACGGGCTGGTCGTGAAGATCGGCCGGAACGCCGCCGACCACCCCGAGCTGTTCGACCGGGCACGGCGGGAGGTGTCCCTCGCGTCCTGGCTCGCCGCGTCGGGCATTCCGGCCGTACGGGCGGCGGAGCCGGCGGCGCGGTCGGTGGACGGCCATCCGCTGACGCTCTGGCACCGGCTGCCCGCCGCCGTACGTCCGGCCGGGCCGGCCGATCTGGCGTCCCTGCTGCGGCTGGTCCACGCGCTGCCCGCGCCCGCCGCCCTCGCGCTGCCCCGCCGGGAGCTGCTCGGCGGTGTCGAGCGCTGGCTGCGGATCGCGGGTGACGCGATCGACCCGGCCGACGCCGACTATCTGCGCGGCCGCCGGGACGGCTTCGCGGAGGCGGCGGCCACGCTCGTACCGCAGCTGCCGACCGGGCCGATCCATGGCGACGCGCTGCCGCGCAATGTCCATGTCGGCCCCGACGGACCGGTCCTGGTCGATCTGGAGACCTTCTCCGCCGACTTCCGGGAACACGATCTGGTGGTCATGGCCCTGTCCCGGGACCGGTACGGGCTCTCCGCCGAGGCGTACGACACCTTCACGGAGACCTACGGCTGGGACGTGCGCGAGTGGTCCGGCTGTCCGGTGCTGCGCGGAGCGCGGGAGACCGCCAGCTGTGCCTGGGTGGCGCAGCACGCCCCCGCCAACCCCAAGGCGCTCGACGAGTTCCGCCGGAGGGTCGCCTCGCTGCGCCAGGACGATCCCGAGGTGCGCTGGTACCCGTTCTGAGAGAACAGGACCCGGACCAACGGGCCACGAACGGGCGGGACATGACGGAACGGGACGGCGCCGCGCCGCCCGCTCAGGACGCCGAGGTCACCGTCGGCGCGGCCGGCGCGGCGGCCGGTGCCGGCTCCCGTACCGGCCAGACCGTGTCGATCACCGCGTCCGCGTCGCCCTTCCGGCGCAGGAAGTCCTGGAAGTCGGCCGCCCATCGCGCGTACCAGGTGATCTGCCGCTCGTGCAGCCCCGCCGGGTCCAGTGCGGCGACCGACGGGTGCCGCTCGGCTATCGCGATCGCCACCCGGACGGCCGCCAGCGCGTCGGCGCCCGCCTCGTGCGCCGCGTCGAGCACCACTCCGTACTCCCCGCAGACGGCCTCCAGCGTGCGCTTGCCGCGCCGGTAGCGGTCGACGGCGCGGTCGATCGTGTACGGGTCGATGACCGGCCCGACCGGCTGGAGCGGCGGCAGTCCGTGCCGGCGCAGCTCGGCCGTGAGCAGCGTCAGGTCAAAGCTGGCGTTGTACGCCACGACGGGCACGCCGCGGGCCCAGTAGTCGCCGAGCAGCGCGCCGATCTCGCCCGCGACCTCGGCGGCCGGGCGGCCCTCGGCGGCGGCCCGTTCGCTGCTGATGCCGTGGACGGCGGACGCCTGCGCGGGGATGCGGATGCCCGGGTCGGCGAGCCAGCCCCGCTGCCGGATCACCTCACCGCCCCTGACCTCGACGACCGCGGCCGTCACGATCCGGGCCTCCAGCGGCTCCGTACCCGTCGTCTCCAGATCGAATCCGACCAGCGTTTCTCCATGCCAAGACATCGTGGCCCCTCCCTCATCACCGCGGTGGCGCTTCCCCCGTTGGACTTTCACCCTGCCACGCGCCACTGACAACGCCCCCGGCCCAGCCCCGGCACCCCGCCTCAGGAGACCGGGCGGGAGTCCGTCCAGACCGACTCGAACTCCTCGCGGTAGGTCTGGAAGAGTCCGTGTTCGGTGTCCTGCCCCGTACGCACCACCTCACGCCCGCCGCCGCGCAGCACGAGCACCGGTGCCTCCATCCCGCGCGCCCGGCGCAGATAGGACTGGACGACGGCCAGCCCGTCGGGGCCGTCGCCGTCGACCAGATACGCGGTGAAGCGCGGTGTCTCGTCGAAGACATGGATCTCGAAGGCGCCCGGGTCGCGCAGCTTGGACCGTACCCGCCGCATATGGAGGATGTTCATCTCCACCGAGCGGCTCAGCTCGCTCTTGCGCAGCCCCAGTTCGCGTTCGCGGCGCCGGACGGCGCTGCTCGCCGGGTTGAGGAAAAGGAGCCGTATCCGGCAGCCGGACTCGGCGAGCCGGATCAGCCGGCGCCCGGAGAAGTTCTGGACGAGGAGGTTGAGCCCGATACCGATGGCGTCGACACGCCGGGCGCCGCCGAAGAGGTCCTCCGCCGGGATCTGCCGCTGGAGCCGGACCCGGTCGGAGTGGACGGAGACGACATCGCCGTACCGGTCGCCCACCAGGTCCTCGACCGCGTCGACCCGCAGCCGCCCGGACGACGGGGTGCCGCCGCCGGCGCCGAGGATCTCCAGCAGCCGGGCGGAGGCCCGTTCGGCCTGGGCGAGGACCGTCTCGTTGAGCGCCCGGTTGCGCGAGACGACGTTCCGGGTGACCTCCAGCTCGTCGAGGGCCAGCTCCACATCGCGGCGGTCGTCGAAATAGGGCTGGAAGCAGGGCCAGTGCTGGATCATCAGCTCCCGCAGCTGCGGGAGGGTCAGGAAGCTGAGCACATTGTCGTCGGCGGGGTCGAGGAGATAGCCCTTGCGCCGCGACACCTCCCGTACGGCGACGGCGCGCTGCACCCACTCCTGCCCGGCGGGGCCTGCGGCGGCGACCACCCACTCCTCGCCGTGCACGGGGTCGTAGATGGGCCGCAGGACGGCGGCGACGACGGCGCGCAGGCGCTGCTCCACCAGATTCAGCCAGATATAGGCCCGCCCGGCACGCTGGGCGCGCGTACGGACCTCGCTCCAGGCGTCCGCGCCCCAGTCCAGCTCCGCGCCGATCTCCATCGGCCGCGCGAGGGAGACCGCTCCGGGTGGTATGTCGCCGGATTCCCCCGCGTGACCTGCGTCACCGGGCGGCAGCTCCAGCCCTCCCCCGCTCACCCGCGCACCCGCCTTCTCTCCCTATTCAACGATCAAGGAAGGGTACTCCGCCGAGCGGAGACGGTGCAGCAGGATGCACAGGCTCCTTTCCCAACTCCGGTGTTCATGGGCATGTTTGAAGTTCCGACTTGGGATGCGGTGAGATGATTCATGGCGATTGCGCCCGGTCCGCGACGGGGCGGAAGGGACGGCGTAACGCGGACGGGACGGCTGAGCCGGCCTCCGGAGCCGCTGCGTCACCCGCACGACGGCACGCGGCACCGGGTTGACCCCCGGCGTTGACACAGGGCAAGAAGCGCCGAGAACACCTCCGGGTCCTAGGTGGCGGCGCCGATTTCGGGGAAGATCTGGCGCAAGAAGCCCGCAGCACCCGGATCAGAAGTGGAAGAGTCCTATCTATGCAGGTCTGGCCGGGACAGGCGTATCCCCTCGGCGCCACCTACGACGGCGCCGGCACCAACTTCGCGGTCTACTCGGAGGCCGCCCACCGGATCGAGTTGTGCCTGCTGCACGACGACGGTTCAGAAACGGCGGTGGAACTGCGCGAGACCGACGCCTTCGTACGCCACGCCTATCTGCCCGGCATCATGCCGGGACAGCGCTACGGCTTCCGGGCCCACGGCCCCTACGAGCCGGAGCGCGGCCACCGCTGCAACTCCGCCAAGCTGCTTCTCGATCCGTACGCGCGTGCGATCAGCGGCAGCGTCGAGTGGGGCGAGTCGGTGTACGGCTACCACTTCGGCCGGCCGGAGTCGCGCAACGACATGGACTCGGCGCCGCACACGATGTCCTCCGTCGTGGTGAACCCGTACTTCGACTGGGGCGACGACCGGCTCCCCCGTACGGACTACCACCGCACCGTCCTCTACGAGGCCCATGTGAAGGGCCTGACCATGCTCCACCCGGAGCTGCCCGAGGAGCTGCGCGGCACCTACGCGGGGCTGGCCCATCCGGCGGTCATCGAGCATCTGACGGAGCTGGGGGTGACCGCGCTGGAGCTGATGCCGGTGCACCAGTTCGTCAACGACCACCGGCTGGTGGACGCCGGGCTCGCCAATTACTGGGGCTACAACACCATCGGCTTCTTCGCCCCGCACAACGCCTACGCGTCCTGGGGCGACCGGGGCGAGCAGGTGCTGGAGTTCAAGCAGGCCGTACGGGCGCTGCACCGCGCCGGGATCGAGGTCATCCTCGACGTGGTCTACAACCACACGGCCGAGGGCAACCATCTGGGGCCGACGCTCTCCTTCCGGGGCCTGGACAACGCGCAGTACTACCGGCTCGGCGAGAACCAGCGCTACTACACGGACACCACGGGCACCGGGAACTCGCTGCTGATGCGCAGCCCCCACGTACTCCAGCTGATCATGGACTCGCTGCGGTACTGGGTGACCGAGATGCATGTCGACGGCTTCCGCTTCGATCTCGCGGCGACGCTGGCCCGCCAGTTCCACGAGGTGGACCGGCTGTCGTCGTTCTTCGACCTCGTCCAGCAGGACCCGGTGGTCAGCCAGGTGAAGCTGATCGCCGAGCCCTGGGATGTCGGCGAGGGCGGCTATCAGGTGGGGAACTTCCCGCCGCTGTGGACCGAGTGGAACGGCAAGTACCGCGATACGGTACGGGACCTGTGGCGCGGCGAGCCCCGCACGCTCGCCGAGTTCGCGTCCCGGCTGACCGGCTCCTCCGATCTGTACCAGGACGACGGGCGCCGGCCGCTGGCCTCCATCAACTTCACCACGTGCCACGACGGCTTCACCCTCAACGACCTCGTCTCGTACAACGAGAAGCACAACGAGGCGAACGGCGAGGGCAACCGGGACGGTGAGAGCCACAACCGGTCGTGGAACTGCGGCGCCGAGGGCGAGAGCGACGATCCGGGGATCGCGGAGCTGCGCGAGCGGCAGATGCGGAACTTCGTCGCGACGCTGATGCTCTCCCAGGGCGTGCCGATGCTCAGCCACGGCGACGAGTTCGCCCGGACGCAGGGCGGCAACAACAACGCGTACTGCCAGGACAACGAGGTCTCGTGGGTCCGCTGGCCGGAGAAGGCCGGGAAGGGCGCGGAGGGTGACTCCTCGCTGCTGCGCTTCACCCGGACGATGGTGTGGCTGCGGCGCGACCATCCGGTCTTCCGGCGCCGGCGGTTCTTCCACGGGCGCCCGATGGAGGGGACGCACGACGAGCTGTCGGACATCTCGTGGTTCACGCCGGAGGGCGAGGAGATGACCCAGCAGGACTGGCAGGCGGCGCACGCCAAGGCCATGTCGGTCTTCCTCAACGGGCACGCGATCTCGGAGCCGGGGCCGCGCGGCGAGACGATCTCGGACGACTCGTTCCTGCTGATGTTCAACGCGAGCGCGGAGGAGCTGGAGTTCGTGGTGCCGGTCAACCACGGGGAGCGGTGGCAGCTCGTGGTGGACACGGCGCGGCCGGAGGGGGTGGTTCCGGGGCAGGGGGAGAAGGTCGACGGGGGCGCGCGGATCAGGATGATCGGACGGAGCATGACGGTCCTGATGCGGCCGGCGTAGGGAGCGCCGGAAGCGCCTCGCCCGGAGCGCCCCGCACGGAAATCCGGTTGCCGCGCGCCCGGGCCGGTGATCCAGTGGCCGGATGGATCAGGAAGCGGTACGCGCCGCCTTCGACCGCCAGCTGCGCGAGCGGGCGCTCCCCGACGGCCCCGGTGTCCGCGTGGAGCGGGCCGGGGACGTCGTCCGGCAGGTGGGCGGCGCGCACGACTGGAACGGCGTCCTCTGGTCGGACCTGACCGGCGCCACGGCCGACCGGGCCGTCGCCGAGCAGGCCGCGTACTTCGCCGCGCGCGGCCTTGAGGCCGAGTGGAAGCTGTACGCGCACGACCGCCCCGCCGACCTGGGGCGGCGCCTGCTGGCCGCCGGGTTCGTGCCGGGCCCCGCCGAGGAGGTGATGGTCGCGGAGAGCGCGTCCGTGAGCGCCTCGATGAGCGGCTCGACGAGCGGCGGCGCCGTACTGCCGGACGGCGTACGGCTGCTGCCCGTGACCGACGCGGCGGGCGTGGACCTGCTGGCCGACGTGCACGCGCGGGCGTTCGGCGACGACGCCACCCGGCTGCGCGAGCGGCTGCGGACCCGGCTGGCCGAGGCCCCGGACACGCTCGTCGCCGTCGTCGTGATGGCGGGCGTCACCCCGGTCAGCGCGTCCCGGATGGAGCTGCCGCCGGGCGTGGAGTTCGCCGGGCTGTGGGGCGGCGGCACCGTACCGGAGTGGCGCGGCCGGGGCCTCTACCGGGCGCAGATCGCCTACCGCGCCCGGATCGCCGCCGCGCGCGGCTACCGCTGGCTCCAGGCCGACGCGATGGACACCAGCCGGCCGGTCCTGCGGCGCCTCGGATTCGTGTCGCTCGGCACGACCACGCCGTACATGTACACGCCGTAATGCGGACAAGGCATGAGCAACCGGCTGTCCCGTATGGCGCATCACCCGGTTTCCGGGGTACTTACGTCCGTATGACGCCCACCGCTACCTACCGGCTCCAGCTCCAGCCGGACTTCCCGTTCCCGGCGGCCGCGCGGGTCGTGCCGTATCTCGCCGCGCTCGGGGTCTCCCATCTCCATCTGTCGCCGGTCCTGGAGGCCGTGCCCGGCTCGGCACACGGCTACGACGTGACCGACCACAGTGCCGTACGGGCCGAGCTGGGCGGCGAGGAGGGGCTGCGGAAGCTGGCGGCGCGGGCGCGGGAGTACGGGCTGGGGATCGTGCTCGACATCGTGCCCAACCACATGGCCGCCTCGCCCCGCCACAACACGGCGCTGCGGGAGGTGCTGCGGGACGGCCCGGACTCGCCGTACGCGCGCTGGTTCGACATCGACTGGGCGGCGGGCGGCGGCAAGGTGCTGCTGCCGGTGCTGCCCGGCCCGGTCGGGGACGAGCTGGGCGCCCTGCGGGTCGAGGACGGCGAGCTGTGCCACGGCGCGGAGCTGCGTTTCCCGCTGGCGCCCGGGACGGAGCGTCTCCCGCTGCCCGCGCTGCTGGACGCCCAGCACTACCGGCTCGCGTGGTGGCGCCTGGCCCGTACGGAGCTGAACTACCGCCGGTTCTTCACCGTCTCCGAGCTGATCGGGCTGCGCGTCGAGGACCCGGAGGTGTTCGACGCGACCCACGCCAAGATCCTGGAGCTGGTACGGGACGGGGTGGTCGAGGGGCTGCGCGTCGACCACCCGGACGGGCTCGCCGACCCGGAGGCGTATCTGCGCCGGCTGAACGAGGCGACCGGCGGCTGCTGGACGGTGGTGGAGAAGATCCTCACCGCCGACGAGGTGCTCCCGGCCGGCTGGCCGGTCGCCGGGACCACCGGGTACGACGCGCTGCGCCATATCGACGGGGTCTTCACCGACCCGGCGGGCGCGGCGGCGCTGGAGCGGCGCTACCGCGAGATCGCGGCGCCCGTCGGGGACCGGGGCGGCTACTGGCCGGGGACCGTGCGGCGGGCCGCGTACAAGGTGCTCTTCCACGAGCTGGCCGCCGAGACCGACGCGCTCGTCCGGACGGCGGAGCGGGTCTGCGCGGCGGACCCGGCGCTGCGCGACCACGCGCCGTGGGCGCTGCGGACGGCGGTCCGGGAGCTGCTCGTCCGGGTGCCGGTCTACCGGCCGTACGTGACGGCGGGCGGCCCCTGCCCGGAGGCGGCGGAGGCGGCGGTGCCGGAGGAGGCGGTCCGGCAGGCGAAGGCGGTGTTCACGGTGGAGCGGGAGGCGACGGCCGTGGACGTGGTGCGGGAGCTGGCCCTCGGCCGGCTCGGCCCGGGCCCCGACCGGGCCGCGTTCTGCGCGCGCTTCGCCCAGACCGCGTCCGCGCTGCGGGCCAAGTCGGTGGAGGACACGGCGTTCTACCGCTATGTGCCGCTGCTCTCCGCGAACGAGGTGGGCGGCGATCCCGGGGAGCCCGCCGTGTCGCCGGAGCGCTTCCACGCGTACTGCCTGCGGCTGGCGCGCGACTGGCCGGCCACCGGGACGGTGCTGACCACGCACGACACCAAGCGCAGCGCGGACGTGCGGGCCGGGATCGCCGTGCTGTCCCAGTGCCCGGAGCGGTGGGACGAACTGCTGGACCAGGTCGCGGAGGTGACGGCCGCGACGGGGGCGCCCGCGCCGGATCCGCAGGTGGCGTGGCAGGCGTGGCAGACGGCGGTGGGCTTCACCCCGGCGTCGGACGGCAGCCTCCCGGAGGGCGCGCGGATGGTGCCCGCGCTGCTCAAGTCCGTACGGGAGGCCGGTCTGCACACCAGCTGGACGGAGCCGGATCCGCTGTACGAGCGGGCGGTGACGGACTTCGTCGAGGCCGGTCCGGCCGGGCAGGCACGGCGGACGGTCGCCGAGTTCAACCGGGCGCTCGCGCCGTACGTACGGGCCGGGGCGCTCGGCGCGGCGCTGGTGCAGCTGACGATGCCGGGCGTGCCCGATCTCTACCAGGGCACGGAGCGCGAGTACGTGGCGCTGGTGGACCCGGACAACCGGCGGCCGTTCCGGACGGGCCCGCCGGACGACCGGACGGTGGTGACGACGGCGGCGCTGCGGCTGCGCCGGGAGCGGCCCGGGGTGTTCGGCGAGTCGGGGACGTACACCCCGCTGCCGGCGACGGGTCCGGCGGCGGCGCACTGCCTGGCGTTCGCGCGGACCGGCAAGGTGGTGACGGTGGTGACACGGCTTCCGTACGGTCTGGAGCGGGCCGGCGGCTGGGGGGCCACGGAGCTGGAGCTGCCGGCGGGGCGGTGGCGGGATGTGCTGACGGGGAGCGAGGTGTCGGGGACGGTGCGGCTGGGCGAGCTGCTGGCGGGGCTGCCGGTGGCGCTGCTGTCGGCGGTCTGAGGGACGGCCGGCCCGTGCCGGAAGGGCGGCGGTGCGGGCCCGCCTGGAAAAACCGGTGCGCCAGGCGTTTACAGAGTGCCGGAGCCGCGCTACGTTCCGAAATGGGAGCGCTCCCATCCCCAGCGATTGTCATGATCACTCCAATTCATGATCACTTCAATTCGTGATCACGGCGGTCCGTGCTCACGGCGGTCGCCCCGCCGGCTCCCGGCACACCACGAACGGCACCACCACCCGCGTCCAACTCGCCGAAGGGACTCGCGCGATGAAACGCCCCCCACTGTGGCTGTCGAACCATCCCCGCAGAGTCGTACTCCTCGTTCTGCTCGCCGTCCTCCCCGCCCTCGCGCTGGTCGTGACCAGCAGCGGCTCCTCGGACGCCCACGGCACCCCGATGCAGCCCGCCAGCCGCACGTTCATGTGCTGGCGCGACGGCCTCACCAGCACCGGTGAGATCAAACCCATCAACCCCGCCTGTAAGGCCGCCGTGGCGGAGAGCGGCACCACCCCGCTCTACAACTGGTTCTCCGTCCTGCGCTCCGACGGTGCCGGCCGGACCAAGGGCTTCATCCCCGACGGCCAGCAGTGCAGCGGTGGCAACACCACGTTCAGCGGCTACAACGCGGCCCGTAACGACTGGCCGCTGACCCACCTCACCTCGGGCGCGTCGCTCGACTTCTCCTACAACGCCTGGGCCGCGCACCCGGGCTGGTTCTACGTGTACGTGACCAAGGACGGCTTCGACCCCACGAAGACGTTCACCTGGGACATGCTGGAGTCCAGCCCGTTCCTGACCGTCGACCACCCGGCCGTCACGGGCCAGGTGGGTACGGTCGAGGGCGCGTACAAGTGGAAGGGCAATCTGCCGAGCGGCAAGAGCGGCCGGCACATCATCTACATGGTGTGGCAGCGCTCGGACAGCAACGAGACGTTCTACAGCTGCTCGGACGTGGTCTTCGACGGTGGCAAGGGTGAGGTGACCGGCGTGGGCGAGCCCGGCACCACCCCGACCGACCCGCCGACCGACCCGACGGCGACCTGCACTTCCACCCGCAAGGCCACGAACTCGTGGTCGGGCGGCTACCAGGCCGATGTCACCGTGAAGAACACCGGCCCGAACACGATCCTCGGCTGGATGGTCGAGTTCACCCTGCCGTCGGGCCAGAAGGTGGAGAGCCTCTGGAACGGCAGCGCCACCTACGGCGGACAGCAGGTCATGGTCCATAACGCCGACTGGAACGGCAAGCTGGCGCCAGGCGCCTCGGCGACGTTCAGTTACGTCGGGAGCGGCGGCGCACTGGACGCCTCGGTCCCGGTCTGCACGGTCCACTGACCCCGTACGCCCCTGGGACCCCCGGCCCGTCGTCTCCACCCCCACCCTGTGACGGCGGGCCGGGCCCCCCGGAGCGAGCCCGGGGCGGTCCGGGGGGCGCCCGGGTCAGCGCGGGCGACTCCGGGTCAGTCCGAGACGCGTCCGGGTCAGTCCGAGGCGAGCCGGAACGTCATCTCCCCGAAGCCGACCATGTCCCCGTCCCGCACCACGGCCGTCGTCGTCACCCGGCGCCCGTTGACGGTGGTGCCGTTGGTCGAGCCGAGGTCGCGGAGGATCCACAGCCCGTCCCGCAGGGTCAGTTCGGCGTGCAGCCGGGAGACCGTGTCATGGCTGAGGCGCAGTCCGTTCAGCGGATCGCGGCCGATGCGCAGTGGGTACGGGCCGGCCTGGGGCAGCAGCAGCTTCGGCAGCTTCTCCGCCTGCCAGGTCCTGCGCAGCCGCTGGGTGAAGGCCGACACCCGGCCCACCGTGCCGAACAGCAGCCGGGACCAAGGGGATTCGGTGTCGAGATCGGCGGTGAGCGGCTTCAGCTCCTCGACCCGGCGGGCGGCCAGCGCGAGATCCATCCGGCGCAGAAAGGTGTCGTGGGACAGCTTCCCCTGGGCCGCGCCCTCCCTGAGCACCGCGAGCACACGGTCCCGCTCGGCGTCGGAGAGCCGCTCGGGGTACGTGTGGAACTCGGGGGAGGACGTCACGCTGGTGATTGTCCGTCGGACGGGCGCGAGGTGTCCAGACGATCCCCCGTTCCACCCGATTCGCCGCGATCGCCGCGCCCCGCGCCGCCACTCTTGCCACCATGGGGAGACAGGGGAGACACCGGACAGCAGACAGAGGGGAACCGCCCGTGCAGTTCGAGGTGTGGGCACCACAGGCGCGGGACGGGGTCGTGCTGAAGTTCGCGGACACGGGCGCGGGCGCGGACACGGACACACCACCCGGCCCCGACCCCGCCGACACCTCCCCCGCCGGTCTGCCCATGCGCCCCGACCCCGGGCGTCCCGGCTGGTGGACGGCCGAGGCGCCCGGCGCCGCCGCCGACAGCACGCGCTACGGCTTCGCGCTGGACGGCGGGCCCGTACTCCCCGATCCGCGCTCCCGGCGCCAGCCGGACGGCCCGGACGGCCTCAGCGCCGTCGTCGACCAGGACGCGTACGAGTGGCGCGTCCCGTGGCCGGGCCGGGGGCTGCCCGGCGCGGTCCTCTACGAGCTGCACATCGGGACGTTCACCCGCGAGGGCACGTTCGACGCGGCGGCGGCCCGGCTCGCCCCGCTGGCCGAGCTGGGCATCACCCATGTCGAGCTGATGCCGGTGTGTCCCTTCCCCGGGACCCACGGGTGGGGGTACGAGGGCGTATCGCTCTGGGCGGTGCACGAACCGTACGGCGGCCCGGCGGGTCTGAAGCGCTTCGTCGACGCGGCGCACGCGCTCGGGCTGGGCGTCGTGCTCGACGTGGTCCACAACCACCTCGGGCCCGCCGGCAACCATCTGCCGCGCTTCGGACCGTACTTCACCGATACGCACCACACACCGTGGGGCGCCGCCGTCAATCTCGACGCGCCCGGCTCGGACGAGGTGCGGGCGTATCTGCTGGGCAGCGCGCTGGCCTGGCTGCGGGACTTCCGGCTCGACGGGCTGCGGCTGGACGCCGTGCACGCGCTCGCGGACGACCGCGCGCTGACGTTCCTGGAGGAGCTGTCCACGGCGGTCGACGAACTCTCCGGCGCCGTGCGCCGCCCGCTCTTCCTGATCGCCGAGTCCGACCTCAACGACCCCCGTACGACCACCCCGCGCGCACGCGGCGGGCTCGGGCTGCACGCGCAGTGGAACGACGACTTCCACCATGCCCTGCACACCGCGCTCACCGGTGAATCCCAGGGCTACTACGCCGACTTCGCGCGCGATCCGCTCGCCGCGCTCGCCAAGACACTCACCCGTGTCTTCTTCCACGACGGTACGTATTCGAGCTTCCGGGGCCGCTCGCACGGCCGGCCCGTCGACCGTACGGACACCCCCGCGCACCGGTTCCTCGGCTACGCGCAGACCCATGACCAGATCGGCAACCGCGCCCTGGGCGACCGGCTCTCCGCCACGCTCTCCCCCGGACTGCTGGCCTGCGCCGCCACGCTCGTCCTGACCGGGCCGCACACGCCGATGCTCTTCATGGGCGAGGAGTGGGGCGCGTCCACCCCCTGGCAGTTCTTCACCGACCACCCCGATCCGGTGCTGGCCGAGGCCATCAGCAAGGGCCGGCGGCGGGAGTTCGCGGCGCACGGCTGGGCGGCCGAGTCCATCCCCGACCCGCAGGACCCGGCGACCCGGGACCGCTCCTGCCTGGACCGCTCGGAGCGGGTGACGGAACCGCACGCACGGCTGCTGGCCTGGTACGGCGAGCTGATCGCGCTCCGGCACGGCCAGCCGGACCTGTCCGATCCGGACCTGGCGGCGGTACGGGTGGCGTACGACGGGGCGGCGCGCTGGCTGACGTACCGCAGGGGCGAGCTGCGGGTGGCGGTGAATCTGTCGGGGGAGCCGGTGGAGATCCCCCTCGACGGCGGCGGCGGGTTCCGCGTACTGGCCTCGTGGGACCGTATGCCGGAGCCGGCCGGGGACGGGGTGCTGCGGCTGGCGGCGGAGTCGTGCGCGGTGCTGGCGGACGCCTGAGACCGGAAATGACGCGCCTCTGCCCGGCCCAACTCCCTTGCCTTCGGGTGCACTTCAACATCTAGCGTCCTCGCCATGGAACAGAGATATCTGGGCAGGACGGGACTCCGCGTCAGCGAGCTGTGTCTGGGCACGATGACCTTCACGAAGGACGACGAGGCCGAGGCGCACCGTATCCTCGACGCCTTCACCGAGGCGGGCGGCACCTTCATCGACACGGCCGATCTGTACGGGCACGGTGTCGCGGAGGAGGTGCTCGGCGGCTGGCTGAAGGGGCGCGACCGGGACGGGCTGGTGATCGCCACGAAGGTGTGGGCCACGATGGGCCCGGCGTCGAACTCGGGCGGGCTGAACCGCAAGCACATCATCTCGGCGGTGGAGGCGAGCCTGCGCCGGCTGGGCACGGACCATATCGACCTCTACCAGACGCATGTCTGGGACCCGCACACACCGGTAGAGGAGACCCTCTCCACCCTCGACACGCTCGTGACCTCGGGGAAGGTCCGCTATCTGGGCGCCAGCAACCTGTCCGCCTCCCAGCTCCAGCGCTCGCTGGACGTGGCGCGCGCGCACGGCTGGGAACCGTACGTCTGCCTCCAGCCGCTGTACAACCTGCTCGCCCGCGAGGTCGAGTGGGAGCTGGCCCCGCTGAGCGTGACGGAGGGCCTCGGCATCATCCCGTGGAGCCCGCTCCAGGCCGGCTGGCTGTCCGGCACGTACCGGCGCGGCATGACCGAGCCCCCGGCCGGCAGCCGGGGCGCCCGGGCCCAGCGGGAGCAGGGCCGCGAGGTGTGGCGGGAACGGGACAACGAGGAGACCTGGCGGGTGGTCGACACCGTCCTGGCCCTCGCGGAGGAGACGGGCCGCACCCCGGCCCAGGTCGCCCTGCGCTGGCTGCTGGAACGGCCGGGCGTCACCGCGCCGATCATCGGAGCGCGCACGCTCGACCAGCTGACGGACAATCTGGGCGCGACCGGCTGGTCCCTGACCCCGGCCCAGTCCGCGCGACTCGACACAGCGAGCGCCCGCCCCCTGCCGTACCCGTACGGCTTGCTCCACCACTTCCGCGAGCGGGTGGAGTGGAACGACTGATCCATTACGAAGCCCGGCGCGCGGTCCGCCCGTGCACACGAGGCCGATCCCCTCGTCGCGACGACGGCCGGTACAGGCGACACCGGCGGCACCGGCCAGCACTGGACGGGGCGGGCACACGGGGGCCCGTTCCGCCCGGTCCACTGACCGGCCCGGCGGGGCGGGCGCGAGGCGGCGGGGCGCGGGAGGCGGGGGCGCCGCCCGGCGGGCCCGAGAGGCGACGGTCGCCGCACTCCTTCGGCCTCTCGGCGGTGCGGGCCGACCGGTACGGGCAGGCGCACGGGCCCGTTTCGCCCGGTCCGCTGACCGGCCTGGCGGGGGCGGGCGGGAGAAGCGGCGGGCGCCGCACTCCTTCGGCCTCTCGGCGGTGCGAGCCGGCCGGTACGGGCGACACCGGACGGGGCGGGCACTCGGGGCCCGTCCGGCCCGGTGCACTGACCAGCCCGGCGGGGCGCGCACGAGAGGCGACGGTCGCCGCACACCTTCGGCCTCTCGGCGGTGCGGGTCGCCCCGGCCTTCCACAACGGCCTGGGGCGCGAGGAGCGCGGAACGTTCTGCGGCACGTGGACGCGGTCCGGGAGTCCGGCGCCGCCACCCTCGCGGCACGGGACGTGCCGGGCCCACGGGGCCGGACCGGCCCCCGGTCGCGCCCCGCCGTCTACTCCGGGCGGTCCCGCGCGGTCAGCCGCTCCAGCAGCTCGTGGAAGTCCTCGCCGACGGTGATCCGCAGCTCGTCGCCGTCCTTGGCGCTGAGCTGGGTGAGCGTGCCGCCGCGCCACCAGTAGACGTACGGGCTGATCGCGCCCGGTGTGTCCTCGAAGCCGGACGCGGCGAACGCGGCCATCGAGCCGAGCGACGGGATGACCGTGGCGTCCCGGATGACGTGGAAGGCGAGCTGGTGCCGGAAGGGCATCGCGACCAGCGCGCCGTCCGGCGGGATCCACTCGCCCGTCACATGGCGGACGACCGACTCCAGGGCCAGCACCCGGCTCGCCGTGTAGAAGGAGTCCCCGACGATCACCTCGAAGCGTGTGCCGCCGGCCTCCTTGACCGTCTCGCGGCCCTCGACCGGCAGCCCGCGCAGGTTGTTCAGCGCGCGGTCCCGCAGCTGCCGGATCTCGCCGAGCGGCTCCAGCGCCTCGTCGGTGAGCATCATGACGCTCTCGGGAAGGTCGAGGGCGAGCACCTCGTACAGCCCGGGGGCGACCGAGCGCGCGTAGCCGAACGCCTGTGGGTCGAGGCTGTCCTCGCTGATCACCCGGGGGTAGAGCTGGGCGCGGATCCGCTCGGGCGGCAGGGTCTCCAGCGCGGACGGGCCGTCCATCGTGCGCAGCACCATCCCGGCGTGCCGGCGGGCGAGATCGCCCCAGACACGGGGGCCACGATCGTCGTTGTGGCAGACCGCCGCGAGATTGCCCAGACCGAACTGGCGGCCGGCGCTGTCGGTCACCATGTCCGCGTAGAGCGTGACCTCCAGGCCCTGCTCCGCGAACGCCTCCCGGACCTGGCCCCGGAAGAGCGCGGCCTCGTCGACCGAGAAGAAGGAGAACGCGGGGTCCCGGGGCGTGTCACGGCTGTCACGCTTCGGCCCCCGTCGGAACAGCCCCACGCCATCCGCCTCCACCCATATCCGTCCCGGACGGACGGCTGACGCCGTCCGTATCCGATGCTAGTGCCCACCACTGACAAGCCTCGCCGGTCACGGCATCAGTGCCCGCCACCGACAACAAGGTCGGCGCGCTCCTTGCCCCGCGCCACCAGCAGCGCGTTGGCCTCGTCGGACTCCATGACCCAGCGTTCGGCGAAGGTCCGCTCCTTGCCGAAGCGGACATGGCGGTCCACCAGCCGGCGCACCCGGACCGCCGGGTCGATCTCCAGGAACCAGACCTCGTCCAGCAGCGCGCGGACGGGGGCCCAGGCGGCGTCGTCGTGCAGCAGGTAGTTGCCCTCCGTGATGACGAGGGGGACGCCGGGATCCACGGCGATGCTGCCCGCCACCGGCTCCTCCAGCGCGCGGTCGAAGGCGGGCGCGTACACGACGCTCCCCGCGTCCGCGTCCGCGCCGCGCAGCCGGGCGAGCAGCGCCGCGTACCCCGCCGCGTCGAAGGTGTCGGGGGCGCCCTTGCGGCCGGCGCGGCCGAGCCGGGTCAGCTCGGCCTGGGCCAGGTGGAAGCCGTCCATGGGGACGAGTACGGCGAGCCCGCCGAGGCGCTCGACCAGCCGCTCGGCCAGGGTGGACTTCCCCGCGCCGGGCGCCCCGGCGATCCCGAGGACCCGCCGCCGGCCGGGAACGGCGAGCCGGCGGGCCCGCTCGGTCAGCTCGTCCATCCCCGCCGCGTCCGTCGCCGCCGAGTCCGTCCCCACGCCCGTCCCTGCGTCCTGCCGCATGTCCCGCTTCAGCTCCGCGTCCATGGGGGCATTGTTCCATTCTTGCCGCCCTGGGGTCATACGTATAACTTACTCACCATGTCATCTCTCGCCCTGATCACCCTCGTCGTGAACGACTACGACGAAGCCATCGCCTTCTATACGGACGCCCTCGGATTCGAGCTGGCCGAGGACACCGACCGGGGCGACGGCTCCCGCTGGGTCGTGGTCCGCCCGCGTCCCGCCGCGCCGGCCGCCGCCGCACACGCTCCCGCCGCCGCCCCCGCCTCCACCGGGCTGCTCCTCGCCCGCGCCAAGGACGACGCCCAGCGTGCGAGCGTCGGCGCGCAGACGGGCGGCCGGGTCGGCTTCTTCCTCCACACCGACGACTTCGCCCGCGACCATGCCCGGATGCTCGCCGCCGGTGTGCGCTTCCTGGAGGAGCCCCGCCACGAGCCGTACGGCTCGGTCGCCGTCTTCGAGGACCTCTACGGCAACCGCTGGGATCTGCTCCAGCCCGCCGACGGCTGACCCGGCCGGGCCCGGCTCTCCCGGACCGAGTGGTGCGGGGCCGCTCCCGCCGGTACGGTCGCCCCGAACCGTCCCCGTACGCCCGGTGGTTCGGTGAGACGACGAGCGTCAAGGGAGCCGGCGCATGAGCCTGGCGCAGTTGCACTACACCTCGGCCCCGCCGGGGCCGGACGGGTCCGGTCTGCGGCTGGCGGCGGTGACTCCCGGCACCCCCGCGCCACCGCTCGAAGAGATCGGGAGGATCTTCGGGTACGAGCCGCCGCGCGCGCACCGGCCCAATCCGTTCTACAAGGCGCTGAGCCTCAGCGCGCTCGCCGACGGCGGCCGGCTGCTTGCCAGGTCGGTGTACGCGGGCGCCGGACGGCACGGCACGGGCGAGGGCCGCGAGGCGCACGGGGCGCGTGAGGCGGCCGGGGCACATGGGGTGCGCGGCGGCGACTTCCACGCCCATGCCGTACGGCTGCCCGCGGGCGCAGCCCTGCCCGGCGGGGCGCTGCCCATCAGCGCCTGGGACTCCCCGAGATGGGCGGCCGGGCCGCCCGAGGGCGGAGTCCCCGCGCCGCTGGAGGGGCTGCCGGGGACGGGGAGCGTCGACCGGCGCGCCCTCGTCCCGTTCGCCGCCGCCCGCGCGCCGTGGCTCGTGGAGTTCCTCGCCGCGGTGCGCGAGTCGAGCGAGCGCGCGGCGGCGCCGCGGATCGTGCTTGTCGAGAGCGGCGGTACGGAGGTCGCGCGGTGGATCGCGCTGGCCGCCACCGTACTGCCGCCCGAGAGCGCCCACCGGCTGACCTTCACCACGTACGCCCGGCGGCCCCACCTCGCGCCGCAGCAGATCATCGGTGTCCTGCCGGACGACGCGCGGGAGTTGGACCGGCGCGATCCGCGCCACCGGATCATCGACTGCGCGGGCCCCCGGACGGCGCAAGCCGCCGGATCGGCACCCGAGGAGCCGTACGACGTCTGGGCGGAGACCGCCGCGCGGATCTGGCGGGGCGGCGCTCCCGAGGCGTTCGCCGAGGCGCACGCCTTGTCGGGCTCCGTATCGAACTCCCTGTCGGACGGCCCGTTCGCGCCGGGGCCGCTCGCCGTGGTCGCGCTGTGCGCGGGGATCGCGCTGGAGACGAACGGGCGTACGGTGGCGGCGCTTTGGGCGCGCGACCACGCGGCCACCCTGGACGCGCGGTGGCCGCACCGGCTCGTCGAGGCGCTGCGCGCGCCCGCCGAGGACGACCGCACCCCCGCCGAACTCGCCGCCCTGACCAGTCTGTTCACCGCGCTCGACGGCCGCGCACCGGCCGGCACGACCGCGCTGCTCGGGGCGCTCGTCGTGACCGAGGCGGTACGGTCGCCGGGCGGCTCCGGGGTCGAACCGGCCGTGCTGCGGGCCGCGTTGTTCCCCGACGATGTCAAGCGGCGCCTGGCCACCGAGCTGAGCGCCGAGCTACGAGCCGGTATCGCGAGCCACCCAACGAACGGCCACCCCACGGACGGCGACCCGACAAACGGCGAACCGGCGAACGGCGCCCCGGACACCTCCCGCGCGGTGGAACTGCTCTGTGTCGCCGAGCCGTTGGGCGTGGACTGCGCGGATCTGCTCCCCGGTCTCGCCCACCGGCTGGCCCGCGCGCTGCTCACCGCCCCGGAGGCCGCGTACACCCCCGCCGTACGGACCGCGCTGGAGGAGCACTTCGATCTGCGGGCCGCGCTGCTCGGCGCGCTCGACGGCCTCGCCGCCGGCGATCCCCCGGCCGCCGTGGCCCTGCTCGGCCGGATCCCCCTTTCCCTGGCGGGAGTTCAGACCCTGCCGCAGCTGCGGATGTGCGCGCGGCAGCACCGCCCGGCGGACAGCGCGCAAGGAGCGGACAGCGGCGATCGCGTCGCCGCACTCACCGCACTGCTGCGCGCCGCCGGTGTCTCGCCGTTCGCCGATCCGCTCGTCCTGCGGACCGCCGTCCGGCTGGTATGGCCCGAGGGCGTCCCGACGCCGGGCGAGGCACGGCAGTTGCTCGCCGCGACCGGCTCGGACGCGCACCGCGCGGCGGGCACCTGGACCGTACTGGTACGGGCCGCCCTCGACGGACCGGAGACCGGTCAGGCCGGCCGGCACTCCGACGCTCCCGGTCTCGCCCACGATCTGCTGCGCTCATTCCCGCGGGAGGTGACTCCCCCGGTACGCCGTACCCTCCAACTCCTCGCGTTCGCCGGGGAACTGGCGGACGGACCGCCCGCGGCCGACTGGACCGCGCGCGCCCTGTCGCTGCGCGCCGGCGCCGAGCCCGTACAACCGGGCCTGCTGGATACGGTGTTCGGGATCCTCGCCCGGCAACTGCTCTCCGAGGCAAGGCCGGAGGGCGAGCTGTACGCCCTGGTCCACTCCGGCGACGCCGAGTTGCTCGCCGCGTACGACCGGGCCGCCCGCGAGGAGCGGGTACGGGACCGGCTGCGCACGACGCCCGCGTACGCGGCGGACTGTTTCACCGCGTGGTCCGCGCTCCCCGGCGCGAACCGGGCCTGGGACGAGACGCGTACGGCCCTGCTCGACAAGGTGCTCCGGCCCGTGGTGCGCGCGCTGCCGGCCGCGGACGCCGAGTCCGTCGCGGAGTGTCTGCGCGCCCGGGGTGCGGGCGATGCCAGGGTGGCGGAGTTCCGTACGTGGAGCCGGCCCGGCGCGCTCGGGCGGCTCGGTCTCGGGAGAGGCAAGCGGCCCGGGACCAGGGACCGCCCCTGACCCATGGAAACGGAACCGGAAGCGGCGCAAAAAAACGGACCCCCGGGCACCTCAGCGCCCGGGGGTCCGCCCGTCTGTCGGTCCAGCCCGTCGGTCCAGCCGGTCGGTCCCGGCGTCAGCCCTCGTCCGCCGCCAGCCGCAGCGAGATGCTGTTGATGCAGTACCGCTGGTCGGTGGGGGTCGCGTACCCCTCGCCCTCGAAGACATGGCCCAGATGCGAGCCGCAGCGGGCGCAGCGGACCTCGGTCCGGCGCATGCCGTGGGAGGTGTCCTCGATCAGCTCGACCGCGTCCGTGTCCTTCGGGTCGTAGAAGGACGGCCAGCCGCAGTGCGACTCGAACTTGGTGTCGGAGCGGAAGAGGTCGGCGCCGCACGCGCGGCAGGAGTAGACGCCGGTCGTCTTCGTGTCCGTGTACTCACCGACGAAGGCGGGCTCGGTGCCGGCCTCGCGGAGCACCCGGTACTCCGCGGGAGTCAGCTCCGCGCGCCACTGCTCGTCCGGCTTGTCGATCTCGTACGGCATTTCGCTCTCTCCCTACAGTCCGCCCGGCTCGGCCGGCCGGGCTCGGCCGACCGGCACGGCCGGTCTCAGTCGGCCAGACGCGCCAGGATCAGCGGACCGAGGTCCGTGACATCGCCCGCGCCCATGGTGAGAACGAGATCGCCGGGCTTCGCCATTCCCGCTACGGTCTCCGGGATCGCGTCCTTGTCGTGGACGGCCGTGACCGCGGCGCCGGCGGCCTCGGCCGCGTCGACGATCAGCGCGCTGGTGACCCCCGGGACCGGGTCCTCGCGGGCCGGGTAGATGTCCAGGACCACCGAGGCGTCGGCGAGGGCGAGCGCCCCGCCCATCTCGGTGGCCAGCTCCTGCGTACGGGAGAACAGATGCGGCTGGAAGACCACCAGCAGCCGGGAGCCGACCGGCGCGGCGGCGCGCATCGCCTCCAGGTCGGCGGCCATCTCGGTCGGGTGGTGCGCGTACGAGTCGATGACCTGGACGCCCGCGGCCTCGCCCTTGAGCTGGAGGCGGCGCTTGACGCCGGTGTACTTGCCGAGCGCCGAGGCCAGATTGTGCGCCGGGATACCGAGGGCGACCCCGGCGGCGAGCGCGGCGACGGCGTTGAGGGCGTAGTGCCGGCCGGGCACGGAGACGGTGAAGGTGAGGAAGCGGCCGTCGAGGACGACGGTGACCTCGCTGGTCAGACCGCGCGCGGTGATCTTGTGGACGCGGACGTCCGCGCCCTCGCTCTCGCCGTAGGTGACGACCGTGAGGTCCGCGCGGCCCGCGACCCGCGCGGTCAGCTCGGCGGCGCCGCTCTGGTCGGCGCAGACGACCAGGGTGCCGCCGGGGACGATCTTGCCGGTGAAGGTCTCGAAGGACTCGTGGATCTCTTCCATCGAGGCGTAGTTGGCGTGGTGGTCCAGCTCGACGTTGAGGACGATCGCGACCTCGGGGTCGTACTTCTGGAAGCTGCGGTCGCTCTCGTCCGCCTCCGCGACGAAGATGTTCCCGTCGCCGTGGCGCGCGTTCGTGCCGGGGCCCGCGAGGTCGCCGCCGATGGCGTACGACGGGTCGAGGTTCAGCTCGGTGAGCGCGACGGCCAGCATGGAGGTGGTGGTCGTCTTGCCGTGGGTGCCGGCGACGGCGATCGCGCGCGCGCCGTCCATCAGCGAGGCCAGCGCGTCGGAGCGGTGGACGACGGGCACGGACAGCTCGGCGGCGCGGGCCAGCTCCGGGTTGTCGGCGCGGATGGCGCTGGAGACGACCACACAGGACGCGTCGTCCGCGAGATGCCCGGCGGCGTGGCCGATGTGCACGGTGGCCCCCAGCGCCCGCAGCGCCTCGGCGGTCTCCGACTCCTTGGCGTCGCTGCCCGCGACCTTCGCGCCGCGCTGGGCGAGGATCTTGGCGATACCCGACATGCCGGCGCCGCCGATGCCGATGAAGTGCGGCCGTTCCATGGCGACGGGGATACCGGTACCGGATGCCATACGTGTCTCTCCCAGAGTGCGAGCCGACGCGCGTCAGGTTTTGGCGCGTCGCCCCAGCCTATTCGCTGTGCGCGAAGAGTTTGAGCACCGGTACGCCGACCTTGTGCCGCGCCCGTGAGGCCCAGTCGCGGTGGAAGAACTCCTCCACGTAGTGCGGCTCGGTGAGCACGATCACCTCATCGGCCGACGACTCGGCCACGACCTCCTTGAGCCGGTCGAGCGGGTGCTCCTCCACGACCTCGCCGTCGGCCCGCGACCCCTGCGCGCGCAGCTCCGCCAGGGAGTGCGCGAGGGCGAGTTCGGCGGGCTGTCTGGCCCGGCCGCCCTCCGGTTCCTCACCCTCCCTGGCCGCGTCCCGCAGCTCGCCGAGCGCGACGTCGTCGATGGCGCGCAGCAGCAGATCGGCCTGGTCGCCGCGGGGCTGCATGAGGACGACGAAGGAGACCGTCTCGTCGCCGTGGAGGGTGGTGACGAACTCGACGTCCTCCGGAGACAGCGGCTTCTCGATCATCAATACGCTTGTGAACACGACTGGCGCCTTTCCTCTCGCAGGACCGTACGGCCCGCTGCGGAAACCATCCTTCCCCGTGCCCGCACGGGGTCTCTCAAGGTAAGTCTGCCCACCGGAGGCTAACCGGAACGGTGAATTCCGCCGATTGTCAGACGCCGTCCGTGCCGCCGGTGCCGCCCGTACCGCCGTCGGCGCGGACGGCACGAGGGGCGCCGGGACCCCGGTGGTACCGGGTGAAGAGGAATCCGTCCTGCTCCAGGAGCGACGCCAGGACGAACCGCTCGGGCACGGCGACGGCAGGACCGCCCGCGACACGCTGCGCGGAGCCCGCCGTGAGGGTCGGAGACACCGTCAGACACAGCTCGTCCAGCGCCCCGGCGGCCACGAACTGGCCCAGCAGCCGGGGCCCGCCCTCGGTGAGCAGCCGGACGAGTCCGCGCTCAGCCAGGGCACGCAGGGCCCGTACGGGATCCACCCCGGCCCCCTCCCCGGCGATCACCACCTCCGCGCCCGCGTCCCGGGCCGCGCGGATCCGCTCGGCGGGCGCGGCGTCACCGGTCAGGACGAGCGTGGGGACGAGGGGTTCGGTGAACAGCGGGGCGGTGAAGTCGAGGCCGAGGCCCGCGCTGATCACGGCGATCGCCGGTGCGGGCCCCTGGCCGGCCGCCGCCCGGCGCGCGGCGAAGGCGTCCCGGGCGCGGGCCGGCCGGTACCCCTCCAGCCGAACCGTTTCCGCGCCCACCACCACGGCATCGGCGAGCGCCCGCAGGGTGCCGAAGACCCGCATGTCGGCGGGCGAGGAGAGCAACTGCGAGCGGCCGTCGTGCGCCGCCGCGCCGTCCAGCGTGGAGACCATGTTGGCGCGCAGCCACACCCCGCCGTTCCGGTCCTCCGCAGAGGCGTCCACGGAGGCGTCCGCGTCGGCCTCCGGATAGGCGGCCTCCGGATAGGCGTACGCGTCGGCCAGTTCGTCGAACGTCCATTCGCGGTCGGCGGCGGAGGGTGTCTGATCGGTCACAGGGAACAGGCGGCGCATGCGAAGCAGTCTGGCACGGCGCATAGAGTTATTAACTGTGTCGTCCTTCCCCGCCGCCCCCGGCAGCTCCCCGATAACCGCAGCGGCCCCGCTCTCCCTGTGCGCACGCGCGCCACAGGTCCCGGCCGACCGGCTGGTGGCCGAGATGGTGCCGCCGCCGCGCTTCGATTCCGTACGGTTCGACACGTACGTGCCCGACCCGAACCAGCCCAGCCAGTCCGGCGCCGTCACGGTGCTGAGCGCCTTCGCGGCGGGGCTCGGCGGCGCGCATCTCGCGGAGGGGTCCGGGCCCGGCGGCAAGCGGCGCTGGTTCACCCGGAAGCCGCAGCCGCCGGCCGGCCCGCGCGGGGTCTACCTGGACGGCGGATACGGGGTCGGCAAGACGCACCTGCTGGCGTCCCTCTGGCACGCGACTCCGGCCGCACCGGAGAAGAAAGCTTTTGGCACGTTTGTGGAGCTGACGAACCTGGTCGGCGCGCTGGGCTTCCAGCAGACCGTGGAGACGCTCGGCGGCCACCGGCTGCTCTGCATCGACGAATTCGAGCTGGACGATCCGGGCGACACCGTCCTGGTCTCCAGTCTGCTCAGCCGGCTGGTCGACAAGGGCGTGGCGCTGGCCGCCACCTCGAACACCCTGCCGGGCAAGCTCGGCGAGGGCCGGTTCGCCGCCGCCGACTTCCTGCGGGAGATCCAGGGGCTCTCTGCGCGCTTCCGGCCGCTGCGCATCGACGGCGAGGACTACCGGCACCGGGGACTGCCCGAGGCGCCCGCGCCGTACTCCGACGAACAGGTGACCAAGGCCGCGTACGCCACCGAAGGCGCCAGCCTCGACGACTTCCCCGGGCTCCTCGGCCATCTGGCGTCCGTCCATCCGAGCCGCTACGGCGCGCTGACGGACGGGGTGCGGGCCGTCTGCCTCACGGATGTCACGGCGGTGCCCGACCAGTCGACGGCGCTGCGGCTCGTCGTGCTCGCGGACCGGCTCTACGACCGGGAGGTGCCCGTACTGGCCTCGGGACTGCCGTTCGACCGGCTGTTCAGCGAGGAGATGCTGAACGGCGGCTACCGGAAGAAGTACTTCCGGGCGATCTCCCGGCTGACCGCGCTCGCGCGGGACGCGAAGGGACTGGTCGCGCAGTAGGTTTCACCGGAGAGCCGGACGGGCGGCCGTACGGACCGCACTGCCCGTCGGACCGCACAGCCCGCGCAGGACCGCACAGCCCGCGCAGGACCGCGCAACCCGCACATCCCGCACAGGACCGGACAGCGAACGGAAGGGTTCCACCATGGCCACCACGCGTCAGGCACACACCGTCTGGGAGGGCGACCTCCTCAAGGGCACCGGCACCGTCTCCTTCGACTCCTCCGGCATCCCGGACCAGGCGGTCTCCTGGCCCTCCCGCGCCGACAAGGCGAACGGGAAGACCAGCCCGGAGGAGCTGATCGCCGCCGCGCACTCCAGCTGCTTCTCGATGGCGCTCTCGAACGGCCTGGCCACCGGCGGCACCCCGCCGGTCCGGCTGACCACCCGGGCCGAGGTCACCTTCCAGCCGGGCACCGGCATCACGGGCATCCATCTGACGGTGGCGGGCGAGGTGCCGGGCCTCGACGCGGCCGGCTTCGAGAAGGCGGCCCAGGACGCCAAGGCGAACTGCCCGGTCAGCCAGGCGCTCGCGGGTACGACGATCACGCTGAGCGCGTCGCTCACCTGATCGCCGTACCCGACCGGCACCCGGCGCCCGGCCCGTACGCGCGGGCGCCGGAATCAGCCAGCTCCCGCCGACCGCCCGTTGCAGGCGCCCCACGCGGCACATGAGGCTCTGGAGCGACGACCCGCACGGAACCCCCGCACGGAACCCCGCACGGTTCAACCCGTTCGCCCGTCCCCGGACACCCGTGGGCCGGGGGGACATGTGGGATACCTACGGGTCAGGTCTCTGTCCGCCAGCAGGGAGTTGCCTCATGACCTCGACACGCCGTCAGATCCTCGCCCGCACCGGTGCGACCGCGCTGGGCATCACCTTCACCGGAGCCGTCTCCGAACTGTTCACCGGCTCCGCCGACGCCGCCCAGCGGCTCGGCCACAGCGGCTACGGGCCGCTGGTCCCCGACCCGGACGGGCTGCTCGACCTGCCCCGGGGGTTCCGCTACCAGGTCCTGTCCCGGGAGGGCGACCAGCTCCGCTCCGGCGAGGGCCGGGTGCCCAGCAACCACGACGGGATGGCCGCCTTCGCCGGGCGCCGGGGCCGGATCCATCTCGTCCGCAACCACGAGAACCGCCGGGGCGCCCCGATCGCCGTCCCGGCCGTCGAGGGTCTCACCTACGACCCGACGGGCAAGGGCGGCTGTACGGCGCTCGAACTCGACGGGCGGAACAACGTCCTCGGCGAGCGCGTCGCCATCGCCGGCACCGCCGTCAACTGCGCGGGCGGGCCGACCCCCTGGGGCACCTGGCTGACCTGCGAGGAGACCGAGGACCGGGCCGGCACCAACGGCTACACCAAGGACCACGGCTTTGTCTTCGAGGTCGACGGCGCCGACCCGCACCGCACCGGGGCCGTCCCGCTGACCGCCATGGGCCGCTTCCAGCACGAGGCGGTCGCGATCGATCCGGGCACCGGCATCGTGTACGAGACCGAGGACGCGTTCGACCACCCGTTCGGGCTCTTCTACCGCTTCCTGCCGGAGAAGCCGCGCGGCGGCGTGGGCTCGCTGCGGGCGGGCGGCGCGCTGGAGGCCATGCGGGTGCCGGGGGTGCCGGACCTGTCGACCGTCCAGGAGCCCGGCGCCGTCTTCGACCGCGTGGAGTGGGTGCCCGTCCCCGATCCGCTGGCCGCCCAGACGCCCATCCGCTACCAGGACTTCGGCCCCGGCGGTATCACCCACGCCCAGAAGCTCGAAGGCTGCTACTGGGGCGAGGGCCATGTCTACTTCGTCTCCAGCTTCGCGCACCGCTCGGCGGGCTCGGCGGCGGACCACTTCGGCCAGGTGTGGAAGTACGAGCCGGGGCGGCGCCGGCTCACGCTGGTGATCGTCTTCGGCCCCGGCACGGACATCGATCTGCCCGGCGAGTCCCCGGACAACATCTGTCTCGCCCCCAGCGGCGGCCTGATGGTCTGCGAGGACGGCGGTGGCGCGCAGCACGTGTACGGCGTGACCCGGCGCGGCGAGGTGTACCCGATGGCGCGCAACGCACAGAACGTGGGCTCCGCCGAGGACCCCGAGTGGGGCGAGTTCGCCGGGGTCACCTTCTCGCCGGACAGCTCCACGATGTACGTGAACTGCTACACGCCGGGCACCACCTTCGCCGTGACCGGCCCCTGGCGCTGACGCCGGGGCGCGGCCGGGACGGCGGCGGGGCGGACGGGCTCCCGCCAGCGGTCGCCGTCCCGGCCGATCCGGCGCACCCTCGAAGGAAGCGACCGGAAGGGGTGCGCGGTGGCCAGGACGGACACGAAGACCAAGAAGCCGAAGAACGGGAAGGCCGCGAAAGCGGGGAGGGCCACAAGGCCCGGAAAGCCCGGGAAGGCCGGTAGGTCCGGGAAAGCCGTGAAGGGCGGCGCGTACGGTACGTACGCCACGAAGCCGGCGACGGCGGCGGCCCCGAAGAGCGAGAAGCCCGGGAAGCCGCCGGCCGGCCTGCGCGAGCTGCTGCGCGTTCCCCGGGGCGTACGGATCGACCTCACCTCGTACGACACCCGGGCCACCCCCGGCCGCCCCGGCGACCCGCGCGACAAGGCGGCGGCGCTGGCGGCGGTGGCCGCGTCGGCGGAGCGGCTCGCCGGGCTCCAGGAGCGGCTGTACGCGGCGAGCACGGCGGGCGACCGGCGGCGGGTGCTGCTGGTGCTCCAGGGCATGGACACCAGCGGCAAGGGCGGCACGGTCAAGCATGTGATCAGGCTGTTCAACCCGGCCGGCTGCCGGATCAGGGCCTTCAAGACACCGACGGCGGAGGAGCGGAAGCACCCCTTCCTCTGGCGGATCCGGCGCGCGCTGCCGGAGCCCGGCGAGATCGGGATCTTCGACCGGTCGCACTACGAGGACGTACTCATCGCCCGTGTCCACGAGCTGGCCGGCCACCGGGAACTGGGCCACCGCTACGAGCAGATCAACCGCTTCGAGCAGGAGCTGGCCGACGACGGGGTGACCCTCGTGAAGGTCTTCCTCCACCTCGGGCACGACGAGCAGCGCGACCGGCTGCTGGCCCGTCTCGACAACCCGGACAAGCACTGGAAGTTCAACACCGGTGATCTGGAGGAGCGCGCGCTGTGGCCCGACTACCGGGCGGCGTACGAGCTGGCGCTGCGGCGCTGTTCCACGGAGGCGGCGCCCTGGTATCTGGTCCCGGCGGACCGCAAGTGGTACCGGAACTGGGCGATCGGCACCCTGCTGCTGGAGCATCTGGAGGCGCTGGCCCCGGCGTATCCTCCAGGGGGATTCGATGTCGAGAAGTGCCGGCGGAGGCTGCTGGAAGGCGCGTAAGCGCGCATAAGCGTCATCTTCGGGTTGCGGGAGCGCCGCGTACCCCCTACGCACTGATCATCATATATTTTCCGTGCGTGACCAGATATGTACGCGTATGCACCGCCGTCGCCCTACTCGGCGCCGCCCTCGCCGGCTGCGGTGACGGCCGCCCGGCCCCGGCGTCCGCCGCCTCCGCCCCCACGAGCGCGTCCGCCTCGCCCGCGCCCGCCGGCTCCACCCCCGCCTCCGGCTCCCCGGCGGTGAAGGGGCCGCCGACCCTGGCCCCCGGCGCCGACGGGCTGACCCCCGTCTTCGTACGCGGCGCGAAGGCGGCCGGGAAGACCGTGGCGCTCACCTTCGACGCGGACATGACGGCCGATCAGGGGCCCCGGGCGGCGGAGGGCGAGCGCTTCGACAATCCGTCGCTGATCGCCCTGCTGCGCCGGCTCGACGTGCCCTCGACGGTCTTCATGACCGGCCGGTGGGCCGAGGAGTACCCGACACAGGCCAAGGCGATCGGCACGGACCCGCTCTTCGAGATCGCCAACCACTCCTACAGCCACTACGCGTTCACCGCCGACTGCTACGGGCTCCCGGTCGTCGGCAAGGAACGGATGGCGGACGACGTACGGCGCGCCTTCGCCGCGTTCAAGACGGCCGGGGCGCGCAATGTCGTGCCGTACTTCCGCTTCCCCGGCGGCTGTTACGACGACACCGCGCGCCGCGCCCTCGCCCCGGCCGGGGTCACGGCGGTGCAGTGGGACGTGGTCAGCGGCGACGCCTTCGCGACGGACGCGGACGCCGTCGCGGCGCAGGTGCTGGCGGGGGTGCGGCCCGGCTCGCTGGTGGTGATGCACTGCACGCGCAGCGCGGCGCCCGTGACGGAGGACGCGGTACGGCAGATCGTCCCCGAGCTGCGGAAGCGGGGATACCGCTTCGTCAAGGTCTCCGAGCTGATGAAGCCCTGACCTGACCCGCACGGCTGGGCGACACTCACCCCGAGCACGCCGACCGCTGGGCCTCCTGCCACGCGCAGACCGGGCAGAGCGTCGCGCCCCTGACCGACGCCGGATACTCGGTCGGCTCCCGGCACAGCACACACTCGGCGTACGCGACCGGCACGTTCTCGCCACGGCTCTCGTCCATGCCGTCGAGCGTAACGCCGCCCCGGCCGGCGCCGGTCACTCCCGTACGGTGACCAGCGCGCACGCCACCGCCGCCGCCACGGCCGCCACCAGCGCGGCGGCGGCCAGCGGCAGCAGCGGCGTGTGGATGGCGCCCGAGCGCGAGCCGCTCACCAGCCCGACGATCGCGTACTTCGCCGGGGACCCGGGGGCCACCAGGGCCGCCAGCGACGCCAGCACACCGGCCGCGATCGACCAGCCCCGGCCGCGCAGTACCGGCCGGCTGCACAGCGCGCCGGCCGCGACGCCGACCAGCAGACAGACGGCGGCGGCCAGCAGCCCGGCCACGCCCGCCGGCAGTACCGGCACATCGACCGTGCGGTCCCCGCTGCTGTGCTTGCTGACCAGCGTGACCACCAGCGTGCCGGCCAGCCCCGTCGCCGCCGCGACGGCCACCGCCGCGAGCAGCGCCGCGAGATGGACCCGGCGGGCGCCGGTCACGGCGGCGGCGACCGCGCGGGACGCGGCCGGTTCCTGCCGTACGGAGATCCGCACCAGCCATACGGTGACGGGCAGCAGCGCCGCCGCCGCGTAACCCAGCGAGTCCAGGACCGGCTGGCCCGCCTGCACCCCGACGATCAGGAAGATCCCGTAGAGCAGGAACGGCGGCAGCCAGCGCTGCGAGCGCAGGAGCAGAGCGGTCTGGTAGCGCACCAGCGCGGTCATCGCGGCTATCTCGGTCATCGGGGGAAGCCCTCGGTCGTCGTGCCGGAAGAGGCGGACGCGGTGTCCCGGGCAGGAGTGTCGTCCTCGGCGAGGCCGGCCTCCCGCACCTCCCTGATGTGCCAGGCCGGCCGCGCCGCCAGCAGCGCGCGCAGCAGGGCGTCGGAGTGGATCGCGGGCGCCGTGAGGAGCACGGAGCCGTCGGGGCCCGGCTCGCAGCGCGGGGCGCCGGGCAGCCCGTCCGGTGGCGCGGCGCCGGACGGCCCCGACACGACGATCCGCACCAGCGCCGCGGGGTCTCCCCCGCCGTCACCGTCCCCGTCGCGGTCGCTGTCACCGGGACCCGCACCCGCACCCGCGCCCGCACCGGCCGCCGCGGCCCGGACCTCGTCGTCCGTACGGCGTACGAGCGTGCCGTCGGTCACGGCGTACACCGCGTCGGCGGCGCCCGCCAGCCGGCGCGGATCGTGGTCGACGTAGACGACGGTGCCGCCCTCGGCGACCCGTTCGGCGACGGCGCGGTCCAGCTCCGCCCGGGCCGGTACGTCGAGCCCGGTCCACGCCTCGTCGAGGACGAGCAGCTCGGGCTCGGCGAGCAGCGCCTGGGCGACGGCGACCTTCTGGCTGGTGCCCTTGGAGAGTTCGGAGAGCGTGGTACGGGCGTGTTCACCGGCGCCGAACCGGTCGAGCCACTCGACGGCGCGCGCCGCCGCCAGGGCGCTCGGCAGCCCGTGGATCCGGCCGAGATGGACCAGGTAGCCGGCGGCCGTGAGGGGCAGCGCCACCGCGAAGCGCTCGGGCACGTACGCGGTACGGCGGCGGCCGGTCACCCGCCCCTCGCTCGGTGTGTCGACCCCCGCGACCAGCCGCAGCAGGGTCGACTTCCCGCTTCCGTTACCTCCCTCGACCCGGACCAGCGCGCCGGCGGGCAGCGCGAGATCCACCCCGCGCAGCACCCACGGTCCCCGGAGACCGTAACGGCGGCCCACTCCCTCGAAGTTCATCGCCAACGTAATACCAGATGACCGGCGCCCGGCCGAACCCGTACGGCCGGGCTGGCAGACTGGGCGGGTGAACGAGAGCACCCCGGACAGTCCCCAGGCCGGCCCCCCGGACAGCCCCTTCCACGCCGACCGGACCACCCGCGACGAGGCACCGCAGTACGTACTGCCCCTGGTGGTACGGATCGAGAAGGCGGCCCCGCCCACCCGCACCGACGCCCTGGAGACGGCCGCCCGCGCGGTGCTCACGATGCTCTCCGACGAACGGTCGCTCGGCGAGGGCGAGCACGAGGGCGAGTGGGCCCGCGCGATGCGCGACTGGCAGGACGCCCGGATCCGCAAGGTGGTACGGCGCGCCCGCGGCGCCGAGTGGCGGCGCGCCACCACCCTCCCGGGCCTCACGGTGACGGGCACGGGCGCGGACACCGGCGCCGACGCGGAGGCGTCGTCCGTCGCGGAAGTACGGGTCTTCCCGCCGGTCCCGCTCGACGGCTGGCCCAAGGAGCTGGCCAAACTCCAGGTCTCCGGCACCGATCTGGCCGACCCCGCTCCCCCGCCCGCCCCCGAGGACCCCACCCTGCCGGTCCTGTGGCTGAGCCCAGGCCTCGACATGTCGGCGGGCAAGGCCATGGCCCAGGCCGGCCACGGCGCCCAACTCGTCTGGTGGGAACTGTCGGACACGGACCGCAAGGCATGGCACGCCTCCGGTTTCCGGCTCGCCGTCCGCACGGCCACCCCGGACCGCTGGCGCCAACTCGCCACCGCCGGACTGCCGTTGGTCCGCGACGCGGGCTTCACGGAGATCGCCCCGGGCTCCGCGACGGTGATCGGCGAGCATCCGTCGCTGCGCGGCTGAACGCTCAGGCCGCCCGGCCCGCTCGCCGAGCCGGGGTGCTCAGCGCGTGCGGGTCCTCGCGCCGGTGCGGGGTCCGGGGGCCTGCCGGCCTCCTGAGCGGCGGTGGGCGGGTTCGGGGACGTCGCGCAGCAGCTGGGTGTGTTCGTTCTGGATGTCGCGGGTGAAGGCGAGGAAGTCGATCACCGTCTCGATCTGTTCGGGGGTGAAGCGGGCGGCGACCTTCTCGGCGGCGTCACCGATGAAGGGTGCGGTGAGGCGGCGGGCGAGGCGGGTCGCCTCGGGGGTGACCCGGACCAGGCTGCGGCGCCGGTCGGTGGGGTGGGGGGTGCGGGTGATGTAGCCGAGCTTCTCCAGACGGTCGAGCATCGTGGTGACGCTCCCGGTGGTCAGACCCATGCGCGTACTCAGCGCGCTGGGGGCGAATTCCTCCTGGGAGAGCAGGATCTCCAGGCAGCGCAGATCTGTCTCGTTGACGCCGAGCCGGTGGGCCAGCTCGCGGTCGTAGTCGTCGACGGCGGCCTGGTAGCTCTGCACCGTGGCACCGAGGCGTTCCCCGACCGACTCAGGTTCGCTTGACATTCGAGGAATCTCCCTGCACGGTGGAAGGAAAGTACCTTGACATCCAAGGTACTGGACGGCGGGCTCGTGCTCACGAGCCGACAACACCCTCTCCCATCATGCTGAAAGGTGCTTCCCCATGAGCGGCGTCTCCCCGCACGGACCAGACAGTGCCCCGAAGTTCCGAAGCCTGGCGATGCTCGTCCTGATCTTCGCCAACTTCATGGACCTGATCGACGCCACCGCCGTCAACGTCGCCCTGCCCTCCATCCAGCGGCACCTGCATACCGACGCCTCGCACCTGGAGTGGATCGTCGGCGGCTACACCCTGGCGTTCGCGGTCGTACTGATCACGGGCGGGCGCCTGGGCGACATCTTCGGCCGCAGAACACTCTTCCTGACCGGAGTCGCCGGCTTCACCGCGGCCTCGCTGGCCGCCGCGCTGGCCGGCAACGGCGACATCCTCGTGGCCGCGCGCATCGTCCAGGGCGGCTTCGCGGCCCTGATGGTCCCCCAGGTCATGGCCTCGGTCCAAGCCCTCTACAAGCCCAGGGAACGCGCCGGTGTCTTCGGCGTCATCGGCGCCGTCGCCGGTCTCGCCGCCGTCCTCGGCCCCCTCCTCGGCGGCTGGCTCGTCAGCGCCGACCTCTTCGGCTGGAGCTGGCGCTCCATCTTCGCCATCAACATCCCCATCGGCATCGCCCTGACCCTCGCGGCCCTGAAGTGGGTCCCCAACACCCGCTCGGCCCGGCCGCTGCGCCTGGACATCCCCGGCCTGGTCCTGATCACCACCGGCCTGGTCCTGCTGGTCTACCCGCTGGTCGAGGGCCGTGCGCTGGGCTGGCCCGGGTGGATTTGGCTGATGCTCGCCACGAGCCCCGTCGTCCTCGGCGTCTTCGCCTTCCACCAGAGGCGCAGGCAGGCCCGTGACGGATCCCCGCTGGTGCCGATGTCCCTGTTCAAGAGCCGCGGCTTCACCGCGGGCAGCCTCGCCCAGTTCTTCTTCTCCGCGAGCCTGGCCGGATTCTTCATGATCCTGGCCCTTTATCTACAGTCCGGCCTCCACTTCAGCGCCATCGGTTCGGGCCTGGTCCTGCTGCCCTTCAGCCTCGGCGCCTTCATCGGCAGCGGCGCCGCCGTACCGCTGGCCGCCAGGGCCGGCAAGCCCATGGTCATCACCGGAGGCATCCTCCTGGCCGGCGCGATGCTCTGGTCGCGCCACATCATCGACGTCCGGGGCGCCGGCCTCTCCGGCTGGGACCTGCTGTGGCCCATGGCTGTGGCCGGTCTCGGACTGGGCCTTCAGGTCGTCCCGCTGGTCGACCTGGCCGTGGCCACCGTCGACGTCCGCGACGCCGGTGCCGCCTCCGGCGTCTACAACACCTTCCAGCAGTCCGGCTCCGCCCTCGGCGTCGCCCTCACCGGTGTGGTCTTCTTCCACACCGCCGGCACCCACTTCGACCCGGGCGCCTTCAAGACCGCCCTGCTCGCCGGCTCCATGGTCGCCGTCATCGGCTTCGCCCTCTCCGGCCTCCTGGGAATCCTGCTGCCCCCCAGCGGCAAGGTCCGGCACGGGATCCCCGACGGCGAGACCCCCGCACTCCAGCCCGTCCGCTGACACCCCGTACGACGGGACCGATCAGCGGCCGGGCCCATGCGAAAGGTGGTGGCCGCGCGTTTCCGCGCGGCCACCACCTTCGCCACCTGTCCGGGCAAACCGCCTGGCCTGTGTACCGGCTAGCGCCGCTGGTACTGCGGCTCGGCCATCTCCTGGCCCTGCGGGGCAGGGAGTTCGGGGCGGGTGCGGAAGAGGCTGCCGGGCCACCAGAACCATCGGCCCAGGTCGAGGGCGAGGGCCGGGACCAGGACGGTGCGGACCAGGAAGGTGTCCAGGAGGACACCGAGGCCGACGATCACGCCCATCTGCGCCAGGGTGACCAGGGGCAGGCCGACGAACACGGCGAAAGTGGCGGCCAGGACGATACCCGCGCTGGTGATGACGCCGCCGGTGGACGCCAGCCCGACGATGATCCCCTTCCTGTGGCCGTGGATCGCGGTCTCCTCCTTCACGCGGTGGATGAGGAAGATGTTGTAGTCGATCCCGAGTGCGACGAGGAACACGAAGCCGAGCAGCGGGATGGACCAGTCGACACCGGCAAAGCCCAGGACGTGCTCGAAGAGCAGGTTCGAGGCACCCAGCGCGGCGAAGTAGGAGAGCACCACCGTCGCCAGGAGCAGGACCGGGCCGACCAGTGCGCGCAGCAGCCAGACCAGCAGGAGCAGCACCACGATCAGCACGACCGGGATCACGGTCCTCAGGTCACGGTCCGCCGCCCGCTGGGTGTCCAGGACCTGCGCACTCGTACCCCCCACCAGCGCGTCCGCGCCTTCGACAGACCCGACGCTCTCGCGCAGGCCGGTGATGGTCCTGTAGGCGGCGGGGCTGTCCGGGGCGTCCTTGAGGATCACACTGACGCTGGAGAGCTTCCCGTCAGGAGTGCGCTCGCCTTCCTGGACCTGCGCGACGCCGGGTGTGGTGCGGGCGGCTTCCTCGACCTGGGGGAGGCGGTCGGTGCGGGTGATGACCGTGGCGGGGGCGGAGGCCCCGGACGGGAAGTGTCCGGCGATCTTGTCCTGCGCGATGACGGAGTCGGGCTTGGTCTGGAACAGCTCGGACTGATTCAGGCCCATGTCGATGCCCAGCGCGCTCAGCGCGAGAACGGCGGTGACGCCCACCGACATCAGCCAGGACCGGCGCGGCCACCGCGCGACCGTCGTACCGATGCGCTCCCAGACGGTGGGGCCCTGGTGGACGAGGGTGCCGTAGCGGGGCACGAAGGGCCAGAACACCCAGCGGCCGGCGATGACCAGGAGCGCGGGCAGGATCGTGATCATGGCCAGGTAGCCGGCGATGACGCCGACCGCGCCGACCAGCCCCATGGAGCGGGAGGAGCTGATGTCCGCGAGGGCCAGACAGGCCAGTCCGATCGCGATGGTGCCGGCGGAGGCCACGATCGCCGGCCCGGAGCGGCGCAGCGCGATCTTCATCGCCTCGTGTGTGTCCTGGTGGCGGTGGAGTTCCTCGCGGTAGCGGGCGATGAGCAGGAGCGCGTAGTCCGTGCCGACGCCGAAGACCAGGACCATCAGGATCCCGGCGCTCTGCGGGTCGACGGGGAGGTGCCCGTACCGGGCCAGGAGGTAGGTGCCGGCCTGGGTGAGGATGGCCGCGAAACCGACCGAGATGAGGGGGAAGACCCAGAGGACGGGGCTGCGGTAGGTGATGAGCAGCAGGACGGTGACGACGATCGCGGTCGCGATGAGGAGGGTGGAGTCCAGGGAGTCGAAGACGGCGATCTGGTCGACGAGGGAGCCGGCCGGTCCGCCGACCTTGGTGTCCAGGCCCGGTGGGGCGTTGGCGGCAACGGTGTCACGGATCCGGTCGATCCTCGCGGTCAGTTCGTCGTTCAGGTCGAGGGGGACCACCGTCATCAGGGCCCGCCCGTCCTGCGACGCGAGGGGCGGGGCGACCTGTTCGCCGGGGGCGGCGAGTTTCGCGAAGGCGGCCCGGTCCGCCGTGGCCTTGGCCCGGTCGGCGGGGGTGAGGCGGTCGGCGCTGGTGGTGTAGACGATGACGGCCGGGGTCAGCGCGTCGGTGCGGAACTTCTCCAGCTCCGTGTTGACCCGCGCCGACTCCGCCCCGCGGGGCAGGAACGCGTTGGGGCTGGTGTCCTCGACGTCGCCGAGCTTCCCGGCCAGCGGGCCGAGGCCGACGGCCAGGATGAGCCAGGCGGCCAGGACCAGCCATTTGGTTCGTCGGCCCCCGGGTACGGTGGCCAGCCGCTTGATCCAAGCGGGCATGGGTGATCTCCTTCGGGTGGGAAGTGAGGTTTTTGCGATGGGTTCGCGGAACTGCTTCTCAACCGCGGCCGGGAGCTCCAACTCCCGGCCGCAGGCATGTACGGGCCGGCGCGCGGCGCCCGTCAGTCGATCTCGCGCATCATCTTCTCCATCGAGGCGACCGAGGCCCTCGTCCGGGCCAGGTCCTCGGCGGTGCGCCGGCCGGTGTGGACGGTGTCCTCCAGGAGCTGCGCGTACTTGGCCGCGAGCTGCTGGTACTGCGCTTCGCGGGCGGACACGATGCGGGCCCGCCAGGTGAGGGCGGCCTGCCAGGCCAGCACCGCCAGGAAGAGAAAGAACCCGGCCGTGCCGAGAGCTGCCGCATTCCAGGGGTCATCGTTCACGTCACGTTCTCCTTCATGGGTTCCTTCTCCTGCTCCTGCCGGGTCGTGAGCGTCGCGGCGGCCTCGGCGACGGTGCTCGGGGTCAGCGTGTACGCGAACGGGGCCAGCTCGAAGTACTTCATCGCCTTGCCGCCCTCGGACAGCTCCAGCGATCCGACCACCAGCCCGGCCCCCTCCAGGCGTTGCAGGTGCATGTGCAGCAGCGGGCGGCCCATCCCCAGCTCCCGGGCGAGCCGGCTCACGTAGTTGCGGCCCCCCGCCAGGGCTGCCACGATCCGCATGCGGTGCGGGTTGCCCAAAGCCGCCAGGACCTTCAGCAGTTCGTCACCGCCCGGACCCTGAGCGCCGTCCATTTCCCAGGCTCCTTCTGTCTTCGACCAGTGCATGCTGGCACCGGCCGCAGGTATGCGTCAAAGAATCCTGACAGGTGTCAGGGATATCTAAGGGTTCTCCCTGACCTGGGAGTACGGGGTACGGGGCATGGGCCGGGCCGGCCGCGCCCGGGATGAGGCTCGGTGGCTCGGCCCGGGAACCCGTTGCACGGTGAACGGAACGTCAGATCGCCCCAAAGCGGGTCCGCGACAGCGAGCGTGAGTATCCGTCGCCGCGTGGTTGAACGCTCAAGCCCCGGCGTGCGTATCTTCCGGTACCGCCAGGTAGGTTGAACGGCCGGTTGGCCGGCGGTCGGGTCAGCGGTGTCACACATTCGGTTCGGGAGGCAGCACATTGCGACGCATCAACGGTTCGGCGCTCATCATCGCGGCATTGGTCGCGACCGTGGCGGCACTTGCCTTCCCCGTGTGGTCGTACGCCGACCGTTCCGGAACGGGACAGGCCAACATCGCGGCGTCCACCGTCTCCACCCAGTGGGGACCGCTGACGGCCATGGACCGCGATCTCATCGTGAAGGTACGGCTGGCCGGGCTCTGGGAGCTGCCGGCCGGGCAGCAGGCCATCGACCGGGCGCCCAGCCAGGCCATCAAGGAGTGCGGTGACCACCTGGTCGTCGGCCACACCGACCTGGACAAGCGGGTCGTGTCCGTGGCGGCGAAGCTCGGGGTCGAGCTGCCGAACCAGCCGAACGAGGATCAGCAGGGCTGGCTGAGAGAGCTGTCGGAGGCCCAGGGCGAAGAGTACGAGCGGAAGTTCGCCCAGCTGCTGCGCAACGCGCACGGCAAGGTCTTCTCCGCCATCGCGCTGGTGCGTCACACCACCAGGAACGAGCTGGTCCGGCAGCTGGCGAGTGACGCGAACATCACCGTGCTCGACCACATCACGATGCTGGAGGCCACCGGCAAGGTCGACTTCGACGCCCTCGCCAACGAGGCCGCCGGCAATCTGACCGCCAGCCCGGTCGGCCCGCCGCCGCCGAACGGCAACCTGCCCCCGGCCCCGGTGCCGGTCGAGCCGTCCGCCGGTGTGACGGTCACCTCGGAGCCGTCCACCCAGCCGGGTGCGCCGACCGCGATCAACACCAACCGGCCCGACCCGGAGGAGCCGGTGGCGCCCGCCCCCTCCTGATGTCCCACGGCGTCCCCACGGCGGATCCCTCCCCTGTCTCATCGGGGGAGGGATCCGCCGTTTACGTGCGGTATCCGGGCCGACTGTGCCAGGAACCTCAAATCAACCTCTGAACGTCTCCCTTGCTGGATTCGGCGGCGCCCGTGCGGGCGATAGCCACTGCACACGAAGGGCGAGGGGGACGCTATGAACGGCACATCACAGGGAAGTACGCCACGGCTGGGCGTCGGCATCGGGTGGCGCCCCGAGATCGCCGACGCGGTGGAGGCGCTGCCCGGCGTCGACTGGGTCGAGGCCGTCGCGGAGAACCTCTGTCCCGGCCATCTGCCGGACTCACTCGTACGGCTGCGCGAGCGCGGTGTCACCGTCGTCCCGCACGGTGTCTCGCTCGGGCTCGGCGGCGCGGAGCGGCCGGACCCGCGGCGGCTCGCGGACCTCGCGGAGCGGGCCGGGGCGCTCGGCTCGCCGCTGGTCACCGAGCACATCGCGTATGTCAGGGCGGGCGGGCCGCGTACGGCGTCGCCCGTGCTCGAAGCGGGCCATCTGCTGCCGGTGCCGCGCACCTGGGACGCGCTGCGCGTGCTCTGCGAGAACGTACGGATCGCCCAGGACGCGCTGCCCGTGCCGCTGGCCGTGGAGAACATCGCCGCGCTGATCGCCTGGCCGGGCGAGGAGCTGACCGAGGGCCAGTTCCTGGCGGAGCTGGTCGAGCGCACCGGGGTCCGGCTGCTGATCGACGTCGCCAATCTGCACACCAACCACGTCAACCGCGGCGAGGACCCGGCCACCGCCCTGGCCGAACTGCCGGTCGAGGCGATCGCGTACGTGCATGTCGCGGGCGGCATCGAGCGCGACGGCGTCTGGCACGACACCCACGCCCATCCGGTCACCCGGCCCGTGCTCGACGTGCTGACGGAGCTTCGGCGGCGGGTCGACCCGCCGGGCGTGCTGCTGGAGCGCGACGACGACTTCCCTCCGGCGCCGGAGCTGGCTGGGGAGCTGACGGCGATCCGGGAGACACTCGACGCGGCGGCCGGGCGGTACGCGCCCCGTACGGTACGTGCTCCGCGTACGGCGGCCGGCGCCATGGACATCGGCACCGGCAGCGGCACCGGCACCGGCACCGACGACGCCCGCCAGCGGCTCGCCCTCGCGCAGACGTCCCTGCTCTCCGCCCTCGTCGCCGGTACGCCCGTCCCCGAGGGGTTCGACCGCCGGCGGCTGCGGGTCCAGAGCCGGGCCCTCTCCGTCAAGCGCGCGGGGGTCGTCGCCAAGGTCGCCCCCGAGCTGCCGGAGATCCTCGGCGACGGCTACCGCCCCGAGTTCCTCGGGTACGCCGCGAGCCGGCCCATGCGCGCGGGCTACCGTCGGGACGCGCTCGACTTCGCCGAACATCTGCTGATCGCCGGGCGGCCCGAGAGCCGGCCGGCCCGGCGCCGTCTGTCGCTGTGGTGGCAGGAGCGCGCCGGAGCGCGTCCGCCGCGCCGCGCGACCCGTCTGGTCCGCGTGGCCCGAGCCGCACTCGCGGGAAAGTGAACCTGCCATGAACAACGCCGTCGTACTGACGCTCCATGTGCTCATAGCCCTGTCGTCCCTCACCCTCCTCATCAGCGTTCTCGTGGTGCGCCGCGGCGACCCCGCCGCGCCGCCCATGGACGCGATACCCCTCACGCGGCCGACCGATCTGGAGGCCGCCTACCTCGGCGGCGGGCCGCGCCGGGTCGCGGAGACCGCGATCGCCACGATGCAGGGCGACAGCCGGCTGGTCGTCGGCGGCCCCGGCATCGTCGCCGTACGGGTGCCGGTGGCCCACAACCCCGTGGAGCAGTCGGTGCTCCAGGAGTTGGCGACGGCCCGGAGCGGCTGGGTGCTGCGGCTGCGGCAGTCGGTGGCCGCCTCCGCCGCCGTACGGGAGCTGGGCGAGACGCTCGTCCGCCGGGGGCTGCTGGTGCCTCCGGCGCGTACCCGGGCCTGGCGGATGTGGGGCATCGTCCACGGCATCGTCTGCTTCGTCGGGCTGCCGGCGGTCTTCATCGTGAGCGTCATCAGCGAGGTCAACTCCACCTCGGCGTTCATGGAGTCCACCTCCGACGACGCGTTCCCGCCGTTCGCGCCCTCCTTCACCCTGCTGCCCACGCTGTTCGCGGGCATGGCCCTCGGCTTCCTGTCGGCGGCGCTGGCGACCTGGCCGCGCACCCGGGCCGGACGGCGGGCGCTGCGCGCCTTCCGGGACACGGCACGGCGGCCGGGCGCGAGCGTGAGCGAGATGGTGGCGGTGTACGGGGTGGGCGGCGTGCCCGACCCGGTGCTGCGCCGGTATCTGCGGGCCGGCGGCCGGGTGCCGGCCTTCGGCTCCACCGCCGGTGCCTCGTCGGGCGGCAGCTCCGACTCGCACTTCGGACACAGCTGCGCCGGGGCCGCCTCCTGCGGAGGGGGCGGGAGCAGCTCCTGCGGCGGCGGAGGCGGTGGAGGCGGCGGTTCCTGTGGCGGAGGCGGTGGTTCCTGACGCGTTCCGGCGGTCCGTCACCCCTCCTGCCGGTCCGTCACCCGCCCTGTCCCGGCGCGTGGGGCGTGGACGCGGGGCGCATCGGGGTCATTGGTGCCGACACCGTCCGGTGGTCCTTGCGTCGTCCGGGCGGCGCCGCGTTCTCTCGGTCCGGCGGTTGATCCCACAGCCGCACGCACGGAGGGAACGCGATGAGAGCAGTAGTGAAGTGCGGGACGCTGACCGCCCTCGGCTCCCTGGTCCTGTCGGCGCTCGTCGCCGCCCCCGCGAACGGCGCGGTCGCGGCCGGGTCCGGGTCCGGTACGGACCCGGTCGCCGCCGCGCGGGCCCGGGCCGCCGAGACCCGGGGGGTGGCGCGCGCGGCCGAGCGGGCCGCCGCGGCCGGGATCGCGTTCGGCGCCTGTCCGGAGGCCGAGTCGCTGCCCGCCCCCATCGCCTGCGGCACGGTAGAGGTCCCCCTCGACTACGCGGCGCCCGACGGCCGGACGATCTCCCTGACCGTCAGCCGTGCCGCGGCGAGCGGGCCGGCGGACCGGCGGCAGGGCGCGCTGGTCTTCAACCCCGGTGGCCCGGGCGCCTCCAGCATGTACTTCCCGATGGCCGCCGCACTGCCCGAGTGGAAGCGGATCGCCGCCGCGTACGACATCGTCGGCTACGCGCCCCGGGGGGTGGGCCGTTCGGCGCCGCTGTCCTGCACGGACCCGGCGGACTCCCTGAAGGGCCCCACCCCGTCCCCCGTCCACCCCTCCGAGTCGTACAAGCGCGAGCGGATCGCGGAGGCCCAGGCGTACGCGCGGAGCTGCGCCGACCGCGGCGGGGACAAGCTGGCGCACCTCACCTCGCTGAACAACGCCCGGGATCTCGATGTGCTGCGCGCCGCTCTCGGCGAGCCGAAGCTGACGTTCATGGGCGCGTCGTACGGCACGTACTTCGGCGCGCTGTACGCGACGCTCTTCCCGTCCCATGTCCGCCGGATGGTCTTCGACTCGGCGGTCAACCCGGATCCGGAGCGGATCTGGTACCGCAACAACCTCGACCAGTCGGCCGCGTTCGAGCGGCGCTGGACGGACTTCCTGGCCTGGGTCGCCAGACACGACAAGGCGTACCACCTGGGCACCGACATCGAAGAGGTGCGGAAGAGCTACGAGAAGGTGCGCGCCGGGGTCACCCGTGAGCCGGCCGGCGGCACGGTCGGGCCCGGTCAGCTCCAGGGCGCGATGCTGTCGGCCGGTTACTACGACGACTACTGGGCCCTGCGCGCCACGGCGCTCTCCGAGTACGTCAAGGGCAACCCCAAGCCGCTGATCGAGCAGGCCACCGCACACCCCGAGGCCGCCGCCGACAGCGAGAACGGCAACGCGGTCTACACGGCCGTCGAGTGCAATGACGCGCCGTGGCCGACGGACTGGAGCGTCTGGGACCACGACAACACCGAACTGGCCCGTACCGCGCCCTTCGAGACGTGGGACAACGCCTTCATGAATCTGCCGTGCGCCTACTGGCCGGCGCCCCGGCAGACCCCGCTCGATGTCGGCACCCGGCCGGGCGAACTGCCCCCGACGCTGATCCTGGCCGCCGAACGGGACGCGGCGACCCCGTACGCGGGCGCGCTGGAGTTGCAGCGGCGGCTGCCGGGGGCGGTGCTGGTGACCGAGCGGAACGCGGGCACGCACGGGGTCGCGGGCGGCGGCAACACCTGTGTCGACCGCTATCTGGAGGACTATCTGCTGAGCGGACGGGCTCCGGTACGACGCGCCGACTGCGCGGCCCGCGCCGAGCCGAACCCGATCTCGCTGGAACCGGCGAACAGGCTTCTCGACCCGCACCGGAGGCTCGCCGCGGCCTCGCGCCGCTGACCCCGGGGCCGGCGCTCAGCGCGGCGACTGCCACACGCGGGCCAGGGCCGCCGTGGTGAGGACCTCGTCCGGACGCCCCCGTCCGGCGAGGCGGCCGTCCTGGAGCAGGAGGCACGCGTCCGCGGCGCGCGCGGCCTCCAGGTCGTGGGTGGCCTGCACGACCGTCACCCCCTCGGCGACGAGCGCCGTCAGCAGCGCCCCGATCCGCTCCCTCGCCTCGGGATCCAGGCCCGTGGTCGGCTCGTCGAGGAGCAGCAGGTCCGACTCCTGCGCCAACCCCTGGGCGATGAGGGCGCGTTGGCGCTGGCCGCCCGACAGCTCGCCCAGCTGGCGTGGGGCGAGGTCACCGATGGCGAGCCGGTCGAGCGCCGCGTCCACGGTCGCGTGGTCCCGGCGGGTCAGCCGGCGCCACGGCCCGCGCTCGCCCCAGCGTCCCATCTCCACGGTCTGCCGCACGGTGAGCGGCAGGGTGTCGCCGACGGCTCCGCGCTGCGGTACGAACGCGGGTGGCCGGCCGCCGTGGTGCTGGAGATGGCCGGCTGTCGGGGGGATCACCCCGGCGAGCACCCCGAGCAGGGTGGACTTGCCGCTGCCGTTCGGCCCGACGAGCGCCGTCGTGGCCGACTTCGGTATCCGCGCGCCGACTTCGCTCAGCACGGGACGGCCCGGATAGCCGGCGCACAGACCGGAGAAGTGGATGCGCGCGGTCCGGTCCGGGGCGGGGGCGGGCGAGGACCGAGGTTTTTTGAACATGATTTTCATTGTAGTGTCTCGGTCATGGAATGGTTGACGACCCCGTTCGAAGTGACCTTCGTGCAGCGGGCTCTGTGGGGCGGGATGCTCGTGTCCGCGATCTGCGCTCCGGCGGGCACCTGGGTGGTGCTGCGAGGGATGGCCTTCCTCGGCGACGCCATGTCCCACGGGCTGCTGCCGGGTGTCGCGCTCGCCGCGCTGCTGGGCGGGAACCTCATGGTGGGCGCGGTGGCCAGCGCCGCCGTCATGACCGCCGGAGTCACCGCGCTCGGCCGGACGGCGCGGCTCTCCCAGGACACCGGCATCGGGCTGCTGTTCGTCGGCATGCTCTCGCTCGGAGTGATCATCGTGTCGCGGTCGCAGTCCTTCGCGGTCGACCTGACCGGCTTTCTCTTCGGTGATGTCCTCGCCGTCACCCAGCGGGACCTGACCGTGCTCGCGGTGGCGCTGTGCGCGGCGCTGGCCGTGTCGGTCCTCGGGCACCGCGCCTTCCTGGCCCTGGCGTTCGACCCGCGCAAGGCCCGGACCCTGGGGCTGCGGCCCCGGCTGGCCCACGCGGTGCTGCTCGGACTGCTCGGGCTGGCGATCGTCGCCTCGTTCCACATCGTGGGCACGCTGCTCGTCCTCGGGCTGCTCATCGCGCCACCGGCCGCAGCGCTGCCCTGGGTGCGGAGTGTGCGCGGGGTCATGGTGCTCGCCGCCCTGATCGGCGCGGCGGCCACATTCGGCGGCCTGCTGCTGTCCTGGCATCTGAGCACCGCCGCCGGGGCGACCGTCGCCGCCCTCGCGGTGAGCCTGTTCTTCCTCTCCCACGCGCTGTCCGGGCTGCTCCGGCGCCGGGCGGGCCATGCCCCCGCGCGTCCCTCCGTACCAGCCGTACCGGCCGTACCCGCGCCGGCCGAAGGAAGCCCGAGGCATACGTCATGACCCTCCGCAGAAACGTTACTTCGCAGGTGTCGGCCGCCCTGGTCCTCGCCGCGCTGCTCGCCACGGGCTGCTCCGCGGACCAGGGCGACGGCTCCGCGGCGGGCTCGCCCGGATCCTCCTCCGCCGCTGCGCACGGTTATGTCGAGGGAGCCCAGGAGTCCGCCGAGCAGCGGTCCCGGCTCCTCCTCAACGACCCCGGCAGCGGAGACAGCGCGGTCCTCGACCTCATCACCGGCACGACGCACCGGACAGCGCCGGTGAAGGGCGCCGTACGGCTGACGACGGACGGCAGGTTCGGCTAGCTCCACGCGCCCGGCGGCACCCATGTGCTCGACAGCGGCGCGTGGATGGTCGACCACGGCGACCATGTCCACTACTACAGCGCGGCGATACGGGACGTGGGCCCGCTCCCCGTGGACGGCCGGGCGCTGGTCCGCGCCGATATCGCCGTGACCGCGGTGACCGACGGGAGCGGGCGCGCCGCCCTCCACGACCGCACCGCACTGGAGAAGGGCACGGTCACGCCCCCACGGACGCTGCCGGGCACCTACACCGGCGCCGTCGTGCCGTACGCGGAGCATCTGCTCGCCTTTGTGGACGAGGGCGGCGCCCCCGCACTCGTCGTCCTCGACCGCGCGGGAAAGCGCGTCGCCTCCCCGGACGCGGAGTGCGAGGCGCCGCGGGGAGACGCCGTCACCCGGCGCGGCGTGGTCCTCGGCTGCGCCGACGGCGCGCTGCTCGTCCGGGCGCGCGACGGCGCGTTCACCGCCGAGAAGATCCCCTACGGACAGGACGTACCGGCGGGGGAACGGGCCACCGCCTTCCACCGGCGCCCCGGCAGCGACACCCTCACCGCCCCGGCCGGAGACAGCGCCGTCTGGGTCCTCGACGCCGCCGAGCGGCGCTGGACCCGGGTGGAGACCGGTCCGGTCGTCGCGGCCAACACCGCCGGAGAAGGCTCCCCGCTGCTCGTGCTGGAGACCGACGGCTCGCTGTACGGCTACGACATCGCCACCGGGGAGCGGACCGCGCGGACGGAGCCGCTGCTGACCGGGGAGGTCCGGGCCGGGGCCGACGGCGGCGCTCCCGTCATCGAGGTGGACCGCGGCCGCGCCTATGTCAACGACCCCGAGGGCAAGAAGGTGTTCGAAATCGACTACAACGACGGTCTGCGCATCGCGCGCTCCTTCGACCTGGCCGTCAAGCCGGTCCTCATGGCGGAGACCGGCCGATGAGCCGGACCGGGGCGAGACGGCGCGCGGCAGCGGGCCCGGCGCGGGTGCGCGGCCCGTTTCCCGTACTGCTCGCCCTGCTCACCCTTGTCACGGCCGCCACCGCCACCGCCTGCGCCACCGAGCACGGCCGGTCCGACATCGTCGTGACGACCAACATCCTCGGCGACATCACCCGGGAGATCGTCGGCGACCAGGCGGAGGTCACGGTGCTGATGAAGCCCAACGCCGATCCGCACTCCTTCGGCCTCTCGGCGGTGCAGGCCGCCCAGTTGGAGCGGGCCGGTCTGGTCGTCCACAACGGCCTGGGGCTGGAGGAGAACGTCCTGCGGCATGTGGCCGCCGCCCGCGCGTCCGGTGTCGCCACCTTCGCGGCCGGTGAGGCGGCCGACCCGCTCACCTTCCGCACGGCCGACGACGGCGGCCCCGGCGGAGAGGCAGGACAGCCCGACCCGCACTTCTGGACCGACCCGGACCGGGTGCGCAAGGCCGTCGGCCTGATAGCCGACCAGGTCATCGAGCATGTCGACGGCGTGGACGCCGACGCGATACGCGCCAACGCCGCCCGCTACACCGGTGAACTCACGGACCTCACCGCCTGGATGGAGAAATCCTTCGGCCGCGTTCCCGAGGACCGGCGGGCCCTGGTCACCAACCACCATGTCTTCGGCTATCTCGCAGAACGCTTCGGCCTCCGGGTGATCGGCGCGGTCATCCCCAGCGGCACCACACTGGCCTCCCCCAGCTCCTCGGACCTCCGCTCACTCACCGAGGCGATGGAACAGGCGGGCGTACGCACCGTCTTCGCGGACTCCTCCCAGCCCAGGCGGCTCGCCGAGGTGCTGCGTACGGAGCTGGGCGGCCGGGTCCGGGTCGTCGCGCTCCACTCGGAGTCGCTGACCGCCGAGGGCGGGGGCGCGGACACGTACCTGCGGATGATGCGCGCCAACACCACCGCCATGACGGGCGGCCTCACCGGCGACTGACCGACCTGTCTCCTGCTTTCCCCGCACATCACACACCCCCATGCCGCCACCGAGCGGCGCGGAAAGGAAACACACCAATGAACGCACCCATGAACACGTCGATACGCCGCAGAGCCGTCACGGGCACGGCACTCGCCCTGGCGGTGTCCACCGTACTGACCGCCTGCGGAGGAGAGGACTCCTCCTCCGCGGCCTCCTCCGCCTCCGGCGCCAAGGCCGATGCCACCGCGACCGCGACACCCGCCGCGGCGGTCAAGGACCCGCTGGTCGTCACCTTCGACGGCGGCCTGTACATCCTGGACGGCGAGAGCCTCGAAACGGCCGGGACCCTCGCACTTCCCGGCTTCAACCGGGTCAACGCCGCCGGTGACAAGGACCATGTCATCGTCTCCACGGACACCGGCTTCCGCGTCCTGAACGCCACCGCCCAGGCCCTCACCGGTATCGAGTACAAGGGCGCCAAGCCCGGCCATGTCGTACGTCACGCGGGCCGGACCGCGCTCTTCACCGACGGCACCGGAGAGGTCAACGTCTTCGACCCGGCCGCGCTGAGCGGCGGCGAGAAGCCGGAAGGCCGCACCTACACCTCGGCCGAGGCACACCACGGCGTCGCCATCGAACTGGCCAACGGCGAACTGCTCAGCACCCTGGGCACCGAGGAGAAGCGCACCGGCGCGCTGGTGCTGGACAAGAACGACAAGGAGATCGCGCGCTACGAGAACTGCCCCGGCGTGCACGGTGAGGCCGCCGCCAAGAACGAGGCGGTCGCCGTCGGCTGCCAGGACGGCATCCTGATCTACCAGAACGGCGCGTTCACCAAGATCGACGCCCCCGACGACTACGGCCGTATCGGCAACCAGGCCGGCAGCGACCTCTCACCGGTCCTGCTGGGCGACTACAAGACCGACCCCGAGGCCGAGTTGGAGCGCCCGACCCGTATCTCCCTCATCGACACCGCGAAGAAGAAGCTGCGCCTGGTGGACCTGGGCACCAGCTACTCCTTCCGCTCGCTCGCCCGCGGCCCGCACGGCGAGGCGCTGGTCCTCGGCACCGACGGCGCTCTCCACGTCATCGACCAGAACACCGGAAAGACCGAGAAGAAGATCCCCGTCGTGGGCGAGTGGCAGGAGCCGCTGGACTGGCAGCAGCCCCGGCCCACCCTCTTCGTCCGCGGCACCACCGCCTACATCTCCGAGCCCGGCAAGAAGGCCCTGCACGCCCTGGACCTGGAGACGGGGAAGAAAATCACCTCCGTCACCCTGCCGAAGAGCACCAACGAGCTGTCGGGCGTCATCGCCGGGCACTGACCCCGGCCCGTACCCCCCGCTGCCCCGCCCCCGCCGCCGCTTCCCGGTGCGGCGGCGGGGTGCGCCGCTCGTACACCGTCACCCGGCGCCCGCGGACCTGTTCGTCCGCCACCACCGTGAAGTGCTCGCGCAGTACGGAGATCTTCGTCCGGTCGCGCGCCCCCGACAGCGGCTTCGCCACCTCCCGGGCGTCCGTGACCAGCAGGATCCGCCGCTGGGCCAGCATCGCGTCCCGGATCCCGGCCGGGCCCGCCTCGACGCCCTTCAGCGTCCCGGACTCCACCGGGCTCCGCGTCAGGGCGATGTCCCGCAGCCCGGCGAACGCCCCGGGAGAGACCGACCGGGTGTCGCGCCGCGCGGCCGGTACGAACACCACCGCTCCCCCGGATCCCTTCAGCCGCCGTACGTCGGCCGCCACCGCGAGGACGTCGTCCACCCGGCTCGCCGGGGACCGCTTGGCCAGCGAATGCGGCAGCAGGGCCGCCGCCACCACGGCGACCGCCCCGGGAAGGATCCAGACCGACGCGCGCGGGAAGCGCGGCCCGGCCGCCCGTACCGCCGCGCCGAGTCCCACACCGATCAGCAGGGCCAGACCCAGCAGGCTGAACACCACATAGCGGTCCACGAACAGCGGGTGCGCCAGCGAGAGTCCGGCCAGTCCGAGCTGCGGCACCGCCAGCAGCGGCAGTCCGACGGCCGCCGCCGGTGGCCGGCCCGGGCGGGGCCGGTCCAGCAGGGCGCCGAGGCAGCCGATCGCCAGCAGGACCGCGGGGCCGATCATCATGTGCCAGGTCAGCGGCGGTATCCAGGACACCTGCTCGGACTGGCTCCGGCTGAAGAGGATCAGCGGCAGCACCCCGGCCACCGCCACCGTCGCGGCCACCGCCCAGCGCGTGCCCGTACGGCGCCCGGCCCGCGCCCAGACCAGGGTCACCAGATGGGCGGGCAGGATCATCAGGGACAGCCAGTTCAGCAGTCCGGACAGCAGGATCACCGCGCCGTACGCGCCCCAGAGCGCCGCCCCGCCGCGCCCCTCCAGCGCCCTCACCAGCAGCAGGGTCGCGATGCCCGCGCAGGCCGCCACCAGCGCGTACGGGCGGCCCTCCTGGAGGTAGAACTGCACGGCCGGCAGCAGCCCGAACGCCATCCCGCCGCCCAGCCCCGCCCAGAACCCGGCCAGCCGGTGGCCGATGACCGCCACACAGGCCGCGGCCACCGCCATCGCCAGTACGGAGGGCAGCCGCAGCGTCGTGGTGCTGGGCCCGAAGGAGGCGAAGAGCCCCCGTATCAGCAGGTAGTAGAGCCCGTGCACCACATCGACCTGCTCCAGCATGCGCCGGATGTCGGCGGTGGAGCGCAGTGCCACCTGCCAGGTCGCGGCCTCGTCACGCCACAGGCTCCGCTCCCGGGACAGTCCCCACAGGCCGAGCGCCAGGGTCCACAGCACCGGGATCGGCCAGACGGGCAGTCGGCTCCGGAGCAGCGCTGCCCGGAGCGGGGCTATATGGGAGATCATGAACCGGTTCAGACCCTCGGATCGGCGACGCGGGCCGAGGCGACCGGCCCGCGGACATGAACGAGCGCTCCCGGAACGGCTGTTGAGCGGCTCGCGGTGCCGGGAGGCCCGGCGCCCACACTAACCGGGGAGGGCGGGTGTCATGTCCATATTTATTCCTGAGGGTGCTCTGCGCATGCTCTCGGGGAGCACCGACCCGGGTTCCATCGGCCGCGCGCGGTCAGCGGCCGATGGGAACCCGAAGCCGAACCCGGTGTCGCTGGACGGGCGGGCGCGCAGCAGGGAACTGCCGCCCGTCGTCTGATCTTCCGGGTGGAATGGCCGCGTCCGCCGCTGAGCGGGCGGACCCGGCCACGTCAAGTGCGGGCCCTATGCGAGCCCGGCCACCAGATCCGCCACCGACTTGCGGCGGCCGGTGTAGAACGGCACCTCTTCCCGTACGTACAGGCGCGCCTGGGAGCCGCGCAGATGACGCATCAGGTCGACGATCCGGTACAGCTCGTCGGCCTCGAAGGCGAGGATCCACTCGTAGTCGCCGAGCGAGAAGGATGCCACAGTGTTGGCACGCACGTCCGGGTAACCGCGCGCCATCTTGCCGTGGTCCGCGAGCATCTGGCGCCGCTCCTCGTCCGGCAGCAGGTACCAGTCGTAACTGCGGACGAACGGATAGACGCTGACGTAGTCGCGGGGTGTCTCGTCGGCCAGGAAGGCCGGCACGTGCGACTTGTTGAACTCGGCGGGGCGGTGCAGCGCCATGTTCGACCAGACCGGCTCCAGGGCGCGGCCCAGGCGGGTGCGGCGGAAGCGGTTGTACGCGTCCTGGAGTTCGTCCGCGGTCTCGGCGTGCCACCAGATCATGACGTCGGCGTCCGCGCGCAGCCCGGACACGTCGTACGTGCCGCGTACGGTGATGTCCTTGGCGCCGAGCTGGTCGAACAGCTCCTGGACCTCGTCCGCGTAACCGGTGCGGTCCTCGGGCAGCGCGTCCCGGAGCCGGAAGACGGACCACAGCGTGTAGCGGATGACCTCGTTGAGGTCCCTGGCCTTCTTGCCCGCGTTCGGGATCTTCTCTGGAGCAGCAGTCATACGGCTATTCTCCCGCGCCCCGGGCGGTGCCCCGCGCCGGGGTGGACGTGGCGATGATCTCGTCCGCGGCCCGTTGCGCGCTCGCGACACAGGCCGGGATGCCGACGCCGTCGTACGCCGCGCCGCAGACCCGCAGGCCCGGGAGTTTCGCCACCGCCTCGCGGATCCGCGCGACCCGGTCCAGATGGCCGACGGGGTACTGGGGCAGCCCGTCCGTCCAGCGGGTCACCTCGGTGGCCACCGGCCGCGCGGTGAGTCCGGTGGCCGCGCCGAGGTCGCGCAGGGAGACATCGACGAGTTCGGCGTCCTCGCGCTGGAGCTGCTCCTCCTCGCCGTAGCGGCCGATGGAGGTGCGCAGGAGGAACAGGCCGGGCGCGGCGTCGGCGGTCCAGCCCCACTTGCGGGTGGAGAAGGTCGACGCCTTGATGGTGCGGCCGTCGACGGGCGGGACGAGGAAGCCGCTGCCGTCGGGCAGTACGGGGTCCGCGTCCGCGCGCCGGAACGCCATGGTGACCAGGGCCATCGAGGCGTACTCGACGGTGGCGAGCCCGGCGGCGGCGGCCGGGGACTCGTCGGCGAGGAGTACGGAGGCGGCCCAGGCGGGGGCCGCCATGATCACCCCGTCGGCGGTCAGCGGGCGTCCGGTGGTGCGGATGTGCCAGCCGTCGGCGCGGCGGGCCAGGCCGAGGACGGGGGTCTCCAGGACGATTTCGCCGCCGGCCGCCCGTACGGCGTCGGCGACGGCGTCGGCGAGCCGGCCCACCCCGCCCTCGACGCCGGCGAAGACCGGCCGCGCGGCGGCCAGGGGGTCCTGGCCGCTCTGGAGGCCGCGGACGGCCGCCAGCAGTGAGCCGTGGGTGCGGGCGGCTCCGAAGAGCTGCGGGACGGCCGCCTTCATGGAGATGCGGTACGCGTCGCCCGCGTAGACCCCGCCGAGCAGCGGCTCGACCAGCCGGTCGACGACCTCGCGGCCGAGCCGCTCCGCCACGTACGCGCCGACGGCGATGTCGTCGCCGATCTCGGTGGGTGGCAGTCCGGGCTCCTCGGCCAGCCGGGCGAGGCCCTCCTCGGAGAGCAGTCCGGCGAGCGCGGCGGGGTCGCCGGGCACGCCCATGACATGGCCCCGGGGCATCGGCCGCAGCCGCCCGCGGGTCCATACGGAGGCGGTGGTGGCGGTGGGCGGCTGGAGCCGGGGGCCGAGCCCGACGGCCTCGGCCAGGGCGACTCCCTCGGGCCGGCGGGCGAGCATCGACTCGGCGCCGAGGTCGACGGGGGCGCCCTCGATCTCGCCGGCCCACAGCTTTCCGCCGAGCCGGGCGGTGGCCTCCAGGAGGGTCACCCGTACCCCGGCGCCCAGCAGCCGGTGCGCGGCGGCCAGACCGGCGATACCGCCCCCGATGACGACGACATGGCGGGCGGCGGGTGCGGCCGGGTCCCGGTGTGGTGCGCGCGACGACTCCATGCGCCCACTCTCTCAAACGGCGGGTCCGCCCCCGCATCCCGTACCGAGTCCCGACCGTGACCGCTTCGGAACCTCGGATGGGCAACCCGCGCACCCGCCCCGTACGTCGAACCGGCATCACGACAATCACCTCAGGGGGCCGGTCATGCGCAGGACGCCGATGATCGCGGCAGCACTACTCACCCTCTCGCTCGTCCTCACCGGATGCAGCGGGATCGACTCCAGCTCCAGCGACAAATCGCTCGCGCAGGACGCCGGCCAGCCGGCCGACGCGAAGGGCGGCACCGGACAGGGCGCCGCCGACCAGGTGGGCGCGGGCGCGCCGGGCGGCAAGGGCAAGGCCGCGGACACCACGAACCCGGCCGGGACGCAGGTGATCCGTACCGCCCGGCTGTCCGTGCGGGTCAAGAACGCCGAGAAGGCGGTGGAGGTGGCGCGGGCGGCGGCCGGGACCGCGGGCGGTCTCGTGCAGAGCGAAGTCACCGAGAGCGGCGGGGCGGACGACGGGGTGCACTCGACGGTCGTGCTGCGCGTCCCGCAGGAGTCGTACGACGCGGTCCTGCGCGAACTCGCGGGCACCGGCAAGCTGTTGTCGCGCAGCACGAACGCCAAGGACGTCACGGACCAGGTGGTCGACGTCAACAGCCGGATCGCCTCGCAGCGGGCGAGCGTGGCACGGGTGCGCGAGCTGATGGACCAGGCCGTCAAGATCAGCGACGTGGTCCAGCTGGAGGGCGAGCTGAGCACCCGTCAGGCGGAGCTGGAGTCGCTCCTGGCGCGGCAGGCGTCCCTGAAGGACCGTGCCTCGCTGGCGACCATCACCCTGGACCTCAGCGAGGCTCCGGCGAAGGTGGCGGAGGAGAAGAAGAAGGACAGCGAACCGGGGTTCCTGGACGCGCTCGGAGGCGGCTGGGACGCGCTGGTCACGACCGTGCGCCTGATCTCGGTGGTGCTGGGCGCGGTGCTCCCGTTCGCGGCCGTGTTCGGCGCGCTGTACGTGCTGTGGCGGCTGGTCAGGGGCCGGTGGGTACGGGACCGCCGCCCGGCCGGGGCGGCGGCCGGGGCCCCGGAGGAGCAGGGGGCCGACGAGCAGCGGGGCGAGCGGGACTGATCCCTGCGTACCGGCGTAGCGTGCCTCCGGGATCCTGACGACGGAAGGATCCCGGCGACGGAGAGAGGTGCACGCGATGGCGGCGGAGCGCATGGTGGTCATCGGCGGCGACGCGGCGGGTATGTCCGCCGCGTCGCAGGCCCGCAGGGAGCGGGGGCCGGCGGAGCTGGAGATCGTCGCCTTCGAGCGCGGCCACTTCACCTCGTACTCGGCCTGCGGCATCCCGTACTGGGTGGGCGGGGACGTCCCGGAGCGCGCCGCGCTGATCGCGCGGACGCCCGAGGAGCATCGAGAACGAGCCATTGATCTGCGGATGCGTACCGAGGCCGTGGAGATCGATGTTCCCGGGCAGCGGGTGCGGGCCCGTGACCTGGCCACCGGTGCGGAGAGCTGGACCGGCTTCGACAAGCTGGTCGTGGCGACGGGCGCGCGGCCGGTGCGGCCCGCGCTGCCCGGTATCGGCGCGCGGGGTGTGCACGGGGTGCAGACCCTGGACGACGGCCAGGCGCTGCTGGACACCCTGGACGGTACGGAGGGCGGGCGCGCGGTCGTCGTCGGCGCGGGCTATATCGGTGTCGAGATGGCGGAGGCGCTGCTCAAGCGGGGGTACGAGGTGACGGTCGTGCACCGGGGGGAGCAGCCGATGGCGACGCTCGACCCGGACATGGGGCGGCTCGTGCACACGGCGATGGACGCGATGGGGATCACCACGGTGGGCGGCGCGGCGGTCACCGCGATCCGGACCGGCGCGGACGGCCGGGTGCGGGCCGTGGTCACCGAGGACGCCGAGTATCCGGCCGATGTCGTCGTGCTGGGCATCGGTGTGGAGCCGGAGACCACGCTGGCGGGCGCGGCGGGGCTGCCGCTCGGGGCGTACGGCGGGCTGCTCACCGATCTGTCGATGCGGGTGCGCGGGCACGGGAACATCTGGGCGGGCGGCGACTGTGTGGAGGTGCTCGACCTGGTCTCGGGCGCGCACCGCCATATCGCGCTCGGCACCCACGCGAACAAGCACGGCCAGATCATCGGCGCGAACGCGGGCGGCGGTTACGCCACGTTCCCCGGGGTGGTGGGGACGGCCGTGAGCAAGGTCTGCGCGCTGGAGATCGCCCGGACCGGCCTGCGCGAGAAGGACGCCGACCGGGCCGGGCTGCGGTATGTGAGCGCCACCGTCGAGTCCACCAACAGCGCCGGTTACTACCCGGGCGCGGCCCCGATGACGGTCAAGATGCTCGCGGAGCGCCGGACGGGCCGGCTGCTGGGCGTCCAGATCGTGGGGCGCGAGGGCAGCGCGAAGCGGGTGGACATCGCGGCGGTGGCGCTCACGGCCGGGATGACCGTGGAGCGGATGACCACCCTGGACCTCGGTTACGCGCCGCCGTTCTCGCCGGTCTGGGACCCGGTGCTGGTGGCGGCGCGCAAGGCGGTGGCCGCGGTGCGCGCCGCCGGTATGTAGTCGTCGTCCGTACGGAGGGTCCTCAGCGGGCCGTCTCGCTGTGGACGTACGCGACCAGCCGGGAGAGCGCGTCCGGGTCCATGGTCGGCAGGACGCCGTGGCCGAGGTTGAAGATATGCCCCTCAAGACCGGCCGCCGCGTCCAGCACCTCGCGGGTCTTGGTCTCCACCGCGGCGGTGGGGGCGAACAGCACGGCCGGGTCCAGATTGCCCTGGAGCGCCTTGCCGGGGCCGACCCGGCGGGCGGCCTCGTCGAGCGGGACGCGCCAGTCGACGCCGACGACATCCGCGCCGGCCTCGCCCATCGCGCCGAGGAGTTCGCCGGTGCCCACGCCGAAGTGGATGCGCGGGACTCCGTAGGGGGCGACGGCGTCGAAGACCTTGGCGGAGGCGGGCTGGACGGAGCGCCGGTAGTCGGCGGGGGCCAGCGCGCCCACCCAGGAGTCGAAGAGCTGGACGGCGCTCGCGCCCGCCTCGATCTGGACCTTGAGGAAGGCGGCGGTGATGTCCGCGAGCCGGTCGAGCAGATCGGCCCAGAGCTGGGGGTCGCCGTACATCATCGCTTTGGTGTGCTCGTGGTTGCGGGACGGGCCGCCCTCCACGAGATAGCTGGCGAGGGTGAAGGGCGCGCCGGCGAAGCCGATGAGCGGGGTCTCGCCCAGCTCGGCGGTGAGCAGGCCCATGGCCTCGGTGACGTACCAGACGTCGTCGGGGGTGAGGTCGCGCAGCCGGGCGAGGTCGGCGCGGGTGCGGATCGGTTCGGCGACGACGGGGCCGACGCCCGGCTTGATGTCGAGATCGAGGCCGATGGCCTTGAGGGGGACGACGATGTCGCTGAAGTAGATGGCCGCGTCGACCTTGTGACGGCGTACCGGCTGGAGGGTGATCTCCGCCACCAGCTCGGGCCGCATGCAGGACTCCAGCATCGGAATTCCCTCACGGACCTTCAGATACTCCGGCAGTGAGCGCCCCGCCTGCCGCATGAACCAGACCGGCGTGTGTGGCACGGGCTCGCGCCTGCATGCCTTCATAAAGGCCGATTCGTACGTCTTCGTCTGCTGGCCCGAAGGGCGGTCGTTGGCGCTCACGACCAGAATCTTCGCATGTACGGGGAAGCCGCGGCCCCGGGCCGGGTGTCCCTCCCCGCACGGGACGCGGGTTCCGCCTACTCTTCCCCGCATGGCTGCGGCTCAGGGACAGTTTTCCGATCATTCCAACGGCACCGAGGGAACAGGCGGCAAGGGCGGCATGGAGAGCGATTCCGCACCGGTCGCACCGGCCGTTCCGGCCGCGTTCCGCGCGGCGGTCGACGCACTGCGGGCGGCCCGGCCGCGGCCGGGGATCGAGCTGGACCCGACCCCGCCGCCGAAGCGGCTCGCACCGTACGCGTACGCGGTGGAGGCGGCGGTGGTGGACGGGGAGGACGATCTCGCGGACGGCCGGCTCATCCTGCTGCACGACCCGTCGGGCCATGACGCCTGGCAGGGCGCCTTCCGGCTGGTGACGCTCGTCCGGGCGGAGCTGGAGCCGGAGATGGCCGCCGATCCGCTGCTGCCGGAGGTGTGCTGGTCCTGGCTGACGGGCGCACTGGAGGCGCGCGGGCTGTCGTACGGGGAGGCGAGCGGGACCGTGACACGGGCCGGGTCGCACTACTTCGGCGGTCTCGCGGAGCGCGGGCCGGTGACCCAGATCGAGATCCGGGCGTCGTGGACCCCGCGCGAGGGCCGCGGCGGGGTGCCGGACACGGCGGCGCATCTGGCGGCCTGGTGCGATCTGCTCTGTCAGGTCGCGGGGCTGCCGCCGCTCTCCCCGGGGGCGGTGCCGGGGCCCGGCGAGACCGGGGCGGGCGCGGGTGTGGTGTCGCTGCCGCAGCGGCGGGGGCCACAGGCGCCGTGAGGTGGCCCGGGGCGTGCGCGGGGGCGCTTTCGGCCGGGCCCGGACGGGGGTCCGTACGGGGCCCGTCCGGGGGACCACTCGTAGGATGATCGATCACGTATCCGAATTGCCCGAATTGTTACTCACTAATTCGTGATCATTCTCTAAAGGCGAGCGGGATTGCTGCCGAAGAGGTCATTGACCCTTCCCGCACGGTTCGCCCCGGTCCTCAGCCCCATCCCCGGCCGGCTCCGACCCGCACCTTCCCCAGGAGGCCTGGTGTCCGTTCTCCTTGAGCAGCCCGCAAGCCTGGTCGCCTACCGCCCGAACAAGCCGACGGCCATGGTCGTCGTGGCCGACCCCCGCGTCCGCTCCACCGTCACCCGCCACCTGTGGGCCCTCGGAGTACGGGACGTCATCGAGGCGTCGTCCATCGCGGAGGCCCGCCCCCGCGTCGGCAACCCGCGCGACATCTGCGTTGCCGACGTCCATCTGCCCGACGGTTCCGGGCTGACCCTGCTGTCCGAGACCCGCGCGGCGGGCTGGCCCAACGGCCTCGCCCTCTCCGCCGCCGATGACATCGGCGCGGTGCGCAACGCCCTCGCGGGCGGCGTCAAGGGCTATGTCGTCACCGGAACCCGTACCAACATCGGCCACCCGGGCCGCCCCGGCGCCGCCCCCATCGGCGCCGGACAGCGGATGCACCGCCGCCCGCCCGGCGCCCCGAGCCACCCCGGCGGCTACCGCGAGCTGTCCGGCCGCGAGGTCGAGGTGCTCCGGCTCGTCGCCGAGGGCCAGTCCAACAAGGCCATCGGCGTGTCGATGGGCCTGTCCGCCCTCACCGTGAAGAGCCACCTCGCCCGGATCGCGCGCAAGCTCGGCACCGGCGACCGGGCCGGAATGGTCGCCGTGGCCCTCCGTACCGGAATCATCCACTGACCACTTCTCGCCCCCACCGCCCGTCGACGGAACGTTCCGTCGACGGGCGCCGTCCGTTCACGGATACCCTTGACCGGTGACCGACGCCCAAGACACCGCAGCAGAGCCAGCACTGCGAGCTACCGGGGGCCCGCGGCACCAGCCGCTGTTGTCGCAGCCCCCGGCCGACGTCGAATCGGCGCCGATCCCCTTGCTGGAGCCCCGCGAGGGCATTCCGCCCGTGGTGGCCACCGAGGAGGCCCTCGCCGAGGTGATCGCGGCCTTCGCCGCCGGCACCGGACCCGTCGCCGTCGACGCCGAGCGCGCGTCCGGCTACCGGTACGGCCAGCGCGCCTACCTCGTCCAGCTGCGCCGCGAGGGCGCGGGCAGCGCGCTGATCGACCCGGTCGGCTGCCCCGACCTCTCCGCGCTCGGCGAGGTGCTCGCCGACGCCGAGTGGATCCTGCACGCCGCCACCCAGGACCTTCCGTGTCTGCGCGAAATAGGCATGACACCGACCCGGCTGTTCGACACCGAGCTGGCCGGCCGGCTCGCGGGCTTCCCCCGGGTCGGCCTCGGCGCCATGGTCGAGAACGTCCTCGGGTACGCCCTGGAGAAGGGGCACTCCGCCGTCGACTGGTCGACCCGGCCGCTCCCCGAGCCCTGGCTGCGGTACGCCGCGCTCGACGTCGAGCTGCTGATCGACCTGCGGGACGCGCTGGAGAAGGAGCTGGACCGGCAGGGCAAGCTCGACTGGGCCCACCAGGAGTTCGACGCCATCGCCGCCGCCCCGCCGGCGCCCCCGCGCAAGGACCCCTGGCGCCGTACCTCCGGGATGCACAAGGTGCGCCGCCGCCGTCAGATGGCCGCCGTACGCGAGCTGTGGACCACCCGCGACCGGGTCGCGCAGCGGCGCGACGTCTCCCCCGGCAAGGTGCTCAGCGACACCGCGATCATCGAGGCGTCCCTCGCCATGCCCGGCGACGCCCAGGGGCTCGTCGGGCTGCCCGGGTTCGGCCGGATGGGCAGACGCCAGCTCGAACAGTGGCAGGCGGCGGTCGACCGGGCGAAGGGCCTGCCCGACGGCGAGCTGCCCCAGCCCGGCCAGACCGTGGCCGGTCCGCCGCCGCCGCGCTCCTGGGCCGACAAGGACCCGGAGGCCGCGGCCCGGCTGTCGGCGGCGCGGACGGCCGTCTCGGCGCTGGCGGAACGGCTGAACATGCCGCAGGAGAATCTGATCACACCGGACACGGTGCGGCGGGTGTGCTGGGAGCCGCCGCGCGAGCGCTCGGTGGAGGCGGTGGCCGAGGCGCTGACGGGGTACGGGGCCCGGCCCTGGCAGGTGGAGCAGGTGGCGCCCCTGCTGGCCCGCGCGGTGGCGCCCGCCGGCTGAGCGGATCCACCCGGTGGCGGTGGCGGTGGCGGGGCGCCCCTGATCGGCGCCCCTGCCCGCCCTCCGCGCGGCCCCCTGCCGCCCCGTGAGAGGTATCGCTCTCCACCAGGGGTGGGCAGGCTGGTTACTCGCAAGTAGCATGGGGGGCGGAAGCGTGCCACCCCGCACCCTGGAGGAGAGCCATCGTGCCTCGTACCGTCAGGGATGTCGTCTTTGTCGACGGCGTCCGCACCCCGTTCGGCAAGGCGGGCCCGAAGGGCGTCTATCACGAGACCCGGGCCGACGACCTCGTCGTGAAGGCGATCCGGGAGCTGCTGCGCCGCAACCCGGACCTCGATCCCGCGCGGATCGACGAGGTCGCCATCGCGGCGACCACGCAGATCGGTGACCAGGGGCTGACGCTCGGGCGGACCGCGGGGATTCTCGCGGGGCTGCCGCAGTCCGTGCCCGGGTACTCGATCGACCGCATGTGCGCCGGCGCGCTGACCGCCGTCACCACGACCGCGGGCTCGATCGCCTTCGGCGCGTACGACGTGGTGGTCGCCGGGGGCGTCGAGCACATGGGCCGGCACCCGATGGGCGAGGGCGTCGACCCGAACCCGCGCTTCGTGTCGGAGAAGCTGGTCGACGAGGCCGCGCTGTTCATGGGCATGACGGCGGAGAATCTGCACGACCGGTTCCCCCACCTGACGAAGGCCCGCGCGGACGAGTACGCGGTGCGTTCGCAGGAGAAGGCGGCGAAGGCGTACGCGAACGGGAGGATCCAGCAGGATCTGGTGCCGATCTCGGTCCGCCGGACCAACGCCGACGTGGGAGAGACCGGCTGGGGGCTGGTCACCGCCGACGAGCCGATGCGGCCCGGTACGACACGGGAGATGCTGGCCGGCCTCAAGACCCCGTTCCGGCCGCACGGCCGGGTCACCGCGGGCAACGCGGCGGGGCTCAACGACGGCGCGACCGCCTCGCTGATCGCCGCCGAGGACTTCGCGCGCGAGCAGGGCCTGCCGGTGCGGATGCGGCTCGTCTCGTACGCCTTCGCGGGCGTGGAGCCCGAGGTGATGGGGTACGGGCCGATCCCGGCGACCGAGAAGGCGCTCGCCAAGGCGGGGCTCTCGATCGGGGACATCGGGCTCTTCGAGATCAACGAGGCGTTCGCGGTCCAGGTGCTGGCCTTCCTGGACCACTACGGGATCGCCGACGACGACGCGCGCGTCAACCAGTACGGCGGCGCCATCGCGTTCGGCCACCCGCTGGCCTCCTCGGGCGTACGGCTGATGACGCAGCTGGCGCGGCAGTTCGAGGAGCAGCCGCAGGTGCGCTACGGAGTGACCACCATGTGCGTGGGCTTCGGCATGGGCGCGACGGTCATCTGGGAGAACCCGCACTTCGACGGAGGCGACAAGTGAGCACAGCGGAACTCCTGAGGGGCGCGGCCGAGCTGTTCCCCGGTGAAGTGGTCACACAGGCGCATGTGCGCCATCTCGAACTGCCGGGCGGTGCCGGGCGGTTCGCGCTGATCACACTGGACAACGGTCTCGACCACACCAAGCCGACGACGTTCGGCCCGCAGTCGCTGGCGAATCTGGACGCGGCGATCGACCAGGTCGAGGCGGAGGCCGCGGAGGGCTCGATCGTCGGCGCGGGGGTGACGGGCAAGCCGTTCATCTTCGCCGTGGGCGCCGACCTCAAGGGTGTGGAGCTGCTGAAGCGCCACGAGGACGCGCTGGCCATCGGCCGGGGCGGCCACGAGGTGTTCAAGCGGCTGGCGGCGCTGGCGGTGCCGACGTTCGCGTACTACAACGGCGCCGCGATGGGCGGCGGTGTCGAGATCGGGCTGCACTGCTCGTACCGTACGGTGTCGGCCGCGGCGGCGGCGTTCTCGCTGCCCGAGGTCTTCCTCGGGCTCGTGCCGGGCTGGGGCGGCTGCACCCTGCTGCCGAATCTGATCGGCGCGGACCGGGCGGTCTCGGTGGTCATCGAGAACTCGCTCAGCCAGAACCGTCAGCTCAAGGGCGCCCAGGTGCGTGAACTGGGCATCGCCGACGCGCTGTTCGAGGGCGCGGACTTCCTGGAGCGCTCGCTGGTCTGGACGGCGGGCGTGCTGACGGGCGAGATCACCGTGGAGCGGCCCGAGGTCGACCGGGGCGAGGCGTGGGACCAGGCCGTGGCCCGGGGCCGGGCCTTCGCGGACTCCAAGGTGCACGGCGCCGCGCCGGCCGCGTACCGCGCGCTGGAGATCATCGAGGCGGCCAAGGACGGCGATCTCCAGGCCGGGTTCGACGCCGAGGACACGGCGCTGGCCGATCTGATCATGGGCGGCGAACTGCGGTCCGGCATCTACGCGTTCAATCTGGTGCAGCGGCGTGCCAAGCGGCCGGCCGGGGCTCCGGACAAGGCGCTGGCCCGGCCCGTCAGCAAGGTGGGGGTCGTCGGCGCGGGGCTGATGGCCTCGCAGCTGGCGCTGCTGTTCGTCCGCCGTCTTGAGGTGCCGGTCGTGCTGACGGACATCGACCAGGAGCGGATCGACAAGGGGGTGGGCTATGTCCACGCCGAGATCGACAAGCTGCTGCTGAAGTCCCGTATCAACCAGGACAAGGCCAACCGCCTCAAGGCGCTGGTGACCGGGGTGCTGGACAAGGCCGAGGGCTTCGCGGACGCGGACTTCGTCATCGAGGCCGTCTTCGAGGAGATGGGCGTCAAGCAGAAGGTGTTCGCCGAGGTGGAGGCGGTCGCTCCGGCGCACGCGATCCTCGCCACCAACACCTCGTCGCTGTCGGTCTCCGAGATGGCGTCGAAGCTGAAGAACCCCGAGCGGGTCGTCGGCTTCCACTTCTTCAACCCGGTCGCGATCCTGCCGCTGCTGGAGATCGTGCGCGGCGAGCGGACCGACGACGCGTCGCTGGCGACCGCGTTCGGTGTGGCGAAGAAGCTCAAGAAGTCGGCCGTGCTGGTGAAGGACGCCCCGGCGTTCGTCGTCAACCGCATCCTGACCCGCTTCATGGGCGAGATCCAGAACGTCATCGACGAGGGCACCCCGGTCGAGGTCGCGGAGCGCGCGGTGGAGCCGCTGGGGCTGCCGATGTCGCCGCTGGTGCTGCTGGAGCTGGTCGGTCCGGCGATCGGGCTGCATGTGTCGCAGACGCTGCACGGCGCGTTCCCCGAGCGGTTCACCGTCTCGGAGAATCTGGCGGCGGTCGTCGCGGCCGGCAAGCGGGGGTTCTACGTGTACGACTCCGGAAAGCCGGAGCTGGACCCGGAGGTCGCCGCGCTGCTGAAGCAGGGCGACACCGTACTGACCGAGGAGCAGACCCGGGACCGGGTGCTGGACGCGGTGGCGCGGGAGATCGGGCTGATGCTCGACGAGGGCGTTGTCGCGGAGGCGCAGGACATCGACCTGTGCCTGCTGACGGGGGCGGGCTGGCCCTTCCACCTGGGCGGCATCACGCCGTACCTGGACCGGGCGGGGGTCTCGGAGCGGGTGAACGGGAAGCGGTTCCTGGCGGCGGGTGTGGCCAGCGTGCCGGAGTAGGCGCGGGCTCGGGCCGGATGGACCGACCGGGGCGGGCCGTGCGGGGAATCCCCCCGTACGGCCCGTTCCCGTAGGTCCGTTCCCGTGGTCAGGTCCGTTCCCTTGGGCCCGTTCTCAGATGCGGGTCCATGCCTCCAGCGCGAGGCCCGGCTCCGCCTTCTGGCGGGCCACCCGCAGCGCGCCGTCCTCGCCCATCGCCGCCAGCACCACCCGGCCGGTGCCGTCCAGGGCGAGGGCGGGCGCGCCCACGCAACGGTCCCCGATACGGGTCCAGTTGAGGCCGGCAGCCTCGTCCTCCGTCGGGTAGGCGGCGATTCCGGTACGGCCGTCGGTGCCGCACTGCGCCAGGATCACGCAGTCGTGGCCGTCGACGGAGGTACGGAGCGCGGCCGGCGGGCCGACGCCCCGGCCGCCGAGCGGGACGGGCTCCTTGCCGGGCCGCCAGGCGCGGACCCCGCCGTCGTCGGCGTCGCGCCAGAAGTGGGTGAGCCGGCCGGGGCCGGTGCGCTCCGCGATGAGGGTGCCGGATTCGACGCGGACCGCCGGTTCGTCGTCGGAACGCACCAGTCCGGAGTCGGACTTGCCGCGGAACCAGCGGACGAGGGAGCCGTCCGCGGGGACGAGCAGATCGACCAGCCCGTCGTCGGTGAGGGAGGCGGCGGTCTCGCCGGTGAGCGGCTTCCCCTTGGGGTTGGCGCCGCCCCATGCCTTCCAACGGCCGCTGACGGTCTGTCGTTTGACGGAGAGTCCGCCGTTCGCGTTCCGCACGAAGAGCTGGAGGGAGTCGGTGTCGTCCACGATGAGGGACGGCAGTCCGATGGCGGCGCCCTTCTCCATGTCCTTGCCGTGCGGATTGCCGAGCGAGAACCAGTCCCGCAGCGGCCGGCCGGTCTGGAACTGGACGGCGTGCACGAGATCGGTGTCGTCGGGCCCGCCGGCGCGCGGGCGCTTGCGTACCGCGAGCAGATGGACGAAGCCCGCCTCGCTGCGGGCGATGGCGACATGGGGCAGCAGCCCCTCGGCCGCGAGGAGTTCGGGGCCCGTCCAGTCCGGGCCGCCCACCCGTTGTTCGGTCCAGCGCAGCACACCGCCGGCTGTCGGCGCGTACGCCGTGAGCCTGCCGTCCTTGCCGCGCAGGAGCCAGCCGGTGGTCGCGGGGAGCGTTGTCATGGCCTGCCGGCCGCCTTTCCGATCCGCCGAAAACCCAGCCACGATAGTACGCGGGGCCTTCGGCGCGGTTCACTGTGGCAGGCTGCCCGGTGTGCTGACGCAAGTGATCGTCGACGCGGCGAATGTGGTGGGGTCCGTCCCGGACGGCTGGTGGCGGGACCGTCGCAGGGCCACCGAGCGGCTGCGGGACGGCCTCGTACCGTATGCCGAGGAGGGGTTGCCGGGGTGTCCGGGGCCCGTCGAGGTGGTGCTCGTGGTGGAGGGCGCGGCGCGGGGTGTGGCGCCGGTGGCGGGGGTACGGGTGGAGGCGGCGCCGGGCGGCGGCGACGATCTGATCGCGGAGCTGGCCGCGCGGGCGGCGGCCGACGGGGCGCCCTGTGTGGTCGTCACGGCCGACCGGGAGCTGCGGGGGCGGGTGGCGGCGTACGGCGCGCGGTGCGTCGGGCCCCGGACCGTACGCCCCGCCTCTTAGGGCGCCCCGCCTCTCAGGGCGCCGCCCGACCGCTCCTCAGGACCGGCCCAGGCGGCTGTGGGAGCGGCCGTAGACGAAGTAGACGACGAAGCCGAGGACCATCCAGACGCCGAAGCGCAGCCAGGTCTCGGCGGGCAGGTTGAGCATCAGCCACACGGACGCGAGGACGGACGCGGCCGGTACGTACGGCACGAGCGGGGTGCGGAAGGCGCGCGGCAGGTCGGGGCGGGTCCTGCGGAGGATGATGACGCCGAGGGCGACCACGACGAACGCGAACAGCGTGCCGATGTTGACGAGTTCGGCGAGTTCCTCGATGGAGGTGAAGCCCGCGACGACGGCCACGACCAGCCCGAGGAGAAGCGTCGAGCGGTAGGGCGTGCCGAACTTCGGGTGGACCCGGGAGAAGGTCCTCGGCAGCAGTCCGTCACGGCTCATCGCGAAGAAGACCCGGGTCTGGCCGAGCAGCAGGATCATGCAGACCGAGGTGAGTCCGACGGCGGCGCCGAAGCTGATCAGTCCGGCCCAGAAGGGGTGGCCGACCGCTTTGAACGCGTCGGCGAGGGGGGCGTCGACCGTCAGTTCGGTGTAGTGCTGCATCCCGGTGACGACGAGGGAGACGGCGACGTAGAGCACGGTGCAGATGAGGAGGGAGCCGAGGATGCCGCGCGGCACGTCGCGCTGCGGGTGGACGGTCTCCTCGGCGGCGGTCGCGACGATGTCGAAGCCGATGAAGGCGAAGAAGACCACGGCGGCGGCGGTGAAGATGCCCATGACACCGAAGTCGCTGGGGGTGAATCCGGCCATGAGCTGGATGATCGGCGCGCTCAGTCCGCTCTCGCCGGTGCGTGGCTCGGACGGCGGGACGAACGGGTGGTAGTTGGCGCTCTTGATGAAGAACGCGCCGACGATGACGACCAGCAGGACGACGGTGAGCTTGATGCCCACGATGACCGAGGTGATCCGGGAGGAGAGCTTCATCCCGACGACGAGGATCGCGGTGAGGACGAGGACGAGGAGGAAGGCGAGCAGGTCGAAGCCGAAGTGCCCGTCGTGGGTGCCGTCGAGTCCGTCGGGCATGCTGATCCCCGCGTTGCCCATGAGGGAGCGCACATAGCCGGACCAGCCGACCGCCACCACCGCGCAGCCGAGCGCCAGTTCCAGGACGAGGTCCCAGCCGATGATCCAGGCGGGCAGCTCGCCGAGCGAGGCGTACGAGAAGGTGTAGGCGGAGCCGGCGACCGGCACCGTCGAGGCGAACTCGGCGTAGCAGAGGGCGGCCAGCGCGCACACGACACCGGCGACGACGAAGGCGAGGGCGGTGGCCGGGCCCGCGGTCTGCCGGGCGACGACGCCGGTCAGGACGAAGATGCCGGTGCCGATGATCACGCCGACGCCGAAGACCGTCAGGTCGAGGGCGGAGAGGGACTTTCTGAGGGCGTGCTCGGGATCCTCCGTGTCACGGATCGACTGCTCGATGTTCTTGGTGCGGAAGACGCCGTTTCCGGCCGGTCCCGGGGCCTGCTGCGTACTCAACGGCCTACCTCCGTGTGCGCGTTCATCCGGCCATGATCGGGAGGCGTGCGGCCCCGCGTCGGCGGTGGCGCCGTATTTCACACGGATGGGCCGTTCGGACCACCCGTACAGGGCGGACCGAACGGCCCTTCGGCGGTTCTGGCGGGCTCTCCGGTCAGTCCCGGGCGGCCTCGGTGGGCGAGTGCGCCAGCCGGCCGTCCAGCTTCGCGACCAGGCCGGTGACCTGGCGGGCGATGTCCGGCGCGGTCAGCCCGATCTCGGTCAGGACCTCGGCCCGCGAGGCGTGGTCGAGGAAGCGCGACGGGATACCGAAGTCGCGCAGGGGTACGTCGACGCCGGCGTCGCGCAGCGCCTGGGAGACGGCGGAACCGACCCCGCCGGCACGGCTGTTGTCCTCGACGGTGACGACGACGCGGTGCTGCTCGGCGAGCGGGGCGAGGGCCTCGTCGACGGGTTTGACCCAGCGGGGGTCGACGACGGTGGTGGTGATGCCCTGTTTGCCGAGCAGGTCGGCGATGTCGAGGCACATCGGGGCGAGCGCGCCGACGGAGACCAGCAGGACGTCCGCCGTACCCTCGTCGGCCCTGCGCAGCACGTCCATGCCGCCGATCCGGGCGACGGCGGGTACGGCGGGGCCGACCGCGCCCTTGGAGAAGCGGACCACGGTCGGGGCGTCCTCGACGGCGACGGCCTCGCGCAGCTGGGCGCGGACCTGGTCGGCGTCGCGGGGTGCGGCGATCCGCAGTCCGGGGACGCACTGGAGGATCGACATGTCCCACATGCCGTTGTGGGAGGCGCCGTCGGTGCCGGTGATACCGGCCCGGTCGAGGACGAAGGTCACCCCGCAGCGGTGCAGGGCGACATCCATCAGGACCTGGTCGAAGGCCCGGTTGAGGAAGGTCGCGTAGACGGCGAAGACGGGGTGCACTCCGCCGGTGGCGAGACCGGCGGCGGAGACCGCGCCGTGCTGCTCGGCGATCCCGACGTCGTAGACCCGGTCGGGGAACGCCTTGGCGAACCTGTCGAGTCCGACGGGCTGGAGCATGGCCGCGGTGATGGCGACGATGTCGGCGCGCTCCTTGCCGAGCTTGACCATCTCCTCGCCGAAGACGGAGGTCCAGTCGACGCCGGAGGAGGCGATCGGCAGTCCGGTGTCGGGGTGGATCTTGCCGACGGCGTGGAAGCGGTCGGCGTCGTCCTGGAGGGCCGGCTGGTAGCCGCGGCCCTTCTCCGTGATGCAGTGGACGATGACCGGGCCGCCGAAGCCCTTGGCGCGCAGCAGCGCGGACTCCAGGGCTTCGAGGTCGTGGCCGTCGATCGGGCCGACGTACTTGAGGCCGAGGTCCTCGAACATGCCCTGCGGGGCGATGAAGTCCTTGAGGCCCTTCTTGGCGCCGTGCAGGGTCTCGTAGAGGGGCTTGCCGACGACGGGGGTGCGGCCCAGGATGTCCTTGCCGCGGGCCAGGAAGCGTTCGTACCCGTCGGTGGTGCGCAGGGTGGCGAGGTGGTTCGCGAGGCCGCCGATGGTGGGCGCGTAGGAGCGCTCGTTGTCGTTGACGACGATGACGAGGGGGCGGTCCTTGGCGTCGGCGATGTTGTTGAGCGCCTCCCAGGCCATGCCGCCGGTGAGCGCGCCGTCCCCGATCACGGCGACGACGTGGTCGTCCTTGCCGCGGACCTCGTTGGCCTTGGCGAGGCCGTCGGCCCAGCCGAGCACCGTCGAGGCGTGGGAGTTCTCGATGATGTCGTGCGCGGACTCGGCACGGGACGGGTAGCCGGAGAGGCCGCCCCTGCTCTTGAGCCGGGAGAAGTCCTGACGGCCGGTGAGCAGTTTGTGCACATAGGACTGATGGCCCGTGTCCCAGAGGACCTTGTCCTTCGGGGACTCGAAGACACGGTGCAGGGCGATGGTCAGCTCGACGACACCGAGGTTGGGGCCGAGGTGGCCACCGGTCTTGGAGACCTCCGTCACAAGAAAGGACCGGATCTCCCCGGCCAGCTGCTCCAGCTGCTCCGGTCCGAGCCGGTCCAGATCGCGCGGTCCCTTGATCAGGGGGAGCAACTCGCCCTCTTCGCCCGTCGCCGCCCCTGCCCGACGCGCTTCGCGCGGCACCTGCGTCACTGTGCCTCCTTGCTGCTGTGGAATGGTCGAGCCTGCCGATCCGCAGAGTCTAATGTTCCACTCGTGCGGGTGGTCGGCGGGCTGTACGTAGTGAGTCACCCGAACGGCGGTATGTACGTCATATTGGCGGACGCCGGGGCGTGACGGTGCCCGACACCCCGATGAGGGGGTGCCGGGCAGGGTTTTTTCCGCGTTTCCGGGGCCTTGCCGGAGCCTTCGCCGGGGCGTGCGCCGGGGGTGTGCGGTGGGTCAGGCGCGGCCGGCGGTCTTCTGGGTCTTGCGGGTCACGGCGTCGATGACGACGGTGGCCAGCAGCACCGCGCCGGTGATCATGAACTGGACCGCCGAGGCGATGCCCTGGAGGGCGAGCCCGTACTGGATCGAGACGATCACCAGCACACCGAGGAGCGCGCTCCAGGTGCGGCCCCGGCCGCCGAAGAGGCTCGTACCGCCGATGACGGCCGCCGCGATGGCGTTCATCAGCAGGTCGCCGCCGCCGGCGCTCTGGTTGGCGGAGGCGATCTTGGAGGCGATGAAGAGACCGCCGACGGCCGCGAACGTACCGGCGATCGCGAAGACCGAGATACGGATCATGGTGACGTTGATACCGGCCCGGCGGGACGCCTCGACGCTGCCGCCGAGCGCGAAGACCTTGCGCCCGTACGAGGTGCGGCGCAGGACGAAGTCGGTGATCACCAGCATCGCGAGGAAGATCACGACCGCCAGCGGCAGGCCCTTGTACTGGTTGTAGAGGACCGCGACGGCGAAGGCGACCACCGCGAGCAGGGCCGTGCGCAGCACGATCTCGTTGAGCGGGGTGGACGGCACACCGACCGCCTCGCGGCGCCGGTTCTCCAGGAACGAGGTGAGGAAGTACGCCGCGACCGCGACGGCGGCGAGCCCGTAGGCGGCGGCCACATCGGTGAAGTAGTAGCTGGTCAGATGGGCGACCACGCCGTCGGAGTCCAGGTTGATCGTGCCGTTGTCGCCGAGGATCCGGAGCATGAAGCCGGACCAGAACAGCAGTCCGGCCAGGGTGACGGCGAAGGCGGGCGCGCCGACCTTGGCGAAGAAGAAGCCGTGGACCGCGCCGATGACCGTACCGCTGAGGATGGCGACGAGCAGGGCCAGCCACTCGTTCACACCGTGGGTGACGCTCAGCACGGCGACGATGGCGCCGGACACGCCGCTGACCGAGCCGACCGAGAGATCGATCTCGCCGAGCAGCAGGACGAAGACGATACCGACCGCGATCATGCCCGTACCGACCATGGCCACGGAGATGTCGGAGAGGTTGTGCGCGGTGAGGAAGTTCGAGTTGAGGCTCTGGAAGATCGCCCAGATGATGATCAGACCGACGACGACCGGCAGGGAGCCGAGGTCACCACCGCGTATCTTGCGCCCGAACTCGGTCACATAGCCGGCGAGGCCCTGTTCGCGCACGAGGAGCCGGGGGTCGACCACGGTGACGGAGCCGGCCGCGGCGGGCTCGGCCGCCGCGGGCGCGCCGGGCGCGGCGTCGGCTGTCGTCGCGGGCGCGGTGCCGGCGTCCTTGCCGAGCGGCGTGGAGGGGTTGTCCGTACTCACTTCTGAACCTCCACAGTGCGCGACGCGCGGCGGGTCACGGCGTTCTCCGTGGCCCCGGTGATGGCGGCGATGATCTCTTCCTGCGTGGTGTGCGCGACCTCGAACACACCGTTGTTGCTGCCGAGTCTGAGCACCGCCACCTTGTCGGCGACGGCCTTGACGTCGGCCATGTTGTGGCTGATGAGGAGGACGGCGAGACCGCGCTCCCGCAGCCGCTCGACCAGGTCGAGCACCTGGGCGGTCTGCTCGACCCCGAGGGCCGCCGTCGGCTCGTCGAGGATGACGAGCTTGGGGTCGCCGAGCATGGACCGGGCGATGGCCACGGTCTGGCGCTGGCCGCCGGAGAGCGAGGCGATCGGGATACGGACGCTGGGGATCCGGATCGACAGGGTGGTGAGCAGCTCGCGTGAACGGCGCTCCATCTCCACCTCGTTGAGGACGCCCCAGGCGCGCAGCTCGCGGCCGAGATAGAGGTTTCCGACGACATCGAGGTTGTCGCAGAGCGCGAGGTCCTGGTAGACGGTCGCGATGCCCAGGTCCTGGGCGTCGTGGGGGCGGCCGATCGAGACGGGCCTGCCTTCCCACTCGATGACTCCGTCGTCGATGGGGTGCACCCCGGCGATGGTCTTCACCAGGGTGGATTTACCGGCTCCGTTGTCGCCCACCAGGGCGACCACCTCGCCGGGATGGACCTCAAGCTCCACATCGGTGAGCGCCTGGACGGCACCGAATCGCTTGGAGACCCCTCGCAACGCCAGCACGGGCGTAGCGGTCACGTGAACCATCTCCTTCGCCGCCTGACCGGCGGGGATGCCGCGCCGGTCAGCGGCGCGGAGGTCGAGCAGAGGGGGGGTTCTGTCCGGCACCCCGCCCCAGCTGCGGGGCGTTGACGGGCGGGGTGCCGGACAGGCTTCACCGGGGCGGGCCACCGGGTGGTCCTGACGGAGTCCGCGTGGTCCGGGGAGTCCCCGCGGTACGGGGAGTCCGGGCGGCGCGGAGGGTCCGCCGGCCGTAACGGCCCGGTCGGGGTTACTTCAGACCGATCGCGTCGCAGCCGGCCTTGTACTTGGCGGTGCAGATCTCGGAGAGGGTGTAGATGTTGTCCTTGAGGACCGTGTCGTTGATGTTGTCCTTGGTCAGCGAGACGACCGGGACGAGCACGGACGGGATGCCCTGGTTGGACGGGCTGTCGACGGTGGTGCCGCTGGTGATGGAGTCGAGCTTCTCGCCCTTGGCGAGGGCGATGGCCATCTCGGCGCCGATCTCGGCCTCGCGCGGGTAGGGCTTGTAGACGCTCATGAACTGCTCGCCGGCGACGATGCGCTGGACCCCGGCGAGTTCGGCGTCCTGGCCGGTGACCGGCGGGAGGGGGGAGAAGCCGGCGCTCTTGAGGGCGGTGATGATACCGCCGGCCATGCCGTCGTTGGCGGAGTAGACGCCGATGATCTTCTTCTTGCCGAGGGCGGAGATGGCGCCTTCCATGTTGGCGTTGGCGTTCTCCGGCTTCCACTCCTTGGTGTCGTACTCCTTGCCGACGGTCACCTTGCCGTCGAGCACGGAGTGCGCGCCCTTCTTGAAGAGAGCGGCGTTCGGGTCGGTGACCGCGCCGTTCATCATGACGATGTCGCCGGACTTGGCCTTGTCGCCCAGCTGGTCGAGGAGCGCCTGCCCCTGGACCCGGCCGACCTCTTCGTTGTCGAAGGAGGTGTACGCGTCGATCGGCCCCTCGGCGAGCCGGTCGTAGGCGACGACCGGTATGCCGGCGTCCTTGGCCTTCTGGACCGAGCCCTTGATCGCCTTGGAGTCGACCGCGTCGATCATCAGCACGCTCACCTTGTTGGTGATCATGGTTTCGACCTGCTGGGCCTGCGTCGTGGCGTTCTGCTTGGCGTTGTTGTAAACGACCTTTCCGGTGCCGCCGGTCAGTTCGCTGACTTTCTTCTCGATCAGGGGCTTGTCGAACTTCTCGTACCGGGCCGTCTCGTTCTCCGGGAGCAGCAGGCCGACCGTGATGGGGCCCTTGTCCGCCGCGGGCTTCGAGGACGTATCGGTGGCCTTGTCGCCGGATTCCTTGGCGCTGCCGCAGGCGGCGAGAGAAACGGCCATGGCGGTGGCGGCGGCGGCCACGACAGTGCGACGCATCATTGCGTTCACTTCAAAAACCTCCCTGACGAGGCCGCGTCATTGCGGCCGAGGTGGCAGGAAGTCAACTCGCCAGTAACAGCGGCGTCAAGGAGTTAATCCTTAACAAGATGACAACGGTGCCATTCGTTATCTAAGTGAAGGCGGGCAGTTCTACGGGAACGGTACTTTCCAGCAAGGTCGAATCGCCCATTTCACTCAGTACGAGGGCGAGCGCCCCCAGCACCTCGGCCCGGCCGCCGAGCGCCCCGGGGAGCACCGAGAGCTGACGGGCGGCGCTCGGGATGGCGTACCGGGAGACGGACTCCCGGATCGGCGCGAGGACCAGCTCCCCCGCCTCGGCGAGATCGCCGCCGAGCACCACCCGGCTGGGGTTGAGCAGATTGCAGAGATTCGCCACGCCGCTGCCGACATGGCGGCCCACGTCCGCGATGACGCGGCGGCAGCCGGGATCGCCCTCGCGGGCGAGCTGGACGACCCGTTCCATGGTGAGGTCCGCGCCGTGGTTGGAGCGGAGCAGCGGCAGTACGTAGCGGGTCGCGGCGAAGGTCTCCAGGCAGCCCCGGTTGCCGCAGCGGCAGACCGGGCCCGACTCGTCGAGCGTGATGTGCCCGATCTCGCCGGCCGTGCCGCCGGGTCCCCGGTAGATCTGGCCGGCTATGACCAGTCCGGCGCCGACCCCGCTGCCGACCTTGATGTAGGCGAGGTCCTTGACCCCCCGGCCGCTTCCCCAGACCATCTCGCCGAGCGCGCCGAGGTTGGCGTCGTTGTCCACGTACACCGGTACGCCGAGGCGCCCGGCCAGCTCGTCGCCGGGGTTGATCCCGGACCAGCCCGGCAGGATCGAGGTGGAGCCGAGCGTGCCCGATTCGACGTCGATCGGGCCCGGGACGCCGAGTCCGACACCGATCACCTTCTGACGGCTGACGCCGGTGGTCACGATCAGCCGCTCGACCAGTTCCTCGGCCCGGCCGAAGCCCTGGGCGGACGAGGCGTCCACATCGAGGGGTTCGGACTCCTCGGCGAGGACCTGGTGGGCGAGGTTCCCGATCGCCACCCGCAGATGCGTATGGCCGAAATCCACTCCGACGACAATGCCCGCGTCCCCGCTCAGCGAGACGCTGCGGGCCCGGCGGCCGCCGGCCGAGGTGGGGGTGACCTGGACCGTACCGCCGTCCTTCAGCTCCCGGACGATATTGGAGACCGTGGCCGCCGAGAGCCCGGTGGACCTGGCGATCTCCGCCTGGGTGAGCGAACCGGCCATACGTACGGCGCGTACGACCCGTTCGAGGTTGGCCCGGTGCAGCGAGGACTGCGACCCTGGAGTCTCCACGACTCATCCACTCCCGCCCTTGACGGACGGCGCGACGGCCGTCCCCGGCCGGGGCCGCGACGATGAGACCCCGACGTATCTCCAACTTGTGAACCCTAAGCTCAGCCTCAGGGCCGCGTTCCGTCAAGACCTTGACCGTCGGCGGCGGGCGGCGGGCACTGTTCACAGCCAGGTACGCGGAGGGTACGTAACGTGACAGATCGCTGTGCGATCGCTCGGGGGGCCGCTACTTGAGCGCTCCCGCCGTCAGACCGGACACGACCTGGCGCTGGAAGACGATGTACGCGCCGAGCACCGGCAGCATCGCCATGACGAGCCCGGCGAAGAGCCCGGACCAGTCGCCCTTGTACCCCTGGCTGACGGCGAGCTGCACCAGTCCCTGGGAGAGCACTTTGTTGTCCTGTTCCGTATTGAGGACGGTCGGCAGCAGGTACTGATTCCACTGCCCGAGGAAGTTGAAGATACCCACGCTGATCAGCCCCGGCCGGGCCATCGGGAGCATCACCTGGAAGAAGGTCCGGGTGTGCGAGGCGCCGTCGATGAGCGCGGCTTCCGCGATGGAGGTCGGCAGTGTCCGGAAGAACGAGGTGAGGAAGAAGACCGTGAAGGGCAGCGAATAGGCGATGTAGACGAGGATCAGACCGTGGAGGGTGTTCAGAAGGCCCATGTTGTTCATGACGAAGAACAGCGGGACCAGCGCGAGAATGACCGGGAAGCTCATCCCGCCGACGAACAGGTAGTAGAGGAAGCGGTTGCCGGGGAATTCGAAGCGGGCCAGCACATAGGCCGCCATCGAACCGAACAGCAGCGTCCCGATCAGCGAACCGCCCACCACCAGCAGGGTGTTGAGGAAGTACTCCCCCATGTGTGCCTGGGTCCAGGCGCGCGACCAGTTCTCGAAGTGGAGCCTGTCCGGCAGCGACCAGGGCGAGACGAAGATCGACCGGTCGTCCTTGAAGGACGTCATGACCGCCCAGAGCAGCGGCATCGCGACCAGGAACGCCCAGATCACCAGCACGCCGTGCGAGAAGACGTTGAGCACGCCGCCGGTCAGGGACTCCCCGGCCGGCCGCGCGGGCGCGCCCGGGGCGGCGGGCCCGGTGGCGGGGAGACCGGTGGGCGGCGCGTCCGCGGGAGGGGGGCCGGCCGGCTGGGGGGTGTCGGTGGTCGTCATCAGTACTCCAGCCGCTCACGCCGCCCGAGCCGCATCACGACGGCGGCGAAGGCCAGGGTGATGAGGAGCAGGGCGACACCGATCGTGGTCGCGTAGCCGGCCTGGCCACCGACGAACGCCTTCTGGTAGACGAGCAGGGTCAGGACATTGGTGGAGTCCGCGGGCCCGCCCGGCCCCACGGTCATGATCTGGACGACCGCGAAGGACTCCGCGCCCAGGGCGAGGATGCCCATGTAGACCCACCCGGACTGCACGGTGTCCCAGAGCAGCGGCAGGGTGATCCGGAAGAACGTCGTCATACGGTTCGCGCCGTCGAGCAGCGCCGCCTCGTAGAAGTCCTTCGGGATGGAGGCCATGCCCGCCGAGAAGAGGACCACGTAGAAGCCCACGTTGGACCAGACGAGGACGGCCATCACGCACCACAGCGCGAGATTCGGATCGCCCAGCCAGTCGGGCTGCACACTGCCGAGGCCGACGGCGCTGAGCGCGGAGTTGAGGGCGCCGCTGTTCGGGTTGTACGCGAACTGGAAGAGCAGCGCGACGATCGCGATCGAGAGCACCTGGGGGAAGAAGTACACGATCTTGTAGACACCGGAGCCGGTGACCCCCGTGACGGCCGCGCCCCGCCGGCCGCGCCCGCCGACGTTCAGCATGAACGCGAAGAACAGCGCGAGACCGAGGACCACCACGGGCAGCAGGAGCATGAAGAGGGCGCTGTGCCGCAGCGCGTTCCAGAAGCTGTCGTCGCGCAGCATCTTGGCGTAGTTCCCGAGGCCGACCACCGAGAACTCGGGGCTGAGGCCGGTCCAGTCGGTGAACGAGTAGTAGATGGACTGGAGGAACGGCCACACGACGAAGAGCGTGTAAATGGCCAGTGGGCAGACCAGAAATCCCACGATGAACCCGTACTTGCCGTGCTGCATGTTCTCCCGACCCCGAATCTCCGGCGGCGCGCCGCCGTACTGCTGTGGGGGCCGGCCCGGAGGCCGGGCCGGGACCGGAGGCCCCGCGGTGGGGCCTCCGGCCGTCCTCCTCTTCCTGTCCTCTTTCCGCTCTCCGCCGGTCTCTTCCGCGCCGCTACCGGTGCTTGTAGTGCGTGAGCGAGTCGTCCTTGGCCGCCTCGTCGGCGAACTCCTGACACTTCTTCATGGCCTCGGCGGGCGTCATGCGTCCGGCCATCAGCTCGCCGAGCGCGCCCGTGCCGATCTTCTGCTTCTGGAGTTCCGCGTACCAGTCCTGCATCCGCGGGTTGAGTACGTTGTCACCCGCCTTGGCGAGCGCGTCGACGCCCGCCTGGAGCGCGGTGGACAGGGCGAGGCCGTCCGTACCGCCGTTGAGGGAGGTCAGGGACTTCACCTTCGTGGTGAAGTTCTTCGACGACTCCTCGCTGAGCATGACGCGCAGCTGCTCCATGGCGCCGACCGGGTTCTTGGCCTTGGCCGGCACGATGAACGGCTCGCCGCCGGAGGCCCAGATCGTGCCGAACGGCAGCTTGTCCGAGCTGTCGAGGGAGGACGGCGCCGCCACCTTCATCTGGAAGTCCGCCGGGGTGGTCTTCGCCGCCTCGTTCTCCACCCAGGAGCCGTTGGGGAGGAAGAGCGCCTTGCCCTCGGTCCACGCGGTCTGCGACTGGATGTGGTCGAGTCCGGGGGTGCCCTTGAGGACGTAGCCCTTCTTGTACAGCTCGTAGTACGCCTCGAAGGCGGCCTTGACCGCCGGGTGCTTCCAGGCGTTCGGCTCCAGGTTGTCGATGGCGTCGAGCACCTCGCGGCCACCGATCTTGCCGATGAACGGGTACAGCGAGAAGGGGAGGTAGTACGGGTACTTGCCCGCGTACGTCCAGCCCGCGATGTCCTTCTTCTTGGCCTTCGCGCAGAGGGCCAGCATGGCGTCCCAGTCCTCGGGGTACTCCGCGTCGAGCCGGTCCAGCGCGGTCTGCGAGTACCAGACGCCGTACACCGTGTACGCGTAGTACAGGACCCAGACGGGGTCGCCGTCGAACTGGCCCATCTCCAGGACGCCGGGGCGCAGCGTGTCACGGACCTTCTTGGCCGGATCGTCGACGGACGGCGCGTCGAGGAGCGGGGTGAGGTCGGTGAGCTGCTTCTTGCCGACGAGGACGCCCATGTCCATCTGTTCGGCGCCGGAGTTGTCGATGAGGTCGGGCGGGGTGCCGCCGTTGAAGCTGGGCTGGAGTTCGGTGCGGATCTTCTGGGTGGCGCGGAAATCCACCTTGGCCTTGGGGAACGCGGTCTCGTACCGCTTGACGGCGTCCGTGGCGTACTCGGTGCCGAACCCGCCGTCGAACAGGACGAAGTCGAGCGGCGCGGTCTCGTTCACGCCGAGCGGGTTCTTGGCCGAGGCGGTGCCCTTCTCGGCCTTGGGGCCGCCGCTGCCGCTGTCGCTGCTGGCGCACGAGGCCAGAAAACTCATCGTCGGGACGGTGATCAGCCCGATCGCGGCGGCGCGCTTGATGACATCGCGCCTGCCGAGGCCCCCGTTGTGCTGAGCGGAGGTGGATCCCATGCTCAAGTCCTCGCCTTCTCCAGGACTCAGGCGGTGTGCCGGTTACCCGCTCTTCTCGCTCGAAGGAGAGGGGTCCCGCCACCGCGGTCGAATGAAGCTGGTCGTGCGGGTTGCCGTGCTCGATCGGGCCGCTTCGAAACCGCCCGGGGCGGACGCGACAGGTATAGTCCACTTCCCTCCGCCGGAGCAAGATCGAAAGCGGGTTTGGTCGGCAGTCTTTCCCTAGTTGAGACCTCGTGGAAATCCGAACCGGGCTGTTGACCATTTCGTCTGACTGGTCATCGGGTCATGAACGGGGCATTACCGGGGCGCCGGCCAGCCTTTTTTCGCCGTTGGCTCATTCCGTAGGAGCCACCCCGTCAACACCCTTGACACCTCACGCCACTTGGCCCCTACTGGACCCTGCGCCTCTCGTTTGACAACGTTGTCCAACTGAGCACGCAGGAGGAAATCCCCTCATGCCAGAGAGAATCGGACCCCGACGCGGACATCGGTATATGACCGCCCTCGCGGTGGTCGCCGCGCTGACCGCCATGACGGCACCACCGTCCGCCGCGCTGGCGCGGACCGCGCAATCCCCTTCGGTGTCCACCGAATTCACGTCATCCTTCGAGGCGGACGAATCCCAGCCGGACTGGCGCAACACCACGGAAGTCGGGCCCGGCGGCGAGAAGCGGGCATCGGGTGTCGAGGGTGGCGCGAGCGGCGGAATTCCGGGCAATATCACGGAGCGCGTGGTGGAACTCCGGGCCAGCGGCGAGAACGCGGGCGCGGGCGAGATCAAGGAAAACCTGATCGATATTCAGCCTGCCACCAAATGGCTCGCGTTCCAGCCTGCCGCCTGGGTGGAGTTCGATCTCGACGCCCCGGCCGAGGTCACCACCTACGCGCTGACCTCGGCCAACGACTTCCCGGAGCGCGACCCCCGGGACTGGACGCTCCAGGGCTCGACGGACGGCAAGGAGTGGCGGGATCTGGACACCCGGAAGGGCGAGACCTTCGGGCAGCGCTTCCTGACCCGCTCCTTCGACGTGGCCGCCGCGCGCGTGGCACCGTACCGCCACTACCGGCTGGACATCACCGCGAACAACGGTGCCTCCGGCGCGACCCAGCTCGCCGATGTGCAGTTCTCCGACGGGAGTACGGGCACCCCGGCGCCCCGGGACATGCGCACCCTCACCGACCGCGGCCCCGGCTCCTCCCCCACCGCCAAGGCCGGCATGGGCTTCACCGGGAAGCGCGCGCTGATGTACGCGGGCAGCCACGGGCCGGCCGGGCGGGCGTACGCGTACAACAAGATCTTCGAGGTGACGCTGCCGGTGCGCCGCGACACCGCGCTCTCGTACCGGATCTTCCCCTCCCTGCCGGCCGCCCCCACCCCGGACCTCAGTTACGCGGCCACGAATGTCGCCGTCGACCTCGCGTTCACCGACGGCACCTATCTGAGTGAACTGGGGGCGACCGACGCGCACGGCGGGGCGCTGACCCCACAGGGCCAGGGCGATGCCAAACGGCTCTATGTGAACCAGTGGAACCAGGTCGACGCCCGGATCGGCGCGGTCGCGGCCGGGAAGACCGTGGCGCGGATCCTGGTCGGCTACGACTCCCGGCGGGGACCCGCCTCGTTCCAGGGCTGGATCGACGACATCAGCCTGCGGCCCCAGCCCGCCGAGAAGCCCCTCGCCCGGGTGTCGGACTATGTGTCCACCACCCGCGGCACCAACTCCAGCGGCTCCTTCTCGCGCGGCAACAACTTTCCGGCCACCGCCGTGCCCCATGGCTTCAACTTCTGGACACCGCTGACCAACGCCGGTTCCACCAGCTGGCTGTACGAGTACAGCCGCGCCAACAACGCCGACAACCTGCCCACCCTCCAGGCGTTCGGCGCCAGCCACGAGCCGAGCCCCTGGATGGGCGACCGGGGCACCTTCCAGCTGATGCCCTCGACCGCCGCCGGCCCGCCCGACGCGTCCCGTACGGCACGGGCGCTGCCCTTCCGGCACGAGAACGAGACCGCAAAGCCGCACTACTACGGCGTCACCTTCGAGAACGGTCTGCGGACCGAGCTGGCCCCCACGGACCACGCGGCGATGGTGCGCATCACCTATCCGGATGACAACGCCAACCTGATCCTTGACAACGTCTCCAACGCGGGCGGGCTGACCCTCGATCCGGCGACCCGCTCCTTCAGCGGCTTCTCGGACGTGAAGAGCGGTCTGTCGGCCGGCGCGACCCGTCTCTTCGTGTACGGCGTCGTCGACGCGCCGGTCACCGCGAGCGGCCGGCTCACCGGGGGCGGCGGCAGCAATGTCACGGGCTATCTGCGGCTCGACGCGGGCGCCGACCGTACGGTCACGGTACGGCTGGCGACCTCGCTGATCAGCCTCGAACAGGCGGAGCGCAACCTCGCCGCCGAGGCGCCAGCGGGCATCCGCTTCGAGCAGGTCAGGGACCGCGCGCAGCGCGCCTGGGACGACATCCTGGGCCGGGTGCGGGTCGAGGGCGCGGACCGCGACCGGCTGACCACGCTCTACTCCAACCTCTACCGGCTCTACCTCTACCCCAACTCCGGTTCGGAGAACACCGGTACGGCTGCCGACCCGAAGTACCAGTACGCCAGCCCGTTCTCCCCGGCGACCGGCCAGGACACCCCGACGCGGACGGGCGCCAAGATCGTGGACGGCGAGGTCTACGTCAACAACGGCTTCTGGGACACCTACCGGACCACATGGCCCGCGTACTCCCTGCTCACTCCCAAGAAGGCCGGCAAGCTGGTGGACGGCTTCGTCCAGCAGTACAAGGACGGCGGCTGGACCGCGCGCTGGTCCTCCCCCGGCTACGCCGATCTGATGACCGGCACCAGCGCGGACGTCGCGTTCGCCGACGCGTATCTCAAGGGGGTCGGCTTCGACGCGAAGGCCGCGTACGAGGCGGGCGTCAAGAACGCGACGGTGGTCGCCCCGCGCTCGGGCGTCGGCCGCAAGGGGATGGAGACCTCGACCTTCACCGGATACGCCTCGACCTCCACCCACGAGGGGCTGTCCTGGTCGCTGGAGGGCTACCTCAACGACTATGGCCTGGCCCGGATGGGCGCGGCGCTCGCCAAGAAGACCACCGACAAGCGGCAGAAGGCGCGGTACGAGGAGGAGTCCGCGTACTTCCGCAACCGCGCCCAGTACTACGTCTCCCTCTTCGACGAGAAGGCCGGTTTCTTCCAGGGCCGTGACACGAAGGGCGACTGGCGGGTCCCGTCGGAGAAGTTCGACCCGCGGGTGTGGGGCTATGACTTCACCGAGACCAATGGCTGGAACTACGCGTTCACCGCCGTGGCGGACACCCGGGGCCTGGCCAATCTGTACGGCGGGCGCGCGGGTCTGGCCCAGAAGCTGGACACGTTCTTCTCGACGCCCGAGACGGCCACGGCCGAGTTCAAGGGCTCGTACGGCTCGGTCATCCACGAGATGACGGAGGCCCGCGATGTCCGGATGGGCATGTACGGCCACTCCAACCAGCCGTCCCACCACATCCCCTATCTGTACGACGCGGCCGGGCAGCCGTGGAAGACGCAGGAGAAGGTACGGGAGGTGCTGAGCCGTCTCTACACCGGCAGCGAGATCGGCCAGGGCTACCCGGGCGACGAGGACAACGGCGAGATGTCCGGCTGGTACATCTTCTCCGCGCTCGGCTTCTACCCGCTGGTGATGGGCGGCGGTGAGTACGCGATCGGCTCGCCGCTCTTCACGAAGGCGACCGTACGGATGGACAACGGCCGGACCTTGGTGGTCAAGGCGCCCAAGAACAGCGACCGGAACATCTACGTCCAGGGCCTGAAGGTGAACGGGAAGCCCTGGCACTCCACCGCGCTCCCCCACGACCTGGTGGCGCGCGGCGGCACACTGGAGTTCGCGATGGGCCCGCGCCCCTCGTCCTGGGGCACGGGCGCGAACGCGGCGCCGACCTCCCTCACCCGGGACGACAAGGTGCCCTCGCCGCGTACGGACGCGCTGCGCGGGCCGGGCGCGCTCTTCGACGACTCGGCGGCGACGTCGGCGACGGTCGAGTCGGTGGAGCTGCCGGTCGCCTCGCCGGTACGGGCCGTCCAGTACACGCTGACGTCGGCGACGGCGACGGCCGCGCCCACGGGCTGGCGGCTGGAGGGATCGGCGGACGGCACGGCCTGGCGGGTCCTGGACACCCGGGCCGGTGAGTCCTTCTCCTGGGACCGCCAGACGCGGGTCTTCACCGTGCGGGATCCGGGAACGTACGCGCGCTACCGCCTGGTGAGCGACGCGCCGGCGACGCTGGCGGAGGTGGAGCTGCTGCGTTAGCGGTACGGGCCGGGTGCGGGGAGGCCGCTTGTGAGCAGCCTCCCCGCACCCGGCCGGAATACGTGGGCCCGGCCGTCAAGGCCCTTGCGCGGGGGCTATGTTGTGCTCGATATACAGCCTTCGCCGTGTGCAACTTCTGTTTCCAAGGACGGTCTTATGAGTGGCGATGTCCCCAGCCAGGATCCCGGCGCGCCGGCCCCGGACGGGCCCAGAAGGAAGATCGACACCTCCAGGGCCCACCCGGCGCGGGTCTACGACGTCTTCCTCAACGGGAAGAACCACTACCCGGTGGACCGCGAGGCGGCGGCCGCCGCTCTGGCGGCCAACCCCCGCGGCTATCTCGATGTCCGGCACAACCGCGACTTCCTGCGGCGGGCCGTGGGCTCGCTGGCGGCGGAGTCGGGTATCCGCCAGTTCCTGGACATCGGCACGGGACTGCCGACCGAGCAGAACGTGCATCAGATAGCCCAGCACATCGCGCCCGAGTCCCGGATCGTGTACGTCGACAACGACCCGGTGGTCCTGGCGCACGCGCGCGCCCTGCTGACCAGCGGCCCGGACGGCGCGACCGACTACATCGACGCGGATCTCCACGACCCGGCGGCCATCCTGCGCGACGCGGCGAAGACGCTGGACCTCAGCCGCCCGGTGGCCCTGGTGCTCGTGGCGATCCTGCACTTCGTCGAGGACGACAAGGCGTACGACATCGTCGGACGGCTGGTGGACGCCCTGCCCTCCGGCAGTTATGTCGCCCTGAGCCATCTGACCGAGGACCTCAACCCGGTCCAGATCGGCAAGGTCGCCCGGACGTACCACGAGCGCGGCTTCACCTTCGTACTGCGCTCCCGCGAGCGTGTGCTGAAGTTCTTCACCGACAGCGGCCTGGAACTCGCCGAGCCCGGCATCGTCCCGGCCCACCACTGGCGCCCCGACAACGTGGCGACCGTCCCGGAGACCCCGGACGCGGGATACCTCGCGGGGCTGGACGCCATCGAGCGGACCAAGTACGCCGACATCCGGGATGTCACGGACGCGGACATCAACGTGTACGCGGCCCTGGCCCGCAAGCCGTAGGCGGCACAGGCCGCGGGACGGGCCGAGGGCGGTGCCCCGTACACGTACGTACGGGACACCGCCCTCGGCGTGGGAACGCGTAGCGACTACTTGCGGATCAGGTTGCGCAGCACGTACTGCATGATGCCGCCGTTGCGGTAGTAGTCCGCCTCGCCCGGGGTGTCGATACGGACGACCGCGTCGAACTCGACGCCGGTGTCGGTCGTGACCTTGACCGTGCGGGGGGTGGTGCCGTTGTTGAGTTCGGTGACGCCGGTGAAGGTGAAGGACTCCTCACCGGTGAGACCGAGGGCCTCGGCGGAGGCGCCTTCCGGGTACTGGAGCGGGAGGACGCCCATGCCGATGAGGTTCGAGCGGTGGATGCGCTCGTACGACTCGGCGATGACGGCCTTGACGCCCAGGAGCGCGGTGCCCTTGGCGGCCCAGTCGCGGGACGAGCCCGAGCCGTACTCCTTGCCGGCCAGGACGACCAGCGGGATGCCCTGCTCGATGTAGTGGCGCGAGGCGTCGTAGATGAAGGCGACGGGCGCGCCCTCGACGGTGAAGTCGCGGGTGTAGCCGCCCTCGGTGCCCGGCGCGATCTGGTTGCGCAGACGGATGTTGGCGAAGGTGCCGCGGATCATGACCTCGTGGTTGCCGCGGCGGGAGCCGTAGCTGTTGAAGTCGCGCCGCTCGACGCCGTGTTCGGTGAGGTACTGGCCGGCCGGGGTGTCGGCCTTGATGGAGCTGGCCGGGGAGATGTGGTCGGTGGTGACCGAGTCGCCCAGCTTCGCCAGCACGCGGGCGCCGGCGATGTCCTCGACCGGGGTGGTCTCCATCGTCATGCCCTCGAAGTACGGGGGCTTGCGGACGTAGGTGGACTGCGGGTCCCACTCGAAGGTGTTGCCGGTGGGGATCGGCAGCGCCTGCCACTGGGCGTCGCCGGCGAAGACATCGGCGTAGGACTTGTTGAACATGTCCTCGCCGATGGCGTTGGCCACGACGTCGTTGACCTCGGCCTCGGTGGGCCAGATGTCCTGGAGGTAGACCGGCTTGCCGTCCTGGTCGATACCCAGGGCGTCCTTGGTGATGTCGACCTTCATCGAGCCGGCGAGGGCGTACGCGACGACCAGCGGCGGGGAGGCCAGGTAGTTCATCTTGACGTCGGGGTTGATCCGGCCCTCGAAGTTGCGGTTGCCGGAGAGGACCGAGACGACGGCGAGGTCGTGCTCGTTGACCGCCTTGGAGACCTCCTCGGGCAGCGGGCCCGAGTTGCCGATGCAGGTGGTGCAGCCGTAGCCGACGAGGTTGAAGCCGACCTTGTCGAGGTACGGGGTGAGGCCCGCCTTGTCGAAGTAGTCGGTGACGACCTTCGAGCCCGGGGCGAGCGTGGTCTTGACCCACGGCTTGCTGGACAGGCCCTTCTCGACCGCCTTCTTGGCCACGAGCGCGGCGGCGACCATGACGTACGGGTTCGAGGTGTTGGTGCAGGAGGTGATCGCGGCGACGGTGACGGCGCCGTGGTCGATCTCGTACGTCGAGCCGTCGGGGGCCGTGACGGTGGTCGGGCGGGTCGGCACACCGTTGGCGGCGGCGGGGGCGTCGGAGGCCGGGAAGGACTCCTTGCCCGCCTCCTCGTCGTCGGAGACGTAGTTCCGTACGTCCTCGGCGAACTTCGACTGGGCCTCGGCCAGGACGATACGGTCCTGGGGGCGCTTCGGGCCGGCGATGGAGGGGACGACCGTGGCGAGGTCCAGCTCCAGCTTCTCCGAGAAGTCGGGCTCGGCGGCCGGGTCGAGCCAGAGGCCCTGCTCCTTGGCGTACGCCTCGACCAGGGCGACCTGCTGCTCGTCGCGGCCGGTCAGCCGGAGGTACTTGAGCGTCTCGTCGTCGATCGGGAAGATCGCGGCGGTGGAGCCGAACTCCGGCGACATGTTGCCGATGGTGGCGCGGTTGGCGAGGGAGGTCGCGGCGACGCCCTCACCGTAGAACTCGACGAACTTGCCGACGACGCCGTGTTTGCGGAGCATCTCCGTGATCGTGAGGACCAGGTCGGTGGCGGTGGTGCCGGCCGGCAGCTCGCCGGTCAGCTTGAAGCCGACGACGCGCGGGATGAGCATGGAGACCGGCTGGCCGAGCATCGCGGCCTCGGCCTCGATGCCGCCGACGCCCCAGCCCAGCACACCGAGGCCGTTGACCATGGTGGTGTGGGAGTCGGTGCCGACGAGGGTGTCGGGGTACGCCTGGCCGCCGCGGACCATGACCGTACGGGCCAGGTGCTCGATGTTGACCTGGTGGACGATGCCGGTGCCCGGCGGGACGACCTTGAACTCGTCGAACGCGGTCTGGCCCCAGCGCAGGAACTGGTAGCGCTCGCGGTTGCGGCCGTACTCCAGCTCGACGTTCTGGGCGAACGCCTCGTTCGTGCCGAACTTGTCGGCGATCACGGAGTGGTCGATGACCAGCTCGGCCGGGGCGAGCGGGTTGATCTTCGCCGGGTCACCGCCCAGCTCCTTCACGGCCTCACGCATGGTCGCCAGGTCCACGACGCAGGGCACGCCGGTGAAGTCCTGCATGATCACGCGGGCCGGGGTGAACTGGATCTCCTGGCTCGGCTGGGCCTGGGAGTCCCAGGAGCCGATGGAGCGGATGTGGTCGGCGGTGATGTTCGCGCCGTCCTCGGTGCGGAGCAGGTTCTCCAGCAGCACCTTCAGGCTGTAAGGGAGGCGCGCGGAGCCCTCGACCTTGTCCAGCTTGAAGATCTCGTACGACTCGTCGCCCACGCGCAGCGTGGTGCGGGCGTCGAAGCTGTTCGCCGACACGACAGTCTCCTTCATCAATGTGCGGTACTACCGTCATGCTGCCGCCCCGGCTCCTCGCCGATCCGCTAAGGTAAGGCTTAGTTAGGTAACCCTTACCGACTGGCGGCTGCGGTACGCCTTCGGCAGATATCTCGATGTCGAGATAACTCTAGTACATGACCGCTGCTCGGTCATGCCCGGGTTCGGCGCGCCGGACCGAGGGGCGGTGCGGACGCGCTCCCGCGCGCGCCTCGGCACACACCCCCGCGGACCCCGACGCCACGTCAGCCACCGCCGCCCGGATTCCGCAATCCCACCCCCCTCCCTCCCGCACCCCCACCCGCATGGCGGCACCCCGGTTGCCGGATCGGCGGCACGCCCCGACGATCGGGGTGGGTTCGGGCCGGGGTGGCGCGACACGCCGATAGCCCACCCCCGCAAGCCTCTTATCTCATGAATGAGATAATCTGACGCCATGGAAGACGACTACCTCGCACGCATCGGCAAGCTCATTCGCGACGCCCGCCAGCATCGGGGCTGGACGCAGAGCCAACTCGCCGACGCGCTGGCCACCAGCCAGAGCGCCGTGAACCGCATCGAGCGCGGCAACCAGAACATCAGCCTTGAGATGATCGCGCGCATCGGTGAGGCGCTCGACAGTGAGATCGTGTCGCTCGGCTATGCCGGGCCCATGCATCTGCGGGTCGTCGGCGGACGCCGGCTCTCCGGGTCCATCGACGTCAAGACGAGCAAGAACGCCTGTGTGGCGCTGCTGTGCGGCTCGTTGCTCAACAAGGGCCGTACGGTCCTGCGCCGGGTCGCGCGCATCGAGGAGGTCTTCCGGCTCCTGGAGGTGCTCGGCTCCATCGGGGTCCGTACCCGCTGGATCAACGACGGGATGGACCTGGAGATCGTGCCGCCCGCCGAGCTGGACATGGCGGCGATCGACGCGGAGGCCGCCCGCCGTACCCGCTCCATCATCATGTTCCTCGGCCCGCTGCTGCACCGGATGGACTCCTTCCGGCTGCCGTACGCGGGCGGTTGCGACCTCGGCACACGCACCATCGAGCCGCACATGATCGCGCTGCGCCGCTTCGGTCTGGACATCGCGGCGACCGAGGGCCTCTACCACGCGCAGGTCGACCGGTCGGTCGCGCCGGACCGCCCCATCGTGCTGACCGAGCGCGGGGACACCGTCACCGAGAACGCGCTGCTGGCCGCCGCCCGGCACGACGGGGTGACCGTCATCCGCAACGCCTCGTCCAACTACATGGTCCAGGACCTCTGCTTCTTCCTCGAAGCCCTGGGGGTACGGGTCGACGGCGTGGGTACGACCACCCTGACCGTGCACGGTGTGCCGTCCATCGATGTCGATGTGGACTACTCCCCCTCCGAGGACCCGGTCGAGGCGATGAGCCTGATCGCCGCCGCGGTGGTCACCGAGTCCCAGCTCACGATCCGCCGGGTGCCGATCGAGTTCCTGGAGATCGAGCTGGCGGTACTGGAGGAGATGGGCCTCGACCACGACCGTACGTCCGAGTACGCCGCCGACAACGGCCGTACACGGCTGGTCGATCTGACCGTACGCCCCTCCAAACTGGAGGCGCCGATCGACAAGATCCACCCGATGCCGTTCCCCGGCCTGAACATCGACAACGTGCCGTTCTTCGCGGCGATCGCGGCGGTGGCGCAGGGCCAGACCCTGATCCACGACTGGGTCTACGACAACCGCGCCATCTACCTCACCGACCTCAACCGCCTCGGCGGCCGGCTCCAGCTCCTCGACCCGCACCGCGTCCTGGTAGAGGGCCCCACCCGCTGGCGCGCCGCCGAAATGATGTGCCCACCGGCGCTACGGCCGGCGGTGGTCGTCCTGCTGGCAATGATGGCGGCGGAGGGGACGTCGGTCCTGCGCAACGTCTATGTCATCAACCGGGGGTACGAGGACCTGGCGGAACGCCTGAACTCGGTGGGCGCGCAGATCGAGATCTTCCGGGACATCTAGGACACGTCCCCGGGGCCCCGCCGCTCTTCGCGGAGAGCGGCGGGGTCTTGGGGCGGAGGTCAGGGGCGGGGGAGGAGGCCGCGGTCGAGGGCTGCTACTACGGCTCGGGTGCGGTCGTTGACGTCGAGTTTCGCGAAGACCCGCAGGAGGTGTGTCTTCACTGTGGCTTCGCCGATGATCAGGCGGCGGCCGATCTCAGTGGCGGCGGCCACGCCGTCGAGCACCGGCATGCGCAGGTCGAGGAGGGCCACATCGGGGGCGAGCCGCTCGACGAGGGCGACGCCCTGGCGGCCGTCGCTCGCCTCGCCGACGATCTCTATCGTGGGCCCGAGGCACAGGACGACGAACACGAACCAGCCGACTATCCCCTGCCAGGGGTGGCCGGCGCTCCAACGAGCCATGCGTACGGGAAGATTCCTCATGCCGTCCATGCTGTTCGCCGGGGGTGGGGCGCCGACAGCGGCGACCGGTTGAACCTGGGGTTCACCGACTGGTGGACCCCCGGCCCCGGGCTCCGCCCCGCCGCCTCCCCTCAGTTGGCGACGGCGGCGGTGGGCCGGGTTCCCGGGACGGCCTCCAGCAGTTCGCGGGTGTACGGGTGCCGCGGGGAGTTGAGCACCTGTTCGGCCGGGCCGTGCTCGACCACGGTGCCGCGCCTCATCACCGTCACGTCGTCGGCGATCAGGCGTACGACGCCGAGATCGTGGGTCACGAAGACGTAGCTGAGGCCGAATTCGGCCTGGAGATCGACCAGTAGTTGCAGGATCTGTGCCTGGACGGAGACGTCGAGCGCGCTGACCGCCTCGTCGAGGACGAGGATCTCGGGGTTGAGGGCGAGGGCCCGGGCGATGGCGACCCGCTGCCGCTGGCCGCCGGAGAGTTCGCCGGGGAGCCGGTGGAGATGGCTCTCGTCCAGTGCCACCGCCTTGAGCAACTCGACCACCCGCGCCGTGCGTTCCTGTCTGCCGGGCGCCAGGTCGAAGGCCCGCAGGGGCTCCGCGATGAGCCTGCCGACCGTGAAGCGCGGGTCGAGCGAGGTGAACGGGTTCTGGAAGACGAATTGCAGGTCCCGGCGGATGTCGCGCAGTTGACGGCGGCCGAGGCCGGTCAGCTCCCGGTCGCCGATGTGTACGGTGCCGCTGTCGGCGGAGGCGAAGCGGACCAGGATGCTCGCCAGGGTCGATTTGCCCGCGCCGGACTCTCCGACGATCGCGTGCGTGGTGCCCTTGCGTACGACGAGATCGGCGCCGTCCAGCGCGCGCAGTTCCCGGTTGGGGCCCCGGCCGCCGCGCAGCCGGTAGGTCTTGGTGAGGGCCTGTGCCCGCAGCACCGGCGGTGTCGCGGTGGGGACCGTCCGGGGGCCGGAGGTGGGTTCCAGCCGGCCGGTGTGGCGGGTGGGGGCCGCGTCGAGCAGCCGGCGGGTGTAGTCGTGTGTGGTGTGTTCCAGGATCCGGCGGACCGGGCCCTCCTCCACGATCCGCCCGCCTTGCATGACCAGGATCCGGTCCGAACGGTCCAGTGCCACGCCCAGGTCGTGGGTGACCAGGAGAAGGCCGATGCCGAGTTCGGCACGGAGACCCGCCAGGTGGTCGAGGATCACTTTCTGGACGGTGACGTCGAGCGCGCTGGTGGGCTCGTCGGCCACGATGATCTTCGGTTTGCCCGCCAGCGCGATCGCGATGAGCGCGCGCTGCTTCATACCGCCGCTCAGCTCGTGGGGGTACTGGTGGAAGACCCGGCCGGCGTCCTGGAGACCCGCCGCGCGCAGGCTCTCCAGCGCGGCCTCCCTGTGGTGTGCCGCGTCCCGGGGTTCGGGTTCGTTGAACCGGACGGCCTCGATCACCTGCTGGCCGATCCGCTTCACCGGGTTGAGCGAGGTGTTGGGGTCCTGCGGGACGAAGCCCACGTAGTTGCCCCGTACGAGCGCCATGCGCCGGTCGTTCCAGCCGGTGACATCGACACCGGAGTAGGCGATCGAGCCGGCCTGGATCCGCGCGGCGGCCGGCAGCAGGCCGAGCGCTCCCTGCACCAGGGTGGTCTTGCCCGAGCCGGACTCCCCCACCAGCGAGACGAACTCGCCCGGGTCCACGTGGAGTTCGGCTCCCCGGACGGCCGGGGTCCAGCGGCGGCGGCCCGTCCGGTAGCCGACCGTGAGGCCGGTGATCCGCAGCAGTGGGTCCGGCCGCTCCTCGGGAGTGTCCGTCATGGCCGGTGGTCCTTCCGGTACGAGGTGCTGATGCGGTGGGTGGCGATCACGACCAGCGCGAGCGCCAGGCCCGGCATGATCGAGGCCCAGGGGTACACCGCGACGTAGTCACGGCCCTCGGCCACCAGCAGGCCCCACTCGGGCTGCGGCGGCGGTGCCCCGTACCCGAGGAAGCCGAGCGAGGCGACGGCGAGCACGGCCGAACCGACTTCGAGCGCCGCCAGCGCGACCACGGAGTTGAGCGAGTTGGGTACGACATGCCGGAGCATCACACCGAGCCGGCCGCCGCCGAGGCCGTAGGCCGCCCTGACATAGTCCTGGGTCACGACGGCGAGCACCTGGGCCCGCATCACCCGCGCGAACGACGCGATCGAGGAGATGCCGACGGCCAGCGCGATGTTCTGCGTGGAGTAGCCGAGGACGGAGACCACCACCATCGCGAGCAGCAGGCTGGGGATCGCCAGGAACACATCGACCAGCCGCATGATGACGGTGTCGGTGGTCCCCCCGCTGAAGCCGGCGACCAGTCCGACGGCCGTACCGATGCCGAAGGCGATGAGAACGGCCAGCAGTGTCGCGGTCAGGGTCGTGTGCGCGCCGTACACACTGCGCGCGTACAGGTCCCGGCCGAGCCGGTCCGTACCGAACCAGTGCTCCGCGCCCGGCGGTGCGAAGCTCGCGGCGGAGTCGCCCTCATAGGGGCTGTACGAGGTGAACAGGCCGGGGGCGACGGCCCAGCCGATCACGAGCAGCACGATGATCCACGACAGGACGAGGACCGGCTGCCGGGCGAGTGAGCCGAGGCGTCCGGCGAGCGGGCGGGCGCGGCCGGGGCGGCCGGGCAGGGCGGTCCTGGCGGGCGCGGCGGGCGCGGCGAGTAGGTCGAGTGGGGCGGTCATCACGTTTCTCCTCAGGCCGCCTGGGGGGTGCCGACGGCGAGCGTGGCCCGCAGCCGCGGATCCAGCAGGGGGTAGATCAGGTCGACGATCAGGTTGATCAGCGCGAAGCTGGCCGCCACGAGCACCACGATGCCCTGCACCAGCGGGACGTCCAGGGTGTTGATCGCGGCCTGGGTCATCCGGCCGATGCCCTGGCGGGCGAAGACGGTCTCGGTGATGACCGACCCGGCGATCAGATTGCCGAACGTGATGCCGGCGATGGTGAGCGCCGGGAGACCGGCGTTGCGGAAGACGTCACGGACGATGATGCCGCCGCGGGTGGCCCCCTTGGCCCAGCTGGTGGTGACGTAACCGGAGCCGAACTCGGTGGCGAAGCTGCGGACGAGGAGCTGTGCGATGGGGCCCGCCACCGGGACGGCCAGGGTGATCACGGGCAGGACGAGGCTCTTCGCGCCGCTGTCGCCGAAGGCGGGGAACCAGCCCAGCCGGAACGAGAAGATCTGGAGCACCAGGATCCCGGAGAGGAACACCGGCACCGAGACCGCGCCCGAGGGCAGTGCCTCGACGAGGTCGCGCAGCCATGTCCGGCGGGTCGCGGTCGCGACGAGCGCGATCACGAAGGAGAGGAGCAGGGCCAGGACGAGGGCGCCGCACGCGAGGACGAGGGTGCTCGGCAGTACGTCGAGGATGGTGGCGGTGACCGAGCGGCCCGACTGGACCGAGTTGCCGAAGTCGCCGGTCAGCGCGTGTCCCAGCCGGGTGAGGTACTGGAGGAGCACCGGCTTGTCGAAGCCGTAGCCCTCCGCCACCTTCTCGCGGACCTCCGGTGTGATGGTGTTGAGTTCGGCGGGGTCGAAGAGCAGATCCACCGGGTTGGCGGGCAGGACGAAGAGGAGGACGAAGGTCAGGGTGAACGCGGCCCAGACCACGAACAGGGCCCGTCCGACCTTCAGCGCGAGATAGCGCGGCACGACGTTCCTTCCATGAGGGGGACGGTGGGCGGGGGAGCCGCCGCGGCGGGCGCGGCGGGCCCCCGGACCGTCACTTCCCGTCGCTCTTCCAGGTGTCCACGAAGTGGTTGCGGGACTGGGCGTCGAAGATGATCCCGTGGACGTGGTCCGCCTGGGCGATCACCTGCGCGGGGTTGTACACCGGGTTCACCAGCGCGTACTTCTCGACCAGCAGGTCCTGCGCCGCCTTGGCGTACCGCTTGCGCGCGGCCGGTTCCAGGGTGAGTTCCAGCTTGCCCAGGGTCTTTGTCACCTCGTTGACGTCGATGCCGGCCGAGTCCTCGGTGAGGAAGGAGGCGTTGCCGAGCAGTGGGCTGTACTGGAGGTTGAGGACCGCCGGATCGTTGCGCGAACGGTTGGCCGCGGTGACGTTCCAGCCGGTCTTCGCCTTGGCCAGGTTGGCCGCGTAGTCCGGGATCGGGACGACGGTGAGTTCCAGGTCGACGCCGATCTTCTTCAGGTCCTGCTGGACCGACTCGTACGCCGGCTTGTTCACCACGAGGTTGTTGATGCCGAGCAGTTTGACCACGAGCTTCTTGCCGCCCTTGACGCGGATTCCGTCCGGGCCCTTCTTCCAGCCGGCCTCCTCAAGGAGCCGCTCGGCCTTCTCCGGGTCGTACGTGAGGACCGAGCCGCTGTAGTCCTCGTATCCCTGGACCGACGGTTCCAGGACCGAGGTGCCCACCGAGTAGGAGTCGGTGAGGACCGTCTTCTTGAGCGCCTCCCGGTCCCAGCCGAGCTGGATCGCCCTGCGGACCGCGATGTCATTGGTGGGGAAGAGCTGGGAGTTGAAGTTGAAGAGGATGGCGGTGCCGGACACGGCCCTGTGGATGATCTTGAATCCCTGACCGGAGAGCGCCTTCTCGTCCGTGGTGCCCACGTCGAGCGTGGCGTCGAGCGCGCCGGACTCCAGGGAGCCGGTGCGGACGCTGGCCTCCGGGATCGTATTGAAGACGATCTTGTTGAGATACGCCTCGCCCTTGTGCTTCAGCGCGGGCGGGGACCACGTGTAGCCCTTGCGCTTGACGAGGACGGTGCTGACCTGGGGTTTCCACGACTCGTAGACGAACGGTCCGGTGCCGATCACCTTTGTGGCGTCCGTCCGCTCCTTCGCGCTCAGCTTCAGTGTCGACAGCGACAGGAATCCGGGCCCGGCGTTGGCGGTGAAGGACGACGCCTGGAGGAAGCTCGCGAGCGGCTTCTCGAAGCGGATGACGGCCGTGTGGTCGTCCGGGGTCCGCGTCTCGACGTAACCGGGAAGCAGAGTCGCGCCGTTGGGAAGGATGCCGAGCTTCTCGTCGCCGCGTACGTACTGGTCGAGATTGGCCTTGACCGCGGCGGAGTTGAACGGGGTGCCGTCGCTGAAGGTGACGTCCGTGCGCAGATGGAACGTGAACTCGGTCAGGTCCTTGTTGTACTCCCACGACGTCGCCAGCCACGGTGTGATCTCGCCGGTGTCGGGGTCCTGCCATGTCAGCCGGTCGGTGATGTTGTCACCGATGAGCGACTCCGCGTAGTTGGTGCCCCATTGGGGATCCGGGCTGCGCTGGTAGTCGATCAGCGCGAAGCGCAGTGTGCCACCGCGTACGGGGGAGCCGTCACCGGCGGCGCGGTCGGCGGAGTCGTCCCCCCGGGTGAGGGCGAAGCCGCTCGCGGCGATGAGGAGGACGGCGACGCCGCCCGCGATCCAGGGCCACCTTCCGCGTCTGGGCTCTGCCTGTTCGATGGTGGTGCGAAGGTCGGACATCGCTTCTCCTTGGGGTGAGGGTTTGGCTGCTGGGGGTGTACGGGGGTGACGGCCGGCGGCGCCGCTCACCGCGGCTGAGGGGACCGCTCGGCGGGGCGGGCCCGGCGCGGCCAGCGGAGCCCGAGACGTTCGCGGAGTGTGGGGGCGCCGTACTCCCGCTGGAACAGTCCGCGTTCCTGGAGGATCGGCACCACCAGCCGGGTGAAGTTCTCGAAGTCGACCGCGATGTCGGCGGGCATGACGGTGAAGCCGTCCGCCGCGCCGGCCCGGAACCAGTCCTCCAGGTCGTCGGCGATCTGTACGGCGGAACCGACCAGAAGCCGGTGACCGGCTCCGCCCGCGGAGCGCTGGACGAGTTCCCGGGGTGTACGGGGGCGCTCCGCGATCAGCGCGCGCGTCGACTCCGCGAAGCCGGCCGAGAACGCGCCCTCCCCGGTCTCTCCGGGCAGATCAGCGAGGCTGATGGGGTCGTCGGGCCCGAACGCGCCGGCCGGCAGACCGAGACCGGCGGTGACGGCCGCGGCGAGCCGCTCCACGGGGAGGGTGCCGTACAGCTCCCGCTCCCGCCGCCGGGCCTCCTCCTCCGTACCGGCCACCAGGACGACCACACCGAGCGAGACCTTGACATCGTCCGCGTGGCGTCCGGCGGCCTCGGCGCGCCGGCGGATGTCCTCGCGGAACGCCACCGCCTTCGGCCGGGTCTGGGCCACGGTGAAGACGACATCCGCGAACTCGCCCGCGAGTGCCAGCCCGCCCGCCGAGCCGCCGGCCTGGACGATCACGGGGCGGCCCTGCGGACCCGCGGGTACGGGCAGGGGGCCGCGTACGGAGAAGAACTCGCCGTGGTGGTCGATGTCGTGGATCAGCTCCGGGTCGGCGTATCTGCCGCTCTCCCGGTCCCCGACGAGGGCGTCCGGCTCCCACGCGTCCCACAGCCGGGTCACCACATCGAGGAACTCGTGGGCCCGGCGGTAGCGCGTCTCCTTGTCCGGATGCTCGTCCAGACCGAAGTTGGCGGCGGCGGCCGTCGTTCCCGTGGTGACGATGTTGACGGCGGCCCGGCCCCTGCTCACATGGTCCAGCGCGTTGAACCGGCGCGCCAGGTTGTAGGGCGAGTTGTACGTCGTCGAGCTGGTGATGACGAACCCGAGCCGGTCCGTGGTGCCGGAGAGATGGGCCAGCAGGATCAGCGGGTCCAGCCCGGTGTCCGGGCCGTACGCGATACCGGCGCCCAGCGCGGGACCGTCACCGAGGAAGACCGCGTCGATCCTGGCGTCCTCGGCGGCCTTCGCGAGCCGCGCGAAGTGGCCGACGTCCAGATGGGCCCGCGGATCGGCGTGGGGCAGCCGCCACGCCTGGCGGAAGTGGCCGGGAGTCAGCAGGGAGAGGTGGAGGTGAAAGCCCGTCATGGCGGTGGGATCCCTTGGGAAGGTCGGTGTGCGCGGGAGTGTGTTCGGCTGTCCTGGAGCGGACACCACCCGAGCAGCGGCGCGAGATCCCGGGCCGTGGCGGTGAGCAGACGCAGGTGTTCCTCGAAGTCGGGTACGCCGGGGACGAAGCTGACGAGCAGGTCGGTGACTTGGGCGAGGGCCGGGTCGGCGGCGAGGGATTCGGCGAGTGCCTCGGGGGGTCCGAGCAGTGACCTGTCCCGCTCCAGGTACTCCCGGACGTCCAGCCCGCCCGCGTCGCGGTCCTTCGCGGCCCACGACTGCCAGCGGCGCACACCGGGGGTGACGGCGCGGACCGCCTCGGCCCGGTCGGGGTGGGGATAGACCGCGCGCGAGATCTGGACGCGCGGCTCGTGCCCGGCGCCGGTGGCGGCGTCGTGGTACGCGGCGACGATGTCGGCCTGCCGGCGCGCGCTCTGCCGGCCGGCCCAGTCGCCGGCCCGGGAGAGCTGGAGCCCGTCACCGGCGCGGGCGGCGGCGACGGCCGCGCCGACGGCCCGGGCCGGGTCGCCGGTGGTCGCCTGCCACAGCCGTCGCCGTACCTCCGCGCCCGGGGGGTGAAGCACCTCACCGGCGCTGTTGACCGGGCGGCCTTCGAGGATCTCGTGCAGCCTTGTCACACTCTCGTCGAACAGCCGGTGCCGATCCTCCACACTGCGGCCGAACGCCTCCCAGGCCGTCGGGAACGGCCCCGATCCGACGCCGAGTTCGAGCCGCCCGCCGCTGAGTCCGTCCAGTACGGCCGCGTCCTCGGCGACGGCCAGCGGGTCCGCGAGCGGCAGGACGAACACACCGGTGCCGAGCCGGATCCGGGTGGTGTGCTCGGCGATCGCGGCGAGCAGGACGAGCGGTGAGGAGACATGCTCGTTGCCCTGGCGGAAGTGGCGGTGGATCACCCAGCCCGAGTCGTAGCCCAGCCGCTCGGCGGCCACGAACAGGTCGATGGCCTGGCGGTACGCCACGGCGGGGGCGAGATCGGAGTCCAGGTGGAGCAGGAAGCCCAGCCGGAAGGGCCGGCCGTCGGGCACTCCGGCGCCGATCGCGGCCACCGTCTCAACGGTGGGCGCCGGTCCCGCTGCCGTCTCAGCGATGGGCGCCGGTCCCGTTGCCGTCTCAGGCATCGGCGCCGGCCCCGCTGCCGTCGTACCGATCGATGAGCGCCAGCTCCTCCTCGGTCAGGGGCGGGAAGTCCAGTGCGGTGACGTTGTGGTCCAGCTGCCATGTGGAACTCGCGCCGATGATCGCGCTGGTCACCTGGGGCTGCCGCAGCACCCACTGCAACGCGAGCTGCGCCAGGGACTGTCCGCGCCCCCGGGCGATCTCGTTGAGCGCCTTCGCCCGCTCGCGGTAGCCGTCGTCGATCGCGTCGGGTGAGAGGAAGGCGCTGTTGTGGGCCCGGGCCCCCTGGGGGATCGCGCCGTCGAGGTACTTGTCGGTCAGCAGTCCCTGGGCGAGCGGGCTGTAGACGACGAGGCCGAAGCCGTCCTCTGCGGCGAGCTTGAGCAGCCCGCCGGTCTCGGGCCGCCGGTCGAAGATCGAGTACCTCGGCTGGTGGACCAGCAGCGGGACGCCTGCGGCGCGGAGCAACTCGGCCGCCTCATGGGCGCGTTCGGGGCTGTAGTTGGAGAGTCCGGCGTACAGCGCCTTGCCCGAGCCGACCGCGCTGACCAGTGCGCCGACGGTCTCCTCCAGCGGGGTGGCGGGGTCGGGACTGTGGCTGTAGAAGATATCGACGTAGTCGGTGCCGAGGTCCCGCAGGCTGTGGTCGAGCGAGGTCAGCAGCGACTTGCGGGAGCCGCCCTTGAGATACGGGCTCGGGCCGATCGGGTTGCCCGCCTTGGTCGACAGGATCAGCTCGTCGCGGTGCGGCGCGAGATCCCTGCTCAGCACCCGGCCGAAGAACTTCTCGGCGGCGCGGTGCGGCGGGCCGTAGCGGTTGGCGTTGTCGAAGTGGGTGATCCCGAGGTCGAAGGCGTGCAGCACGATCTCGCGCTGTGTCTCGTACGGGTAGTCGGTGCCGAACTTCTGCCAGAGGCCGAAGGAGAAGGCGGGCAGATCGAGGCCCGAACTCCCGGTACGGCGGTACTCCAGCTTCTCGTAGCGGTCGTCCGCGGCACGGTAGGTGGTCTCGGTGGGGCCATGGGCCGGCATGGGTCAAGTCCGTTCGGAGTGAGGGGAATGGGCGGAAAGGCGGATGAGGCGGAAGGGGTGGTCGCGGGCCGCTGGGCGTGGCGCGCGTCGCTCGTCAGAACAGCCCGGTGATCGGCGGTTCCTCACCGGTGAGGTGGTAGGCGCCGACCACGGCGGCCTTCCAGTCCCGGGGGTTGTGGTTGGCGACGGTCCGGGCATTGCGCCAGTGCCGGTCGAAGGCGTACTCACGGCTGGTGGCGGAGCCTCCGCCCACGTCGAAGAGCAGCTCGGCCGCTTCGAACGCCGACTCGATGGCGACGTACTGCGCCTGGGCGACCGTGACGGCGGCGTCGGCGCCCGCCGCCCGTACCTCGTGGGCGGGTGTGTGGCGGAGCCGGTGCAGTGTCTCGGCGGCGACGACGACGGAGGAGCGGGCGGCGTGCGCGCGGGCCGCGATCCGGCCGACGGCCTGCCGGACATAGGGGTCGTCGGTGCTCCTGTCCGCCGTGCTGTGTTTGATCGGACGGGCCTTCTCCCGGCCGAACCAGATCGCGTCGTCGAGCGCGGCGGCGGCAATGCCCGCCTGGATCGAGGCCAGATAGATCTGGGCGAACGTGCCCAGCCAGGGATTGGGCAGGGTGGCCCGGTCGGTGCGTGTGAGTTCGTCGTCGGTGACGCGTACATCGGTCAGCCGGGTGCTTCCGCTGGCCGTGAGGCGCTGGCCAACGGCGTCGAAGTCGTCGACCAGCTCGACGCCCTCCCGGCCGGTGGGAACGGTGAAGTGGACGGTGTCACCGTTCTCGTCGACCGCGGTGCCGCCGAACCAGTCGGCGTAGAGGCCGCCCGTGCTGTAGTACTTCGTACCGTTGAGCACATGGCCGGTGCCGTTGCCGTCCCGGCGGACGGTGGTGCTGACGGAGCCGCTCGCGCCACCGGTCCGTTCGTTGCCGGTGCCGGCGAAGAGGTCCCCGCGCAGCAGCCGTTCGACCGAGCGTTGGCGGTGGGGCAGATCACGGCGCGTGGTGACCTGATTGGCCGTCAGAAAGCTTGCCCGTAGCGCCTGTGCGACATTGGAGTCGGCTCGGGCGAGGTCGATGATTACCTCGACCACCTCACGGAGTGTGCCGCCCGCGCCGCCGTCCTCGGCGGGGATGCCGAGGGAGACCAGCCGGGCGTCGGCGAGGGCGCGTACCTGCTCGAACGGGTAGTCCCGGGTGCCCTCGCGGCGGCGGGCGGTGGCCGCCAGTTCGGCGAGGACGGGGGCGATCGCCGTACGGATACCGGCGACCGTGGGCGCGGTCGCCCGGTCGGCGGCAATGGCGGTGGTGCGGTCGGTGGTGCGGTCGGCGGTGTGGTCGGGCGTGTGGTCGGCGGCATGTTGGGAAGTGTGGAGTGTCTCGGTCATGATCCGGCTCCGATCAGCTCGGGCAGGCCCAGGGCCGCGCGCAGGGTAGGTCCGGCGGAAGGGTTCAGCCGCGGTACGAGGGCGCGCAGCAGGGCGGGGATCCGGCCGGGGTCGCCCGTCGGCGCCAACTCCAGCCCGTCGAAGGCGTGCCGGGCGGTCCAGTCGGCCAGTTCGGCGGCGGTCGCCGCCGCGTCCGTGTCGTCCGCCGGCAGTTCCACCCGTCTGAGCAGCGCGACCTCCCGACGCGGCCGGCCGGCCCGTTCGAGCGCCTCGGCCAGCCGCGCGGCGGCCTCCGGGGTACGGTCCCGGGGGACCACGACGGCGTCCGCGACCGCGACGACATCGTTCCAGTCCAGATCGTCGCGGGCGTCGGCGACAAGCACCGGCCGGCCCTGCGGCGACGACGGTCCGTCGAGCGGACCGGCCACCCGGTAGAAGCGGCCCTCGTGGTCGATCGGCTTGATGAGTGTGTCCTGCGCGAAGACACCGGCGGCCTGGTCACCGAGGAGCGCCGTCGCGGGGAAGCTCTCCCACAGCCGGGTGAGGACATCCGCGTATTCGGCCCATCGCCGGTGCCGCTCACCGGCCGTGGCGTCGGGCGCCGCGGCCTCGCTGACCTCGTCGCCGTCCCCCGCGCGGAGGGCCAGTCCCGTACGGCCCGCGGTGGCGCGGTCCAGCGACAGCACACGGCGGGCGAGGTTGTAGGGGGCGTTGTGGGTGGTCGGGCTGTCGACGATCCAGCCCAGCTCGGGGAAGCGGGCGGCGAGATAGGCGGCGACCGGTGTGGTGTCGAGTACGTCGTCCGGGGCGCCGTCGAGCAGCCGCACCGCGCTCACCCCGGTGTCACGGGCGACCGCGGCGATCTCCGCCGCTTCGGGGACGGAGAGGGAGACCCCGACCGTGAGGTCGAGGACGATGGCTGTGGTCATGGGGTGTTCGTTCCTCCTGAGCTGGTGTACTGACGTGCTGGTGTGGCGATGGGCTGACGGGCTAGCGGGCGGCTTCGAGTACGTCGTGGGACAGGGCGGGCTCACGCGGCCGGTCACGCGGGCGGTCCGGCACGTCGAGGCCCAGGTGGCCCCGGAGCGTGGTGTCGTCGTACTCACGGCGGAACAGGCCGCGGCGCTGGAGTTCGGGGATCAGCTGATCGGCGAAGTCGTCGAAGCCCGAGGGCAGTACGTCCGGCATGACGTTGAAGCCGTCGGCCGCGCCCTCCTGGAACCAGCGCTGGATGTCGTCGGCGACCTGCTCGGGGGTGCCGACGACGATCCGGTGGCCGCCACCGCCGCTCAGCCTGCGCAGGAGCGCGCCGAGGGGCGGGTTCTCCCTGTCGATGATGGCTTTGACGATCCGGTAGAAGGTCTGCGAGCCACCGGCGTCGTCCGGCTCGACCAGCAGGCCGCGTGGGAGGGGCTCGTCGTACGGCAGTCCCTCCAGCGAGATGCCGAGCTGGCCCGCGAGGCGTTGGCGCGCGTACGCGTCGGGGAGGATCTCGTCCAGCGTCTCGCGCCGCCGGCGGGCCTCTTCCTCCGTACTGCCGAGCACGGTCGACAGACCGGGCAGGACGACGACATCGTCGGGGCGGCGCCCGAACTCCACCGCGCCCGCGCGGATTTCGTCGCGGAACGCCCGGGCGCGGTCGATGTCCTGGTCCGCGGAGAAGATCACCTCACCGACCTGGGAGGCCAGGCGGCGGCCGTCGCTGGAGCCACCGGCCTGGACCACAACGGGGCGTCCCTGCGGGGAGGCGAAGGTGCGGCGCTCCGCCCACTGGGCGACGACCCGCCGGGTGAAGTCCGCCGCCCTGCGGTAGCGCAGGGCGTGTTCGGGTTCGCCCGTCCGGCCGAAGTTGCGCGCGGCGGCGGCTCCGGCGGTGGTGACGACGTTCCAGCCGATCCGGCCACCGCTGATGAAGTCCAAGTCGCCCACGCGACGCGCGAGTTCGGCCGGGTCGTTGTAGCTCGACGACAGGGTCCCGATCAGCCCGATGCGTTCGGTCTGAGCGGCGATCCGCGCCAGTACGGTGGTCGGCTCCAGGCTGTTGCCGGGCCGGTGGCGTACGAGTGGCTCGATGACCGGGCCGTCGGCGAGGAACACCGCGTCAAGCTTGGCCGCCTCCGCCTTCTTCGCGATCGCGGTGTAGTGCTCGATCGTGTAGCTCGCCAGCCCGTCCGTTCCGGGGTAGCGCCACGAGCCGCCGAAAACACCGGCGTTGAGGATATTGACGTTGATACGCAAGTGGCGAGTCACTGTTACTGCCCCTCCTGGTTACTGCCCCGCCCGGGAACGGGCGGCCGTGGTCGTACGAAGAATCGGGGGTGACACCGTCGACGACGAAGTCGCGGAGAGGACCGGGCCGGCCGGTGCCGTGTCACGCCCGGCGGACAGGGGCGCGACGAGCGGGCGCACAACAGCTCGTCCACACCACAGGTGTGGGTGAGGGAGCGGCGTGGGGCGCTTCGGCTCTGCCGTGCGACGAGGAGTGCAACGGGATAAAAGAGGCGTTACCGACCGGCGGTGTCAGCAGGGCACGCGCGGGATCGGGCGACCGAGGTCAGCTACACCGTGCGCTGGAGACCCTGAGCAGGTCGACACAGCGCTCACTGGTCAGCAGGGGTTCCGGGGTCATGCCGACAGAGTCTGTGGTGGGCCGGCTTTTCTTGTCAACCATGTCTTGACCAGTGGAATATCGCCGCTCCGCGGTCATCTTCCGTTCACAACACACCACCGTGCCGGGCGCCCGGAGCGGGTGAGGCTTCATTGACATTCCGCACGGTCACACACAGACTCGATCGCATGTGTGAGGTCCTGCTCCTGACGAGTGAGCGCTGCGTCGACCTCCTTCGCGTGTCCAGCGCGCAGTGTTGATCCGCCTGATCCGCCGCCCTGTTCCGCGCCGCTCCCTTCCGTACCGCAAGGACCTCCCATGACCCGCTCCGCGGATCACCATGTCCCCGTTTCCTCCCATCACCACGATCACCACGATCAGCACGATCGCCATGATCAGCACGATCCGCTCGTCGCGAGGGTGGAGCGGTTCAGCCGGGAAGTGCTGCTTCCCCGGGCGGTCGAGACCGACCGCCATGGAGTGACCGCCGGGACCATCACGGCGCTGGGGTCGCTGGGAGCGCTCAACCACCTCGCGCCGCCGGAGTTCGGCGGGGCCGCGCTCGGCCGTGCCGCCGACCGCCGGCTGCACGAGCTGCTCGCGCACGCGTGCTTCAACACCTGGCTGGTGTGGGCACAGCACGCGCCGACCGTCGAACGCGTCGCGAGGCTCCACGCGGAGGGCGCGCGCCATCCCTGGGCGGACCGGGTGCTGCGCGGCGAGGTGCTGGTCGGCGCCGGCCTCAGCGACGTACGGCGGTTCCCCGGCCGCTGTATCGCCGCCACGCGCTCCGGCGACGGATGGCGGTTCGGCGGCACCCTCTCCTGGGTCAGCGGCTGGGGGCTCAACTCGGTCCTCGTCCTCGCCGCGGTGGAGGCCGCGTCCGAGCGTGTCGTTGTCGCCCTGGTCCCGGTCGGCGACCGGCTGAAGGCCAGTGCCCTCGATCTCGCGGCCGTCGCCGGGAGCCGTACGCGGCGCGTCCTGCTCGATGACGTCGAGGTGCCCGACGCGTACGTACTGACCGTCCAGCCCTTGGCGGAGTACCGCGCGGCGGACCGCTCACAGGCGAGCGACGCCCGCCCCCATGTCTTCGGACTGGCCCGGCGCGTGCTCGACGAGCTTCGGGAGGAGAGCGGGACCGACGTCCTCGTCGAGCGGTGGGCACCGCGCGTGGCCGAACTGCGCGAGCGGGCGTACGCGCTGGCCGACGAGGCGCTGGGTGCCGGTGATCACCGGCACCGTCTCCGGGAGCGGCTCGCGGTCAAGGTCGCCGCCGGGGAGACGGTGTCGGCGCTGAGCCGGGCCCTTCTCGTCGCGCGTTCCGGCCGCGGCCTCACCGCCGACAACACCGCGCAGCTGCACGCCCGTTCGGCGCTGTTCGTCCAGGTCCAGGGCCAGACCGCCGAGGTGCGGTCGGCCCAGCTCGCGAGCGCCGCGGCGCAGGTCCCCGGCGTGCCCGGTCCGTCCGCGCTCTGACACCTCAACGTTTCCCCACCCGTCCCGGTGCCGTCTCCCGTATCGCGTCGGCACCGTACACAGCGATCGGATGCATGATGAGTCCGGAATTCCTCTGGTACATCCCCAACACCGTCGAACCGGGCCACCGGGGTGACCCCACCACATCCGGCTGGGGCTCCATCGAATACTCCACCGACCTCGCCCGTACGGCCGAGGAGCACGGCTGGGACGGCGCGCTCCTCGGCACCGGCTGGGGACGTCCGGACACCTTCACCGTCGCCACGGCCCTGGCCGCCAGGACCACGACGTTCAAGCCCCTGATCGCGATCCGCCCCGGCTACTGGCGGCCCGCGAACTTCGCCAGCGCGGCGGCGACACTCGACCAGCTCAGCCGTGGACGCGTCCTCGTCAACATCGTCAGCGGGCTGGACAACCCGGAGGCGTACGGTGACGGCAACGTCGACCCCGCGGCGCGGTACGCCCGTACGCGGGAGTTCCTCCATCTGGTGCGGCGCCTGTGGACCGAGGAGAACGTCACCTTCCGCGGCGAGCACTTCCAGGTCACCGGATCCACGGTCGCGCCGGGCCCGTACACCGCTGCCGGCGGGAGGACGCATCCGACGCTCTACTTCGGCGGCGCGTCCGACGCCGCCGAGCGGGTGTCGGCGGCCGAGGCCGATGTCCAACTGTTCTGGGGTGAACCGCTCGACGGCCTCGCCCAGCGCATCGACCGGCTGAAGACGCTGAGCGAGCAAGTGGAACGCCGGCACGAGCCGCTGGAGTTCGGGCTGCGGATCACGACGGTGGTACGTGACACCACCGAGGAGGCGTGGCGGGACGCCGAGGCGAAGGTCGCGAGGATGGCGGACGGCGCGGGCGAGACCAACTGGACAGGCAACCGCAGAACGGCGGTCGGACAGCAGCGGCTGCTGGACCTCGCCCGGCGCGGCGAGGTGCTCGACACCTGCCTGTACACCACCCCGGGCAGATTCGGCGGCGGCGGGGCCGCGACCACCTGGCTGGTCGGCTCCCCCGACGATGTCGCCACGGCGCTGGACAACTACCGCAAGCTCGGCATCACCCACTTCGTGCTCTCCGACACCCCCTACAAGCAGGAGATCGGCCGGGTCGGCGACCAGCTGCTCCCCAGGCTGCGCGCGCCGCGCGGGTGAACACACCGGCCGCGCGAACAAGAACTTCATGTTGCGTGATGTCCTCCTCTCTGGCTTTCATCCGGTGTGTCTGTCAGGGTTGTGGTGTGATCGAAACACCGTCCGCCCCCTCCCGGGCCGCTGAAGGCGCCGCCGGTTCCGCCCGTCACCGGCGGAACGACCGCGGCGTCCGCCGGTGTTGTCACCCCTGCCGCAGCCGCTGAGCGTCCGGCCCTTCCCTCCCCCTCCCCCTCCCTCCTCCCGATTCTCCGGATTTCCGCGTGCCCGATCCTCGTCGGGCCGCGATCTGCTGACGTGCCCTTCCGGCGTACCGGTCGAAGAACACAACGCGCTCGGTCCACACAACAACCACTGAACACAACGCCTTCCGTCGGCTCAGTCCTGCCCTGTCCACGAGAGAGAGCACCAGCCATGTCCGCACACAGGACCCTCGGCCGTACCGGTGTCAAGGTCAGTCCACTGACCCTCGGCGCCATGAACTTCGGTGCGCGGGGCAACCCCGATCACGAAGACAGCATCAAGATCATCCACCGTGCGCTGGACGCCGGCATCGATGTGATCGACACCGCCGACGCCTACTCCCAGGGCGAGAGCGAGGAGATCGTCGGCAAAGCGCTCGCGGATGGTCGCCGCGACGATGTCTTCCTCGCCACCAAATTCCATGGCCAGATCGGCGACAACCCCCGCCACCAGGGCAACTCGCGCCACTGGATCCACCGAGCCGTCGACAACAGCCTCCGCCGACTGGGCACCGACCACATCGACCTCTACCAGGCCCACCGCCCCGACCCCACCACCGACTTCGACGAAACCCTCGGCGCCCTCGACGACCTCGTCCACCAGGGCAAGATCCGCTACTTCGGCACCTCGGTCCACTCCCCCGCGCAGATCGTGGAGGGGCAGTGGACCGCCGAGCGCCGGGGGCTGCGGCGGCCGGTCTCCGAGCAGATCCCGTACTCGCCGCTGGTCAGGTCCAATGAGCGCGAGGTGCTTCCGCTGGCCGCGAAGTACGGCCTCGGGGTGCTGGCCTACGGGCCGTTGGCCGCCGGCTGGCTCTCGGGCTCGTACCGGAAGGGCGCGCCGCAGCCGACGTCGCACCGCGAGAACCTGATCCCCGGACGCTACGACATCACGGCGCCCGGGAACGCCGGCAAGCTCGCCGCGGCCGAGGCCCTGGCGACGCTCGCCGAGGAGGCCGGACTGACACTGGTCCAGCTGTCGGTGGCATTCGCCCTGAACCACCCCGCGGTCTCCTCGGTCATCATCGGTCCGCGTACCCGCGCACATCTCGACGCTTATCTCGGGGCCCTGGACGTACGGCTCACCGCCGACGTTCTCGACCGGATCGACGCGATCGTGCCGCCGGGGAGCGTCTTCCACCTCAGGGACACCGGCACCGTCCCGCCGGCCGTCGCGGACCCCGCCCTCCGCCGCCGTTCATAGCGGGCGCCCGCCGCCGCCCGTACCCGCATCCGTACCTGCATCTGCACCGGAAGGAGTGTCATCCACCATGACCACCACCGCCCCTGATCTCGCCCCCACCGACACCGCACCGCCCGCGGAGCTGCTGCGCCGCACCCTGCGCCGTCATGCCTCCGGGGTGACGGTGGTGACCGTACCGGGCCCCGCGGGATTCACCGCGACCTCCTTCACCTCCGTCTCCCTCGAACCCGCCCTCGTCTCCTTCTACTTGTCCGCCGGGGCCTCGGCGGCACCCGCCGTCCGCGCCGCCGAGGTGTTCGCCGTCCATCTGCTCGGCGCCGACCAGGAGCACCTGGCCCGCGGCTTCGCCCGCAGCGGGACCGACCGCTTCGCCGGTGTCGACTGGACCCCGGCGGCAGGCGGTGTCCCCCTGCTCACCGGCGTCCCCGCCTGGCTCACCGCGGAGCCCGTCCAGCTCCGGACCGTGGGCGACCACCTCCTGGTCGTCGGTCGCGTACGCGACGCGGGCGGCCCGGCCACCGGTACGCCCCTCGTCCACCACAACGGCGGTTTCGGCACCTTCCACCCGGTGTCATGACCTGGGGCCTCTCATGCGGATCCCGCCGGGCCCGGCGAGCGCGGCCAACGCGGCCACGCCCAGGGCGATCGCGGACATCACGAAGGCGGTGGTGTAGCCGGACTCCGCCGGAACACCGTCGGCGAGGGTACGGGAGGCCACCAGCGACGCGGACACCTGGGCGCCCAGTGAGCCGCCGATGGTGCGCATGATCGTGTTGATGCCGGTCGCCTCGCCGGTCTGCCGGGGGGCGACGGCGGCGACGACGAGGTTGGCGAGCGCCGCGAAGGCGAAGCCCACGCCGATCCCGAGAATGCCCGACCCCGCGTACAGCGCCCACGCGGTGTCGTGGGCTCCGGCGTACACACTGAAGCCGGCCACACCGATCAGGCAGGCGAGGACCAGAGGCAGCTTGAAACCGACGGCGGCTCCGATCCGGCCCGCGAGCGGACTGGCGACGAGCATGGTGGCCGCCATGGGCACCATGAAGAGCCCGGCCCCGGTCACCGAGGCACCGAACCCGTAACCGGCCTCCGGGGGTGTCTGCGCCAGCAGCGGTACGAGGGTGAACGCGCCGTACATACCGAAGCCGATGATGAGCGCGGTGACATGGGACGCCGCGACCGCCGGGCGGCGCAGCAGTTCGATATCGATGAGCGGTGCGGACAGACGCCGTTCCACCAGGACGAGGACGGCGAGGAACACCACCGCCGCCACGAACAGACCGACGACCCGGGCGGATCCCCAGCCCCAGGACTTGCCCTGGCCGAGGGCGAGCAGCAGGGCGACGATGCCCGCGCTGAGCAGGACGACACCGGCCCAGTCGATCCTGCCCGGGGAGCGTACGGGCGGCTCCTCGACAAAGGCGACGACGGCGACGATGCCCGGGACGATCACGGCCAGGCCGAGCCAGAAGATCCAGTGCCAGCCGAGGGCGTCGACGATCGGGCCGGGAAGGACGAGCCCGACGCCGAAGCCGATCCCGAAGGTCGAGCTGATGAGTCCGATGGCCACGGGGACACGCTCGCGCGGGAACTGGTCGCGGACGATGCCGAACGCGAGCGGGAACGCGGCCGAGCCGACTCCTTGCACGGCACGGGCGGCGATGAGCAGTCCGATGGTGTCGGACAGGGCCGCCAGCAGTGTGCCGGCGGCGAACACGGTCAGGCTCGCGATGAGCACACGTCGTTTGCCGAACATGTCGCCGAGCCGGCCCAGCAGCGCGGTGGCCACCGAGGCGGTGAGGAGAAAGGCGCTGAGCACCCAGGACACCGTGGTGGTGCTCACGCCGAACTCCCGCCGCAGATCCGGGAGTGCCGGCACCACCATCGTCTGCATCAGGGAGAAGGAGAGTACGGCGATCAGCAGGGCGGCGAACGGAGCCGCGACGCGCGGTGGTCCTTCCGCGGCCCGTGGCGGAGCCGGTGCGGTCGTCGGATCGGTCGTCTGATCAGTCGCCGGATCGGTCGTCGGGTCGGTCATGAGGAGAACCTCTGAGATCTCTTCGGAGGCGGAGGTGGACGGCGCGGGACAGCGCCACTCGCCGGCATCGAGCACGGGGACTCATCGATGTCGGGTCGTAATGATTACATCGAGACATGATTACGTCCAGCGCCTTTCCATGGATATGCTGCTCCCCATGAACGACGCCTCGGACCGTAAACCGCGGACGCCACCGATGGACAGCACCACCCGCCCGCCGAGCCTGCTCGCGCTGCCCACCTACCTGATCAGCCATGTCGCCCGGCTCGGCCACGACATCCTGATCGCCGCGGTCGCGGACCACGGCCTGAGACTCCCCCACTTCGCCACGCTCACCGCGCTCGCCGACTTCGGCCCGCTCCCCCAGCATGTGCTCGCCGACCGACTCGGCCTGAACCGCAGCCACTTGGTCGGCTACCTGGACACCCTGGAGGAGCGCGGCCTGTCCCGGCGCACCCGCGACCCCGCCGACCGCCGGCGCCAGCTCGTCGAACTCACCCCCGAGGGTGAGGAGTTGCAGCATCGGCTGCTCGCCCTGGCCGAGCGCGCGCAGGAAGCGCTCCTGCACGAGCTGTCCCCCGCCGAGCGCACCACCCTGACCACCCTGCTGCGCAAGGTCCTCGACACCGGCGACCGGGGCGCGTCCACAGGAGACTGACACCGGCCCGGCCGGTGTACTTCCTCGCGGAACACGCCCAGGAAGCCGTCGGCCGCGCCCTCGCCCCGCGCCCGGCTCCTCGCGCGCGCGTCCACACGGGTTTCATGGTGCTGTCACACCACACCCGGAATGCGTGGTCGACGCCCCGGGTTTTCACTGACATGACTACAGGAGTAACGCTCAACGCGGCCGATGCCGGCAACCAGGTCGACGCCACCGTACGGCTCGCCCGCGAGGCCGCCGCCGCCGGGCTGCGGTCGGCCTGGTTCGGGCAGACCTTCGGTGCGGACTCGCCCCAGCTCGCGGCGATCGTCGGGCGGGAGGTGCCCGGACTACAGGTGGGGACGTCCGCGATTCCCGTGTTCGGCCGCCATCCGCTGCTGGTCTCCAGCCAGGCGCAGACGGCCCAGGCGGCGACGCACGGCCGCTACCACCTCGGACTGGCGCTCGGCACCAAGCTCCTGACCGAGGGCGGGTTCGGTATCCCCTTCGAGCGGCCCATCGCCCGGCTGCGTGAATTCCTCACCGCTCTGCGCGAGTTGACCGAGACCGGCAACGCCGACTTCCACGGTGAGCTGCTCACGGCCACCACCCCCGTCCCCGCACGTGTGCCGGGCGCGGAGGCCGGTGTGCCGCTGCTCGTCGCGGCGATGGGGCCCCAGGCACTGCGGGTCAGCGGGGAGTTGGCGGACGGCATCCTGCCCTATCTGGCCGGGCCCCGCGCCCTGGGTGAGCACATCGTCCCGGCCCTCGTCGCGGCGGCGGAGGCCGCCGGGCGGCCCGCGCCCCGGATCGTCGCGCTGGTGCACGGTGTGGTCACCGACGATGCCGACGCCGTACGCGAGAAGGCCGCCGAACAGCTGGCGTTCTACGAGCAGATCCCGTCCTACGCACGGGTCATCGCGCTCTCCGGCGGGCAGCGGGCCGCCGATGTGGCGGTGATCGGCGACGAGGAGACGATCGCCGCCGAGGTACGGCGCTACCGGGACGCGGGGGCGACGGAGGTGGTGTTCTCGGGCACGGAGATCGCCGGGGACGCCGACAGGCTCCGCACCTGGGAGCTTCTCGGCGAACTGGCCGGCTGAGCGGCCCCGGTCCTCGCCGGACCGGGGCGCCCCTCGCGTCCGCACGAGCCCGTACGGACGCGAGGGGCGCCGGAGGTCAGGGGCGTACGAGGACCTTCAGGGCCGTGCGCTCGTCCATCGCGCGGTAGCCGTCGGGGACGTCGGCCAGCGCGACCGTACGGTCGAAGACGCGGCCCGGTTCGACCTTGCCCGACAGGATGTCCGGCATGAGTTCGTCGATGTACGCGCGCACCGGGGCGGGGCCGCCGGTCAGGGTGATGTTGGGGCCGAACAGGCTGCCGAAGCCGATCGGCGCCTCCTCGTACTGCGGGACACCGACCCGGCTGATGACACCGCCGGGGCGCACCACACCGACCGCCATCTCGTAGGCGCTCATATAGCCGACGGCCTCCAGCACGGTGTGGGTGCCGTCGCCGTCCGTCAGGTCGCGGACCTTCGCGATGCCCTCCTCGCCGCGCTCGGCGACGACATCGGTGGCGCCGAAGTCACGGCCGAGGTCGGTACGGTCCTTGTGCCGGCCCATGAGGATGATCCGTTCGGCGCCGAGCTGTCTGGCGGAGAGCACCGCCAGCAGGCCGACCGCGCCGTCACCGATCACGGTGACGGTGGTCCGCGGGTTCACCCGGGCCATCTTGGCGGCGTGGTAGCCCGTGCCGTACACATCGGACAGGGTGAGCAGCGACGGCAGCAGCGCGGAGTCCTCGGCGACGGGCAGCTTGACCAGGGTGCCCTGGGCCTGCGGCACCCGGACCGCCTCGGCCTGGCCGCCGCCGACACCGCCGTTGCCCCAGAACCCGCCGTGGCGGCAGGAGGTCTGGAAGCCCTCGCGGCAGAACACACAGGTGTTGTCGGAGTAGGCGAAGGGCGCCACGACGAGATCGCCGCGGCGGAGCCCGGAGACCTCCGCGCCCAGCTCCTCCACCACCCCGAGGAACTCGTGGCCCATCGGCGTCCCCTGCTCGGAGACCGGGATGTTGTGGTACGGGTGCAGGTCGCTGCCGCAGACACAGGCGCGCACGATGCGCACGATCGCGTCGGTGGGCTGCTGGAGGACCGGGTCGGGCGCGTTCTCCACGCGCACATCGCCGGGACCGTACATGAATGTGGCGCGCATGCGACACCTTTCGTGGGACGAGGGTGGGGGCGTACGGAGTTCCGCCGGGGCCGCCGGTGGGATTCCGGCGGGTTCCCGGCGGGGTTTCCGCGGGCCGCGGCACCGAGCCTGGCACTCCCGGTCGCGACCGGAAAGAGGAGAGTTCCCTCCTGGGATAGAAACATCCTGGGAGGAAACCCGCCCCCTCACACAGCGGGCACTCGGTGCCAGACTGGGTCCCATGACCCGCGACGCACACCGCGATGAGCTGGGGGAATTCCTCAGGGCCCGCCGGGCCGAGCTGAGCCCCCGGGCCGTGGGGCTGCCCGACAGCGGCGCCCCGCGCCGGGTGCCTGGGCTGCGCCGGGAGGAAGTGGCCCAGCTGGCCTCGATCAGCACCGACTACTACACCCGTCTGGAACAGGGACGGATCCAGGCGTCCGCGCCCGTGCTGACCGCCCTCGCCCGGGTGCTCCATCTGGACGACGACCAGCACGCCTATCTCTTCGGGCTGGCCGGCAAGGACCGGACACGGCCCCGGCGGACCGCCCGGCAGCGGGTGCAGCCGCCCTTGCAGCGGCTCCTGGACGACCTCACCGCGACTCCGGCGATGGTGGTGGGGCGCCGGAAGGACATTCTGGCGTGGAACGCGCTCGCCGCCGCGCTGATCACCGATTTCTCCGGGATCCCGGAGAAGCAGCGCAACTACGTCCGGCTGCTCTTCACCGATCCCGCCATGCGGACGCTGTACCGCGACTGGGAGACCGTCGCCCGCACCTGCGTCGCGCAGCTGCGCATGGAGGCGGCGAAGTATCCGGACGACCCGCGGCTGGCGGCTCTGGTGGGCGAGCTGTCGGTACGGGATCCACACTTCCGCCAGTGGTGGGCCGCCCACCATGTGACGGCCCTGAGTGTGGGGACCAAGGCGCTGTGCCATCCCGTGGCGGGCGATCTCAGCCTCGACTGGGACACCCTCACCGCGAGCACCGACCCCGATCAGCAGCTCATCATCTGGACCGCCGGGGTGGGCACCGCGACCCACGACGGGCTGCGCGTCCTCGCGTCGTGGGCGGCGGATCACGCGGTGTCGAAGTCCGCTCCGGACGGAGCCCGGTAGCCGGTTGGCCGGGCAGCCGGGAGCCGGGCAGCCGGGCCGGTCATGGGTCCGTACGGCCGCGCGCCCGGGGACGCGGTGCGTGTGTCCCCGGGCGCGCGGTGGGCGGTGGTTTCCGTACCCGTCTCCGTGTCCGTACCGGCTACTTGAGCAGGTACGCCTTCACCACGGTGACGTCGTACGTGTTGCCGCTCTTGTCCGTGAGCTTCGCCTTGAAGGAGACGGACTTCGCCTTCTTCGGGTGGGTCAGGGCGAGGCTCCGCTTACCGCTCTTCGTGGTGACGGGGGCCTTGGACCACTTCTTGCCGCCGTCGTACGAGACCTGCACGGCCAGCGACTTGAAGTTCTTCGCCGCCGGGCCCGAGATGGTCAGCGGGACCGTGAACTTCTTGCCCGCCGGCGCGGTGCTCGCCAGGGTGAGCTTCGGGGCGAAACCGACCGTCGAGACCGGCAGGTTCACGACCTTGTCGGCCGCGGGGGCCTTCGAGGTGAACGTCCAGGCCGCCTTGAGGCGGGTGCTGACGCCCGCGACGGAGGTGGCGCGGGTCGCGTCCGTACTCACCGTGAACTTGGCCGACTTGGCGGGCAGCCCGTCGGTGTACAGGCAGAGGTCGGTCTTCTCGTTGACGAGCTTCTTGCCATTGACGGAGAGCACCGACTGCTGCTTGGACGCCTTCGAGAAGCCGAGGTGACCGGCGCCGTCGGAGAACTCGGCTATGCAGGCGAGCATTTCGTTGGCGTACCGCTGCACACCGCTCTCGCCGCCGACCTTCGGGGCGAACACACCGACGTTGAAGGTCTCCGTGTACGTCTTCTTCGCCGCGTAGCTCTTGCCCTTCGCGGCTATCTGGTACGCGTCGATGTTCGAGCCCCGGCTGTTGAGCTGACCGGCGCCGAACGCCCAGGTGAAGCCCTTGGGCGTGGTGACGTAGTTCTTCACCGTGCCGGGCAGGGCGAGCGGGGTGACGGCCGAGCCGAGCCCGAACGTCCCGGAGGGCCCGATCCAGATCGGGCTGGTGTAGCCCTTGCGCTTCTTGACGCTGGCGCCGACCTTGGTGTTCACCGTGGCCAGTTCGCTCTTGGCGGTCTTGTGGGTGAAGCCGGTGTAGAAGGAACCGCCGCGGTTGTAGAGCAGGTTGTAGTTCGCGCCGCCCTTCTGCCAGGTGCCGCCCGTCTGCGAGCTGAACAGCTTCGACGAGACCGACGGGCCGACCTGGCCCACGCGGAAGCCCTTGAAGGAGCCCAGCATCCAGGTGCTGGCGTAGCCGCCGTTCGCCGAATCCAGGTTGAAGTTCACGAACGTGGTGAGGAGCTTGGCGGAGTCCGGCGCCGTGATGCTGATCGGCTTGGCCTTGCGGGCGTCGAAGGTGACCGTGGAGTTCTTGGTGACCGCCAGCTTCGGCTGGACCAGCCAGGCGTATTCCGCGGACTTGCCGCTGCCGGTCGCCACCTCGCCCTCAAGGAGGTACGAGCCCTTGGGGAGCCGGATCTTGGCGACGCCGTCGCTCTTCTTGGCCTCCACGCCCTGCCAGAAGTCGGTGCTGTGGCCGTAGACCGAGGCGCTCGACTTGGAAGGCTTGCCCTTGGCGTCGATGAACTTGACGGTGATGTCGTACGACTCGACCTCGCGGATGGCGCCGAAGCTCGTACGGACGCTCTGGCCGCCCTCGGTGGCCTTCGCGACGACCGAGCCGCCGAAGGCACCGTCCTGGCTGCCCACGCTGGTGTTCGACGTGAGGCCGACACTCGCGGTGCCGCCGGCGGGGACGGTGACCTGCTGGGCGCCGAGGGAGAAGAAGCCGGCCGGAGCCGCCTTGCCCTTGGGGCCGACCGTCTCCAGCGACAGATCGAGGGTGATGTCCTGCGTACCGGTGTTGGCGTACGTGACCGTCTTGGTGACCGGCTTGTCGTTCGTGTGCGGCCACGACTGGGTGCCGAAGTTGAGCGAGGTCTGCTCGCTGACGACGGTCTGGGCGATCGCCTTCGTCAGGTCGGCGCGGCCGGTGCCCTGCTGGTACGGGGTGAGCCCGGCGGTCGGCTTGGCAGAGGCGGTCAGCGCCTGCTTGATGCGCGCCCCCGTCCAGTCCGGGTGCTGCTGGGCGAGGAGGGCGGCGGCGCCCGCGACATGCGGCGTCGCCATCGACGTACCGGACAGCGCCACGTAGCCGTCGGCGGCCGGGTCACCGATGAAGCCCTTGGCGGCCTTCGCGGCGACGATGTCCACGCCCGGCGCGGTGATGTCCGGCTTCAGCGAACCGTCGGCCGTCGGGCCCACGCTGGAGAAGTCGGCGATCCTGTTCTTGCTGTCGACCGCGCCCACGGTGAGCGCCGAGGCGGCGCTGCCGGGCGAACCGACCGTCTGCGCGCTCGGACCCTCGTTGCCGGCGGCGATGACGAAGAGCACGCCCTTCTCGGCGGAGAGCTTGTCGACCGCCTTCTCCAGCGGGTCGGCCTCGACGGTGTCCTCGCCGCCGAGGCTCAGGTTGGCTATCTTCGCGCCCTGGTCCACGGCCCACTGCATGCCCGCGATGATCCCGGAGTCCTCGCCGAACCCGTCGTCGTCGAGGACCTTGGCGTCGATGATCTTCGCGCCGGGCGCGACACCCTTGTACTTACCGCCCGACTTCGCGCCGGACCCCGCCGCGATCGAGGCGACATGCGTGCCATGACCGAAGTGGTCGGTGGTGTTGCCCGAATCCGAGAAGTCCTTCTGCGCGATCTCGACACCCTTGAGATCGGGGTGCGTCTGGTCGACCCCGGTGTCGAGGACGGCGATCTTCACGCCCGTGCCGTCGTACCCGGCCCCCCACGCCGTCGGCGCGCCGATCTGCGGCACGCTCTTGTCGAGCAGGGCCTGCCGCTTGCCGTCCAGCCAGACGCGCTCGATCCCGGGAGCGGTCTCGCGGGCCTCGCTCCCCGGGTCGCCCTCGGCGGTGAGCGCCTCCCAGACGTCGGCGGTCTCGTCCTTCGGCGCGGTGAGCGCCTCGCCGCTGACAGCGGGCAGCGTACGGCGGACGGAGACATCCGCGTCCGCGATGGCGGCCTTCGCCGCCGCCTTCTGGTTCGCGTTCTTCGCGTACGACACGATCAGCGGGAGCGTGGCCCGGTGCGCGTCGTCGTACTGCGCCTTCAGCAGGCCCGTGACATTGAACAGCCGCCGGTCCAGGGTGCCCTGGGAGACCAGCTCCGCGGCGTCGGCCGGCAGCACGTACACCTGGTCGTTGACCCGGTTGACCTTCATCCGGACGTCCTCGCGGCCCTTCGCGGGCTGTACGCGGGTCACCCGGCCCTGGCCGTCGACGTGGACGCGGTCACCGGTGATGAGGGTGACGACGGACGCGCCGGCCTGCCCCCTCGCTTGAGCCTGGCGCGCCTTCGCGGCGAACGCCTGCGCGGCGGCCCCCGACTCGCCGGCGCCGGCGGCCGAAGCCGTACCGATGGTGGCACCGGACGTCAGCCCGGCCGTGAGCACAGCGGCCACCATGACGGCCCCGGCTCTCTTCTTGTACGTACGCAAATCTCCCCCAACTCTTGAGGCGCTTAATCGAACAAAGCCCCGAAGCGCATGCAACCTGAGTATGCACGTACCTGACACAAGCGGAGAAACGACCCCCACCAAGATCCACTCGCCTCGCAACTCACGCCTCAGCGGGCGCGGTTGGGGCGGAACTCGATCTTCAGCAATCACTTCGGCCCGGAAGACGTCGATCAACGCCAACGGGTTCATTCGTACAGCGATCGAATTTCTCGGTACAGCCATGCCTGGGCCCATGGATGGGCCCGGGGGCCCTGCCCGCGAACCCGCCCCGCTCCTACGCTCCTTGCGCCCGGCTACGGAAGCGGAACGCGCGGGTCAAGGCAACGAGGAGCACGGATGCGGGAAAGCGGAGATCTTCCCCTTTGGCATGCCCGGAACACCATAACCGCCCGACGGTCCGGAGACCGAGGGGTGGCCGGTACCGAGTACGTCGCGATGATCCTGATTGTCGCCATGATCTCCGCGGCGATCGTGGTGCTGTCGGTGCCGCAGGACACGGCGACCGGCCTCAAGACGGCGGTCTGCCGGGTGCTTCACCCGCTGAGCGGCGCGGAGGCGTGCTCCACCGGGGACCTGGCGGACGACGGGGACGAGAGGGACGAGGGCGAGAACGGCGAGGATTCCGGCGACGGCGGTGATGAGGGCGACGGTGATGACGGTCCGCCGGTCGTCCCGGCGAACGACCCCTTCGAGCCCGCCAAATGCCTGCTGTCCGAGGACCAGACCAAGGACACCGTCGTCATCCAGATCCTCTTCATCAAGATCAGCAACGCCGAGACGGTCAAGATCCAGCAGTGGTCGGACGGAACCGTCACGCTGGAGCGGGTGACCGACTCCGGAGTCGGCGCCACCGCCTCCGTCTCCGCCGGTATCCCGGGGCTCAAGGACTGGGGCGGCAGCGCCTCCCTCAGCGCGAGTTACATGAGCGGCAAGGGCCAGGGCGGGCAGTGGCTGTTCGCCGGCCACAAGAGCGACGACCCGCAGGCCGATCTGGAGGCCAACCTGGAGGACGCCAAGGCGTTCGCCACGGCGCTGAGGCAGATGGAGGGATGCCGGGCCATCGCCGGCCGGGGCGTCTCCCCCATCGGCCAGGCGTCCTGCATCGACCAGGCCAGGAGCAAGCTCCAGAACACCGATCCGTCGCGGATGCCGGACGTCGACATCACCAAGTCGACCACCGAGCTGTCCGGCGGCCTCAGCCTCGGCAAGTCCTTCACCAAGGGCAAGGACGGCGAGAAGCTCGGCTCCCTGTCCACCGAGCTGTTCAACGCCTCGATGGCCGAGGAGGTCGTCGTGCTGCGCACCAGGACCGGCCCGAGCGCCGGGCAGATCACCTTCGTCTACACCTTCTCCGTCACCGGCAACGGCGGCCAGGGCCTTCAGGGCAAGGGCAGCAAGATGCAGCAGGTCGCCGTCACGTACGACGCCGCCGCGTACGACGAGGAGGAGAAGAACAGCGACCCGCACCGCCCGCAGAAGCTGGTCATCACCACCAGCGAAGAGGCCGGCGAGGGCGCGGGCGTCAAGGTCGGCGGCAGTGTGCCCGCCGGCAGCCTCCCCGTCACGATCGATGTCGGTGGCGGCGGTGGCACCATCCAGTCGCGGATCCACACCGAGTCCGCCGAACTCACCCTCGACAACGACGACGACAGCACCCTCGTCGAGGACTGGCTGCGCGGCCGAGGCGACTTCCCGGCCACCGACGCCCTGCCCAGCCCCTCCGACGCGGCGCGGCCGCTGAACGACGACGCCGGGCCCGTCGAACGGCTGCTGCACGACAGGGCCAAGCTCTCGCGGCTCGACTACGAGGCCAACACCGACTGGTGGAACGCCTCCCTCGGGATCGGCTTCGGTGTGTCGGCGGGACAGGTCACGCTCGGCTTCAAGCTCTTCGGCATCGACATCACCCATGAGCACAAGGAACAGACCATCACCGGCGACCCGACCTACGCCACCGCCCCGCAGAAGGGCGGCGGACGCCCCTGGGTCGAATGGAAGAACTGCACCCGGACCACCCCCGTACCGGTCTGATCCCGGTCCGGTGCCGGTCCGATGCCGGTCCGATACGGGCGGACCGGGCGCCGGACCCCCGGTGACCTGGGCCCACAAGTGGGCCTGCGGGCCCTGCCGTTGGGCCTGGGCCCAATACCTAAGCTGGCGCGGACTCGGGGGAGTTGGCGACTGCGGGAATCGAGGAGTGCGCATGAAGGGAGCCAAGGACCTCCGGGCCTGGCATGCCCATGGCAACACATCCGCCGGCCGGGCCAGGGACAGGGGTGTGGCCGGTACGGAGTACGTGGCCATGATCCTCGTGGTGGCCATGATCGCCGCCGCGATCGTGGTGCTCTCCGTACCGCAGGACACGGCGACCGGCCTCAAGGCGGCGGTCTGCCGGATCCTTCATCCGCTGAGCGGCGCGGAGGCGTGCTCCACCGGGGACCTGGCGGACGACGGGGACGGTGACGGTGACGGCGGGGACGGCGGGGGCGATGACGGCGAACCGCCGGTCGTCCCGGAGAACGACCCCTTCGAGCCGGCGAAGTGCCTGCTGGGCGAGGACCAGACCAAGGACACCTACACGGTCCAGATCATCTTCATCAAGATCAGCGGATCCGAGCAGGTCAAGGTCAGCCAGTGGTCCGACGGCACCGTCACCGTGGAGCGGGTCGTCGACTCCAGTGTCGGTGTCACGGCGAGTATCTCGGCGGGCATCCCGGGCCTGAAGGACTGGGGCGGCAGCGCCTCCCTCAGCGGCAGCTACTCCAAGGGCAGTGGCAGCGGCGGCCAGTGGCTGTTCTCCGGTCACAAGAGCGACGACCCGCAGGCCGATCTGGAAGCCAACCTCAAGGACGCCAAGCAGTTCACCGAATACCTCAAGGCGGCGTCGAAGTGCCAGGCCGCGCCCGCGCGCGCGTGGGGCGCGGAGCTGGGGATGCTGTGCAACCACTCCGCCAACAAGAAGAGGCCCGACCTCGATCCGGAGAAGGCCCCGGACATCGACATCACCAAGGCGACCACCGAGCTGGCCGGCGGGGTGAGCTTCGGCAAGTCCTTCACCAAGGGCAAGGGCGACGACAAGAAGGATCTCGGCTCCATCTCCACCGATCTCTTCTCCGCGTCGATGACCGAGGACGTCGTGGTCATGCGGACCAAGACCGGCCCCGACGCGGGCAAGATCACCTTCGTCTACACCTTCTCCGTCACCGGCAACGGCGGCCAGGGCCTTCAGGGCAAGGGCAGCAAGATGCAGCAGGTCGCCGTCACGTACGACGCCGCCGCCTACGACGAGGAGGAGAAGAACGGCGACCCGCACCGCCCGCAGAAGCTGGTCATCACCACCAGCGAGGAGGCCGGCGAGGGCGTGGGCGTCAAGGTCGGCGCCGGAGCCAACGCCGGTCCGCTCCCGGTGACCATCGACGTCGGTGGCGGCGGTGGCAACATCCAGTCGCGGATCCACACCGAGTCCGCCGAACTCACCCTCGACAACGACGACGACAGCATCCTCGTCGAGGACTGGCTGCGCGGCCGAGGCGACTTCCCCGCCAGCGACGCCCTGCCCAGCCCCTCCGACGCCGCCAAACCCCTCGGCAACGACGCCGGGCCGCTCGAAACACTCCTCCACGACAAGGCCAAGCTCTCCCGGCTCGACTACAACGCCAACACCGACTGGTGGAACGCCTCGCTCGGCATCGGCTTCGGTGTGTCGGCGGGACAGGTCACCCTGGGCTTCAAGCTCTTCGGCCTGGATGTCACCCACGAGGAGAAGAACAGCCGGATCACCGGTGACCCCACCTACGCCACCGCTCCGCAGAAGGGCGGCGGACGCCCCTGGGTCGAATGGAAGAACTGCACCCAGACCACACCCATCTAGGGCGCCTGTCGTGGCGAGAGGCGTGCCGCGCGTGCGGCACGCCTCTCCGTGCGGGGTGGGGCGGTCCGGCGGGTTCCGGAGGCGGAACAGCCCTGTTCAGCGGGACCAAGGTCCCGTGGAACAGGGTCCAAGGTCCTGCCCGGGGTGGGACCCCGCCTCTTGCCCAGCCTTTTACGCTCCGTAAAGTTGAACGTAATAGGACTTACCCGCCCCCGAAGACAGCTCCGTCCCCGATCGGACCCGCCGCCCATGACCGAAGCCGCAGACGCCTCTCCCTGGCGCGTCACGCTGCCGCACAGCGCGGAAGCCGTGCCGCTCGCGCGTGCCCTGGTCCGCACGGCGCTCGCGCATCTGGAGGAGACGACCCACAGCGACACCGCGGAACTGCTGACCGCGGAGCTGGTCGCCAACGCCATCCAGCACACCCGTGACGACCACCCCATCGAGCTGGTCGTGGAGCTGCTCCCGACCGGCTGCCAGGTCGAGGTGCACGACCGGGACCCGGCGCCGCCGGGCAATCTCACGGACCCGGGCGACATGCCCGACCCCTGGCAGGAGGACGGCCGCGGGCTGCTGCTGATCAGCACGCTCAGCTCGGCCTGCGGCCATCGCGCCACGGATCAGGGCAAGGCGGTCTGGTTCACCCTGCCCGCCTGCTGAGCCTTACGCGGCGGGCCTTACGCGCCGGGCCTTACGCGCCGGGAGCCGCCGCGAGCGTCGCGACGAGCACGGCCTTGATCGTGTGCAGCCGGTTCTCCGCCTCGTCGAAGACGACCGAGTGCGCCGACTCGAAGACCTCGTCGGTGACCTCCAGCTCCGTCAGCCCGTACCGCGCGTGGATCTCCCGGCCGACGGCGGTGCCCAGGTCGTGGAAGGCCGGCAGGCAGTGCAGGAACTTCACGCCGGGGTTGCCGGTCGCGCGCAGGACGTCCATCGTCACGGCGTACGGACCGAGCACCTCGATCCGCTCGGCCCAGACCTCGGCGGGCTCCCCCATCGACACCCACACGTCGGTGGCGACGAAATCCGCGCCCGCGACGCCCGCCGCGACATCCTCGGTGAGGGTGATCCTGGCGCCGCTGGCCTGTGCCGCCTTCTCCGCCAGACCCCGGATCTCCTCGCTCGGCCAGTAGGCGCGCGGCGCGACGATCCGTACATCCATCCCCAGCAGGGCGCCCGTGACCAGGTACGAGTTGCCCATGTTGAAGCGGGCATCACCCAGATAGGCGAACACGACCTCGGTCAGGGGCTTGTCGGTGTGCTCGGTCATGGTGAGCACGTCGGCGAGCATCTGGGTGGGGTGCCAGTCGTCCGTGAGGCCGTTGAAGACGGGGACCCCGGCATGCGCGGCCAGCCCCTCGGCGGTCGCCTGGGCGTCCCCCCGGAACTCGATACCGTCGAACATCCGGCCGAGGACCCGGGCGGTGTCCCGGACCGACTCCTTCTTCCCGATGTGCGAACCGGCCGGGTCGAGATACGTCGTGGACGCGCCCTGGTCGGCCGCCGCCACCTCGAAGGCACAGCGCGTCCGGGTCGAGGACTTCTCGAAGATGAGGGCGATGTTCCGGCCGCGCAGCCGCTGGACCTCGGTGCCCGCCTTCTTGGCGGCCTTCAGCTCGGCGGCGAGCGCGATCAGACCGCGGAACTCCTCGGCGGTGAAGTCCAGCTCCTTGAGGAACGAGCGGCCTTCGAGGTGTATCGCCATGGGGCTGCTCCTGGAGCGCGTGAGGGTGACGGGAAAACAATGGAGCCGTAACTATATACGATGCCCCGTATTGCTATACAGCGCGCCCCGGAGCCCCCGCCGCACAGGTCGGCGCCTCGGAGCCACCGCCGCACACGTCAGCGCGGTACGGCGTCCCGCTCCACCGGGCAGCTCATACAGCGCGGCCCGCCCCGCCCCCGCCCCAGCTCGCCGCCCGGGATCTCGATCACCTCGATGCCCTGCTCCCGCAGATGCGTGTTGGTGGTGACGTTCCGCTCGTACGCGACGACCACCCCCGGCTCGACGGCGAGCACATTGCAGCCGTCGTCCCACTGCTCGCGCGCCGCCGAGTGGATGTCCTGGGTGGCGGTCAGCACCCGGACACGGGCCAGCCCGAGCGCCGCCGCGATGGCCCGGTGCATATGCTCCGGCGGATGGTCGGTGACCTTCAGCTCCTGCCCGTCGCCGCCCGGTTCGATGGTGTACGAGCGGAGCATGCCGAGGCCCTCGTACTGGGTGAAGGTCTCCCCGTCGACCATGGTCATCACCGTGTCGAGATGCATGAACGCCCGCCGCTTGGGCATGTCGAGCGCCACGATCGTCTGGGCGGACCCGGTCGCGAAGAGCCCGCGCGCCAGCATCTCGACGGCCTGCGGGGTGGTCCGCTCGCTCATCCCGATCAGCACCGCGCCGCGGCCGATGACCAGGACGTCCCCGCCCTCGATGGTGGAGGGATAGTCGTCCTGCCCCTCCGACCAGTGGTGGAACGCCCCGGCCGGCGCCCCCGGGCCGGCGAAGAGCGGATGGTGCTTGTAGACGGCCTCGAAGTGCACCGTCTCGCGCTGCCGCGCCGGCCAGCGCATGGCGTTGATGGACACCCCGTCATAGATCCAGGCGGAGGTGTCCCGGGTGAAGAGATGGTTGGGCAGCGGGTCGAGCAGGAAGTCGTCGAGATCCATCACATGGAAACGGACCGAGACCGGCTCGGCGTGCCGCTCCAGGAAATCCCGCTTGGTCATCCCGCCGACCAGCGCTTCGACCAGCTCGTCCGTCGGCAGCCCGTCGAAGATCTCCCGGAGATGTCCCGTGGCGAGTGGACCGTACTCCTTCTCGTCGAAGACCCGGTCCAGGACGAGCGAGCGCGCCACCGGCACCTCCAGCGACTCCCGGAGCAGCTCGCCGAAGAGATGGACCTGAACGCCGCGCTCCCGCAGGACCGCGGCGAAGGCGTCGTGCTCCTCCTGGGCGCGCCGCACCCAGAGCACGTCGTCGAAGAGCAGCGCGTCCTTGTTGTCCGGTGTGAGCCGCTTCATCTCCAGACCGGGTCGGTGCAGTACGACGCGGCGCAGCCGCCCGGTCTCCGAGTTCACCTGGAATCCCATGCCCCCATCGTGACGCGCTCGCCCCGCGCGCACCACCGTCCCCCGGGGCGGTGCGCCACCGCCCCGGGGGACACGCGCGTCTCAGAGCCGGGGGTCGACCGGCTCCGACTCCAGGGCCAGTACGGCGAAGACCGCCTCGTGCACCCGCCACAGCGGCTCGCCGTCCGCGAGCCGGTCGAGGGCCTCCAGACCGAGGGCGTACTCCCGCAGCGCCAGCGACCGCTTGTGGCCGAGGAACCGGCCGCGCAGCCGCTGGAGGTTCTCCGGGCGGGTGTAGTCGGGTCCGTAGACGATCCGCAGATACTCCCGGCCGCGGACCTTGATACCGGGCTGGACGAGCCGGCCCTTGCCGTCCTTCGCCAGCGGCTGGAGCGGCTTGACGACCATGCCCTCGCCGCCGCGCTCCGTCATCTCCCGCCACCAGTCGGTGCCGGCGCGTACGGAGTCCTCGTCGCCGGTGTCGACGACCAGCCGCCGGGTGACCTGGAGAAGTCCGGTCGGGTCGTGCTCCACCAGCCGGTCCAGCCAGGCCAGTTGTTCGTCGTGCGGTACGCCGGCGAGGCTGCGCCCCTGGACGGCGAGGAGCTGGAACGGGGCGAGCCGCACCCCGGCCAGCCCGTCCGTGGGCCAGCAGTAGCGCCGGTACGCCTCGGTGAACGCCGCCGCGTCGGCGGCCCGTTCGCGCTGCGCGGCCAGCAGCCCGGCGGTGTCGACGCCCCGGGCCACGGCCGCTTCGAGAGCGCGGGTCACGGCGGGGAAGGCGGCCGAGGCGGCGGCGCCCACCGCCGCGTACTGGGTGCGCAGCAGGCCGGTGGCCTTCAGCGACCAGGGCATCAGCTCGGCGTCCAGGAGCAGCCAGTCCGTGCCGAGTTCGGCCCAGAGTCCGGCGGCGGTGACGGCGGTGCGCAGCCGGCCGAGGATCTCCTCGGTGACGGCGGTGTCGTCGAAGAAGGGCCTGCCGGTACGGGTGTGCAGCGCGCCGGTCGGTCCCCGTACGCCGAAGCGGGCCTCGGCCGCCGCCGCGTCGCGGCAGACCAGGGCGATGGCGCGGGAGCCCATGTGCTTCTCCTCGCACACGACCCGGCCGATCCCGTCGGCCCGGTACTGCGCGAACGCCTCGGCCGGGTGCTCCAGAAAGCCGTCCTCGGCGGAGACGGCGGTCGGCGCCATAGTGGGCGGCAGATGGGCGAGCAGGCGCGGGTCGATCGCGAAGCGGCTCATGACCTCCAGGGCCGCCGCCGCGTTCTCCTCGCGCACGGCGAGCCGGCCCAGGTGGCGGGTCTCCACCACGCGCTTGCCCTGGACGTCGGCGAGGTCGAGCGGGCGGCCCTCCCGGCCCCCGGGCGCCTCGGTGGCCAGCGGCTTGACCGGCTCGTACCAGACCCGCTCGGCCGGTACGTCGACCAGCTCGCGCTCGGGCCAGCGCAGCGCGGTCAGCTTGCCGCCGAAGACGACGCCGGTGTCGAGGCAGATGGTGTTGTTGATCCAGGAGGTCTCGGGGACGGGCGTGTGGCCGTAGACGACCACGGCGCGGCCCCGGTAGTCCTCGGCCCACGGGTAGCGCACGGGCAGGCCGAACTCGTCGGTCTCCCCGGTGGTGTCGCCGTACAGCGCGTGCGAGCGGACCCGGCCCGAGGTGCGGCCGTGGTACTTCTCGGGCAGCCCGGCGTGGCAGACGACGAGCCGGCCGTCGTCCAGGACGTAGTGGCTGACCAGGCCGCGGATGAACTCCTGTACCCGGGCCCGGAACGCGTCGTCCTCCTTCCCGAGCTGCTCGACGGTCTCGGCGAGTCCGTGGGTGAGCTGGACCTTGCCGCCCTTGAGCCAGCGTCCGAGCTTGTTCTCGTGGTTGCCGGGGACGCACAGGGCGTCGCCCGAGGCGACCATGTCCATGACCCGGCGCAGCACTCCGGGGCTGTCGGGGCCGCGGTCGACCAGGTCGCCGACGAAGACGGCCGTACGGCCCTCGGGGTGGCGGCCGTCGCGGTAGCCGAGTGTGCTGAGCAGGGTGTCCAGTTCGGAACGGCAGCCGTGGATGTCGCCGATGATGTCGAAGGGGCCGGTGAGGTGTCTGAGGTCGTTGAAGCGGCGTTCGCGTACGATTTCGGCGCGCTCGACCTCGGCCTCGCCGCGCAGGATGTGCACCTTGCGGAAGCCCTCGCGCTCCAGTCCGCGCAGGGAGCGGCGCAGTTCGGCCCGGTGCCGCTTGATCACATGGCGGGGCATACCGGCCCGCTCGGGGCGGGCGGCGTTCCGGGCGGCGCAGACCTCCTCGGGGAGGTCGAGCACGACGGCGATGGGCAGGACGTCGTGCTCCCTGGCCAGCTGGACGAGCTGGCGGCGGCTCTCCTGCTGCACGCTGGTGGCGTCGACGACCGTGATCCGGCCGGCCGCGAGCCGCTTGCCGGCGATGTGGTGAAGCACGTCGAACGCGTCGCGGCTGGCGCTCTGGTCGTTCTCGTCGTCGGCGACCAGACCCCGGCAGAAGTCCGAGGAGATGACCTCGGTGGGCGCGAAGTGGCGTCGGGCGAAGGTGGACTTGCCGGAGCCGGTGGCACCGATCAGCACGACGAGGCAGAGGTCGGGGACGGCGAGGGTGCGCCGGGCGACCGCCGCGTCGGTGGTACCGGCGGTGTGCTGGGAGTCGGTCATGCGGTCCTCTCCTCCTTCGGAGCCGGCACGGACACGGGCGCGGATACGGACTCAGGTACGGGTACGGACACGGGTACGGGTACGGACTCGGGTACGGGTACGGGTACGGACTCGGCCCCGGACGGGCGGAGCCGGAAGACGGCCAGCTGGGTGGGCGGGCCCACCTCGGGGTCGTCGGGGCCGACGGGACGGTACGCCACGTCGTAGCCGTGCCGCGCGCCCACCGCGTCGGCCCAGGCGCGGAACTCGGCGCGGGTCCACTCGAAGCGGTGGTCGCTGTGGCGCACATGCCCGGCGGGCAGTGTCGCCCAGCGCACGTTGTACTCGACGTTGGGTGTCGTCACGACAACGGTCCCGGGCCGCGCCGAGCCGAACACCGCGTGCTCCAGGGCGGGCAGCCTCGGCAGGTCGAGGTGTTCGACGACCTCGCTCAGCACGGCGGCGTCATATCCCTTGAGCCGCTTGTCGGTGTAGGTCAGGGAGCCCTGGGTGAGGGTGACCCGCCCGGCCTGGCGCTCCCCCATGCGGTCGAGCTTGAGCCGGCGGGCGGCGACGGTCAGGGCGCGGGTGGACACGTCCAGCCCCAGGACATGGGTGATGCGCGGCTCCTTGAGGAGCGCCTGTACCAACTGGCCCTGTCCGCAGCCGAGGTCGAGCACCGTGCTCGCGCCGGAGTCGCGCAGGGCCGTGAGAACGGCCGCGCGCCGCTGGTCGGCGAGCGACGGCTCCTTCGGCTCCGGTACGGCCCGCTCCACCGCGGCCTCCCCGCCGCTGGTGTCCTCGGCCGCGCTGTCCTGGCCCGCGCTGTCCTCGGCCGGCGGGTCCTCGACGGCGTTGTCGAGCGCCTCGACCTCGATGTCGTCGGCCTCGGCGAGCCGGATCAGCGCCAGCCGCTCCGCGGCCTCCCTGGTCAGGCTCCGGCGGCGGGCCAGATAGCGGCCGGCGATCAGCTGCCGCTCGGGGTGCTCGGCCAGCCAGCCCTCGCCCGCCCGGAGCAGCTTGTCCACCTCGTCGGGCGCCACCCAGTAGTGCTTGGCGTCGTCGAGCACCGGAAGCAGGACATAGAGCTGACGCAGCGCGTCGGCCAGCTTCAGCTCGCCCTCCAGGACGAGCTGTACATAGCGGGAGTCGCCCCACTGCGGGAACCGCTCGTCCAGCGCCACCGGAGCCGCGTCCACGGTCGCCCAGCCGAGCGGCCCGAAGAGCGCCCGCACCAGGTCGGGACCGCCGCGCGCGGGCACGGCGGGCACCTCGATCCGCAGCGGCAGCGGGCTCTCGGCACGCTCGGGCAGCGCCCGGCAGTCCCCGCGCAGCGCGCTCCGGAAGACCGTGCTCAGCGCGACGGCCAGCAGCGAGGAGGCCGCGTAGGGGCGGTCGTTGACATACTGCGCGAGCGCCGCGTCGGGCGAACCGCCCCGGCCCTTCCCCTTGCTCCGCCGTACCAGCGCCACCGGATCGATCTCCAGCAGCAGCGCGGCCGTGCAGCGCTCGGTGGTCGCCTCGGGGTACAGCACATGGGCGGTGCCGTACGAGGTGGAGAACGTCTGCGCGCGATCGGGATGCTTGTGCAGCAGGAATCCGAGGTCGGTCGCGGGACGTTCCGGGGTGCCGGTGGTCGTGATGGTGAGGAACACCCGACCGAGTATGTCCGCCCGAACCCGCCACGACGAAGGGTTTTACCGACGTTGATCCGGTCCGCCGCACGCCCGTCACGCCGGTCCCCCCGCCACCCGTCACCCGAGGTCCGCGAGCCCCCGGCGCCCGCGAGCCCCCTCGGCCCCGGCCCCCGAGGTCCGCGGCCCGCCGGACCTCGGGAGAGCGTCCCGGGTCAGCCCAGCTGGGACTGGACCTGCGCGGAGATCAGCTCCAGGTGGTCGAGATCGTCCAGATCCATCACCTGGAGGTAGATCCGCGACGCGCCGACCGCGGCATAGCGGCCGATCTTGTCGACTACCTCGGCGGGCGAGCCCGCGAGTCCGTTCTCCTTCAGCTCCGCCACCTCCCGCCCGATCGAGGCCGCCCGGCGGGCCACCTCGGCGTCGTCCTTGCCCACGCACACGATCAGCGCGTTCGAGTACACGAGGTCGTCCGCCGCGCGCCCGGCCGCCTCGGCGGCGGCCCGGACCCGGCCGAACTGCCGCTCGGTGTCCTCGACCGAGGCAAATGGCATATTGAACTCGTCCGCGTACTGGGCGGTGAGCCGCGGGGTGCGCGTCGCCCCGTGGCCGCCGATCAGCACCGGCACCTTGGCCTGCGCCGGCTTGGGCAGCGCCGGTGAGTCGGTCAGCTGGTAGTACGTGCCGTCATGGCTGAAGGTCTTGCCCACCTCCGTCGCCCACAGCCCGGTCACGATGGCCAGCTGCTCCTCCAGCCGGGCGAACTTCTCCTTCGGGAACGGGATCCCGTACGCCTTGTGCTCCTCCTCGAACCAGCCCGCGCCCAGGCCCAGCTCGATCCGGCCGCCGGACATCTGGTCCACCTGCGCGACCTGGATGGCGAGCACCCCCGGCAGCCGGAAGGTGCCGGCGGTCATCAGGGTGCCGAGGCGGATGCGCTTGGTCTCGCGGGCGAGACCGGCCAGGGTGATCCAGGCGTCCGTCGGCCCGGGGAGTCCGTCGACGTCCCCCATCTTCACGTAGTGGTCGGAGCGGAAGAAGGCGTCGAAGCCGAGATCCTCGGTGGCCTTGGCCACGGTCAGCAGGGTGTCGTAGCTCGCCCCTTGCTGGGGCTCGGTGAAGATTCGCAGATCCATGCCTCCATCCTGCACCTTCGCCCGGCGCCGTCCCGGTCGCCCCCCGGCGGCGATTCGGCCCTGCCGGTCTCAGGGCGGCGGGTATCGGGGCGGCGGTCTCAGGGCGGGCGTACCGGTGAGTCGACGGCTTCGCCCCACTCCCCCGCCCGCAGCCGCTCCCGCGCCCGGTCGCGGTCCGGTGCCAGCAGCCGGTGCAGCAGTCCGGCCACCCGGTCACCGGTCTCGTCCGCCGCGTCGATCGCCTCGATGCACTGCCAGTACAGCGATTCCTCCTCCGTGTCGGACGCCACCGCGACCAGCGCGATCCCCACCTCGCCCAGCAGCGCGGCGAGTCCGGCCAGCGCCGCCCGCGCGTCCGGCACGCCCGAGAGCCGGCGCGCCCGTATCCCCCCTTCGGCCAGTCCCGGCTGGTCCGGCAGCCCGCAGCCGCGCCCGCCCGCCTCGGACAGCTCGCGGGCCCCGCTTCTCAGCTCCTGTGGCCCGCTCAGCGCGAGGTGATGCCCGATCACCTGGGCGAGCGCCTGCGCCTGCGCCGCCTCCACGAGGACCTCCAGCGCCTGCGCGCTCCCCGCCAGAGCATGGCGGCTCACCCCGATGAGCCGTTCCGCATTCATCGACCGCCCCCGTTCCGTACAGACATCCCGCACCCCTCACTCCACTACCCAGAGTGAGGGGTCGACGACGGAAAGGCCAGAGCATTGCGGAAATCTGTGGACAGCAGGCTCGTTGTGCATAACTCACTCACTCCGCAGAGTGACGATCACCGCCGTCTCCATCCCCGTCCCGCGGCTCCCGCCGTCCCTTCGGCGGAAAGCGCACCTCATTCCGCTCCAGCTTCGCGGCGAGCGCCGCGAGCGGATCGATGTCCAGCACCGCGCAGAACTGGAGCAGATACGCCAGGACGTCCGCGACCTCGTCGGCCACCCGGTGCGCCGACTCCGGGTCGGCCATCACCCGCGCCGACTGCTCCGGGGTCAGCCACTGGAAGATCTCCAGCAGTTCGGACGCCTCGACGCTCAGCGCCGCCGCCAGATTCTTGGGGGTGTGGAACTGCTCCCAGTCCCGCGCCGCCGCGAACTCGGTGAGCCGGCGCCGCAGTTCCGCCACATCGTTGTTGTCTGTCACGGAGCCAGGTCTACCACCGCCGCGCCGGCGGCCCCCGCGCGCACAAGACAAAACACGGGAGCCGCGCCCGGCTCAGGGCAGTGTGTCCGCCGGGACGCCCTCCACCTCGGTGCCGACCGGGGCCAGCAGGAAGACGTTCTTGTCGACCCGGTGCATCGCGCTGCCGAGCCCGAAGACGACCCCGCTGCTGAAGTCGAGGATCCGCTTCGCGACATCCGGCTCGGCGCTCGTCAGATCCAGCAGCACCGGGACCCTGGCCAGCAGATGGTCGGCGACCTCGCGCGCGTCCCCGAACACCTGTACCCGCAGCACGATGAACCGGCGGTGCTCCGCCTCCGCCTCGTACTCGCGCGGGACGGTCCGGTGGTCGACCCGCGAGGGCCACTCGTCACGGCCCCGCAGCGGGACGACCTGGGCCAGCCCCTCCCACTGCTCGTCGGTGGCGTCGTACCTGTCGTACCTGCTCACCGGACCACCCCGCCCGCACACTGTGTCTGCATCCGACCATCTTCCCGTTACTCACCCGTTCGGCCCATCAGCGACACGGCCCGGTCGTGGCACGGCTCCGGCGGAGCGGTCCGCCGCGCGTCAGCGGGCGGCAGGGTGCTCCCGCCGCACCTCCAGCCCCGCCGGCGCGTCGATACGCGCCGTGCCGTCGGCGTCCACGGAGATGTCCAGACGGCCGCCCGCGACATCGAGCCCGGTCACCTTCAGCGGCCGGTACGCCTCCGCGAACGCGGGGGCGACCGTCAGCGTACCGCCGGGCACATCGGCGGAGAGCCCCAGCACCGACTGGAGCACCACGACGGACGAGGCCGCCGCCCACGCCTGCGGCCGGCAGGACGCCGGATACGGCGAGGGCACCGCGTCGGTCGCCGCGCCGTGCCCCGCGAACAGCTCGGGCAGCCGCGCGTCGAAGCCCGCCGAGGCGGTCAGCAGACCTCCCGCGAGACCGGCGGCGGCCTCCGCGAAGCCCGCCCGGGCCAGCCCGTGGACCGCGATCGCGGTGTCGTGCGGCCAGATCGAACCGATGTGATAGCCGTACGGGTTGAAGCCGGCGGAGTCGGTGCTCAGGGTGCGCAGGCCATGGCCCGAGTCGAGGTCGGGCGCGCTGAGCCGGGCGGCCAGCAGGGCGCTCTCCTCGTGGTTCAGCAGCCCCGTGCCGAGCAGATGGCCGAAGCCCGAGGTGACCGAGTCGACCGGCCGCCCCTCCCGGTCGAGGGCGACGGCCGGATACGCGCCGCGCTCGTCCGCCACCCAGAACCGGTCGCGGAACCGGTCGCCGAGCCGCTCGGCCCACTCCTCCCAGCGGTCCGCGCCGGGCCGCCCGAAGGCCCGGAGCAGGGCGGCGCCGCCGCGGGCCGCCTCGTACGCGTACGCCTGGACCTCGCAGAGCGCGATCGGGGCGGCGGCGAGCCGTCCGTCGCGGTGCCGGATGGAGTCGCCGGAGTCCTTCCAGCCCTGGTTGGCGAGGCCGCGCCCGGTGTGGTCGACGTACTTGAGGAAGCCGTCGGGGTCGGACTCGGTCTGGACGCGCATCCACTCCAGCGCCGATTCGGCGTGCGGCAGGAGCTGTTCGACCTGCTCGGGGGCGAGGCCCCAGCGCCAGGAGTCGTGCAGCAGGGTGATCCAGAGCGGGGTGGCGTCGACCGTGCCGTAGTAGCAGGGCGGCAGGGAGAAGTTCTCGTCGAAGTCCTGGGCGGCCCGGCGCACTTCGTGCAGGATCTTGCCGGGCTGCTCCTCGGTGGCCGGGTCCGTCCCGGTGCCCTGGCGGCGGGCGAGCGTACGCAGCGTCCCGGCGGCCAGCTCCGTGCCGAGGGGCAGCAGCATCCTGGCCGCCCAGAGCGAGTCGCGGCCGAAGAGGGTGAGGAACCAGGGCGCGCCGGCGGCCAGGAACTGGTCGGCCGGGCCCGACTGCGCCGGTGTGGCCGGGTCGGTCAGCCGCAGCCGGTCCAGGTCGGCGGCCGACTGGGCCAGCCACTGGTCGAAGCGCCGGTCGGCGCTGCGCAGCACCGGGGTGCGCCACGGCACGCTGTCCGCCGGGGGCGCCGGGAACTGGTCGCCGTCCGCGTGGGCGGCGGTGACGCGCAGGACGGCGGTCCACTCCGCGCCGGGCGCCAGCTCGATGTCGTACGCGAGACGCCCGGACTCCGGGTCGAGGGCGGCCGGGGCCGGCGCGGCGGCCAGCCCGACGGAGAAGGCGTCGCCGGTCCAGGCGAAGCCGTCGCCCGCGCCGTTGGCGGTCGCCGGGAGGGTGCCCGGTGTGTCGCCCTGCTTGACGCGCTCCATCGGGGCGAGGTCGGTGGCGGCGGTGACGATCAGCCGGAACGCCACGTGCCGGCTGCCCGCGTTGGTGATGTCGAGGGTCTCCTCCAGCTGCCCGGAGGTGATCAGGCGCCGCCGGCGCAGGGTGACCGCCGGGTCGGCCGTCACCTCGCCGAGGCCCCGCAGGACGGCGCGGAAGGCGGCCCGGTCGGCGCCGACCGTACCGCCGCGGGCGGGCGCGACCGCGATGCCGTCGACGGCGACGGTCAGCCGGTTCAGCGCTCTGGTGTCCCCGTGGAAGAAGCCGTCGGCGCCGCCGTCGAGCGCGCCGATCTGCCCGTCCGGCCGCGATATCGCGAAGCTCGGCGCGTGCAGGGTGACGCACGCGTCGTGCAGGAACGGCTGGAGACCCTCGGCCGAGGGGGCCGCGGCCGCCGCGACGGAGTTCATCACGTCTTGGGTCTTGACAGTAGTGGACAACAGAGCAGAACCTCTCAGTCATTGGAGCGTTCCAAGAACCCTAACGACGACTTCAGCCCGTTGACAATGGCATTGGAACGCTCCAATAAACTCATCGCCTGAACACGTCACCTGAACCGGTCGCGTGCTCGGCGCCTGCCTGTCGCCTGCTCGTCGTCTCACCCAAACGTCCGGAGAGAGTCATGTCCCGCCCCGCCCACACCCCCGCGGCAAAGGCCGGTCCCGTGACCCTGGCCATGGTGGCGCGCCGGGCCGGGGTCTCCCCGCAGACCGTCTCCAACGCGCTGAACTCGCCGGGGCTGCTGCGCCCCGAGACGCTGGAGCGCGTCAGCCGGGCCGTCGAGGAGATGGGCTACCGGCCGCACCGCGCGGCCCAGACGCTGCGCACCCGCTCCAGCAAACTCATCGGGTACGGGATACGCCCCACCGCGCCGGGCCTCTCCGCGCCGGTCATGGACCGCTTCCTGCACGCGCTGTCCGAGGCGGCCGACGAGGCCGGTTACCGGATCCTGCTGTTCGCCTCGCCGCCGGGCCGCGCCAGTCTCGACGGCCACGAGGAACTGCTTGATCTGCACAGCGTCGACGGTTTCGTGCTGAGCGGTACGGACCGGGGCGACCCGCGCCAGGCGTGGCTGGCCAAGCGCGGTGTGCCGTTCGTGGGCTTCGGCCGGATGTGGTCGGGCCGGCAGATCGGCGACTGGGCCGATGTGGACGGCGCCTCGGGCACGGACGCGGCGGTGGAGCATCTGGTGGGTCTCGGCCACCGCCGGATCGCCTTCCTCGGCTGGCCGCGCGGCTCCGGCGTCGGCGACGACCGCGCGGCGGGCTGGCAGCGCGCGATGCGCCGGCACACCCTGCCGGTACGCGGCCGGCGCGCCGAGAGCGTCGACGACATCGCCGCGGCGCGCGAGGCCGCCGGTCCGCTTCTCGACGCGGGCGCGACGGCGGTGGTCGCCGCCAGCGACGCGCTCGCGATGGGCTGTTACCAGGCGCTGCGCGACCGCGGCGCCCGGCCCGGCGCGGATGTCGCCGTCATCGGCTTCGACGACTCGCCCACCGCCGCGCTGCTCTCCCCCGGTCTGTCCACCGTGGCCCAGCCGCTGGAGGCGGTGGGCCGCGAGTGCGTACGGCTGCTGCTGGCCCGGATGGCCCGGCCGGACGCCGAGCCCGGGCGCGTCCTGCTCGCGCCGTCGCTCGTCGTACGCGACAGCGCGCCGCCCCCGCCGGGCGGCTGACCCGGCGCCGGACCACACCACACACCACACCACACCACACCGCTTCACACCACCGGATCACACCGCCGGAACACCACACCGCTTCACAGCGCCCCTTCTCCGGGCGACTGAGCCGCACGTCTTATCTTTCATGGAGGAACTCATGGTCACCCGCACGGCCGTCGCCGCCCTCGCCACCTGCGCGGCGCTGCTGACCGCCACCGGCTGCTCGTCCAACTTCGACAGCGGCGACGGCGCGGTCCAGGACAAGGCCGCCCAACAGAAGCTGACGGTCCTGATCGCCACCTCGGGGGACGCCGAGACCCAGGCGGTCAAGGCGGCGGCCGCCGCGTACGCCGAGAAGTCCGGCAACTCGGTGACCGTCGAGGTCGCCAAGGACATGAACCAGCAGCTCGCGCAGTCCTTCGCGGGCCACAAGCCGCCGGATGTCTTCTACGTCAACTCCGACCAGTTCGCGAACTACGCCAAGGGCGGCTCGCTGTACCCGTACGGCGACGAGATAGCCGACAAGGACGTCTTCTCCGAGCAGCTGCGCGCCTCGTTCTCGTACGACGGCAAGCTGGTGTGTCTGCCCAAGGACACCTCCACCCTCGGTCTCGCCATCAACACCGGCCTGTGGAAGAAGGCCGGGCTGACGGAGAAGGACTACCCGAAGACCTGGGCCGAGCTGAAGTCGGTCGCCACGAAGCTCACCGGCGGCGGGGTCACCGGTCTGGTCACCAGCGACGAGTACCAGCGGCTCGGGGTCTTCATGAAGGAGGCGGGCGGCTGGATCACGGACACGGACCAGCGGAAGATGACCGCCGACAGCGCGGCCAACGTCGAAGGGCTCACCTTCGTCCAGTCGCTGCTGAAGTCCGGCTCGATGAAGTTCGCCAAGCAGGTCGACACCAGCTGGGGCGGCGAGGCGCTCGGCAAGGGCAAGGCCGCGATGACCATCGAGGGCAACTGGCTCGACGGCGGCATGAAGCTCGACTACCCGGACGTCAAGTACGCCATCGCGCCGCTGCCCGCGGGCCCGGCAGGCCAGGGCACGCTCGCGTACAGCAACTGCTGGGGCGTCGCCAAGGACAGCAAGCACCGCGCGGCCGGGGTCGACCTGGTGAAGTACCTCACCTCCGCGAAGCAGCAGAACGCCTTCGCCGACGCGTTCGGTGTCATGCCGTCGCGCGCCGACGCGCTGAAGACGTACGCGGAGAAGCACCCGGCCGCCAAGGCCTGGGTCGACGGCAGCGCCTACGCGCAGGGCCCGGTGACGATCGCCGGCTTCGACAAGGTGCTCAGCCAGTTCAACACCGACCTCCAGTCGCTGCGCACCGCCGACCCGAAGAAGATCCTCGGCGACCTCCAGCGCAACGGTGAACAGGCGATCGCGAAGGGCAACTGAGCCCGATGGCGCTCTCCACCACGCGCGCTCGCAGCGCGCCCCGCACGACCGGCGCACCGGGCGAACCTGACTCGCCCGGCGCGGCCGGTACGCCCCCGACGGCCCGTGACCGTGCCCCGCGCACGGGCCGTCGTGGGGAAGGCTTCTGGGGCTGGCTCTTCGTCAGCCCCATGGTGATCGTCCTCGGTCTGTTCCTGGTGCTGCCCATCCTGATGGCGCTCTGGGTCAGCCTGCTGCACTGGGACGGGCAGTCCAATCCGTTCAGCGGCCAGGCCGACTTCGTGGGTCTGGACAACTACCGGGCGCTGCTCACCGAGGACGGGCTCGACCGCACACTCTTCGCGACATCGCTGCGGAACAACGCGTACTACGTGCTGCTCACCGTGCCGCTCCAGACGATCGTGGCGCTGAGTCTGGCGCTGATCGTCAACCAGAAGATCCTGCGCGCCCGGGGAGCCCTCCGGACGACGTTCTTCTTCCCGTCGGTCACCAGCTCCATCGCCGTCTCGACGGTGTTCCTCTTCCTCTTCCAGGGCAGCGGGGCGGTCAACTCCCTGTTGTCCTGGATCGGGATCAAGGGGCCGAACTGGTTCGCCGACCCGCGCGGTGTGCTCTCGATGGTCCTGGGCGATCTCGGTGTCGTCGACCCCGAGAAACCGACGGGCGTCCTGGCGGACCACTCGTTCATGGGACTGTCGTGGTTCGAGTGGCTGTCGGGCCCCTCGGTCGCGATGTGCACGATCATCCTGCTGGCGGTCTGGACCACGTCCGGCACCTTCATGCTGATCTTCCTCGCGGCGCTCCAGGACATCCCGCGCGAGCTGGAGGAGGCGGCGGCCCTGGAGGGCGTCAACCGCCGCCAGCTGCTGCGGTACGTGACACTGCCCGCGCTGCGTCCCGTGCTGTTCCTCGTGCTCACCCTGGGGCTGATCTCCACCTGGCAGGTCTTCGACCAGGTGTACGTGATGGGCCAGGGCGCCCCGGGCAACACCACGCTGACGCCCGCGTTCCTGTCGTACTCCTCGGGCTTCGACAACGCGGACTTCGGCCAGGGCGCGGCGATCGCGTTCATCCTGCTCGCCCTGATCCTCTGTCTGACCGTGTTCCAGCGCTGGGCGCTGCGGGAACGCGGCGAGCGCTCCGGGAGGAAGCGATGACCGCCACCGGTACGGATACGGACCGGAGCACGGACCGGAGCACGGGCAGGGTTACGGACACGGACCGGCGGGCCGAGCGGGCCCGCCGGCGCGCCGCGGCGCGCGCCGGGTCCCGGCCCGTCCTGACCCGCTTCCCGGTCCCGGCGCGGGTGCTGGGCTACGGCCTGGTGGTGGGGGTCGGGCTGCTCTATCTGCTGCCCTTCGCGCTCCAGTTGGTGACGGGGTTCAAGACGGACCCGGACGCGGCGGCGCATCCGCTGGCGCTGCTGCCCACGACCCCGACGACGGCCGCCTACCAGCGGCTGTTCGGGCTGAGCGAGTCGGCGCAGGGGGTGCCGTTCCTGCGCTGGCTCTCCAACTCGGCGCTGGTGGCGGTGCTGGTGACGGCCGGGCGGGTGCTGTTCGACTCGATGGCGGGGTACGCGCTGGCGCGGCTGCGCTTCCGGGGCCGTTCGCTGCTGTTCGGCTTCGTGCTCGCGGTGATGGCGGTGCCGGGGGTGGCGCTGCTGATCCCGAAGTTCCTGGTGCTGAACACCTTCGGCATCTTCGACACGTACACCGCGATGATCGTGCCGCTGCTGGTGGACGCGGCGGGCATCTTCATCATGAAGCAGTTCTTCGAGTCGGTGCCGCGCGAGGTGGAGGAGGCGGCGCGGGTCGACGGGGCGGGGGTGTTCCGGGTGTTCTGGTCGGTGGTGCTGCCGATGGCGCGGCCCGCGCTGATCACCCTGACGATCCTGTCGTTCCAGGGCTCGTGGAACGAGTTCACGCACTTCCTGGTGGCCACCCAGTCCGGCCAGTACGAGACGCTGACCACGGGCCTGGCCCGGTTCGTCTCGGGCGGTCTGGGCGGCGGGACGCAGTATCCGCTGAAGCTGGCCGCGGCGCTGCTGTCGACACTGCCGGTCGCGGCGCTGTTCTTCTGCTTCCAGCGCTACTTCGTGAACGGCGCCAACTCGGGGGCCGTCAAGGAGTGACCGGGGCGCGGGAGTGACCGCGCGTGTGGGGGCGGTGGACACGATGGGAAACTTGACGTGTCCGCCGCCCCTCCGACGTCAAGGCGCCCCTGTGCCGTTCCTCCCCGCCACCCGCACCGCGGTGGCACCCCTGCTGCTCACCCTCGCGCTCGCGCTGTCCGGCTGTACCTCCGCGGACACCGCGGACGAGCCCGCCGCCTCGAAGCCCACACCCGGGAAGAGCACGGCCGGCCCCGTGCGGCAGCTGCCTGAGCAGCCGTTCGACTATCAGCTGGGCGGCCCGTACGACCCGCCCGAGGGGGTGCGCACCGTGGTCCGGGACCGTACGGCGGACCCCGACCCGGCGTCCGGCGCGTACAACATCTGTTACGTCAACGCCTATCAGGCGCAGCCCGACGCCATCGACTGGTGGGAGAAGAAGCACCCGGATCTGCTGCTCCGCAGCGCGGACGGTGATCTCGTCATCGACGAGGACTGGCAGGAACCGCTGCTGGACATCTCCACCGCCGACCGGCGCGAACGGCTGGCAGGGATCGTCGGCGGCTGGTTCGACGGCTGCGCGAAGGACGGGTTCGCGGGGATCGACGCCGACAATCTGGACTCGTATCTGCGCTCGGACGGGCTGCTGGACCGCGCGCAGGCCGCCGCCTTCGCCAAGCTGCTGTCGGCGCGCGCGCACCGGGCGGGACTGGCCATCGGCCAGAAGAACGCCGCGGAGATGGCGAAGCTGCGGACGGAGCTGGGGTTCGACTTCGCCATCGCCGAGGAGTGTGCCCGCTACCAGGAGTGCGGGGCCTACGCGGACGCGTACGACGACAAGGTGCTGGTGATCGAGTACCGCCGGAAGGATCTCACCGTGGCGTGCCGGGACTGGGGCAAGCGGCTGATGGTCGTCCTGCGCGACCGTGACCTCGTACCGGCGGGCGAGCCGGGCCATGTCAACGAGCGCTGCTGACAGCGGATCTGACGCCCCATCAGGAACCGTCAGCGCCGGACTCGCCGGACTCGGGCGACCGGCCCGCCGGTGGCCCCTCCGTCCGCAGCCGCTTGCGGCGGGCCTCCTCCTCGCCGACGAGCGCGGCCAGCCGCTGGGTGCTGGGGTCGAGTTCGACGGGGCCGGCGTCCTCGCCGTCCGGTGTGCCGTCCGCCGGGATCAGGCCGCTCGCGACGTCCTGTTGGTGCTGGACCATCACCGGCGGCTGCGGGTCGAGGTCGGCGGGCCGGGGTCCCTCCGGGCCCTCGGGGCCGATACGGACCAGGCGTTCGACCCGTACGACCCTGAAGTGACTTCCCTCGACGGTCAGTTCGTCGCAGCGCTCGGCGTCGAGCCGGTCCGCGGTGGCGGAGTACGGGGCGCGCTCGCGCGGCCCGAGCCCGCGCTTCCAGGGGATCTTCACACGCAGCGCCATGGCGAGGGTGTCGCGCGCGCTCTGCGGTGTGGTGTGGTGGGGGACGGAGCTGGGCCGCCAGTGGCCGTGGATCTTCTCCGCGGTCATGAAGGCGGCGGGCAGCAGTACTCCGCCGGGGTGGGTCAGCGCGGCGGTCAGCGCGTCCTCGCGCATGGCGCCGGGCACGGTGCCCGGCTTCGGTACGAGCGAGAGGAGTTCGGCCTTGAGGATGCCCGCGGACATACCGGTGGCGATGACCGGATCGAAGACGAAGCCGGTCGAGGGGTCCGGGGCCCGGTGCGACTCGCCCGGTTCCATCGGGTCGGGGTCGGTGGGGCGCGGCGGCTCCGGTCCGTCCGGGCCCGAGCGCAGAAAACACTCCGCGCGGGCGACCCGGTAGCGCGTGCCGAGCAGGGTCACCTCGTCGTCGGTCTCCCACTCCGTGCGCTCGGCCGCGCGCAGACACTCCTGGAGCGCGTCGGTGTCACCGTCCTCCTCGCACCGCTTCGCCAGCATCCGGAACTGGGAGCCCATGCTGTCCCGGGCGTCCTGCGGAGCCGTGCCGGAGAACGGTGTGATCAGCTCCCAGCCGCCCTCCTCGCGCTCGCGCACCACGCCGAAGAGCGGGCCGCCGGCCGAGAGGATGTCCGGATACGCCATACGTGCCTGCCACGCCGCCGCGTCCGCCACCGCCTCGACCGGTCCTTCCGGGCCCGCCACCCGGATCGTGCGGTACGCGGGCACGTTCTCACCATGCTCAGCCATGTCCCTCAGCATGCCCACTCGGACCGGGCGCCCGGGGCGAATCGGCGGAAACAGCAGCCGACCGCGTGACGGAGGACCGTACCCGTACCTATGTACGGAGCCGATGCGGCCGGGTCACCACGGCCGGCGGGGCCACCTCGGCAGCCGGAGCCGGCGGCGGCGCGCCCGGGAGAGGAAGGCGGGGCCGGTGTCCCGGTACGGCAGGCCCGTACCGTCGCCGCCCGTGCCGTCCGGTTCGGTGCCGCTGTCCACCGGGGTGCTCAGCGCCTCGCGGTCGTAACGGGTGGCGGCGATGACGGCGACGAGCCGCTCCTCGGTGAAGTCCGCCGAGCCGCTCACCTGCGGGACGAATCCGACCAGGACGCCGTCCTCCACCACCTCGGCGCGCAGCCCCATCCCGGGGTCGTAGTCCCAGACGGCCTCACCGCCGCCGGGGAGCACGATCTGCACCCCGCACCGGTAGACACCGAGGTGGGCCAAGTGGGCCGGCACACCCCGGGCGCGCAGTGCGGCGACAAGACGGCCGGCGCGGTCCTCGTCCATCCGTGGCCATCTCCCTGCGCGGTGGATATGTCCTCGTCGTTCATGGTAGGCCGATTTCCCGCGAGGGCGCGTGGGCGGGAGAGAACTGGGTCGGTACGTGACCGCCGGCCCAGCCGCGCACCTCGGGCTCGTCCAGCGAGCGGACCCAGAGATCGACCAGCTCGACCGTACGGTCACCGGGCCAGGGGCCGACGCCCAGGATGCGCATCCCGGCCCGTTCGGCGGCCTGGATCCCGACATGGGAGTCCTCGACCGCGAGGGTGTCGGCGGGGGCCGCGCCGCAGAGCCGGGCGGCGGCGAGATAGACGTCGGGGTAGGGCTTGGGTCTGGTCTCGTGGTCCGGCACCACGATATGGGCGAAGTACTGGAGCAGCCCGGCGGTGCCGAGGCAGGATTCGACGACCTCGCGCGGGCAGTTGCTGGCGACCGCGAGCGGCGCGAACGTGGCCGCGTCCGCGACGAGTTCGGGGGCGCCGGGCATGGTCAGGGGGTTGTCGTCGACGAGTGCGCGGAAGTGCGCGAGAAGCCGGCCGGTCAGCTCGTCGCCGAGTTCGGGCCGGCCGGCCTCCTCGGCCATGAGGAGGCCGCATTCCGTGTAGTGCAGCCCCTTGGCCCGTTCGGCGAAGCCGGGCATGGGGGTGAATCCGTACTCCCGCAGCGCGTGAATGCGGGCGTCCTGCCAGTGGCATTCGGTGTCCATGAGAGTGCCGTCGCAGTCGAAGACGATGGCGGCGGGGGTCCAGGAAAGGATGCGTTGAGCTGTCATCCGATTTTTTTCCGTTCGGGAAATGCCCTGTTCGCGGCAGCGCTGGTTCCGGGCGGTCACATGCCTTCACAACATGCCTTCACGGAATGCCGTTTCGGGCCGCCGCCGCAGAACATAACGATCGCTACGCTAGGGAGCGTCACTCGGAGCAGTCAAGCGACCGCAATTAGTGTCCCTATGTGTTTATTGGTAGCGCAGGACACCGAATGCCTTCTGTTCACCGCCCTGGAGAAAGCGGAAGACGCAGGTCGCGTGGTGCGGCACGCACAGAACGCGCGCGGGGGGCGCGTATTCGATGAAACGCGCGGTCTTCAGCCGACCGGCGGTAGGCCGCAGCAGCCGTCCACCGCTCTCCACGGCCGCCGCCTGCCGGGCCGCCTCCAGAACGATCATGCCGGGGAGGTGATCGGTGGGGTGGTCGAAGAAGTAGGGGTGGCTCAGGTCGGCGGGTTCCACCAGGAGGGTGGTGCCGACGGCCGCGATCATGGTGTCGTGCGGGCCGGCCACCCCGATCAGCCGCGCGTCGGGGCGTACCGCCGCGTCGGGAGGTACGGCCGCGGGGGCCCGGAGCATGTCGGCCCGTAGGACGGTGTCGGTCCGGGCCGCCGACGGTGCCCGTACCGCGTCGGCCCGTACCGCGTCGTACTGCTCGGGGGTCAGAAAGCGGGCGCCGCCGCCGGAGCGCGCGAAGAGCAGCCCGTCGGCACGGTAGGACACATCGAGCCGCAGGCCGGTGACCTCGCCGTCCGGCCCGTGCCGCAGCCCGCCGACCCGCACCCGGCAGCTGACCCGGCTGGCCCCGGAGCGCGCCCGCGGCTCGGCGGCCGGGTCGGTCTCGAAGTGGAGATCGGTGATGATCAGCCGGGCCGACGGCGCGACGCCGAAGTACCGCAGGGGCACGTAGATACCGAGCTGGCGCAGTGTCTCGACGATCATCAGCGGGCTGTGCAGACCGGTGCCGCCGCGCGGGAAGGTCGGATGGGACCGGGGCCAGCTCGCCGCGGCCTCGAACCCGCCGCCGGCGGCCCGGCGCACCTCGGTGAGAAGCACCTCCGCCACCGAGTCCCGGTGGACCATCTCGCGGGCGACGGTGCGCGACCAGGACAGCGGGCGGGCCGCCGGGCGGACGGCCGGGGCCGGGGCGCCCGCGACGGGGGCGCCTTCCACGAGCGGTGCGCCCTCCACTGATGCATTCATGCGACAAGAACACCGTAATTCCGCGGACCCCGCACCCCAGCCCGTTCCGCCAAAGGCGCTACATTGCGTGCTGTCATTTAACGGAACGGCAATCCGGGGTACACGTGCAGGTTCGGGCGGCGCAAGCGCGGGCGAAAACAACACGGAGGTTTCTCCTGGAGTCGGCAGCACGCCTGTTCGACGAACGAGGCTATGCCGGCACCAGCATCAGCGATATCAGCACGCGTTCGGGACGCACCAGCGGTGCCATCTACTTCCACTTCGCCAGCAAGGAGAATCTCGCGCTGGCCATTGTCCAGGAGCATTTCGCGACCTGGCCGGCGCTGATCGGCCGGTACGGATCGGCCGACCTTCCGGCGCTGGAGAAAACGGTCGCACTGAGTTTCGATGTCGCCCGGGCTTTCCGCGACGATGTCGTCATCCGCGCCGGGGCCCGGCTCTGGGCGGAGCGCGCGGCCATCGACGTCAGCCTGCCGCGCCCCTTCGTGGGCTGGCTGGAAACCGTCACCGAACTGCTCCGGGAGGCCCGCCGCGAGGGCCGGCTCGCCGCGGCCGTACCCCCGGAGGTGGCGGCGTACGGACTGGTGTGCGCGTTCTTCGGTCTGCACACCGTCTCCGACGCGCTGGAGGGCCGCAGCCATATCGAGGAGGGGCTCCACGACCTGTGGCTGCTCCATCTCAGCGCGCTCCAGCCGGATCCCGAGCCCGAGGCCCTGCTCGCCCGCGTCCACACCTATCTCGCGGACCAGGACCAGCGCCGGGGGGACCGCGCACGGCCGGCCGTCAGCGTCTAAATCCTGTTCAGTGCGGGGGGCGAACTCGTCCCCCGCACCACGAGCCGGGGGTCGAGGACCGCCTCGCGGGGGGCCAGCGCGGCATCGTCCAGGCGCTCGACCACGAACCGCACCGCGTGCTCCGCCAGGCGTACGGCGTCCTGGCGGACCGTGGAGAGGTCGATGTGGGAGAGGTGGGAGAGATGGTTGTCGTCGTACCCCACCACCGACACATCGCCGGGCACCTCCACACCGGCGCGGGCCAGTGTGTGCATCAGACCCATCGCGGAGCGGTCGTTGCCCGCGAACACCGCCGTGGGCAGCCGCTCCCCGGCCAGCAGCAGCCGGCCGGCCGCACTGCCCGACGCCTCGTCGTACGCGCCCGGCAGCACCCGTATCCACTCGGCCAGCCGGTGCCGTCGCATGGCCGCGCGATAGGCCCGCCGGCGCTCCGCCGCGCCCGTCTCCCGGCCGCCGTCGACATGCGCGATATCGCGGTGGCCCAGCGCCACCAGATGGCTGACGACCTGGCCCACACCCTTGCTCTCGGCGGTGTGCACACTGTCCACATGGGCGCCGCGCGCGGTCCGGCCGACGACCACGACCGCGCCCCGGCGGCCCAGTTCGTCGAGGCGGCCGATGCTCGCCCGCGACCCCAGCAGGATCAGCGCCTCGCAGCGGTGGCTCAACAGCGCCTCGACGGCCTTGCGTTCGTCCCGGCCGGGTGCGCTGGCCGACAACAGCACGTCGTAGCCCAGGCGTTCGGCCTCCGGGTAGACGCCCTCCACGATATCGGCCTCGAAGGGCTGATGGAGCGTCAGCATCACACCGATGGTGCGGCTCCGGCCCCGGGCGAGCAGCCGCGCCGCGCTGTCGGGCCGGTACCCCAGCTCGTCGGCCGCGCGCAGCACCCGCAGCCGGGTCTCCTCACCGGCGCCGGGCTGGTTCCGGAACACCAGGGACACCAGTGCGCGGGACACCCCGACCCGCTGGGCGACATCCTGCATGGTGGGGCGCCGCCCGCCCGGCGTCAGCTCTCCCATCCCATCCCCCTCGCCGCTTCCGGCCCCCGAACCTAGCGGAAGACTCCCCCTCGCCAAGCATTGACAGGACATATGGACGTGGACGATCGTACTCGCAACTAGAGCGCGCTAGTAGAGCGTGTAGAGCGTGTCAGTTGTTGGAGGTCTCCACGCATGGCAGTCCTGGACGTCCTGACCATGGGACGGAGCGGCGTCGACATCTACCCGTTGCAGTCGGGTGTCGGCCTGGCCGATGTCACCACGTTCGGCAAGTATCTGGGCGGCAGCCCGACGAATGTCGCGGTCGCCGCCGCGCGGTACGGCAGAAGCGCCGCGGTGATCACGAAGACCGGCGCCGATCCCTTCGGGCAGTTCGTCCGCCAGGCCCTCACCGGCTACGGCGTCGACAACGCGCACGTCGGTACGTCGGACATCGCGCCGACCCCCGTGACGTTCTGCGAGATCTTCCCGCCGGACGACTTCCCGCTCTACTTCTACCGGCTGCCCAAGGCCCCCGACCTCGATATCCGCCCGGACGAACTGGACCTCGACGCCATCGCGTCGGCCCGGATCTTCTGGATGTCCGGTACGGGGCTGTGCGTGGAGCCCAGCCGGTCGGCGACCCTCGCGGCGCTGGCGCACCGGGCCAAGGCCGGCCTCACGGTCTTCGACCTGGACTGGCGCCCGATGTTCTGGGAGGGCGCCGAGGCGGCCGGCAATACGGAGGCGCGCGCCCTCTACCAGCAGGCCCTCGCGCACGCCACGGTCGCGGTCGGCAACCGGGAGGAGTGCGAGGTGGCGACCGGCGAGACCGAGCCGTACGCCGCCGCCCGCGCCCTGATCGGCCTCGGCGTCGAGATCGCCGTGGTCAAGCAGGGTCCGAAGGGCGTGCTCGCCATGGACCGTACGGGCAGCGCGGTCGAGGTGCCGCCGGTGCCGGTGGAGGTCGTCAACGGGCTCGGCGCCGGGGACGCCTTCGGCGGCGCCCTGTGCCACGGGCTGCTCGCCGGCTGGGACCTGGAGCGGACGATGCGCTTCGCCAACGCGGCCGGCGCCCTGGTCGCGGGCGAGCTGGCCTGCTCGGACGCCATGCCCGACGCGGCACGGGTCGAAGCGAAGATCAAGGAGTCGACGGGTGTCTGACAAGGTCCAGCGGATCGTGGAGGCCCGGGTCCACAACCCCGGCGCCATCGCGCAGGCCGCCGCCCGGCGGACCAGAGCCGCGTCACCGCTCGGCGCCCACGGCCGCGCCATGATCATCGCCGCCGACCATCCCGCCCGGGGCGCGAACGCCGTCGGCGGCGACCCCTCCGCCATGGCCGACCGCCACGCGCTCCTCGACCGGATGTGTGTCGCGCTGGAGCGCCCGGGGGTGACCGGGGTGCTCGCCACCGCCGACATCCTGGAGGATCTGCTGCTGCTCGGCGTCCTCGACGGCAAGAGCGTCTTCGGCTCGATGAACCGCGGCGGGCTCGCCGGCTCCTCCTTCGAGATCGACGACCGCTTCACCGGCTACGACGCCGAGGCGATCGCCGCCATGGGCTTCGACGGCGGCAAGACCCTCACCCGTATCTGCCTCGACGACCCGGCCACCCCCTCCGTACTGGAGCAGACCGCCCGGGCCGTGGACGAGCTGAACGACCGCGAGCTGATCGCCATGGTCGAGCCGTTCCTCTCGTACTGGGAGAACGGCCGGATCCGCAACGACCTCTCCCCCGATGCCGTCATCAAGTCGATCACCATCGCCTCGGGCCTGGGCCGGCGCAGCGCCTATACCTGGCTCAAGCTGCCCGTCGTGGACGAGATGGAGCGCGTCCTCGCCTCGTCCACCCTGCCCGCGCTGCTCCTCGGCGGCGATGTCAAGGACGCCGAGGCCGCGTTCAACGCCTGGCACAAGGCGCTCGCGCTGCCCACCGTCCAGGGCCTGATCGTCGGCCGTTCCCTTCTCTACCCCGCGGACGGCGATGTCGCCGGGGCCGTGGACCGGGCGGTGAGCCTGCTGTGACAAAGGATTCAGCTGTGACCCCTGCAACCGCTGCGACTCCTGGGACCGCTGTGACCAAGGACAACGACGGCCTGCATCTGCCGGCCGGCTCCACCACCGACGGCCCGTACACCACCGTCATCACCCCCGACTCCGCGCGCTGGGGCTTCTCCGGGCTGCGCGTCGCCGAACTGGCGCCGGGCGAGCCGCTCACCCTCACCACCGGCGACAGCGAGTATCTGGTGCTGCCGCTCAGCGGCTCCTGCACGGTCACGGTCGACGGTACGACGTTCCTGCTGGCCGGCCGGGACGGGGTCTTCGACGCGGTCACCGACTTCGCGTATGTCCCCCGGGACGCCGAGGCCGTGATCCGCAGCGAGCGCGGCGGGCGCTTCGCCCTCCCCTCGGCCCGCTGCGAGCGGCGGCTGACCGCCCGTTACGGTCCGGCCGACGGCGTCCCGGCCGAGCTGCGCGGCGCCGGGAACTGCTCCCGCCAGGTCAACAACTACTGCCTCCCGCACACCTTCGACGCCGACCAGCTGCTGGTCTGCGAGGTGCTCACCCCCGGTGGCAACTGGTCCTCGTACCCGCCCCACAAGCACGACGAGGCACGCGAGGGCGAGAGCGAGCTGGAGGAGATCTACTACTTCGAGGTGGCCGCCGGACCGGCGGGTCCCGGCTTCGGGTACCAGCGGGTGTACGGGACCGCGGACCGCCCCCTCGACGTCCTGGCCGAGGTGCGCACCGGCGACAGTGTGCTCATCCCGCACGGCTGGCACGGCCCGTCCGTCGCGGCCCCCGGCTACGACCTCTACTACCTCAATGTGATGGCCGGTCCCGGTCAGGACCGCGCCTGGCTGATCTGCGACGACCCGGCGCACGGCTGGGTCCGCGCCACCTGGGAGGACCAGGAGACGGACCCCAGGCTGCCGTTCGGCACCGGATCCGCCCCGAAGGCCCCCCGGCAGAACCCGAAGGACGTGTGATGGAGACGGTACGGCTCACCACCGCGCAGGCGCTCGTCCGGTTCCTCGCGAACCAGTACAGCGAGCGCGACGGCCAGGAGCAGCGGTTCATCCCCGGTGTCTGGGGCATCTTCGGGCACGGCAATGTGGCCGGCATCGGTCAGGCGCTGCTCCAGGCGGCCCGGACCGGCGAGGCGGATCTCCCGTACTACCTGGGCCGCAACGAGCAGGGCATGGTGCACGCGGCCGTGGCCTTCGCCAAGACCCGGGACCGGCTGGCCGCGCACGCGTGCACGGCGTCCACCGGCCCCGGCTCGACGAACATGATCACGGGCGCGGCGCTGGCGACCACCAACCGGCTGCCGGTCCTGCTGCTGCCGAGCGACATGTTCGCCACCCGCGCCGCCGACCCCGTGCTCCAGCAGCTGGAGGACACACGCGGCGGGGATGTCTCCGTCAACGACGCGTTCCGTCCGGTGTCGAAGTACTTCGACCGGATCTCCCGGCCCGAGCAGCTCATCCCGGCGGCGCTGGCCGCGCTGCGGGTGCTGACCGACCCGGTGGAGACCGGCGCGGTGACGCTCTGTCTGCCGCAGGACGTACAGGCGGAGGCGTACGACTGGCCGGTGGCGTTCTTCCGCCGCCGGGTGTGGCACATCGGCCGCCCGGTGCCGGAGCCGGCCGCGCTGGAGCGCGCCGCCGAGCTGCTGCGCACCGCGCGGAAGCCGCTGATCGTGGCGGGCGGCGGGGTGGTGTACTCGGGCGCCGAGAACCAGCTGCGGTCGTTCGCCGAGGCGACGGGCATCCCGGTCGCCGACACCCACGCGGGCAAGGGCGCGCTGCCCTGGGACCACCCGTCGGCGGTCGGCGGGGTCGGCTCGACGGGGACGACGGCGGCCAACGCGCTGGCCGCCGAGGCCGATGTGGTGATCGGGATCGGCACGCGCTACAGCGACTTCACCACCGCGAGCCACACCGTCTTCGCCAACCCGGACGTCCGCTTCGTCAATCTGAACGTGGCCCGGCTGGACGCGGTGAAGCACTCCGCCGAGCCGCTGGTCGCGGACGCCCGGCTCGGCCTCGCCGGTCTGGAGCGGGAGCTGGACGGCTGGAAGACGGACGACGCCTACCGGCAGCGGGTGCTGGAGCTGGCGGCCGAGTGGCGGCGCACCGCCGACGCGTGCTTCACCGCCGGTCACGGGCCGCTGCCCGCGCAGACCGAGATCCTCGGCGCGCTGCGGGCCGGGCTCGACGACCGCGATGTGGTCATCAACGCGGCGGGCTCGCTGCCGGGCGACCTCCAGATGCTGTGGCGCTCGCGCGATCCGAAGGCGTACCACGTGGAGTACGCGTACTCCTGCATGGGGTACGAGGTGGCCGCCGGCCTCGGGGTGAAGATGGCCGATCCGAGCCGCGAGGTCGTCGTACTGGTGGGCGACGGCTCGTATCTGATGATGTCCCAGGAGATCGTGACCATGGTCTCCGAGGGGATCAAGGTCATCATCGTCCTCGTCCAGAACCACGGCTTCGCGTCGATCGGCGCGCTGTCGGAGTCGCTCGGCTCGCAGCGGTTCGGCACCCGTTACCGCTACCGCGACCCCGCGTCGGGCCAGCTCGACGGCGAGGTCCTGCCGGTCGACCTGGCCGCCAACGCCGCCTCGCTCGGCGCGGATGTCCTGCGGGCGTCCACCGTCGAGGAGTTCGGCGACGCGCTGGCCAAGGCGCGGGCGTCCGACCGTACGACCGTCGTGCATGTCGAGACGGACCTGTACGGGCCGAACCCGCCGGGCAGCGCCTGGTGGGACGTCCCGGTCAGCGAGGTCTCGGCGCTCGACTCGACGCGCGAGGCGTACGAGACGTACCGCGCCGCCAAGCGCTCCCAGCGCCACTACCTCTGATCCCCGAGCCCCGAGCCTCCTGGCCGTTCCGGGCCCCCTGAGCACCGATCCCCCCTGAGGAATCCCGCCATGACTGTCATAGACCACTGGATCAACGGCGCGGCCACGGCCGGCGACTCGACCCGTACCGCCCCCGTCTTCGACCCGGCCACCGGGGTGTCCGGCAAGGAGGTGCGGCTGGCCGAGCCGTCCGACGTGGACGCGGCGGTCGCCGCCGCCTCGGCCGCCTTCGAGACCTGGGGCGAGACCTCGCTCGCCCAGCGGATCCGGGTGCTGTTCGCCTTCCGTGAGCTGCTGGTGCGCGACGAGGAGAAGCTCGCCCGGATCATCTCCGCCGAGCACGGCAAGACCGTCGACGACGCGCGCGGCGAGATCGCGCGCGGCCGGGAGGTCGTGGAGTACGCCTGCGGTCTGGGCGACATCCTGAAGGGGTCGTTCTCCGACCAGGTGTCCACCGATGTGGATGTGCACAACTTCCGTCAGCCGCTGGGCGTGGTCGCGGGCATCACCCCGTTCAACTTCCCCGCGATGGTGCCGCTGTGGATGCACCCCATCGCCATCGCCACCGGCAACACCTTCGTCCTCAAGCCCAGCGAGCGCGACCCGTCGGCCGCCAACTACGTCGCGGGGCTGTACGCCGAGGCCGGGCTGCCCGCCGGGGTGTTCAACGTCGTGCACGGCGACAAGGCCGCCGTCGACGCGATCCTCGACCACCCGGGCATCTCCGCCGTCTCCTTCGTCGGCTCCACGCCCATCGCCCGGTACGTGCACGAGCGCGGTACGGCGAGCGGCAAGCGCGTCCAGGCGCTCGGCGGCGCCAAGAACCACGGGGTTGTCATGCCGGACGCCGATCTCGACTTCGCGGCCAAGCACCTGATCGCCGCCGCCTACGGCTCGGCCGGTGAGCGCTGCATGGCGATCTCGGTCGCCGTCGCGGTCGGCTCGGCCGCCGATCCGCTGGTGGAGATCCTGGAGCGCAAGGCCCGCGAGATCACCGTGGGCCCGGGCTCCGACCCGGCCACCGACATGGGGCCGCTGGTCACCGCCGCCGCCCGCGACCGTGTCACCGGCGCCGTCGCCTCCGGCGCCGCGCAGGGTGCCACCGTGGTGGTGGACGGGCGCGGGCTCAAGGTCGAGGGCCACGAGAACGGCTTCTTCGTCGGCCCGTCCCTCCTCGACCGGGTCACCGCCGAGATGGACGCGTACCGCGAGGAGATCTTCGGCCCGGTGCTCGCCGTGGTGCGTGTCGACACCGTCGACGAGGCGATCGCGCTGATCAACGCCAACCCGTACGGGAACGGCACCGCCGTCTTCACCTCGGACGGGGGCACCGCGCGCCACTTCCAGCGCAAGGTGAAGGTCGGCATGATCGGCGTCAATGTGCCGGTCCCGGTCCCGATGTCGTACTACTCCTTCGGCGGCTGGAAGGACTCCCTCATCGGCGACAGCCCCATCCACGGCCCCGAGGGTGTGCGCTTCTACACCCGCGTGAAGGTGGTCACGACCCGCTGGCCGCAGCGCGCGCAGGACGCCGGGGCGGGCTTCAGCTTCCCCACCAGCAACTGACCCTGTCCCTCGTACCGTCCCCGCCCGTCCCCCGCTTCACCCTCCTCCGCCCAGAGAGCCGCAGCCATGACAATGACGTCATCCTCTTCTCCTCGGACCACCGCGGGCAATCTCTGCCTCGGTTCCGCCCCCGACTCGTGGGGCGTCTGGTTCGCCGAGGACGAGCACCAGGTCCCGTACACCCGCTTCCTCGACGAACTGGTCCAGGCCGGTTACGAGTGGCTGGAGCTGGGCCCGTACGGATATCTGCCCACCGAGCCCGAGCGCCTCGCCGAGGAGCTGTCCGCCCGCGGCCTCAAGGTCTCCGGCGGCACCGTCTTCGGCGCGCTGCACCGGCCCGAGGCATGGGACGAGATGCTCGCCGAGGTGCTGCCGGTCGCGCGGCTCACCGCCGCGGCCGGAGCGCACCATCTCGTCTTCATCCCGCCGATGTACCGGGACGAGAAGACCGGCGCGTTCACCGAGAGCCCGGAGCTGACCGCGCCGCAGTGGGCCGGCTTCGGCCGGGCCGCCGACCGGCTGGGCAAGCTGCTGCTGGAGGAGTACGACGTACGCCTCGTGCTGCACCCGCACGCCGACACCCATATCCAGACCCAGCCCGAGATCGAGCGCTTCCTCAACGAGTCGGACCCGCGCTACGCGAACCTCTGCCTGGACACCGGCCATGTGGCGTACGGCGGCGGCGACAACCTCGATCTGATCCGGCGCTTCGGCGAGCGCGTCGGCTATGTGCACATCAAGCAGATGGACCCGGCCGTGCTGGCCCAGGTGACCGAGGAGAAGCTCTCCTTCGGCGAGGCCGTCAAGCGCGGGGTCTGTGTGGAGCCGCCCGCCGGGGTGCCCGACCCGGCCGGGGTGATCGAGGCGCTCGCCGGGCTGGACGCCGAGCTGTTCGTGATCGTCGAGCAGGACCTCTACCCGTGCGCGCCCGAGGTGCCGCTGCCGATCGCCGTACGGACGCGCCAGGTCCTGGGCGAGAGCGGCCTCACCGGGACCCGGCGCCCCCGCTCCGGCGGCCCGGCCCTCCCTTCCGGCAATCCGGCCCTCTCCTCCAACTGAGCCTCTCCGAAAGGGAGATCCCCTCATGACTGTCCGCATTGGAGTCATCGGCACCGGCATGATCGGCCAGGAGCACATCCGCCGGCTGACCCATGTGATCACCGGTACCCGGGTCACCGCGGTGTTCGACATCGACACGGCCCGCGCCGAGGAGGTCGCCGCCTCGGTCGGCGCCCGCGCGCTGCCCAGCGGCGGCGAGGTCGTCGACGCGGCCGATGTCGACGCCGTCGTCATCACCTCCTGGGGCCCCACCCACGCCGAGCACGTCCTCGCCGCCGTCGCCGCCGGCAAGCCGGTCTTCTGCGAGAAGCCGCTGGCCACGACGGCCGAGGACTGCCTCAAGATCATCGAGGCGGAGACCGCCCATGGCACCCGGCTGGTGCAGGTCGGTTTCATGCGCCGCTACGACGCCGGCTACCGGGAGATGAAGCGGGTCATCGAGTCGGGTGCGATCGGCGCGCCGCTGATCGTGCACTGCGCCCACCGCAACGCGAGCGTTCCCGACTCCTACACCTCCGAGATGGCCTGCCAGGACACGGCCGTCCACGAGATCGATGTGCTGCGCTGGCTGCTCGACGACGAGATCCGCTCCGTACAGGTGCTGCGTCCGCGCCGGACCCGTAACGCGCGGGAGCATCTCCAGGATCCGCAGATCATGCTCTTCGAGACCGCCGAGGGCGTCCGGATCGATCTGGAGGTCTTCGTCAACTGCCGCTACGGATACGACATCCAGTGCGAGACCGTCGGCGAGGAGGGCCTCGTCCGGCTGCCCGACCCGGCGGCGGTGTCGGTGCGCGGCGCGGGCCGGAACTCCACCGCGGTCCTCCAGGACTGGCAGGGCCGCTTCGAGAACGCCTTCGACACCGAGTTCCGCGAGTGGGCGGCCTCCGTAGCGGCCGGTACGGAGCCCACCGGGCCCTCGTCCTGGGACGGCTACGCCGCGACCGTCATCACGGACGCGCTCGTCACATCGCTGCACTCCGGCGAGACGGTACGGATCGACGCGCTGGCCACCCGGCCCGCCTTCTACGGAGGAGCCGGCCGATGAAGATCGCCATTGACCCGTACATGCTGCGCGCCCTGCCCATCCGGGAGATGGTGCGGACGGTCGCCGACCTGGGTTACGAGTACATCGAGCTGTCCCCGCGCGACGACTTCATGCCCTTCTTCCTGCATCCGCGCGCCGACGACGAGCGGGTGGCCGAGCTGAAGTCGGCGCTGGACGAGACGGGGGTGCGGCTGGCGAGTGTGCTGCCGCTCTACAAGTGGTCCAGCCCGGACGAGACCGAGCGGCAGGCCGCCGTCCGCTACTGGAAGCGGATGATCGAGATCACCGCGCAGCTCGGCTGTCCGCTGATGAACTCGGAGTTCAACGGGCGTCCGGAGGCCGCGGCGGCGAGCGAGGCCGCGTTCTGGCGGTCGCTGGAGGAACTGCTGCCGGCGTTCGAGCGGGAGGGCATCGCGCTCAATCTGGAGGCCCACCCGGACGACTTCTGCGAGGAGAACGACCCGGCGGTCGATCTCGTCCGCGCCATCAACAAGCCGTATGTGAACTACCTCTACTGCGCGCCGCACAGCTTCCATCTCTCCGGGTCGGACCCGGGCGCGGACATCGGGAAGATGCTGCGGTACGCGGGCGACAAGCTCCAGCACCTGCATATCGCGGACACCTTCAACCACAAGGGCTCCTCCGGGCTGCGCTACATCCTCAACCCGCCCGGCACCGCCGCCCGGATCCATCAGCACCTGGACATCGGCCAGGGCGAGGTGGACTGGAACACCTTCTTCTCCACCCTGCGCGACATGAACTTCGACGGGGTGGCGACGGTGTGTGTCTTCGCCTGGGAGGAGCGGGCGAGGGAGTCGTCGGCGTTCATGCTGGACCGGGTGACGAAGGAGCTGGCCCGGTAGGCGGCGGACGGCGGGCGGGGGGCGCTGCCCTGTCTCAGCGGGCGTTGCGGACGACGGCGTCCTCCCGCGCGCCGTACGTGATCATTTCCGACCCATCGCACACCTCGCGTCTGCGGGCATTTTCAATGCTCTTCCTCGCTCATGCCAGCCTGTTGGCGTGATCCGGCTCCAATCCGCGAGGCCGGCCTCTCCGAATGGTGGGGTGAGGGGGCCGGGCAGCCGGCCTTCCGGACGGAAGGCACGGTCCATGTTCACCTTGATCCTGATCGGACTGCTGGGCGGGCTGATCACCGCGGTCTCGCCCTGCATCCTGCCGGTCCTGCCGGTCGTGTTCCTCGCGGGCGGACCGGGCACCGGCAGGCCCGCGGCGGGTACGGCCCGGAACCTGCGCCCCTACGCGGTGGTGGCGGGCCTCGTCATCAGCTTCAGCTTCTTCACCCTGCTCGGGGTGACCCTGATCTCCGCCCTCGGGCTGCCCCAGGACATCCTGCGCTACGCCGGACTCACGCTGCTCGTGCTGATCGGGCTCGGCCTGATCTTCCCCCGTGTCGAAAGCCTGCTGGAGAAGCCGTTCGCCCGGATCCCCCAGCGCCAGGTCAACAAGGAAGGCAGCGCGCTGGTCCTCGGGCTCGGCCTCGGGCTGCTGTACGTCCCCTGCGCGGGGCCGGTGCTCGCGGCCATCACGGTGGCCGGTGCCCGGGGCGAGATCAACTCCGACATCGTGGCGCTCACCGTGTCGTTCGCCGTCGGCACCGCGGTCCCGCTGCTGGTCTTCGCACTGGCCGGCCGGCGGGTCGCCGAACGCGTGGCCGCCTTCCGTACCAGGGCCCGGGGGCTACGGATCGCCGCCGGGGCCCTGATGATCGCCCTCGCCTGCGCGCTCGCCTTCAACGTGACCGACGCCATCCAGCGCGCGCTGCCCGATTACACGTCCGCCGCGCAGCGCACGATCGAGGACAGCGACACGGCCCGCCAGCAGCTCTCGGGGCTGTACGACAACTCCAACAAGGAGCTGTCCCGCTGCGAGGACGGGGTGAACGAGCTGCGCTCGTGCGGCAGGGCGCCCGCCATCGACGGCATCGCGAAGTGGCTCAACACTCCCGGCGGGAAGCCGGTCGATCTGGCCTCGCTGCGCGGAAAGGTGGTCCTGATCGACTTCTGGACCTACTCCTGCATCAACTGCCAGCGCTCCCTGCCGCATGTGGAGGCGTGGGAGCGGACCTACCGGGACGCCGGACTCCAGGTGATCGGGGTGCACTCACCCGAGTTCGCCTTCGAGAAGAACGCGGGCAACGTCGCCGACCAGGCGAGGAAGCTCGGTGTGGACTACCCCGTCGCGCTCGACAACAAGCTGTCCACCTGGAACAACTACCGCAACCGCTTCTGGCCCGCCAAGTACCTCGTCGACGCCGAAGGCACGGTGCGCCACTTCGCGTTCGGCGAGGGCAAGTACGGGCAGACGGAGGACCTCATCAGGGAGCTGCTCCGGCAGGCCGACCCCACCGTCCGGCTGCCCGCGAAGACCGACGGAGCCGACAACAGGCTGACCCGCGACCGGACCCCGGAGACGTATCTCAGCAATCTCCGCGTCCGCGGCTACGTGGGCGATCCCCTGGTGGACGACAAGCCGGCGGTCTACCGCTTCCCGGCCGCCGTTCCCGCCGACGGCATCGCCCTGGACGGCACCTGGACCGCCGGGTACGAACACTTCACGGCCGGTCCGGACGCCGCGCTCGCGCTGAACTACCACGCCAGGAACGTCAATGTCGTCCTCGCGGGCAGCGGGCCGGTCGAGGTCCTCGTCGACGGCCGTACGGTCAAGACCCTGCGCGTGGACGGCACCCCGACCCTCTACTCCCTCGTCGACGGGGACACGGCGCAGCGGGCCCGGCTGGAGATCCGGCCCGCCGAGGGCATCGAGGCGTACTCGTTCACCTTCGGGTAGACGCGGACGCGGACGGCCCGAGGGCGGACGGGGTGCTTCCCGTCCGCCCTCGGGCGGCGACTGTTTCTGGGCCGGCCGTCAGTAGGGGCCGTTGACGTTGTCGATCGAGCCGTACCGGGCGGCGGCGTAGTTGCACGCGGCGGTGATGTTGGCGACCGGGTCGTAGCTGTTCAGGGACGTGCCGGGCACGTGGTACGCCTTGAACGTGGGGTCGATGACCTGGAGGAGGCCCTTCGACGGGATGCCGTTCTGGGCGTTGATGTCCCAGAGGTTGATGGCCAGCGGGTTGCCCGAGGACTCCCGCATGATGTTGCGGTGGATGCCGTTGTAGCTGCCCGGGATCCCGTGCGCGGCCATGATGTCCAGGGACTCCCGGATCCAGCCGTCCAGGTTGTTGCTGTACGTCTTGACGGCGGCCGGAGCGGCGGTGACGGTCTTGGCGGCCGTCTTCGTCGCGGTCTTCGTGGCCGTCTTCGGCGCGGTCTTGACCGTGCCCTTGGCCGCCGTGCCGAGCTTCAGGGTGAGGCCGGGGCGGATGTGGGACGGGTTGGCGCCGATGGCCCGGCGGTTGTCCGCGTACAGCTTCTTCCAGCCGCCGCTGACGGAGTGCGCCTTCGCGATCTTGGAAAGCGAGTCACCCAGGACCACGGAGTACGTGGTGGGGACGGACTTCACCGCGGCGTCGGGGGCCTGCGGCACCGAGGCCGCCGGGGCGGTGACGGGCGCGGCCTGGGCGGTGGTGGCGGCGAGCAGCGGCAGGGCCAGTACGGCACCCCCCGCGCTGACGGCGACGGCGCCGCGGGCCAGCGGGTTCGTTCTCGGGCGGCGGTGCTTCGCCTTGTGCTTCGCCCTGGCGACAGCCTTTGCGAACATGACGCGTTCCTCTCCATCGCCTGCGAGGTGAGCTGTCGGGTTCGGGCAGGAGATGCCCGGTCACGCGGCGTACACGAGACTTCACCCCAAGCCGGTCCGCGGTGCGGTCCGGCGGCTTACCTGGGTCCCCCGCTCCTGCCGTACATGAGTGGGTTGGTGGGATTCCGGGCAGCGGCAGGATTCGGCGTTCCACCCGGAGTGACGTGAACTTAAGCGAGAAGAGCGGAACCGAACAAGTCCGGAATCCGATTCCTTCCCCCACCGCGATTGCGGCCCGGAAAGATCGAATTCCCTAATTCCCGCCAGGCGTAAGAAATACGCGGCGCCATGGCCACCACACCCACCCCGCGACCGTGACACACGTCACCCCGGTAGGCCGAGCATAAAGGACAAGATGCCCAATTATTACCCATACAACCCGGGTGACGAGGTCCCCAACCGGCGGATCGGAGCGCCTGACCCCGCATCAAAAACGCACCGGACGCGCAATTCACGGAAGAATTCACCAACACCCCTTCCGGTCGCGTGCGGTTACGGCCGGGCATCGCGCCGGAATACCCGGCGATCGCGTCCCGATGAATCGTCAAGCAACCGGACGCGCACGGCCATCCGGCCTTGCCGGGGAAACGCGAACGGGAGCGGGGCCGACCCGCGGCCCCGCTCCCGTACCTTCGAATACCGCGACTAGACGAGCGCGGGCTCCGGCTCCAGCTCGGGCTCCGACTCGGGCTTCGCCTCCGCCTTGGACGCCGCCTTGGCCTTCGCCGGGGTCACGGCGGCGGCCTCCGGGGAGTCCGCGGTCTCCTCGGCGGCGCCGTCGCCCTCGATGAGGTCGAGGTGTCCGCGGATCGTCTCCAGCGGCAGTCCGAGTTCGTCGGAGGCGTTCTGCTCGCCCCCGAAGACGTCGACCGCCTCCGCCACGGCCTCGGCCAGCTCCACCTTGGCCTTCCGCAGCTTGGCCTCGGCCTTGTCGATCGTGTCGACGACGGCCAGCTGGCGCCGCTGCTTCTCCTGGAGCTTCTGCTTGCGGGACGGGCTCTTCTCGGGGGTTTGCGAAGTCATGGCCAAGATCATAAACCGACCGTCGGCCAGGCCCGAAATCCCCAACCGGCGGCCGGGAAAAGGCCGTTCCCCGGTCGGACGGAAGAGCGGACGGGAGCACGGACAGGAGCGCGGACAGGGGTACGGGCGGCGGCGCGGGCGACAGGGCGGGGCGGCCGGAACCTGGCACCATGATCCCGTACCGCCCGCCCCGGACCGGCACGTATGGCAATGTTGTGGCTTCGTAGAGCCACCGAATGAGCGGGATACGGCAAGGATGACCCCATGGCAGTGAGTCTTGGGTGGAAGCGACGCCGCCCCCCGGTGTCCGAGCGCCGGCGCGGTGCGGAGGCGGTCCGGTGAGCGCGCCGCTCTACCAGCTGAAGGCGGAGTTCTTCAAGACGCTCGGACATCCGGTACGGATCCGGGTGCTGGAGCTGCTGAGCGAGCGCGAGCGCTCGGTCGCCGAGATGCTGCCCGAGGTGGGCGTCGAGCCCGCCCATCTGTCGCAGCAGCTGGCCGTGCTGCGCCGGGCGAATCTGGTGGTCACCCGCCGCGAGGGCTCCGTCGTCCACTACTCGCTGGCCAGCCCCCGGGTCGCGGAGCTGCTGAGGGTCGCGCGCACGATCCTGTCCGGGGTGCTGGCCGGCCAGGCCGAACTGCTGGCGGACCTGCGGGCCACGGATGCCACAGGGACCACCGGGGCCGCGGAGGCCCCGGAGGCCACCACCCCGGAGGCAACCGCCCCGGACACCACGCCCCGCCGTCGCGGTCCCGCGTAGCAGCCGGACGTACGGGCTTCAGCGGATACGCCGTCCCCCGTACGCCGTACGCGCTGAAGGCCGTACGCGTACGTACGCGGCCGCCCGGCGGCGGTCCGCCTACGGCGCCGCGCCGACCCCCGTGTCATGCAGCTCGGCCAGCAGATCCTGCCGGCCCGCCAGCATGACGGTCAGGATCCGCCGCGCCGCCCGCATCAGCTCCGCCACATCCCCGCCGGCCAGCTCGTACACCACCGTCGCGCCCTCCCGGGTCGCGGTCACGATGCCCGACCTGCGCAGCACCGCCAGCTGCTGCGAGAGGCTCGACGGCTCGATCTCGATGGCCGCGAGCAGCTCCCGTACGGGCATGGGACCGTCCTGAAGCAGCTCCAGCACCCGGATCCGGACCGGGTGGCCGAGCATCCGGAAGAACTCCGCCTTCGCCTGGTACAGCGGCACCGGCATCGCGTTCACCTCTCGCCCACCCCACCCGAATCGCTTACGCGCATCCCTTGGTGCACCCTAAAGGACCCGGACGGCTTGAAGAAGTCTTCAATTCGGCAGATCAGTATGTTGTCATCCTCTAAGGTGATCGGGCAGACAACGAGGCAGACAACAAGCGAGACAAGAGGGTGGGAGTCCATGGCAAGCACGGACGTGGCACTGAAGGACGCGATGATGATCGAGGGCGCGGTCGGCACCGCTCTCGTCGACTACACCAGCGGGATGGCCCTGGGCGTGCTCGGCGGCGGAAGGGACCTGGACCTCGGTGTCGCCGCCGCCGGAAACACCGATGTCGTACGCGCCAAGGTCCGCGCGCTGGAGACGCTCGGCATAGAGGACACCATCGAGGACATCCTCATCACCCTCCGCACGCAGTACCACGTACTGCGCCCGCTGTCCGGGCCGACCACCAAGGGGCTCTTCCTCTATCTGGTCCTGGACCGGAAGCGCGCGAACCTGGCCATGGCCCGCCACCAGCTGAAGCGCATCGAGAACGACATCGAGATCTGACCGGCCGCTCGGGATATCCGCGCCGGAGCGCCCCGCCGGTTTGTATTCTCGGCGGGTGCCACCATCGGCGCGGCATCCGCGAGAGGAACGACCATGACCACCGAGCTGAGCCCCGACGCCCCGAGCGAGACGGCGGACCACCCGGACCCGGCGGACGACAACACCGCCACCGCCCTGCCGCGGCTCCTCGACCGGGCCCGTCAGGAGTACCGGGACCTCGCCGCGCGCGGACTCGCGCTGGACCTGACCCGCGGCAAGCCGGCCCCGGCGCAGCTCGATCTCTCCGGGGAGCTGCTCAGCCTGCCGGGCGCGCGCCACACCGCCGCCGACGGCACGGACGTACGCAACTACGGTGGCCTGCAAGGGCTGCCCGAGCTGCGGGAGATCTTCGCCGAGGTGCTCCAGGTACCGGCCGGACAGCTCCTCGCGGCCGGGAACTCCAGCCTTGAGCTGATGCACGACAGCCTGGTGCACGCCCTGCTGAGCGTGCTCCCGGGCGCCGAGTCCCGCTGGGTGGACCAGGAGCGGATCGCGTTCCTCTGTCCGGTGCCCGGATACGACCGGCACTTCGCGCTCTGCGAGCGGTTCGGGATCGACATGATCCCCGTGCCGATGACCGACGAGGGCCCGGACATGGACGCCGTGGAGCGGCTCGTCGCGGCGGACCCGGCGGTCAAGGGCATCTGGTGCGTGCCGAAGTACAGCAACCCGGACGGTGTCAGCTACAGCGACGCGACGGTGGCGCGGCTGGCCGCGATGAGCACGGCCGCGCCGGACTTCCGGATCTTCTGGGACAACGCGTACGCCGCCCACGACCTCACGGACGAGCCGGTCGGCATCGCCGATCTGCTCGCCGCCTGCGCCACGGCCGGGAACCCGGACCGGGCGTTCGTGTTCGGCTCGACCTCGAAGATCACCGCGGCGGGCTCGGGCGTCGCCTTCTTCGGCTCGTCGCCCGCGAACGTACGGTGGCTGCTCGCCAACAACGCCAAGCGGTCGATCGGCCCCGACAAGGTCAACCAGCTGCGGCACGCGCTGTTCCTGCGGGACGCCGACGGGGTACGGACCCACATGGCGCGCCAACGCGCTGTGCTGCGGCCCAAGTTCGACGCGGTGGCGCGGCTCCTGGAGGCCGGTCTCGGCGGCACCGGGCTCGCGACCTGGACCGCGCCGAAGGGCGGGTACTTCGTCACCCTCCAGCTGACGGACGGCGGCGCCAAGGAGGTCGTACGCCGGGCCGCCGAGGCGGGCATCGTTCTGACCCCGGCCGGCGCCACGCACCCGTACGGCGACGACCCGCGCGACGCGGTGATCCGTATCGCGCCCAGCTACCCGGGGCTCGCGGAGCTGGAGCGGGCGATCGAGGGGCTCACGGTCTGCGTCCGGCTGGTGGGGTACGAGCGGCGGGCCGCCGCCGCGGAGGGTGTGTCCCCCGCGGCGACGACGAGCTGACAGTCGGGTGACGGGCCTTCCGACGGCGACCTGGTGACGTACCGCCTTCCGGCTGCGGCGGGCTGACGGACCGGCCCGCCGCCGCGCGGGCCCCGTCAGCCCATGTGCACCGGCGCCGCGTCCTCGCCGGACTCCTGCCGCCCGGCGTTGACGGCGAAGGCGGTGACGGCCAGACCGGCAAGGAACATGCAGGCCGCGGCGGCGAACGCCACGGTGTAGCCGTGGGTCACCGCCTCGCCCGCCCGCGCCACGAGGGCGAAGTCCTGGGAAGCCAGGCCCCGGTAGAGGGCGGAGGCCGCCTCGGGCAGCTTGTCGTTCGCCGCCGTGGTGGAGAGCGTCGACAGGACGGCGAGCCCGAGCGCGCCGCCGATCTGCTGCGCGGTGTTCAGCAGCGCCGAGGCGATCCCGGTGTCCTCGTGCGCGACCCCGCTCACGGCGCCGAGCGTCATCGGCACGAAGCCCATGCCCAGACCGAGCGCGGTGACGAACATGGCGGGCATCAGATGCCCCGCGTACGACGAGCCCGGCTCCAGCGTGGCGAACCAGAGCATGCCCGCGGCGGCCACCACCAGGCCCGGCCCGGCGATCAGCCGGGGGGCGTACCGCGCCACGAGCTTGGAGCTGATGCCGGCCGCGGCGGCCATCCCGAAGCTGAAGGGCAGATACGCGAAGCCGGTCCTGACCGGGCTGTAGCCGAGGATCAGCTGCATGTAGAGCGTCAGGAAGTAGAACGTGGCGAACATGCCCGAGCCGATGAACAGCATCGTCGCGTAGCTGCCCCACCGGTTGCGGTCCCTGAACAGGCGCAGCGGCATCATCGGGTGCGCGGTGCGGGCCTGGAGGACGAGGAAGGCGGTCAGCAGCGCGAGGGCGGCGGTGAAGGAGACGAGGGTCAGGCCGTTGGTCCAGCCGTGCTCGCCGCCGCGGGTGATGCCGTACACGAGTGAGATCAGACCGCCGGTGCCGGTGATGGCGCCGGGCACGTCGAGCCGGCCGGAGTCGCGCTCGGCCTCGACGAGGTAGCGGGTGCCGGCGAGGACGGCCAGGCCGATCGGGATGTTGACGAAGAAGACCCAGCGCCAGTCGAGTACGTCGGTGAGCACCCCGCCCATCAGCAGCCCGACCGTGGCGCCGACCCCGCCCATGGCCGCGTAGACGCCCATCGCCGTGTTGCGCGCCTTGCCGACCGGGAAGGTCGTGGTGATCAGCGCCAGGGCGCTGGGGGCGGCGAGCGCCGCGCCGACGCCCTGGAGGATCCGGGCGCCGATCAGCAGCTCCTCGTTCGGCGCCAGCCCGCCCAGCAGTGAGGCGAGGGTGAAGACCGCGATCCCCGCCCGGAACACGCGCCGCCGTCCGTACAGGTCACCGGCCCGCCCGCCGAGCAGCAGCAGCCCGCCGAACGCCAGCGCGTACGAGTTGACGATCCAGGCCAGATTCGCGTCCGACACGCCGAGGTCGGTCTGCATGCTGGGCAGGGCGATATTGGTGATGGTGGCGTCGAGGACCACCATCAGCTGGGCCGCGGCGATCACGAACAGGGCCAGCCCGAGATGCCGCCCGCCGGACGGGGCCCCGGCGGCCCCTGACGTGCCCGGCGGTGCGGCGGAAGCGGCGGTCGTGGAGTGCGCAGACATGGAAAGAAGCTCCAAGGAATGGGGACGGAAACATTCTCCCGGAACTGGAAACGGACTCGGCGAGTCAATTCCCGCTCCGGGAAAAAGGGAAGAGTGCACCACTCCCGGTGTCTCCGGTGGAGTGGGGTGCGCGTGATGCAATCCGAGGGAAGGATGGCCGATACGGCATACAACTTGCGCTCGGGACGAATACGAACCCTAACACCCTGTGGCCTGCGGTTACGGCCCCTCCGGAGGATCTCGTAATGTGATGGTTCTCGCGCTTGACGGAACACCCGAAGGTGTGGGCACAGAAAAGGGCGGGAGCATCCGTGGAACTCATTTGCGCTTTTCCGAAAAGTGTGGGCACACGCCGGAGTACCAGAATTGCGGAGAATCCCGGGAGAGGGGAGGAGGGGAGAGTGGAGAGGGGACGAAAAAGCGGGCGCCGCGCCTCCCGTGTCCCACGTCACGTCCCGGAATGCGGGCGGTGGCGGCCGGCGCCCCGGCCACGCTCTACCCTGTCGGGTGCAGCTGGTTCGCCCTGTCCGCCAGGCAGACGCGTCGTAAGAGGGAACCCGGTGGAAATCCGGGACTGCCCCGCAGCGGTGAGTGGGAACGACCGCCGTCATCAAGCACTGGATCCGGTCAGGATCCGGGAAGCGACGGCCAGTAGGAATCTGGAATCTGCCTCGGCAGAACTGCCCGCGAGTCCGAAGACCTGCCCGTTGCCCGTACGCGACCGATCGCGTACGGATTTCCCGGTGACCTCGTGGGCGGGTCGGCGTGCATACCAGGCGGACGAGCGCGCCCCGGCGGGCGCGGCACCGGTCCGTCCGGTCCGTCACCCCTTCGCGCTCGCGTCCTGTCGCCGGGATGTTCAGGAGTCATCTCGCGAAGGAGATTTCCGTGACAGCGAAGTCCGCGGCCGCGGCAGCACGGGCCACCGTGTACGGCTACCCCCGCCAGGGACAGCACCGGGAACTGAAGAAGGCCGTCGAGGGGTACTGGAAGGGCCGTGTCACCGCGGCAGCCCTCCGGGAGACGGCGGCCGGTCTGCGCCGGTCCAACTGGGGGCAGTTGGCGGACGCCGGTGTGCACGAGGTGCCGACCGGTGACTTCTCGTACTACGACCATGTCCTGGACACCAGCGTCATGGTCGGCGCCGTCCCGGCGCGGCACCGCGCGGCCGTCGCCGCCGACGCGCTCGACGGCTACTTCGCGATGGCCCGCGGCACCCAGGACGTGGCGCCGCTGGAGATGACCAAGTGGTTCGACACCAACTACCACTATCTGGTCCCCGAACTCGGCCCCGACACCGTCTTCACCGCCGACTCCGCCCAGCAGGTCGCCCAGTTGAAGGAGGCCCTCGCGCTCGGGCTGAGCGCCCGCCCGGTCCTGGTCGGCCCCGTCACGTATCTGCTGCTGGCCAAGCCCGCGCCCGGGGTGGCGGCCGGTTTCGAACCGCTGACGCTGCTGGACCGGCTGCTGCCCGTCTACGCCGAGGTGCTCGCCGATCTGCGCGCCGCCGGTGCCGAGTGGACACAGCTCGACGAGCCCGCGCTGGCCGAGGACCGGACGCCCGCCGAACTGAACGCCGCCGCCCGTGCGTACCGTGACCTCGGCGGCCGGACCGACCGGCCGAAGCTGCTGGTCGCCTCGTACTTCGACCGGCTGGGCGAGGCGCTGCCCGTGCTGGCCAAGGCGCCGGTCGAGGGGCTGGCGCTCGACTTCACCGACGCGGCGGCGGCCAATCTGGAGGATCTCGCCGCCGTCGGCGGGCTGCCCGGCAAGCGGCTCGTCGCGGGCGTCGTCAACGGGCGCAACATCTGGATCAACGACTTCGAGAAGTCGCTGGCCACCCTCGCCACCCTTCTCGGCCTGGCCGGCCAGGTCGATGTAGCCGCCTCCTGCTCCCTGCTGCATGTGCCGCTCGACGCCGCGGCCGAGCGGGACATCGAGCCGGAGATCCTGCGCTGGCTCGCCTTCGCCCGGCAGAAGACCGCCGAGATCGTGACCCTGGCGCAGGGGCTGGCCCGGGGCACCGGCGCCATCGCGGAGGAGATCGCCGCCAACCGGGCCGCCCTCGCCTCCCGTACGGTCTCGGCGATCACCCGTGACCCGGCGGTACGGGCCAGGGCCGCCGCCGTCACCGACGCCGACGGCCACCGCTCCCTGCCGTACGCCGAACGCGCCGGTGCCCAGCGCGCCCGGCTCGGGCTGCCGCTGCTGCCGACGACGACCATCGGTTCGTTCCCGCAGACCGACGAGTTGCGCGCGGCCCGCGCCGACCTGCGCACGGGACGGATCGGCGCGGACGGGTACGAGGAGCGCATCCGGGCCGAGATCGGGGAGGTCGTCTCCTTCCAGGAGAAGGCCGGTCTCGATGTCCTGGTGCACGGCGAACCCGAACGCAACGACATGGTCCAGTACTTCGCCGAACAGCTCACCGGCTATGTCGCCACGCGCAGCGGCTGGGTCCAGTCGTACGGCACCCGCTATGTCCGGCCGCCGGTGCTCGCCGGGGACATCTCACGCCCCGAGCCGATGACGGTGCGCTGGACGTCCTACGCGCAGTCGCTCACCGACCGCCCGGTCAAGGGCATGCTCACCGGGCCCGTCACCATGCTCGCCTGGTCCTTCGTCCGCGACGACCAGCCGCTCGGCGACACCGCGCGGCAGGTCGCCCTCGCCCTGCGCGACGAGGTGAACGACCTTGAGGCGTCCGGGACTTCGGTGATCCAGGTGGACGAACCGGCCCTGCGCGAGACGCTCCCGCTGCGCGCCGCCGACCGCGCCGCGTATCTGGCCTGGGCGACCGAGTCGTTCCGGCTCACCACCGGGGGCGTACGCCCGGACACCCAGATCCATACGCATATGTGCTACGCCGAGTTCGGTGACATCGTCCAGGCCATCGACGATCTCGACGCCGATGTCATCAGCCTGGAGGCGGCCCGCTCACATATGCAGGTCGCCCGTGAACTCGCCGCCCACGGCTATCCGCGCGAGGCCGGACCCGGGGTGTACGACATCCACTCCCCGCGCGTGCCGAGCGCCGAGGAGGCCGCCGAACTGCTCCGCACCGGCCTCCGGGCCATTCCCGCCGAGCGCCTCTGGGTCAACCCCGACTGCGGACTGAAGACCCGCGGCTGGCCCGAGACCCGGGCCTCCCTGGAGAACCTGGTCGCGGCGGCCCGTACCGTCCGCGGGGAACTCCCCGCCTGATCCGACCCGCCTGATCCGACCCGCCGGGCCTGATCCGCCGGTCCCGCCCGTCCCGCCCACCTGTCCCGCTGACCGGATGGTGGGACGGGCGGGTGCGCGCCGGGCGGCGGGTATGTATCGTGCTGGCATGTTCCAGGGGTTCTTCGGCCGACGCCACGTCGACCTGCTGCGTGTCTCCTCCGCCATGTGTTGATGGCCGTACCGGCGTTTCGCCGTAGCGGTATCTCGGTGTTTCGCCGTATCCGGCACACCCACGGACCGGTCCCCCCGTGTTCCGTGTCCCCGCACATGAACCCCGAACCCACAGGCACATGGCTGATCTCACGCATACCCTCGGCACCCTCGCCGGGCTGATCCAGCGCCCCGTGGCGCTGGACGACGCCCGGATGATCCCGATCGCCTCCACCCCGCACCACGGCCTCATCGACGGCAGCCGTATGCGGCTCCTCCTCGGCCGCCCGGCCGAGCCCAGTGTGCGTACGCGCCTGCTGACGGAGAAGCGCATCAACGACGCCCACCACCCGCAGCGGATCGAGCCCTTCCCCGGTCTCGAACTGGGCCGGGTCTACGTGCCGGTCCGGGACCGGGGCAGCACGCTGGTCGGTCATGTCTGGGTGATCGACCCCGACGCCTCGCTCACCGGCGACCGGCTGCGCTCCTTCGGCCGCAGCGTCGGGGACCTGCTCGCGGATCCGGCCGCCGCCCACACCCAGCAGGCGCGCGACCGGTCCGACGACGGCGGCATACCGCGGGTGGCCGGGGCGCATCCCGCGCACCGGGTGCTGGTGGTACGGGCCGTACCGGACGGCGTCATCGACCCGGCCGGCGGCGCGCGGACCGGGCTCGGCGACGCGCTCGCCGGGGAGCTGCGCCGGGCCGCGGGCGATCTCGCCGTGGCCCACGGCACCCTGGACGACGGGGATGTGGTGCTGACCCTCGCGGGCCCGGCCGACGCGGTGGCCCGGCCCCGGCTGGACGGGGTGCTGGCCAGGGCCCGGGACGGGCTGCGGGCCGGCGCGCTGCCCCCGTACCTCGTCCCGCGCTTCGCCGTCTCGCCCCGCTTCGCGCCCGGCGGCCCCGACCGGCCCTCGGTCGACGCGCTGCGCGACATCCTCATGGCCTTCGAGCACCGCGCCGAAGGACCCGCCGTCCACTACGCCGAGGACGTCCCCGCCTACGAACTCCTCGGTGAGCTGCGGCGGTCGCTCGGCGGACGCGCGCTCGCCGTGCCCGGCGACGTACGCGCGCTGCTGGAGAGCCCCCGGGGACGGACGCTGGCGCTCACCCTCAAGGTGTTCCTGGACTCCGGCGGCAACCACAAGCAGGCGACGGAGTCGCTCAACGTCCACCGGGGCACGCTGTACTACCGGCTGGACCAGGCGGCGGAGCTGACCGGTCTGTCGCTCCACGACGGGGTGGCCCGGCTGCGGCTGCACTTCGGGCTCACCCTCGCGGCGCTCCGGGGAGAGCTGTGACCCGGCGGCTCCGGGCCGGGGCCGGGGCCGCGGCCGCGGCCGGTTCACGGTCCGAGCGCCTCCCGGACGGCGGCGGCCAGCGCCAGGTTGCTGCTCACGACGGGAAGGCCGATGCCCTGCCGGAGTTCGGCCAGGACTTCGGCGGTCCGGAGGTTGGTGCAGCTCAGCATGGTCACCGTCGCGTCGTCCCCGGGCGGCGCGTCGCGTGCGAAGCGGATCAGCTCACCGGCGCCGACCCGTGCCGTCTCCTCGTCCTCGGTGATACCGAGCCCCCGGGCGTCGGTGACCGTCAGCCCGAAGGACTCCAGATAGCGCCGCTCCGCCGCCACGATGTCCTCGGTGTACGACGCCCGCAGCCGGACCCGGCCGCCCTCGGCCCGCAGCGCCGTCACCATCGCGCGGGCGGCGGTGACCACCGGGGCGCCGGTCGCGGCCGCCAGCCGGTCCGTCAGCCGGTCCTCGTACACGCGGCCCCGGACGAAGCTGCCGCTGGTGCAGGCGAACACCGTGAGCGCGGGCCGGATCGGGGCCAGCGCCTCCGCCTGCCGTACGGCGTCCTCCTCCAGCGCGAGCAGCCCGTCGAGGGTCACCGAGGGCAGCCGCATCCGGGCGACGTGGAGCCCGGCCCGGCCGCCCAGGAGGCCGGGCAGTTCGCGTTCGACCGCGGTGTCGGTCGCGGGGATCAGCACCGCGACCCGCGGCGCCTCCGGCGGGGCGGGCCGGGAGAACACATGCCGCGTGCCCTCCCGGCCGGTGCCCTCTCGACCGGTGCCCTGCCGGCCCGCGCCTTCCCGGCCCGCGTCTTCCCGGCCGTCCGCCGTACGGCCGGCGCTCACAGGTACGACGGCTTCCCGGTCTCCGCCTTGTCGGGGTCGAGCCCGGCCTTCTTCAGCGCGGCGGCGATACCGCCGTCCTCGTGGAGGGTGGCGATGACCGCGTCGAGCCCGTCCTTGAGGTCCTTGTCGTTCTTCGGCAGGACGAACGCGACCTGTCCGGGGGTGGTCGCGGCGGCCACCTGGGGATCCGGCTCCAGGGTCTTCACGGTGAAGCCGGTGCCCTTGTAGAGGTGGAGCGAGGTCCCGTAACTGTCGAGCCCCGCCTCGATACGGCCAGCCTCCAGATCCTGCTTCAGCTCCACCGACGACGGATACTGCTTGAGTTTTCCGTTCAGGACCTTGTCGATGTCCTCCACCCAGTTGTATCCCTGGACGGTGCCGACCTTCTTTCCCTTGAGTTCGTCGACCGTCGATATTCCCGACTTCGAGATGATGGAGCCCGGCTCGATGTAGATGGGATCCGTGAAATCGATCACCTTGGCGCGTTCCTTGGTGCGGAATATGGAGCCGATGGCGATGTCGATACGCTTCTGCCGGACCGCGGGAATGAGCGCGGAGAACTCATAGGGCTTGGCCACGACCTTCAGCCCGTACTTCTCGGCGATCTTGTACACGACATCGCCGTCCGGGCCCACGATCCGGCCGTTCTCCAGACTGGAGAACGGCGGGAACGTCGGTACTCCAACGGTGAGTTCACCTGCGCTGATGGTGCTGAACGGGACATCGGAGCCGCCGCTCCCGGAGTCCTTGTCCGACGAGCCGCCGCAGGCGGTGAGGGTCGCCAGAAGCAGCGTTCCGGCCAGTGCGGCCACGGCTCTGAATGATGTGCTGGATCTTTTGGCGGGAACTCTCATGGCGGGCTCTCTTCAGGGGCTCGGACAGCGGACGGGTCCGCCGGGGGTACCAGCAGCATGACCCGGAGCACGACCGGCCGTAAATAGACAATTGCCCAAGAAACATTCTTTCAACAAATGTCCATGGAATACCTCCGGAACGGCCCGTACTGTGTGCCGGGTACCGAATGGCAGGAAGCTCCGGAGAGAGATACGGATTGTGACCGACATAACAAGCGAGACGACACTCGGCGTCGATTCCGTACGCCTCTGGAATTCTCTGCGCGAGGTGTCCGCGTTCGGTGCCACCGCCGGTGGCGGACTCGACCGGCTGGCCCTGGGCGACCATGACCGCGCGGCCCGCGACCATCTGGTGCGGGCGGCGCAGGAGCGCGGCTGGGCGGTCGCCGTCGACCCGGTCGGGAACATCTTCGTCACCCGGCCCGGCACCGAGCCGGGCGCGGCCCCCGTCCTGATGGGCTCGCACCTCGACTCCCAGCCGCTCGGCGGTCGGTACGACGGTACGTACGGCGTACTGGCCGGGCTGGAGGTGCTCCGTACGCTCGACGACGCCGGTGTCCGTACCCGCCGCCCCCTCGTGCTCGCCGACTGGACCAACGAGGAGGGCTCCCGCTTCAGCCCGAGCATGCTCGGCTCCGCCGTCTACACCGGCGCCCACGATCTGGCGGGCGCCCTGGCCCGTACCGACCACGCGGGCGCCACCCTGGGCGGCGAACTCGCCCGGATCGGCTACGCGGGAACCCCGGACGGTGTGCCGCGCCGTCTCCACCGGGCCCTTGAGGTCCATATCGAGCAGGGCCCGGTGCTGGAGGACGAGGGCGTCGACATCGGTGTCGTCACCGGCGTGTACGGCATCCGCTGGTACGACGTGAGCGTCCGCGGCGCGGGCGGGCACAGCGGTACGACGCCGATGTCCGCCCGGCGCGACGCGCTCGTCGCCGCCGGGGCCGTCGTGCGGAGCGTCAGCGAACTCGCCGACGCGCTCTCGCCGGAGCTGCGGGCCACCACCGGCGAGATCGTGGTCTCGCCCAACTCCCGTAACTCCATTCCCGGTTCGGTGCGCCTCGCGCTGGACGTACGGCATCCCGAGGACGCGGTCCTGGACCGCGCCGAGCGGGCCATCGAGGAGCGGACCGCGGAGATCGCCCGCGCGTCGGGCACCGCCATCACCGTCGAGCCGGTGCTGTCCCAGCCCCCGACCGTCTTCGACGCCGGGACGGCCGCCGCCGTCCGGAGGGTGGCCGACCGGCTCGGGCTGAGCCGGCGGGACCTGGTCTCGGGGGCGGGCCACGACTCCGTCCATCTCTCCCGGATCGCGCCGACCGCGATGATCTTCATCCCCTGTGTGGGCGGAGTCAGCCACCACGAGAGCGAGAACATCCGGCAGGACTGGGCGGTCAACGGCGCGAACGTGCTGCTGCACACCGCGCTGGACGCGGCGCGGGAGAGCGACTGACATGACAACAACACCCACCGGCGGCACAGCCCCGCCCACCGACCGGACGAACACCGACCACCACCCCACTCCCGCCGACGCCGCCTTCGTCTCGTTGCGGGGCCTCGCCAAGTCCTTCCACGGACAGCGGGTCTTCGAAGGCATCGACCTCGACGTCCGGGCCGGCACCGTCACCGCCGTCATCGGCCCCAGCGGCGGCGGCAAGAGCACCCTGCTGCGCTGTGTGAACCGGCTGGAGACACCCGACGCCGGCACGGTCACGGTGGGCGGTGTCCGCTACCCGGCCGACGGGCCGCTCGACCGGGCACGGCGTACGGCGCTGAACCGTACCGTCGGCATGGTCTTCCAGTCCTTCAACCTCTTCCCGCACCTGACCGCCGAGCGCAACATCACCCTCGCCCAGCAGCGCGCGCTGAAGCGCCCCCGCGCCGAGGCCGTCCAGCGCTCCCGCGAACTCCTCGACCGGGTGGGCCTGCTGGAGAGGGCGGACGCCCATCCGCACACCCTCTCCGGCGGCCAGCAGCAGCGCGTGGCCATCGCCCGCGCGCTCGCGCTCGACCCCGAGGTGCTGCTGTTCGACGAGCCCACCTCGGCGCTCGACCCGGAACTGGCCCTCGATGTGCTGGCGGTGATGCGCTCGCTGGCCGCCGAGGGCCGCACGATGATCGTGGTCACCCATGAGACGCGCTTCGCGGAGGAGGTCTCCGAGCAGGTCGTGGTCATGGCCGACGGCGGCATCGTCGAGGCGGGCACACCCCGCGCGGTCCTCCACGACCCGGCCCACCCCCGGGCCCGCCGCTTCCTCGCCTCCGTCAGGGGGCGCTGAGCGTGGACCTGTTCACCGCGATCGTCCGGGGCGTCCCGCTGACCCTGGGGATCACGGCCGCCTCCTTCACCCTGGGCGCGCTGCTGGCCCTGCCGCTCGCCGCGGGGCTGCGGGCGCGCCACCGCGCGGCGCGGATCCCCGTCCGCCTCGTCGTGGACGTGGTCCGCGGGATCCCCATCCTGGTCTGGCTGTTCCTGCTCTACTTCGGCCTGTCGGTCGGCGCCTTCCGGCTGGACGCGGTCCAGGCCGCCGTGCTGACCCTCGGCGGTGTCTCCGCCGCGTACCTCGCCGAGACCTACCGCGGCGCCGTCGCCGCCGTCGACCGGGGGCAGTGGGAGGCGTCGCGCGCGCTGGCGCTGCCCCGGGCGGCGGCGTTCGCCACCGTCATCGCGCCCCAGGCGGCCCGGATCGCCCTGCCCACCGCCACCACCTTCGCCCTGACCCTGCTCAAGGACTCCTCCATCCCCAGTGTGATCGGGGTGACGGAGGTCGCCTTCCGCACCGTCGAGCAGGCGCGCTCCACCGGCCAGGGGCTGCCCGCGTACGGGGTGGCCGTGGCCCTGTACATCGTGATCAGCGTGCCTGTCGCCCTGCTCTCCCGGTACCTGGACCACCGGCTGCGGAAGAAGGTGGCGCGATGACCGCCGAGCTGACCGGCCGGCTCCCCGAGCTGTTCGACGGGCTGAAGGTGACCCTGGGTCTCACCGGGGTCAGCCTCGCCTGGGGGCTGCCCGCGGGCCTGCTGCTGGCGCTGCTCTCCTCGTCCCGCAGACGGGCCGTGTCCTGGCCCGCGATCGCGGTCGTGGAGGCGGGCCGGGGCATCCCCGTCGTGGTGGCGCTCCAGTTCCTCTACTACGGCCTGCCGGGCGCGGGCATCCGCCTCGACGCCGTCCCCACCGTCTGGCTCGCCATCGGGTTCAGCGTCGCCGCGTACTCCAGCGAGATCATCCGGGCCGCCCTCCAGTCGGTGGCCGAGGGCCAGCGCGAGGCCGCCCTCGCGCTGGCCCTGTCCCGGACCGACACCCTGCGGTACGTGGTGCTGCCGCAGGCGCTGCGGGTGGCCCTGCCCCCGCTGCTCGGGCTCGCGGTCCAGATGTTCCAGGCGACCTCCCTTGCCTTCGCCGTATCCGTCCCGGAACTCACCGGCCGGGCGTACGCGATCGGCTCCGCCACCTTCCTCTACGTCGAGGTCCTGACGATCGCCGGGATCTTCTACGCGCTGGTGACGCTTCCGGTGATCCGTCTGGTCGCCGCCCTGGAGAGACGGTCCGGAGCCCCGGCCGCCGCACCCCGTACGAAAGGACTCCCCGCATGACCGACCGCAGATTCCATCTGGGCTGGTTCCTCAACTACACGGTGGACGGCTGGGACGAGCAGTGGTCCGACGGCGGCCGGGACTGGTCGGGCGAGGTGTTCGTGGACATCGCCCGGCAGCTGGACCGGGCCGGCTTCGACTATGTCCTCCTGGAGGACAAGCTGATGGTCGCCGACGCCTACGGCGGGAGCTTCGAGGCGGAGCTGCGGCACGCGCAGCACTCGCCCAAGCTCGACCCGGCGCCGCTCGTACCGCTGCTGGCGCAGGCCACCGAGCACCTCGGCTTCATCGTGACGCTCTCCTCGACCTTCTACCCGCCCTTCCTGCTGGCGCGGCTGGTGTCGACGCTGGACCATCTCACCGGGGGCCGGGTCGGCTGGAACATCGTGACCTCCGCCGAGGACCGGGCCGCGCAGAACTTCGGCCACGACGCGATCCCCGAGCACGACCTGCGGTACGAGAAGGCCGACGAGTACGTGGATCTGGTGCGCCGGCTGTGGGGGTCGTGGGAGCCGGACGCGGTGGTCCGCGACCGCGCGACCCGTACGTACATCGACCACACCAAGGTTCACGACATCGACTTCGAGGGCCGCTTCTACCGCTCCCGGGGGCCGCTCAACACCGTCCCGTCGCCCCAGCACTTCCCCGTCCTCGCGCAGGCCGGGGGCTCACCCAAGGGCCGCGCGCTGGGCGCCAAGTACGCCGATACGGTGGTGGCGCCCGCGTCGACGGTGGAGGACATGCGCGCGTACCGGGACGACATCCGCCGCCGGGCCGCCGAGAACGGCCGTGACCCGGACGACGTGAAGGTCCTCTTCCTGGTCGCCCCGGTCCTGGGCGACACCGACGAGCACGCCTGGCAGCGGGTCGAGGCCCGCGTCAACGACCCGCTGTTCATCGAGCGCAGCCTCGTGGCGATCTCCGATGTGACGGACATCGACTTCTCCCGGTTCGACCTGGACCAGCCGCTCCCGGCCGACCTGGCCACCCACGGCGAACAGGGCACCCTGCGCGCGATGCTGAAGGGCGGCCGGGACCGTACGCTGCGGGAGCTGATCACCGGCGATGCCGGGCGGCGCAAGGGGGATCTGGTGGGCTCGCCCGCGACGGTCGCCGACCGGCTGGAGGAGATCGCGGAGGCGGTGGGCGGGGACGGCTTCCTCTTCCACGCGCCGAACATGCGGATCAGCCGCAAGTACGTCATCGAGGTCACGGACGGCCTCGTACCGGAACTGCGCCGCCGCGGCCTGCTCCGTACGGCTGACACCCCCCGCACCCGCCGCCATCTGCGCGACACACTGCGCGAGTTCTGACCCACTCAGAGCCTGGACCGCTCAGCCGCCCGCAGCCCACTCAGCCGCTCCCGAGCTGTGCGGCGGCCCGGAGCGCGAGCCAGACCTCGGCGAAGGCCGCCGTGGAGGAGAGGTCGCGGCCGGTGATCTCGGCGAAGCGGCGCAGCCGGTACGCGAGGGTGTTGGGGTGGATGTGGAGGGCCGCCGCCGCGTCGTCGCCGCGGCGGTCCCGTTCCATCCAGGTGCGGACCGACGGCAGCATCTGGGAGTTGTGCGCGGCGTCGTAGCGGATCACCTCGCCGAGTACGTGCTCGACGAGGGCCGCGAGCACCGCGGGGTCGTCGGGGAGCCAGCGGCCGGTGCCGTCGTCCCCGTACACGACGAGCGGACGGCCGGACTCGGCGGCGTTGGACGCCGCCCAGAGCGCTTCGCGCTGGGCGACCCGCAGGGGTTCGCCGGGCGGGACGGGGCGGCTCATGCCGGCCGCGACGCCGGGCATGGCGGCGATGGCTCCCTGAAGCTCCGGTGAGCCGAGGACATAGCGGTCCTCGCCCCGGCCGAGCAGCAGATAGGGCTGTCCGTCCAGGCTGCGCAGCAGGGCGTCCTCGCTGACCCCCCGTACGACCAGCAGGGCCGTCGGCCCCTCGATGGAGTGCCGCTGGAGACGGCGGCGCGCGACCGCCGGGTCCACGACGTCCTGGAGCAGCTCGGCCAGGGTCTCCGCGCCCTCGCGGCGCAGGGTCTCGCGTTCGGTCCGGACGATGGCGAGCTGGAGCGCGGCCACGGTGGCGATGTGCTGGACGACGGCGAGCCCGGCCGGCCGGGCGCCCTCGCGCGCGAACGCGATCAGGAATCCGGCGGGTCCGCCCGGCGCGAGCACGGGCAGGACGAACCCGCCGGGGATGGTGGGCGGCGCGTCCGCCGAGGCCGGGATCACCCCGGGGTCGGGGGCGGGGACACCCGGGAGCAGCGGGCGGCCCTGCGGGGTGCAGAGGTAGACGTCGTAGCCGGACAGCCGCTCCAGGCGCCGGAAGAGGGTGGCGGTGTCCAGGTTCTCGGAGGCGAGCCAGCGCAGGGCGCCGAAGACCTGGAGCTGGGCGCCGAGCCGCTGCCGGGAGTCCTCCTGTACGGCGGCGGCGACCTCCTGGGCGACGGCGACGAACGGCACGGCCAGCGGGATCTCCAGGACGGGCATGTTCCGCTCCTCGGCCGCCGCGAAGAACGCCTTGTGCAGCGGTGGCACCCGCAGCTGGGCGGAGAGCGCGAGCGCGCAGACCCCGGCGTCGTCGAGCCGTTCCAGATAGGCCCGCTGGCGGGCGGCCGTACGGGGGACTGCGAGCCCGGTCGTCATGATCATCTCCGCGCCGAGGAGCCAGGGCGTGGGGTCGTCCAGCTCGCTCACATGCGCCCAGGAGACCGCCCGCCGCAGCCCGCCCTCACCGGCCAGCAGCCGGAGCTGGAGGGCGGGGAACGACAGCAGATCCTCCACGGTCAGCTCGTTCCCGGCCACCGAATGGGCCCCTGTTTCGGCCATCGGCTTGTTCCTGTCCACAAGAAACACCCTATCCGTTCGGGAAAGAGACAATTGCTGTCCTTGTCCTCGTCGCCACAGACTGGGCCGGGTCCGGCGCCCCGCGGCGCCCGCCCCGAGCCGAGAGGACCACCCCCGCATGACCACACCCCGAGGCCCCGTCGACTCCTCCCGGATCCCCCGGTTCGCGGGCCCGGCCACCTTCGCGCGGCTGCCGCGGCTGGACGAGGTGGAGCAGTGTGACATCGCGGTGGTCGGGGTGCCCTTCGACAGCGGGGTGTCCTACCGGCCGGGGGCCCGGTTCGGCCCGTCGGCGGTACGGGAGGCCAGCCGGCTGCTGCGGCCGTACCACCCCGGGCTGGACGTCTCGCCGTTCGCGGAGACACAGGTGGCCGACGCCGGTGACATCGCCTGCAACCCCTTCGACATCAACGAGGCCGTCGAGACGATCGAGCACGCCGCCGGCGAGCTGATCGCGACCGGTGCCAGGCCGGTCACCATCGGCGGCGACCACACCATCGCGCTGCCGCTGCTGCGCGCCCTGTCCCGGGAGCACGGCCCGATCGCGGTCCTGCACTTCGATGCCCATCTGGACACCTGGGACACCTACTTCGGCGCCGAGTACACCCACGGCACCCCGTTCCGCCGCGCGGTCGAGGAAGGCATCGTCGACACCGAGGCGCTCAGCCATGTCGGCACCCGGGGCCCCCTCTACGGCAAGAAGGACCTGGAGGAGGACCGGCGCCTCGGCTTCGGCATCATCACCTCGTCCGATGTCATGCGGCGCGGGGTGGACGAGACCGTGGACGCGCTGCGGCAGCGCGTCGGCGACCGCCCGTTCTACGTCTCCATCGACATCGACGTGCTCGACCCGGCGCACGCCCCCGGCACCGGAACGCCCGAGGCCGGCGGTCTGACCAGCCGGGAGCTGCTGGAGATCCTGCGCGGGCTGGCCGGCACCCGGCTGGTCGGCGCCGATGTGGTCGAGGTCGCCCCCGCCTACGACCACGCCGAGATCACCTCCGTCGCCGCCTCCCATGTCGCGTACGACCTGATCAGCCTGCTCGCCCTCACCCAAAGGCCCTGACCTCCGCCACCGCCCCGTGTCCCCAGGAGTTCCCATGTCCCAGACCTCCGCACCCGCCGAGAGCGGCGCCACTCCCCAGGCGTCCCCCGAGGTTCCCCACGCCAAGGTCACCAAGGTGGAGCCGTACGGCGTCGCCCCCATCCCGCCCGAGGAGCAGACCTCCCGGCCGCTGGATCTGTTCCGGCTGGTCTTCGGCGGGACCAACACCTTCGCGACGATCATCCTGGGCACCCTGCCGATCGCGTACGGCCTCGGTTTCTGGGCGGCGGCCTCGGCCGTGGTCGTGGGGGTGGTCGCCGGCGCGCTGATCCTGATGCCGATGTCGCTGTTCGGTCCCCGTAACCGGACCAACAACGCGGTGTCCTCCGGGGCACACTTCGGTGTGGTCGGGCGGTGTGTCGGGTCGTTCCTGTCGCTGCTGACCGCGATTGCGTTCTTCTCCATCTCCGTGTGGGTCAGCGGGGACGCGATCGTGGGCGCCGCCGGCCGGCTGTTCGGTGTGGACGGCGGGGACACACTGCGCGCGGCGGCGTACGGTGTGATCGCCGTCGCCGTCCTGGTGGTGTGTATCTACGGCTACGAGTTCATGCTGCTGATCAACAAGATCGCGGTCGTCGCCGGCAGCGCGATCATGCTGCTGGGCATCTTCGCCTTCGGCGGCTCCTTCCACGCATCCTTCGCCGGCAGCGGGGACTACGCGCTCGGCGGCTTCTGGCCCACCTGGATGCTCGCCGTACTCACCGCGCTGGCCAACCCCGTCTCGTTCGGGGCCTTCCTCGGGGACTGGTCCCGCTACATCCCCGACCGCTACCCCTCCTCCCGGCTGATGGCCGCGCCGTTCCTCGCCCAGGTCGCCAGCCTGCTGCCGTTCCTCTTCGGCGTCGCCACCGCCACCCTGGTCGCGGACCCGAACAACTACGTGGCCGGGCTCGCCGCCATCTCGCCGCTCTGGTACGCCCTGCCGCTCATCGCGATCGCGCTGATCGGCGGTCTGTCCACCGGCACGACCGCGCTCTACGGCACCGGCCTGGACTTCTCGTCGATCTTCCCGCGTCTGAGCCGGGCCCGGGCGACCGCGCTGATCGGCTCGCTGTCGGTCGCCTTCATCTTCGTCGGGAACTTCGTCCTCGACGTGGTCTCCAGCATCAACGCCTTCGCGGTCCTGATCGTGCTCTGCACCACGCCCTGGATGGCCGTGATGATGATCGGCTACTTCGTCCGCCGGGGCTTCTACCTCACCGACGACATCCAGGTGTTCAACCGGGGCCAGAAGGGCGGCGCGTACTGGTTCACCAACGGGGTGAACTGGCGCGGTATGGCCGCCTGGGTCCCCGCCACCGCCGTAGGCCTGCTGATGGCCAACACCCCGCTGATCGCCGGACCCTGGCGCGACATCGCGGGCGGCATCGACCTGAGCCTGGTCGCCACCCTCGCCGTCGCCGCGGTGCTGTACACCGCGCTGCTGTTCCTCTTCCCCGAACCCCGCGCCGTCTTCGGCCCGGCCGGCCCCCGCCTCGTCCCGGCCAAGGACACCCCGACCGCCCCGATCGTCGCCGAATGACCGGCACCGACACCAGCACCACCCCGAGGGAACCCACGATGAACAGCACCACGACAGAGCACCGGCCCGCCGAGGAGTCGGTACGCGCGGCGGCCGCCGCCCTGGTGTCCGCCTTCGCCGAGGGCCGCCTGGACGACTACTTCGCCGCCTTCGCCCCCGACGCGACCTTCCTCTTCCCCACCACCACGCGCCGCCTCACCTCCGTAACGGAGTACCGGGAGCTGTGGCAGCGCTGGGTGACGGAGGACGGCTTCCGCGTACTGGACTGCGCCTCCACCGAACAACTCATCCAGCCCCTCGGCGACACCGCCGTCTTCAGCCACCACGTCACCACCCGCATCACCACCCACACAGGCGAGGAAACCCTCACCGAACGAGAAACCATCATCTTCACCCGCCGCACCCCGAACGGCCCTTGGCTCGCCGTGCACGAGCACCTGTCCACGGCCGTCTGACCGCGGACGGGCGCGCCCGGCGGTCTACGTCCGCGGGTGACCGGACGGTGCGGAGCGGCGGTGGCGGCGTCTGATGAGGGTCTCGGCGATGGCCAGGTTGACGATCCAGGCCAGGGTCTGGCCGACCGGGATCATTGAGGCCGCTTTCTGGCCTAGCTCGCCCGGGGTGACCGTGCCCAACGGGATCTGTGCCAGCAGGAGCAGCGGCACCAGGAGGCGTGCGGTGACGGCGAGGAGGGTCAGTGCGTAGTTGCGCGTCATCCAGTCGCGATGGGCGGTGATGTCCCGCCGTCGGGCGGCCCGGTACGCGAGAGCGCCGGTGAGCAGCCACAGGACGGCCGCGGTGGTGAGGCCGATCTGCGTCAGGAGGCGGCCGGACCACAGCGCGACCGGGATCGCGGTGAGGCCGGCGGGCAGGACTCCGGCGGCGAGGTAGCAGCGGCCGACGGTGCGGTGGATCCGTCTGCGGGCGCGCACCTTCGGTACGGCCTGGAGGAGGCCGAGGATCAAGGCGACCGCGGCGGTGAGGATATGGGTGACGAGCACGCCGTAGTGCAGGCCGCCGCTCACTTCGATACGGCTCCGGTGGACGTCCAGACCCAGGTACGGGTACGCGACCACCAGGCTGAAGACGACGGCGACGGCGAGGAGTAGCCAGGGCGTTGATTTGCGCATGCCTCAGGTTCTCCGGCGCCGCCGGGTCCCCACATCCGCCCGGTGACGGCCGACGTGTACGCGGATCCGCGTACCGTGCCGGGGACCGGACGGTACGTACGCGCCGTTACGCCGGGCCGGGTCGCCGGCGGTCCACGGTGAGACCGGCGCGGACGCCGAAGACGACGAGCTGAGCGCGGGTGCGGGCGTTCAGTTTCACCATCGCCCGGCCGGCGTGGGTGCGTACGGTCGCCGGGCTCAGCGAGAGTTCGCGGGCGATCTCCTCATTGGTCCGGCCGGTGGTGACCCAGGCCACGATCTCCCGCTCCCGGTCGGTCAGCGTGTCCATGCCGGTGACGGCTCCGCCGGGCTGGCTGAACACCGAGACCACCCGCCGTGTCACCGAAGGCGACAGCAGCGCCTCGCCGACCGCCACCACCCGTACCGCCCGGACCAGATCCGCCGAGGCGGTGTCCTTGAGCAGGAATCCGGCGGCGCCCGCCTGCAACGCCTCGAAGACGTATCTGTCGATCTCGAAGGTGGTCACCACGATCACCCGGACACCCGCGAGATCCGGCTCGGCCGCCATCGCCCGCAGCGTGGCCAGCCCGTCCATACCGGGCATCCGGATATCCAGCAGCAGTACGTCCGGCCGCTCCCGGCGCGCCACCCGCAGCGCCTCGTGCCCGGAGGCGGCCTCGCCCACCACGGCCAGGTCGTCCTCCCGGTCGATCAGCATCCGCAGGCCCATCCGTACGAGGTCCTCGTCGTCGGCCAGCACCACCCGGATCACCGGGCACCCCCCGCCGGCAGCCGCGCGGCGACCTGGAAACCGCCGCCGGTCCGCGGTCCGGCGGCGAACCGGCCGCCGACGGCCTCGACTCTGCCGCGCAGCCCCACCAGCCCCCGGCCGCCCGTCGCGGCACCGTCGGCGGCTCCGTGCCCCCGGTCTCCGACCTGTACGAGCACCTCACCGCCGGCGGGCACCACCCGGACGTCCGCGACGGTCGGTCCGGCGTGCCGCAGTACGTTCGTCAGCGATTCCTGCACCACCCGGTACGCCACCGCCCATGCCTCGTCGGTCAGGGTCACCTCGGTCATCGTCAGCTCCACCGGCAGTCCGGCCGCGCGGACCTCGTCGACGAGGACACCGAGACCGGTCGGCCCCGCCTCCCCGTCCTGCGGATGGAAGGCGTCGAGCATACGGCGCAGATCGGCCAGGGACGCGCCGCTGGTGGTCTTGATCGCCTCCAGCGACGCGCGCGCCTGGTCGGGACGCTCGTCGAGCACCAGCAGCGCGATCCCGGCGTGCATCGCGATCAGCGCGAATCCGTGTCCGGCCGCATCGTGCACCTCACCGGCCAGCCGCAGCCGTTCGGCGGTGGCGGCCCGGGCCGCGAGATCCCGCCCGGCCCGCTCCCTGGCCGCCGCCGTGACATGCACCAGCGCTCCCAGCGACCAGGGCAGCACCACCCACGCCGTCCACCCCAGGGCGAATACGGCCGGCTCCCGCAGCCCCGGCATCGACCGCAGCAGCACCGTCGCCGAAGCCGTCAGCGCCGCGATCGCGCAGACACCGGCCGAGAACCGCGGTGGCCGCCGTCTGGCCACCTCGAACATGGCGGCCACCATGCACAACAGCACCGGGCCGGGCGGGTAGCCGGCGAGCAGGTACGCGCTGACCGCCAGCATGGCCCCGGCCAGGGCCCAGACCGGCGCCCGGCGCAGCCCCACCGTCACCAGCGCCGCCGCCGCGACCAGCACGATCCCCCAGAAGTCCAGGTCAGCCCCCTGGTCGCGGTGCGCCCCGACCAGAGCGACGGTGGCGGTGACAAGCACCGCCGCCGCCAGCACGGCCCACGCCAGGTCCATCCCGTACCGGAACTGCCAGAACTGCCGGAGCTGCCACACCTGCCGGGACTGCTGCCGGAACTGCCGGGGCCCGCGGTCGTCCATCGCCTTCCTCACCTGGCACGCGCATGCCGCACCCCGGCCATCGCCACGGTCCCCGTGACCGCGGCGAACATCAGCCCGAGCGACATCACCACCGTACCGGCGACAGTGCCCATATCACCCGAAACCAGGTTCGGGACCAGCTGGCCGGCCGCCCACCCGCCAAGGACGATCCACAACGCGATCAGCACCGAGAACACCGGCGCCCACCAGCGCCGTACCGTACACAACACCAAAACACCGCACACCGCGATGACAACGATCCCCGGGGGGAACGGGTAAAACTTGCCGGGATCCGCGATCCACTGGACCACCAGCCCCAGGACACCCACCGCCAAGCCCCACAGCGACAACCTGGTCCCCCTCGGCGCCGCCGCCATCCTCGCCACGATCACATTCACGGTCGTCTTCTTCACCGTCGTCTTCCTTCCGTCCCACTGCCCTGCCCGTACGTCCCGACCCCCCGCCCGACTATCCGCCGCCCGCCCGAAATCGGCGTCAGCCCGGGAACGGCCCGGCCCTACGCAAATCCGCGTAGGGGAGCCCCGCCCCGGCGCGACGGGCCGCGCTGCCCGTCGACGCCGAGGGCACCCTGAGCCGCCCACGCCCTGCGCCAGCGGCGGCTGCCACTCGGCGGGCGCAAGCCTTCGGGTACGGGTGGCCAGAGACCGCAGAATTCATTGGCCGTGATCGGCGCGTACATGATGTGCTGGGGCATGATCGCGACGGCTCTGCTCCCTGACACCGCAACGGTGCCCGCCGGAGGGCGGTGGCTCGGGGCGGACCAGGGCTGTGTTCCCGCGCGCCGGAGCGGCGCGGCATGACGACCGGGCGCCGGGGCCCTTCGGCCTCCTCAGCGGTCGCCGCGAGGGTGCGCCCTCCGTTCGACCCGGAACTGGGCGCCGCCCTGGCGGCCTTGGGCGACCGGTCGAAAGAGCGGCTCACTTCGGAGAATCTCGCCGCTCACCGGCGCCGGGACGCCGCGAGCCGGCCCCTGCCCACGCTCACCGAGCTGCGCGCCGACGGACGCTTCGCCGTCGAGGAACTCAGCGTGCCCGGCGCGGCGGGCGGCCCGGACGTCACCCTCGTATACGCGCGGCCCGCCGCCGCCACCGGTCCGCTGCCGGTGCTGTACTACCTGCACGGTGGCGGAATGATCATGGGCAACGCCCGGTCCGTCCTCCCGAGGATCCTCCGTGACTGGTCCGCTCCCCTGAATCTGGCCGTCCTGTCCGTGGAGTACCGGCTGGCGCCGGAGACGCGTTATCCGGGACCGCTGGAGGACTGCCACACGGGACTGGTGTGGACCGCCGCCCACGCGGACGGACTCGGGATCGACAGCGAGCGCGTCGTCGTCGGAGGCAAGAGCGCCGGCGGCGGACTCGCCGCGGCCCTGACCCTGCTCAACCGGGACCGGGGCGACGGGCCGACCCCCATCGGGCAACTCCTGCTGTGCCCCATGCTCGACGATCGCCTCCGTACCCCCTCCGCCCTCCAGATGACCGGCGCCGGCCTGTGGGACAGGTCCTCGACGGCGGTCGCCTGGCAGGCGTACCTGGGCGACCGTTACGGAGCGCCGGACCTGCCGCCCTACGCCGCGCCCGCCCGTGCCACCGACCTGAGCGGGCTGCCGCCCACCTACCTCGATGTCGGCTCCGCGGAGACCTTCCGGGACGAGAACATCGCCTACGCACAGGGGATTTGGCGCGACGGCGGTCACGCCGAACTCCATGTCTGGCCCGGCGCCTTCCACGGCTTCGACTCGGTAGCCCCCACCGCGGTCCTCTCCCGCGAAGCCCGCCACACCCGAACCCAGTGGCTGAGCCGCGTCCTGGACACTCATGCCGGTAAGGACACATCGGGGTCCACCGCACACCCGCTGCCGGCCTCGTACCCCTCGCTACCGGGGCAGGTGCCCGGCGGTCACCCGGATCAGCTCGTCAACGGCTCAAGTCCGGGGAAGTGAGCCTGACTCGCGGCCCAGATCCGCTGCTGGAGGGCGCGGTCGTAGGACACCTCGGGGGAACGCTGCTCGCTGTCGCCCACGAAGTAGCGACCGGTGACACCGGCCATTTCCGGGGCGGTCGCCAGGCGCAGTGTCGCGGCGGCACCCTGCTCGGGGGTGAGCAGGGATCGCTTGATCAGCCCGAGGAAGGGCTTCATCACGGGCGCGGCGATGTCGTCGACGATACTGGTGGCGACTATTCCGGGGTGTACGGCGTTCACCGTGACCCCGCTCCCGGACAACTGCTCGGCCAGGTAGTAACCGCTCATCGTCGTGAGCAGCTTCGCCCGTGCATAGGCTTCGAAGGGGGCGAACCCCGCCTTGCCGTTCAGTCTGCGCAGGTCGTCGATCTCGTCGGCGTTCAGTGTGACCGGGCGGGGGCGGCGGCTGATCTTGCTGACACGCGCGTCGGACATGGCCTCCGACACAACGTTGACCACACGGGACGGTGCGCCCGCCCGCAATGGGCCGAGCAGCAGCCCGGTCAAGCCGAATCCGGCGAGGTGGTTCACCGACACATGCATCTCGATGCCGTCGGCATTGACCGACCACTGCCGGTAGTGTGCGCCGGCGTTGTTGACCAGCACGTGCAGACTCTGATGGCGAGCGGTGAACTGCTCAGCTATACGCCGCAGTTCGCCCTGCACGGCCAGGTCGCCCGCGAGTACCTCGACCCGGTCGGCGCCGATCTCTGCCGCGATCTGCTGCCGGAGCCGCTCACCGCCGGTCTCGCCACGGGTCACGATCACCACCGTGGAGCCCATCCGGGCCAGTTCGGTCGCGATCACACGGCCCATGCCGCCGCCGGCACCGGTCACCAGACTCACTTTGCCGGTCAGGTCCACCCCTCCGGTCGTTCCGCCGTCCGTTCCACGATGTGAATCCACGAGTCTGGTTCCCACTTTCGGTGCACACTGATTTTCTACTGCCGGAATTTTGTCCTTGCCTGAGCGTGCAACTGTTGCGGCGCGCCCGCGTGTTGGGGTCCACGAGGGTACGGGCTCTGACGCGGGGCGTCGTGGTTGCCCGACCTGTTGAGCGCGTTCGGGGGCCGCGGCCCGCCGATGGGCGTGGATTGTTCAGGAGAACCCCGCACAGAATGAGCGTTCAGGAAATCCACACCCCCTTGGTGATTTTTCCAGAATGCGCCTTAAGGAAGACTGCGGTGGCGCTTAAGAAATCCTCGATGGACGCGAGGGCCGTCGTAGGGAAGATTTCTGAGGGATTCCACCCCCCTCACCGGCGCGGACTTCTCCGGAGGTCCGCTTCCGGGACCCGGACCCCCAGGAGCCATGGCCGTGAAGGCGCTGATCAAGGAGAAGGCTGAGCCCGGACTGTCCCTCGCGGACGTCCCGGAGCCCGCCGTCGGGCCGGGTGACGTATTGATCAAGGTGCTGCGCACCGGCATCTGCGGTACCGATCTGCACATCAGGGCCTGGGACGGCTGGGCCCAGCAGGCGATCCGCGCGCCGCTGATCGTGGGGCACGAGTTCGTCGGCGAGGTCGTGGAGACCGGCCGCGACGTCGCCGATGTCGAGGTGGGCGACCGGGTCAGCGGCGAGGGGCATCTGGTGTGCGGCAAGTGCCGCAACTGTCTCGCCGGCCGGCGGCACCTGTGCCGGGCCACGGTCGGGCTCGGTGTCGGCCGCGACGGCGCCTTCGCCGAGTACGTCGTGCTGCCCGCGTCCAACGTGTGGGTGCACCGGGTGCCGGTGGATCTCGATGTGGCCGCGATCTTCGACCCGTTCGGGAACGCCGTGCACACCGCGCTGTCCTTCCCGCTGGTCGGCGAGGACGTGCTGATCACCGGCGCCGGACCGATCGGCCTGATGGCCGCCGCCGTCGCCCGGCACGCCGGCGCCCGTAACGTCGTGATCACCGACGTGAGCGAGGAGCGCCTCGACCTCGCCCGCAAGATCGGTGCCGGCCTCGCCGTGAACGTCGCGGAGTCCTCGATAGCCGAGGGTCAGCGCACTCTCGGCCTGCGCGAGGGCTTCGACATCGGCCTGGAGATGTCCGGCAGCCCCGCCGCCCTGCGCGACATGATCGCCAACATGACGCACGGGGGCCGGATCGCCATGCTCGGCCTGCCCGCGCAGGAGTTCGCGGTCGACTGGGCCCGTATCGTCACCTCGATGATCACCATCAAGGGCATCTACGGCCGGGAGATGTTCGAGACCTGGTACGCGATGTCGGTGCTGCTGGAGGGCGGTCTCGACCTCTCGCCGGTGATCACCGGCCGGTACGGCTACCGCGACTTCGAGGCGGCGTTCGCCGACGCGGACAGTGGCCGTGGCGGAAAGGTCATTCTCGACTGGACCGCGTAACCCCCCTTGGACCGCGCAACTCCCTTGGACCGCGTAACTCCCCATTCAGCGAAGGAAATCGAGGAGCTTCCCCATGTTCGCATCCGTGCGCGACGATCTGCGCGCCACTCTCGACGAGATCCGCGCCGCCGGCCTGCACAAGCCCGAACGCGTCATCGGCACCCCCCAGTCCGCGACCGTGAACGTCACCTCGGGCGGCCGTCCCGGCGAGGTGCTCAACTTCTGCGCCAACAACTACCTCGGCCTCGCCGACCACCCCGAGGTCATCGCCGCCGGCCACGCGGCCCTCGACCGGTGGGGCTACGGCATGGCCTCCGTCCGCTTCATCTGCGGCACGCAGGAGGTCCACAAGGAGCTGGAGGCACGGCTGTCCTCCTTCCTCGGCCAGGAGGACACGATCCTCTACTCCTCCTGCTTCGACGCCAACGGCGGTGTCTTCGAGACCCTGCTCGGCCCCGAGGACGCGGTGATCTCCGACGCCCTCAACCACGCCTCGATCATCGACGGCATCCGGCTCTCCAAGGCCCGCCGCTTCCGCTACGCCAACCGCGATCTGGCCGATCTGGAACGGCAGTTGAAGGACGCGGCCGACGCCCGACGCAGGCTGATCGTCACCGACGGTGTGTTCTCCATGGACGGCTACGTGGCACCGCTGGCGGAGATCTGCGACCTCGCCGACCGCTACGACGCGATGGTCATGGTCGACGACTCGCACGCCGTCGGCTTCGTCGGCCCCGGTGGCCGCGGCACCCCGGAACTGCACGGTGTCATGGACCGCGTCGACATCATCACCGGCACCCTCGGCAAGGCCCTCGGCGGCGCCTCCGGCGGCTATGTGGCCGCCCGCGCCGAGATCGTCGCGCTCCTGCGCCAGCGCTCCCGCCCGTACCTCTTCTCGAACACGCTCGCCCCGGTGATCGCCGCGGCCTCGCTGAAGGTGCTCGACCTGCTGGAGTCGGCCGACGACCTGCGGGAACGGCTGCGCGAGAACACCGCGCTGTTCCGTCGCCGGATGGCCGAGGAGGGCTTCGAGATCCTCAGCGGCGACCACGCCATCGCGCCGGTGATGATCGGCGACGCGACGGTCGCCGGGCGGCTGGCGGAACTGCTGCTGGAGCGGGGCGTCTACGTGATCGGCTTCTCGTACCCGGTCGTACCGCAGGGGCAGGCGCGCATCCGGGTCCAGCTGTCCGCCGCGCACTCCACCGCCGATGTGCACCGCGCGGTGGACGCCTTCGTGGCGGCGCGGGCAGAGCTGTCCGTGGCCTAGGGCCCGTATGGGGTTGTGAAAGTGCGAGGCTGTTCTCTGTGATCCAGGCGCGAAGACTGCATATCCTCCGCGCGGTGGCCGACCACCGCACGATGACGGCGGCCGCCGCCGCGCTGTACCTCACCCCCTCGGCGGTCTCGCAGCAGCTGACAGCGCTGGAACAGGAGACGGGGCACCGGCTGGTCGAGCGCGGTGCCAAGGGCATACGGCTCACCCAGGCCGGGGAGATCCTGCTCACCCACACCCACGCGGTCCTGGCCCAGCTCGACCGGGCCGAGGCGGAGCTGGCCGCCTACAGCTCCGGCTCGGCCGGCACGGTCACGGTCGCCTCCTTCGCGACCGGCATCGCCCAGGTCGTGGCGCCGGCGATCGTGCGCCTCGCCTCGTCCGCCCCCGGCATACGCGTCCGGGTCCAGGACGCCGAGGGCGACGCCAGTCTGCCCATGGTGCTGGACCGGCAGGTCGACGTCGCCGTCGCCGTCGAGTACCGCGGCGCCCCGGTGGACGACCCGCGTCTGACCCGCGTCTCGCTGTACGCCGAGCCGTTCGACGCCGTCGTCCCCGTCGCCCACCGTCTGACCGGCGCCGGCGCGGTCCCGCTCGCCGAACTGGCCAAGGACCCCTGGGTCGGCCCGTACCCCGGCAACCCCTGCCACGACGTGGTCGTTCTGGCCTGCGAGAACGCCGGATTCCAGCCCCGCTTCGAACACTCCTCCGACGACTTCCGCGCCGCCGTAGCCCTCGCCGCGGCCAACGCGGGCGTCGCCCTCGTCCCCCGCTCCGCCCTGCACGGCATCGACCTCACGGGCGTGGTAGTCCGCCCGGTCGACGGCACCGCCCCGACCCGCCGCGTCTTCGCCGCCGTACGCCGCGGCGCGGAGAACCACCCGCTCTTCCGTCCGGTCCTGGACGCCTTGAGCCGGGCGGCCCCCCGGGATCTGATGGCGGAGTAGGACGGGGGCTCAACACCCCGCCCCGTACCTCACGCACACCCGCGAAACCGCGGGTCAGACGCCCTTCGCGACCGGCTCCAGGATCGCGACACACTCCACGTGGTGGGTCATCGGAAAGATGTCGGCCTGAACGGATCCCAAAAAAGCCCTGGTCAGAGCCGATTTCTCGGCTCATCGTCCTTCGTACAGACGCCCAGAGCGTCAATCGAGCGTCAAGGCCGAGAGTCCGTCCTGCTCAGGGCCGAGCAGACTGTGGCAACCAGCTCATCCGGGGATCCGCCCCCACCCGCTCCGGACGCCAGCTCGCACATCATGACCCTCGCAACGTCTGCGGGCCGCAATAATGGAGTGATGCCCTCCAGCCCACAGCACCCCGCACCCACCCCGAGGGACGTCTCGGACGCGGACTCCGAGGACCTCACGCTGTACCGGGAGAAGTTCCGCCGCCGTCTGCCGGAGTCGCTAGACGAGCTGCGCGGGCCGACCCACGGTGTCGTGGATCTGCCGCTGCGCATGGCCTGGTCCGGGATGACCTCATACGACCTGGGCAAGCCTCGCCAGCGCATGGGCCTGTACCGCGCCGTCCTGCACGAGGGCCTGCGTGATGACCTGCCCCGCTACCTCAACCGGGACCTGCTCCTCCAGCTGTGGCCGGTGCTGCGCACCCTCGTCGGTCGCACCGTGCGCGCCGTATGGGAGGACTCCTTCCCCCGGCTCGCGTCCCGCCACCGAGCAGCCGCGTGACGGACATGCAGGAGCTGCACACGCGGCTCCTTGCGGATGTGATCGCACTCGGTTCCCCGTATCCACTGGTTCTCACCGGTGGATACGCTGTGCGGGCGCACCGCCTCGTGAACCGCCCTAGCTGTATTAACCACGAGCGTTGTTGACGGTCGGTGACGGGCTGCCGACGATGGAGTCCGCGTTGGCGGCGATCCAGCCGGTGAGCGGCAGCAGGTGCTCGACGAGGTCGCGCCCGAGTGGAGTGAGGGAGTATTCGACGCGCGGCGGTACCTCGGGATGCGAGGTGCGGGTGACGAAGCCATCGTCCTGGAAGGTGCGCAGGTTCTGGTTGAGCATCTTCTCGCTGATGCCGTCCACGGCGGTGCGCAGTTCGCCCCAGCGCAGGGTCGAGCGGTACAGCCCAAGCAGAATCAGTACCCCCCATCGGCTGGTGACGTGATCGAGGACGGTCCGCGTTGCACAGTCGCGCCGGAAGGTGACGGGAAGCTCGCCCGGAGTGTTCATAGGATCGCTCATCTTCCAAATCTTACCTAAAAGTGGGTACCACCCGAGTGGAATGTGACCTGTTCGCGGGGCGTTGATCCGGATACAAGGGCCCAAGCGGTGCATGAACGAGTCGCAACGGCGCGACCGGACATGCGGCGCGTGCTGGCCATTGCGACCCTGAAGACCACGTGTCGGCGCATGCCTGCGCCGCCCGGAAAGTAAGGACAGCCGAACCATGAAGCTGACCAAGAACACCCACTCCTCCGTCCGCCTGGAGAAGGGCGGCCGCGCCCTGGTGATGGACCCGGGTCTGTTCGGCAAGCCGGAGGAGGCGGCCGGCGCCAATGCCCTGCTGGTCACGCACGAACACCCCGACCACTTCAATGCCGACCTGGTGCGCTCCCTCATGGAGTCCAACCCCGCCCTCGAACTGTGGAGCCAGGCCACGGTCACCGAGGCCCTCTCGGCGGCGTTCCCCGGCCGCGTCCACACAGTCGGCAACGGCGACGCCTTCATCGCAGCTGGCTTCGACGTCAAGGTGTACGGCGAGTACCACGGCGCCATCCACCGCGACCTGCCCAAGAGCCAGAACGTCGGCTTCCTCATCGACGACGCGATCTTCCACCCCGGCGATGCACTCACCGTGCCTGACCGCGCCGTCGAGACACTGCTGTTCCCGATTGTCGCCCCGTGGAGCAAGTCCGAGGAGGTCGTGGACTACATCCGCGAGGTCAACCCGACCCGCACCATCGACGTCCACAACGGCCTCCTGGGCCCCGCCGGAGACATGATTTTCGGAAAGGTCATTGAGACCCTGACCAAGCCCGAGACCGCCCACCTTGCGATCGGCGAGGACATCAACGCCTGACCCGCGATGACGCTGCCCGGATGCGGCCGCACTCCACGCCGCACCCGGATCAGACTCTGGTGCGTCACTCCAACTTGGCACACGTTCAACATTCGGTGTCCCCCTCCAGGAACCCGCCGAACTCGTTGCCGACGTGCGCGCCTTCCTCCAGACAGCGTGCTGAACCCATGCACGGCGGCCGCCCCTGGATCAGGTGGCGGCCGCCGGTGTCCGCACCCGCCCCGCATCACCGCGAAGGTCCTCGTGTCTCATCCCCATGCCCGGCTGACCGTCCACGGCAGACGGCTCCTGATCGACCGGGTTCGGGCCGGCCGACCCGTCGCCCACGTCGCCGAAGAGATGGGCATCTCCCGCGCCACCGCCCACAAGTGGGTACGGCGCTGGCGCGACGAAGGCGACGCCGGACTCTACGACCGCTCCAGCCGACCCCGGACGACGCCGCACCGAACCCCTGCCGACGTCGAAGCCCAAATCTGCCAGCTGCGGCGCGAACGGAAACTCGGCCCCGCCAGGATCGGTCCCATCCTGGGCATGCCTGCCTCCACCGTCCACCGCGTCCTGACCCGGCACCAAATGAACCGCCTGCGCTGGATGGACCGGCCCACCGGGCAGATCATCCGCCGTTACGAACGCTCACGCCCTGGCGAGCTGGTCCACGTCGACATCAAGAAACTCGGCAACATACCCGACGGCGGAGGGCATCGGATCATGCCCCGGCAGCAGGCAAACGGCAACCGGCAGGCCACCACCGACGCGCGCAGGGGCGGCAGCCCAGTGATCGGCTACAGCTTCGTGCATACAGCCATCGACGATCACTCCCGACTTGCGTACAGCGAGGTTCTGGCCAACGAACGCAAGGAGACCGCCGCCGCTTTCTGGGAGCGCGCCAACACCTTCTTCGCCGAGCACGGCATCACCGTCGAGCGCGTCCTCACGGACAACGGCTCCTGCTACAGATCCCGCCTGTTCGCCCAGACCCTCAGCGCCGCCAACATCATCCATAAACGCACGCGTCCCTATCGCCCGCAGACGAACGGCAAGGTCGAGCGCCTGAATCGCACCCTGCTTGACGAGTGGGCGTACGTGCGTCCTTACTCCAGCAACACCGAGCGCACCGAGGCCCTTGCGGACTTCCTCCACACCTACAACTACCACCGGTGCCACACTGCACTCGGTGGTCAACCGCCAATCAGTCGCGTCAACAACCCTGCGGGTCAATACACCTAGCCAGGACCTCGACGTCGCTACCGAGAACCCGGCGCCCATGGCCGACATCGCCGCCACGCTCCGCGCCAGCCTGGAAGCCCGCGGCTGGAAGGTGCACGCGCTGGAGACCGCCCCACTGTCCGCCCGCTTCACCGTGACCGACCCGGCCACCGGGCAGGACTGCGAAGTCGACATCCTCAAGGAGATCTTCTGGCGGCCGGTCACCCAGAGCCCGTACGGCCCCGTCCTCTCGGAGGAGGACGTGATCGGGACCAAGGTCCGCGCCCTCGCCGACCGCGGAGCGCCCCGCGACCTGATCGACGTGTTCGCAGCCTCCCGCCGCTGGACCAATGCCGAGCTCGAAGAGTTCGGCCGCCGCCACGCCCGCGGCCCGCTTCGAGCGCGAGGATCTGCAGGCGAACCTCACGGGCGCCGAGTGGACCGACGACGAAGCCTTCGCCGCCTATGGGCTCGATGACGCCGCCATTACCGCTCTCCGCTCCTGGGCCGTGGAGTGGGCCGACGACCTCGCGACCCGTCTCCTCGAAGAGGCCGATGATCCGGACATCGACTGATCACGTCCGGATGAGATCGCATCTGAAAGCGATCAGAGCAAGGGCCGATGTCATTCCCCTCGCACTGCCGCTGTGTCTGCCGTCTCACGTCAGGCAGTCCAAGGGCAGTTCCTTGATGAACGACGTCCGCCGTCGTCGCGCCCCCGGGACAGGCCCGGGGACACGGCGACGGCGGTTCGCAGATTCGGGCGGTCAGGCCGCGGTCCCGACGTCCTCTACCTCCTCCGGCAGGTCCCGCACCAGGACCTTGTCCCGGGACGAGTCGACCGAGACGACCTCCACGTCGATGATCTCGTCCCGCTCGACCTCGCCCGCGTTGAGGTCGTGGCGGAGTTCCTCGCTCATCGCCGAGCAGTGCAGTAGCACGGGCCGGCTGCGGCCCTCGACCTTGAGCAGGATGTAGCCGCCCTCGTCCTCGGGCAGCGCCTTGTGCACCCGGCCCTCAAGACGGTCCCCGGCCCGGAGCACGGACGGGTAGGCGTTCTGCCGGATCGGGGTGGGCGCCGGGAGCCGCTCGTGCAGCTTCAGGGTGACGCGCCGCCGCCGCACGTCGACGTCGACGACACTGACGTCCGCCTCGCTCCTCGGGCGGACCTCGACTCCCTCGGGGAGGGTGCTGCGGGGCACCAGGCCATTGATGTCGCCTGTGACGCGGACGAAGACACCGGCGTCGCGCACGCTGTGCACGTCGGCCGTGAAGCGGTGCCCGGCGGGGTGGCTCGCGGCGAGGGCCTGCCACGGGTTGGGACGACCCGCGATGAGCGTGTACTTGGCACCGCCGGTGGGCTGGAGCTCGAAGGCGCCGTCGAGGACGTCACCGACCGCGTACAGGCGGGTCATGTCGGCGACGATCCGCGACCAGTCGACGTCCTCCTGGCCGAGGACGCCGTGGGTGCCGTCGTCGGCCCGGACCACCGCGAACTCACGGCTGACGGAGACCACCCGCGCACGGGCCGGGACGGTGCCCTTGGTCGCCATGGGGATGAGGGCCATCTCCTGCACGGGCTCCTGCCGTACCGCCTCCAACTGCAACCGCAGTTCACCGCACATGTGGGACATGTCGGCGTACAGGGCGCTGTACGGGATGTAGCGCAGTCCGCGGACGTCGCTCGGGATGTCGTCCGGGGACTGGGCGAGGTAGATCATGCGCTTGCCGATGAGCTTGGCCGCCATGTACTCCATAGCCACGTTCGGGGCGCGGCAGGAGAAGTCGACGACGACCAGTTCCGCCTGCTGGATGGCCCGCCAGACGACGTTCAGCACGGATGCCGGGCCGTACACCGAGTCGCCTCGGACCGGGGTCATCCCGGCCTCGATCACGGTGGGGCTGATGACGTCGGTGTACAGCCAGTCGAAGTCGAAGGTGGTGCCGTCCGGCAGAGCCTTCTTGCCGAAGGGGGCGACGACCATCACGTTGCCTTCGATGGGCTGCTCGTCACGGGTGAGTCGTACCTCGTGCATGGTGAACACCTCGGGTTCTGATCGGTCTTCGGTCCACAGCGTCATGGTGCGCCGGAACCCTTGGCACCAAGGTGTCCGATCAGAAGGCGGATCGGCGTGGTCGGCCCGCTGAGTTTTCTGGGCCCCCAGGAAGGTTGCGGCGAAAACACTCAGCGTCAGGCCGTCGGCGGCTACGGTAGGTTCATGGGGCTTTCGGGGGAGATCTGGAGAATCCAGGTACTGGGTCCGTTGACGGTGTGGCGAGATGGGGTGCTGCTCGATCCGCCGCCCAGGGGCCTGAGATGCGCTGTTCTCGTCTGTCTCGCGACAGCGGGCCAGCGGGGGCTGGGCCCCGACCGGCTGCTGCAGTCGGTGCTCAGTACGGACGGCCGCCGACGGGGCATCAGATCGGCCAACGCCCTTGAACAGCACGTCACCGAGTTGCGCAGGCTCGGGCTGCCGATCCCGGAGCGGGGCCGTTCCGCGACCGACCCGTACGTGCTGGACTTCGAGCGGGTGCGGGTCGACGCGGAGGACTTCCTGCGCGATCTGCGGGATCTGGCGGCCACGCCTGACGTGAGCCGGCTGGCGGCGCTCATGGCCCACTGGACAGGCGATCCGCTGCTGCATCACCCCCAGGTGGACCGCCTGTTGTGGAACCGGCACATCAAGGGACGGAGTACCCTGCTGAAACATGTGCGGGCAGCGGACTGGGAATCCCTGCCCGAACTGGGCGAGTTCCTGGACCTGTTTCCCGACGACCGGGCGAGCGCTCTGCTGCAGGCCGATCTGGCCCGGCTGGATCGCAAGCGTCTCCTCGTCGTCGAGGACCAGAACATGGACCAGATCGTCGACATCCTCGATGCCTACGAGTGCGTACGGGTCACGGACCTCGCGGACTGGGAGCGGCAGCTCAGGGACCGTAGGGACGACATCTTGTCCGTGCACGGCGCACTCATCGACCTGCATCTCACGGACTCCTTCCGCGATCACGACGGCTACCAGATCGCCGACTGGCTGCGCCTCAACACCGAGATCCCGGCCTCCGTGATGACGATGGCCCCGCCGGCGGGGAACCTCCGCCAGGAGAGCACCATCCAGCAGAAGCGGTACCGGTTGCTGCAGATCGTCTACAAGGGTTACGGGACCTTCAACGCCCGGGCCCTCCGTGAGGCCGCCACGCAGCTCACCTCCGACGAGGACGTACACGTACGGGCCCGGCTGGGCTCCACGCTGGAGACCGCGCTGTTTCACGCCCGCAAGCGGCTGAGCTACCCCTCCCCCGAGCACAACCACACGCGGCTCAGGCAGTGCGAGGTGGAGGCAGCCGTGGCCGCACGCCAGATGGAGATCGGCACCCTGCCCGAGGCCCGCCGCGCGGTCCGGGACTTCCGTGACACCTGGCCCGCGTGACGCGCCAGACCGTCAGACGCGCGGCAGCCACACCTTGAGATGGGCGCCACCCAGGGGTGAACGTTCCAGGATCTCGATGGTGCCCCGGCATTCCTGCACCAGCTTGCGCGCCAGTGCCAGCCCCGATCCCCCACTGCCGTTGCGGGAAAAGGTGCGGCCCACGCGCAGCGCCGCACGCTCCTCCTCGGTCAGGCCGGGCCCGCTGTCCTCCACTTCGACGTTGCACCACGGGGCGGGCTCCCCGCCCTCGGGTCCCCGGTCGGCAGTCCTCAGCCGCACGACGATCCGCCGCTCCTCGTCGTCGTCCACCGTGCCCAGCGCCTGCGCCGCATTCATCAGCAAGTTCTCCACCGCGATCTTGACATACACCTTCACCGCGTGGACGTGCAGAGGTTCCGGCGCCGACGTCCACACGTCGATCTGCACGCCGTACTCGTGCTGGACGGCCGTCGTCACCTCCTGAACCGCCTGCACCAGGTCCGCGCGTTCTGCCGGCCGCAGGAAACCGGCCACCGCGTCCTGGTAGTGCTCACCCCGGAACTGGCTCGCCCGGTCCCGGAGCCGGTCCAGGACGCCACGGGCCTCGGGCGGCAGAGAACCCTCCAGCCGGGAGAGATCGTCCAGGATGCTGGCCACCCGGTTGTCGTTGCGGTGTCCGATCGCTGTTATCGCCTGGTCGGTGAGCGCGACCCGGGCGTGCGCGTCGGCCTGTTCCACACGCTCCAGCAACGCCCGCAGGGAACTTCCCGCCAGTTTCTCGGCCTCCTCGGCGAGCAGCCGTCCCAGACCCGAGCGGAGCGTCACCCAGGTGTCACCTTGGGCGGTGAGCAGTCCGTGTGAGGTGAGTTGCGAGAGGGCGGCCTCCACATCGAGCAGGCGCACCGTCTCCGTGTCGAACTCCACGGGCACGTCGAAGAACGTCATGTCCGCCGCCAGGTCGGCGGCCCGGAACGGTACGTGCTGGTGCAGCGCGTACGCCATACCGAGGACGGCACCCTCGTTCAGACGCAGCGGCCCAGTCAGCACGGCGCGCAGGTCGTCGCGAGTGCGAGGGTTGCGGACGGCGGCCAGCGCACCGAGGGTCAGGGTGCGCGAGGATGGCAGCCTGGAGAGCAGGTCGCCCAGGAACCGGGGCAGGATCACCGGGTGGGCTCCGGTCTCGTAGTGCAGGGTGTCCATGACTACGGCCTCCGCCGACACGGCGAGCAGGTCCAACAGCCAGGCGAGTCCCTCGCGCGGGGGCACGCCCCGGCCGAGCGCGACGCCCGTGTCGGGATCGGAGATCCCCTCGATGCCGAGCTGGGGGACGAGCACCCGCAGCAAGTTCACGCGGCGGGTGGCCGGGCCCGCGGGCGTGCCAGGCGCGGGCTGGGCGAACAGGCGCAGCAGGTCCGTCGCGGTGAGGACGGCGACGCCGTCGGGGCGTCCGGTGGGCTCGCGCTGCGTACCGGTGGTGCGGAACCAGACGAGGGGCCGGAGCAGGTCGTCCGGGGGCGGGGTGTGTTCGTCGGCGATCCACAGGACGGCGCCGGTGTCCCGGTGGAGGGAGGTGCGGGGCAGCCGGGCGTCGTTCAACCCGACGAACGCCGTACGGAACCCTCCGGCCTCTTCGACGACGGGGAACCGTACATCCTCACCGAGCAGGTGGCCGAGGGCGCGCGCGAACGCCCCGGCGGTCGCCGGCTCTGGTCGGGCGACGAGGTCGTTCAGCGCCAGGACGGCTTCGCGACCCGTTTCACCGACGTCGGTGAAGCGTCGCAACCGGTGGTCCGCAAACGCTCCCTCCAGGTAATGCGGAAGGATTTCGTCCAGCCGACTGCCGAGCGCGGGATCCCACAGGGGCGGGCGCGGCACCGCTGCCGGGCCGCCGTTCTCCTGCTCGGAGTGCGTGGACTCCAGCAGAAGCCGGGCCGCGGGGAACTCGCCCGCGCTCAGGCAGTCCTCCACGGCCTTGCGGTCGACCCGGTCTTCGGGAAGTTCGGCCAGCCGCCGTTCGAGCCGCTCACGCACACTCCGCTCCGCCGGGAGGATCCTCGTCTCCCGTTCCCCGTCGAGCAGTTCGCTCGCCCTGGAGGTGCGCAGGTTCACCGCGTCAAAGAAGCCGTCGGGCGGGGAGGCCGGGTCGAGTCCGGCGCGGATCGCCCGCTCGCCGAGGAGAGCGAGGTCGCGTTCGGCCTTGGCGAGGGCGTCGAGCCGGGCCGCGGCCAGCACGTCCCTGATCCAGGCGGCGTCCACCGGGTCGGTGTCCTGAAGCGTCGGCCCGTCGGCCGCGCACTCGGCGAGGAACTCGTCCACCAGCTCGAAGTGCCCCTGCCTCAGGAGCCTTTCGACACTCTCGGTCGTGGTCAGCGGGTCGGCGAGACCCGCCAGCACGTGCGCGGCGGCCTGGTCGAGGGTGCCGCTCCGTCCGCCGGAGAGAGCATCGGCGAGACCGGGGTGGCGCCAGCGTCCAGGCCACTCCGCGAGGACTGACAGCAGTGGCTCGGTCATGTCGCCCTCCAGCGGGCCAGTTCTTCCAGGTCCGCGAGGAAGGCGTCCGCCAGCCGTCCCTCGGGTCCGGTCAGCGCGGCCGTCGCCTCCGACAAGGCGCGCCATCGGGCGGCCAGCCAGTCGCCGAGTTCTCGCGCAGCCGCCAACTGCCCTTCCCCTTCCTCGTGTCCGGCGGAGTCCGACAGGGGCGCGACGGTCGCCGCCTGGTCGAGGACCGGTTCCAGGCGCTTCAGATATCGCTTGAGATGATCGCCGTGCATCGGCGGGTGTCCCGGGGAGACCTCGGCGCCGACCCGTTCGATGAGCCGGGTCAGGTCCTGCACGGCCGGTGCGGACCGCCAGGCTGTGAGCCGGCCCGGGGCACGCTCAGCGACGATGTCGGCCAGCACGGCGAACTCTCCCGCTTCCCGGTCGAAAAGGGCGCGGTGGGTGCGGTTGCTGACGGTGTTGTCGAAAGCGGAGGCGCGGGCGTGGTCGAGGAGTCGCTCCAACACCTCCCACGCCTGTGCGCGCGCCCGGTCCTTGCCGGTGCTGCGCAGGTCGCTGCGGACCAGGTCCATCGGTACGGGTACGTAGCTGTCGGTCCAGTACCGGCCGGTGCGCTCCGCCAGTTCGAGCCAGACGCCCTCCACGGTGTCGGCGAGGAACGCGCTCAAAGCGTCGGCGGCACTCTGACTGCCCTGGAGCAGCACCGCGCCGACTGCGGCGAGCAGGGTCGGCTGGACCTCCGCGGGAGTCATGTCGGACAGTACGAGGTTCTCGATCGCGTCCGTGAGCCGTGGGGTGCCCCGGGCGGCGGCGAGGAGGGCCAGGCCCGGGCGTGGCCGCAGGTCCGGGTCGGGCAGGGTGTGGCGCAGGATGGCGGCCTGGACGAAATCGTGGTCCTGCCAGCGGTCCCGTACCAGCCATTCGGTCCAGTGGGACCGCCGGGCGGTGTCGGTGCCCGGGCCGGTGGCGGTGCCGGGTGTGGTGAGGCAGCGGGCGGCGGCGATCCGCAGCAGGTCGGTGGGGCCGTCCTCGCCGAGGCCGTCCAGGACCTCCCACGGGTCGGCGGCGTCGGCGAGGACCCGCCGGACGCCCTCGGCGTCGGGCGAGCCGTCGTCGCGGCGCTGCTCCAGCAGCAGCCTGGCACTGCGGAAGCCCGGTCCGGGCAGGACGAGCAGCGGTTCGGCCTCCGGTTCCGGCCGGGCCACGAGTGTGGCGCCCAGGGCCTCGGCGACGGCATCGGCCACCTCCTGGCCGGTCAGTCGCACGCTCAGCTCGGACGACAAACGTCGGCGCCCGTAACGGCCCTCGAACGAGAGGTAGTTGAAGCTTCCGACGACGGCTTCGTCGTCCCAGACGATGGCCTTGGCGTGGTTGGCGCCGTCACCGTTCAGGGTGAGCAGGTCCGGGAATTCCTCGCGCAGTGCGGCGAGTGTGGCGCGGGCGATCTGCCAGCGGTTCTTGGCCTGGCCGGCGTCCGGCGGTCCGGGGTGGACGAGCGTCACCCGTACGCCCCGTTCCAGGCAGGCGCGCAGGTCGGTCAGGAACGCCTGGTCGACGGCCTCGTCGGACAGTCCTCCGGAGGCAATGACGAGCTGATGCCGGGACTGCGTGAGGGCGGTGCGCAGCAGAGTGCGGTGGGCGCTGTCGGTGACCGGGCGTACCGAGGGCAGGACGCGTTTGCCGAGGAAGTCCCGGCAGCGGGAGACGTGGTCCTGCCAGTCGCCTGCCCACAGCCGTACGGCCGTATCGGAGGCGGAGTCCTCCTCCGGTGGCCCGATCGCCGGGGACGGCGGTTCGTTCACTTCGGCCGTGGTGGGCGACGGGGTACCGGAGACGGGGCGGGTGCGGACGGTCTGGCTGTGCTCGTAGGAAGGGACGGCGGTGCGTACCCAGTCGAGGAGTTCGCGCACGACGGTCTCGCCTGTGCCGTCGCGGGCGGTGAGTTCGACGCCGAGTTCACCCCGGGAGCCGTCGGAGGACAAGGGGTTGCGACTGGTGACGAAGGCGGTGCGGTGGTCAGCGACCACGAGTTTGGCGTGGGTGCGACTGCTGGTGCGGGGCAGGACGACACGGCGCAGGATCCGGCCGCCGGAGCCTCGGGCGAGGTCCTCCAGGGCATTGCGGGTCTGCTCGTCGAAGGTGTCCTCGTACTCGCTGTCGGAGCCCGGCCCCCAGACGAGGACGAGGGTCACGCCGCGCTGGACGGCTGCGGTGAGGGCGTCGAGATGACTGCCGAGAGCGCGATAGCGGATCCAGGGACTGACGACGACGAGCTGTTGCTGTGCATCCGTGATGAGTGCGTTCAGGGTGCGAGCCTGGTCCGCACCGTCGACGATCCGCACCTCGATCTCCCGCTCGACGCGGGCCCGCAGCAGTCCGTCCAACTGTCGTGCATCGTCGGCGAGTTCATGGTGCCAGGCGCGGCGCTGCCCGGCGGGGATGCCGGGTGCCTGGGCAACGCGGCGGGCCAGCCGGTCAAGGGCCTTCGGTGCCGAAGGGGGCTCGGCGAGGATGGTCTGAGCCTGCCGTCGCAATTCCACGAAGACGGAGGCACGCGGGTACTCGACGGCGAGCTGGGTGAGGCGCTGCGAGGCGCCTTCGCGTAGTTCCGCGGGCATGCGCTCGTCGACGACGGTGACGGTGAGCCGTTCGTGGTCGTCGTCCCAGTGGGAGGTCACTATGAGGTCGATCCACCGCTGTCCGGTGGAAGTACGCAGTCCGGGTGGCGGTATCCGGTACGAGTGGACCTGCTTGGCGCGGGGTCCGACGGCCGATGTGCGGGTGCCGTCGGCCAGGGCCTGGTGGCGTTGTTCGTCTCTGCGCAGTGACTCGCGCAGCGCCTGGAGGATGTGGGCCTCGGGTGCCTCGGCGAGGCTGACGCGGATCCCTTCGAGCGGCATGGTGAAACGGGAGTTGGGCGGCTTGGACCAGCCGGAGGCCGGCAGCACCCGCATCGCCAGCTTCTCGATCATCAGGTCGCGGGTCTCCTGTGCGCTCTCGGCGCCGCGCAGCCGCTTGAGATCCTCGTCCCGCAGGCACTCCGCGACGAGCCGGGACACGGCGACGGTCCTCTCGACGGTGTTCGCGGTGAGGTGGCCCTGCCGCCATAGGTCATAGACGAGGTCACGGATGAGACGGCTGCCGAGGTGGAGGTGTTCGACCAGCTGCGGTACGTCGTCGAGACCGGCGTGGATCGCGCGCAGGACAAGTTCCTCGATGGGCGACAGGGTGTCGCCGTAGTCCATGCGGACGTGGACGCGGACCACGTCGCAGGGCACGTAGACGGTGGTGACGGTGTTCAACTGGCCACCTCGGGCAGGACGGTGGCGGCGTCATAAACGTGCCCGTAGTGGTCGACAGCCTGGCAGACCTCGGCCCAGAACGGGTCGTTGTCGTCGTGGAAGCGCGAGAAGTGCCCGTAGTCGCCGACGACGACGAGCAGGCGTCTGGCCCGGGAGAACAGGACGTTGATGAGGTCGCGGCGGGCCAGGTGTCCGTAGCTCTCGGCGGCGCTGCCCTGGCCGCGGACGCGGTTACGGACGAGGGACACGACGACGATGTCGGCCTCGCGGCCCTGAAAGGCGTGCACGGTCTGCACGTACTTGGCGAGGCCGACGTCACGGCGGAGTTCCTCGGCCTGGAGCCGGTAGGGGGTGAGCACGGCGAGGGGTTCGGTGCTGTACCCGTGTCGGCCGGGGACCGGTTCGGGGTCCAGGGAGCGGACGACCGCCCGGACGACTGCCGCCTCGCCCTCGTTGCGCCAGTGGGGTTCTTCGACGCAGCCGGGGAGCCGGGCGGTGTCGACCCATACCAGGGAACGTTCCCTGAGCCAGTGGGGAGCGCGCAGCGGGGAGGGTTCCTCGTCGTGGTGAGTGGCGAGGCCGCCGGGCTTCAGCCCGTCCTCGGGGGCGGTCTCGCCGGGTTCGAGGGCCCGGGGGTAAAAGACGCGGCTGACGACCTGGGCGATGGGTTCACGCATCCGGAACTGGGTGGAGAGCATCGCCACGGGCCGCTCTCTGAGGCCACCGGACCGTTGCACGAAGAGATTGCGGAACAGGTCGAACGCCTCGACGTACTTCTGCCGTTGGTCGCCGGCGACAGCAATGCCGGTGTTGGGGTCGCCGACGCAGGAGTCGAGGAAACGCACCACTTCGTCGCGGCGATGGGCGGGCAGCTGGAAGTGATCGCCGATCAGGGTCCAGCGGATGCCGCGCACCAGCGGGATGGCGAGTTCCGTCGGCCATGCCTTGGCGGCTTCTTCCACGATCACCCAGTCGAACGCTGAGGCGCCGCCCGCGGTGCCGATGTTGCGGGGGGTGGCCGTGGCGCAGGTCGCGAAGACGATGTTGGCGCCGCGCTGGAGCCGGTCGCCCAGCTCGGGAAGGATGGAGTGCCCGTCGCGCTGGTCGAGGAGGTCGTACCAGCTTTGGAGAACGGGCCGTACGGTGCCGTCGATACCGCTGTCGAGCAGGCCCTGGACACGTCGGCGCATCTGCCGGGAGCGCCGCACCACGAGTTCGTCGCGGAGCCATGGGCGGACGGCCTCGTCGGGGGTGTTGCGCCGGGAGACCATGCGTAGGGCGATGGGTACATCGGAGAGTCGGTCGGTCGGTCCGTCGTCGTCGCGGGCCCCGATGTCCTTGAGGATGCGCGCGGCGAGGTTGTCGAGGGTGAAGTTGGACTGGGCGGAAACCAGGATGCGGTGGGTTGGTTCCTGTTTGAGGTAGGCGGCGACCGCTCGGGAGGTGACGGTGGTCTTGCCGGTACCGGGCGGCCCCTGGAGGGCGAAGAACGGCTGGTGGGTGAGGATGTCCCGGACCGCTTCCCGGCCGCCTTCGAGGAGTCCCTCTCCGGCGTCCTTCCAGCGGTTAGGGAGGGTCTTTATCGCGGTGGGGTTGCGCAGCCGGGAGGTCAGGGGGGCGAGCGCGAACAGTTCGAACCGGGCGTCGACCTGACGGCTGAGGACCGCCTCGGTGCCGACGTCGTCGGCGGGGCGCATCCAGCCCCGGGAGGGCAGCCTGAGTTGTCCCGGTTTGCGACGCAGGACGACCCGGTCCTGGCCCTCCCGTCGCACCACATTCGCCAGGACACCCTGGACGCTGCCGGGCTTGCGATCACTGTCGCTGTCGTACACCTCGACCTCGGAGCTGCCGCTCTCCTCGTTCTCCAGCCGCCCGAAGAAGTCCCCGAAGGGCGGGCGGAGATCGGTGTACCCGGCGTACTTGGCGAGCAGCGCACGCCGGTAGATGCGGTCCCGGTCCCGGTCCCGGTCCCAGTGGACGAGGATCTCCTCGGCGCGTCCGTGCTCGGCGGCGGGATCGGTACGGAAGGGGTAGCGGCGGGCCTGGAGTTCGACGCCCTGATACTCCAGGAGCCAGTCGATGGCCCGCTGGTAGTCGAGCTGTGCCTCGGACTTGGAGCCGACCGGCCTGATGGAGTCGACGAGAGTCTGCCAGGACGGGCGGTCGCGGCGCAGCGCGTTGAGCCGGATCAGCGGCATCCGGTAGTCGATGGGCTGGACCTCGGGCAGGGACCGGGAACGGGAGGCGTTCTCCAGGCTCTTGAGGCGGTCGTTCACGGCGTGTACGTCGCGCTGCGCGACGTACTTGATGACGAGGACCTCGGGCATGGGTTCGCCGAGTCCGTACCCGGTGTTAGGTGGGCGCAAGAACTGTCCGAACCACAGGGCGCGTTCGCCTACGAGGACAACCGTGGCGAGACGTTTGGCCTCGGTGGACCCGCCGCCGACGAACGGGTCGGCCCCGTCCTCCGAGTACAGGACAGTGGCCTTCTTCAGGTCGGCGCGCAGGAGTTCGGCGGTTTCGCGGATGCCGTCGTCGGTATCCGCGTCGAAGGTCAGCCACTCCCAGCGGCCGAGCGTCTCGTCGCTCTTGTCGGGCATGAACGCCAGCAGGTAGGGCAGGTCGCTGGTGACACCGCCGAGTCCGACGACGTTGCTGTCGTGGGTGTCGCTCAGCTCGTTGACGACCTCGGTCGAGGTGGGACGGTCCTCGTGGGCGGGGCCAAGCATGCGCCGCAGCAGGCCGCCGAGTTCTGCGGGTATGTCGGCGGTGCGCAGACCGGCCCGAAGATGGTCGCCGAGACGATCGAGCAGGTCGTGGGTTTCGCGGTACTCCTCCTGGGTCTCGGGCAGCCGACTGGGGACGAGGTCCGTGGGCAGCGGCCCCACGAACCATTCCCAGGCCATCACGGCGAGGCTGTATACGTCGGCCGTGGCGTTCTCATGGGCCGTCGCCGTCCGTTCGTCGAGAGGCAGCAGAAACTGCCATCTCTCGGGTGGCATATAGGCCAGGATGGCCGGGCCGCCACCGAGGAAAAGATGGCGCAGAGTGCCGGGCGCGGTCTGCGAGTCGAGGGTGGGGCCGCCGCCGAGCAGGCTGGAGATGAAGGCACTCATCTCGAACCGGGCGAGTCTGAGCCGCGGGGTGCCCCGGTAAGCGTCGACGACATCGACGCTGTGCGGTGACAGGTTGCGATGGGCGAGCCCGAGGTCATGGAGGACGGCGAGTCCATCGGCGAGGTGCTCGAACTGACGCAGCGCCTCTACGCGGTCCTGCCGGTAGGCGGCGGTACCGTACACAGCCAGGGTGTAGTCGGAGCCCTCGGCCGCGACGAACGCGGCGCCGTCGACACGCGCGCCCGCCGCCTCGACTGCCTCCCGTTCCTGATAGCCGCCGCCGAGCAGTTCGGGGAGGGCGGGGTGGGCGAGCCCGGAGAGCCGGGACAGCGCCCTGACCTCCTGATCCCACATCAGACCCCCGAGGTCGGACAGTCCGAGGTGGACGGAGACGTCGACGATCCGGGCGGTCAGGGCATCGCCCTCCAGGAGCTGGCAGGCGTAGAGCTGACCGGGCAGCACTTCACGGACTTCGGGGTCGCCGTCGGGGAGGACGGTCTCGTACGGGCCGTAGCGGGCAGTTCGTTCGTCGCAGCAGAAGTGCCGGATCAGCCGTTTCGCGTCGTCGATCGCCGCCACAGTGACTCGCCCCCCCAAGGTCCCCGTCCGTGCGCGAGTTCAGTATGACGGACGAGCTGCCCCGTGTGCCCTGTTTCGGATAGCGCTGCTCGACGGGTTAAGCCCAATAATTCGATTGACCCGCGCTATCTGATCCAGGACGACCACCTAACACGCCGTCAGAAGCGGCGTCGAACGAGCGTCAAGACATTTCCCGAACCCGTCCCTCACGGAGTTGAGGCAGAGCGTTCTCGACCACGCCCCCGCTGCGAAACCGCACGTGAGACACGTGGCGGGAACCTGCAGCATGCTCCACGCGGTGGACCTACGGAACCATGTCGGCACGACCCGCCCGCAACCTGGCGAATCAGAAAATCAGCAGGTCAAAGACCCTTTGCTGCGGGCTCAAGAATCGCCACGCACTCCACGTGCGACGTCATCGGAAAGATGTCGGCCTGGACGCAGGCAGGAAAGCAGCAGGTCAGCGATGCTTTTGGGTCCCATATGAGAGCCTCAGGGCGCCCAGAGCGTCAAATGAGCGTCACGGCCCTACATCGGTCACCGGAACTCTGGCGCGTCATGGCTACCCGTAGTAGGCAGCGCCTCCGGTACTGAGTCTCACGCCGGTGGAGTCACGTCGGTGCGCCCAGTACGTACGAGAGTCCCGGCGTCACAGGGGCAGTGTGATCGGACCCGCTGACGAGGCCGATCGGGCCTGGGAAGCTCATCCCGCCTGTTGCATGTCGCCCAGGGACGGAGCCACCTACTTTGATCATCTTGGACTCGAACATGCTGTGGGGCGTCTCCCCTGACAACGCTAGCGTCGTCCTGCTCAAGACCATCCGTGCGACGGGGTGCGAGGCGCCACAGTCCCGTAGACGGGCATGGGGAAGCTGCCCGTCCAACGGGCGCTGCCTAGATCATTCTCGACTACGAGGAGCCTCGCGCATGGCTTCGTACGGACCGAGACCATGCCTCGTGCGCCGGGATTGAGATCTGCGGGCCGACTTCGGTCGGGACGACCTCCGCTGGGCGCAAAGGGAGGCCCTCCATGACCGCCTCGACCGAAACGTACAGCGGGTAGGCGCGAAGGACAGCGAGAGCAAGCAGTTCCTGGGGGCGGGGATGAGGCTGGTGGCAGCCGCCGGTGTAGCCGCCCTCGGGTTGGGCGTGGCATTCATCGGCGGCAAGATCGCTGGATCGAGCGAGGGCGGTTCCGAGGAATCCCTGTAGGACTGAGGCTGGTCCTCTGGAGTGGCCCCACCGCAGGTCAGGCAGCAGGTGACTAGCTCGTCCTGCCACGTCGGCACAGCACACTCCTCTCCATGTAGCTGTGCGTGCCAACGTGCGGCAGGTGTCCCAAGCGGCGCCTACAGGACAGGATTCACCTGATTGCAGCTTCTGGGGCTTACGGCGTCGGTGTCACCGGTGCCCCTTGTCCGGCGGCGTCGTCCTGGTGCCAGCGAGCAGTTCGGGCCATAGGCGTCGCGCGAGATCGGCAGCGGCTTTCACCATGCGGGCGTGCGCTGACGGAGCCGATTCCGGATCCAGGACAGTCGGAGGGTGCATGCTGTGACTCCTGCCGCGGACGATCGAGCCATGATCCGGGAACCGTCCAAGGACCGGGGTGCCGTAGCGGGCGAGTTGCTCCTCCACCGCGTGATCGAACTCGTCAAGAGCCTCGTCCTCATCTGCCCGGGGCAGGAGTAGCAGACCGGTCACGGGGAGATGCGCTGTCTCGTATGACCAGTTCTTCTGGCGCCAGGCGATGGCGGACTCGGCCGGGGTAAGCGCCACGGCACCGGCGGCCCCGAGTGAGGAAGGAGGAAGAGCGAGATGCCGCTGGTACCGGCTGGCTTCTCGTACCAGGAGGCGGACATCGGCGAGCTGGGTGTACTCCGCTTCCTCCAGGAAATAGTCCGAGTCCCGGGAGACCAGCAGGACCCGGTCGGCAAAGCGACGGGCTTCCGCCACGGTGGAGGCGACCGGTCCAGCCGACCGTGCAGGCTCCCGCAGCCACAGTTGCCCGGGCGGGGAAACAACGCGCAGCCTCTGCCACCCGGCCTCCGACGCAGGGCTTGACGCGGTAGCCCAGTCCGGCCGACTCCGATCCCGCAAGCCGAACCCTTCGTGGGCCCGAGCTGCTACCACGGCGGTAACCAGGCCCTCGGCCGCCCAGGCCGCCGCGATCCGTTCAGCTACCCACACGAGCTGGTCCCGGCCGCCGTCGCCCAACAACTGCAGGACCGCACCGGAGCGGTCGGTCTCGACCGGCCCGGACTGCTGCTGTGCACGTGGGCGGCTGATGCGGCGGCGTTCACCCAGCATCGTGAGCGGCAGGGTGGGGCGCGGCGGCTCCGCAGTGATCGGCGCTTGGCGGCTGCGCACGGTGAGCACACCCCGGCTGTTCCAGCGGCCCGGGTGGACCGCTCGGATCGTGCACTCCTCGGTGCTGCATAGGTGGTCGAGCGCCGCGAGGCCGTAGCCGACCACCGGGTCGGTAAGTACGGCCAGAAGGCGTTCGTGGTCGAAGTGCGGCCCGGCGACCCGGCGTTCAAGGGTCCAGTCGAGTCCGTAGTCAGTGATGTGGGTGCTCAGATGTACCCCGGCATAGCCGGCTAGGCAGTCCCACAGGCGCGGACGCCGGAGCAGGCGGCTCCCGATGGCGGAGGACGCCCCGAGTTGCCGCACTAGGCTTCGTGCGACTGGTTCCTGTCGCTTGGGCCGGGGTTCGGTGTCCTGCGGATCCCAGCGCACGGTGTGTCCCGACGACTCGGTCTGCTTCCTGTGGGCGGCGAGCAGAACCTCCAGGTCCACTCCGTGCGGCCCGGCGACTCGCACCACGGGTGCCGGGCTACGACCGTACCCTTCCGCGTTGTACACCCACTCGCGGAACCCGAACCGCAGTCGGGTGCGCACCGGCTGAGCGGTCAGTTCGCGCACGCCCTGCCACGGCCCCCGCTTCGTACGCAGCGGCAGAAGATCGAGCAGAGCCCGCACGTCTTCTGCCCGCTCGACACGCAGGTCCAGGCCGTGGTCAGTGATCTTGGCTTCACGGATCCCGAACGGACGCTCGCCGCCGGTCGTCGCTCCCAGTGCGGACAGCAGTGTGGACTCCAGCAGCGCCTGGCCCGACCAGCCGGCGTCCGGGATCAAGTGGTCGTACCGGCTGCGGTTGCCCAGCCGTCGACGCGCATCCTCCAGGGACTCGCCGGTGAACTCCGCGGCCGCGTTGCTGATCTGATCGATGTCGAACATGATGCGGTCCTCCGAGCCGCCCCCGACCTTGGCGGCGAAGCCGCATTTCAACCCGGATACAGAACGCGACGAACAGGATCTGAACGGCGGACGTGGGATCTCTGTCGATGCTTGAAGGTCGGGTCAGCATCCAGAACTGGCCGCGTCAGAGGCCAGGCACGGCAAACCATAGCTCACGTACGCCCAGTCGCGAGCAGCCACGCGCACACATCACCCGCACGGGTGGCTGGTTCAGACGAAGCAGGGCCCGATGGCGCCGCCTCGGCGAGTTCGTCGACTTGCCCGTCGCTGCACCACTCTGGGCCCCGGCATCGGGCCGCGTCTTCCTCTCGCCACAACCTGGCCGTTGTTGGGCTCGGCACCGACACGGACCGTGGCGATGAGGGAGTGCCCAGCGATAGCGAGGAAGCGGCCACCGGGCGGCCCGCCCGGAGCTGATACGCAGGCTTTCGGGTTGCTCAGCCCGAGACGTCTTTGCCCCGTCCGTTAAGGACGGGGCAAAGGAACGTTCATGGGGCAATAGTAAGCGGGGTTTCCATGCGTTTCCATGCTCCGAGGACGGCTTTGTGGGCGTCCGGCTGGAGGTGGGCGTAGCGCTGGGTTGTCTGGAAGCTCTCGTGTCCGAGGAGGTGTTGGACCTCGTAGAGCGAGACTCCCTTCTGGACGAGCCACGAGGCGCAGGTGTGGCGCATGGAGTGCGGCGGGTAGTGCGGGACGAGCTGCTGTTCGCCATCGTCGTCGAAGTAGTGTGCGCCCTCGATAGCTGGCCACCAGGTCTGCCGACGCCAGTTACCGTCATCAAGGCGGCGGCCGACCCTGCCCTTGGTGATGGTGGTGAACACGACGGCGTCCCGCTCCAGCCGGTGAATGTGGCGTTCGAGGGCCTCCAGGACGTGGGGTGGGAGCGGGACCTCCCGGCGGCTCTTGGAGCTTTTGGGGTACTCCTTGATTCCGCTCTTGGTGTTGACCTCTACGACGAACAGGCGTGAGCGGCGCTGGTCGACGCGGTGTCGGTGCAGGCCGGATAGTTCTCCCCACCGGAGCCCGGTGTAGAGGCCGAGCAGGCACATGGTGCGCCAGGCGGCCGGGAGTTCGTCAAGAATGCTTTGGGCTTGGTCGAGCGTGAACCACTGCGGCGGCTTGACTGCGATGGCCGGCAGGTCGATGTTGCGGCAGGGGCTCACCGCGATTACGTCATCATCGACGGCCGCGCGCATGATGGAGGACGTCAGGTTGTAGGCCCGCTTGATCGCGGAAGTACCGGCGCCGTTCTCGATCAGGACACGGATCCAGCTCTGAACGTCCATACGGGTGATGGCCCGCATCTCCCAGTCCGCCCAGTGAGGCAAGATGTGGTTCTTGATGCTGGACGCGTCACCCCGCAAAGTGTGGGGCTCGACCACACGAGCGTCCCACCAGCGGTCGTGCCATTCGCGGAACGACGCTTCACCGGCCCGCGGATCGCGCAGGCCCCTGCGGGCGAACTGCGTCTCCTGCTCGATGCCCCAGGCCCGCGCCTGGGCTTTGAGAGGGAACGACTCGCTGAACCGGTCTCCGGCCCGGTTGCGTACGGTCGCCTGCCACTTACCGGACTTCAACTTGCGCAGATACGCGGTACTACTCCTTTTATTCGAACGCGAGGAAAACTGAGCCGACGACGGGAGTTCAGCAGCGTGGCCGCGACACTGTGACCGACCTACCGGTGATGAACTCCTCCAGCCCAGCAGCGGGAACACGGACGCGGGAGCGGCCCACTCCAGTACGCAGGTCGACGACCGGGAGCTCGCCAGCGGCGATGAAGCGGTAAACGGTGCGCCGGTTGACGTCCAAAGCGGCGGCAACTGCGGGAATGGAGAGCAAACGTGCAGACATGAAAGGGTCCTTGAGAATGGGGAGACATGGGTCTGCCCCTGAGCGAGCAGATCTCTGTGTCGTTGAGCGCCTCGCAGTGCATGAGCAGAACGGTGCGACCGACTGCGTTCGCTTCAGCTCCACCGCCAAGCGCAGCTGAAGTGCGAACTCCTCAATGGTCGCCACGATCGCCGGTTTGGCTAACCGGCGATCGTCGGCTATGTTGCGCGCCACATGAGCGCAGGGCCGGGATCACGCCGTCCGTGACAAGCGCCAGCAGGCCGTCGCCTGCGGGGCGATCGAGATTGACGCCGCAACATGCTCAGGAGTTCCAATAGCGCGCGATGTGGAGCGTTATCGCTCCGGGGTGTGCTGCCACGCATGCAAGTACAGCCCTATCGCGGCGTGTAACCGCGCTGGAGGAGATCCTCGCCGAGCGGGCCAGCAGCATAGAGGCATACGCACAGCCTGCTGGCCACAACACCATCGCCGACCGTCGCCTGACCAGACCAGGTATGCAGCGCGCCGAGCGCGAAGAGGGAAGGGGGAACGGAGCGAATGGCGGAACTCGACAGAGGGACCTCCTTCATAGATGCCCAGCCAAGCCAGTCCGGTGTGATGAGAGACCGCGAACCAGCCTCTCCCTTTGCCATACCCGCGCAATTTCACTATCTGACCAGGATATTTTCCGGAACGTTGTACGTTGACATAGCCCTGGCGTAGCTATCCAGTCTTTTACAGCTATTTCCTGTCTGCTGTGGGCGAATGCATACCAGCAGCCGCCTGGAACCCTCCCACCACGAACTCTTTAATGCGTGAGGCGTGCGCCGATACCTGCATCACAAAGCCTTTCCCCGGCCTCGTCGATGAGAGGATCTTCGCCTTGGCCCCAAACCAACGAACCACCCGGACGATGGGTTATCGCCTGAGCAATCCGGGTGGGTGAGCCCCACCTATCCTCACCGATAATGCCGCTCGTCGCCATGCACTGGACACTGGGTAGGGTCGCGGTACCCGAGCTGGAGAGGTAGTTGCATGACCCACGAGATTGTGATCGCGCAGACAACCAGCGCTGATGAGGATCAGGCGAAGGCGTTGGCCCGGGGGGCGGTCGAGAGCAAGCTGGCAGCGGGCGTTCATATCGACGCGCCGATCATCGCCTTCTACTGGTGGAAGGGGAAGGTCGAGACGGCGCAGGAGTGGCGGATCTCCTATATGACTACGACGGACCGCCTCCCGGCGCTGGAGGCGTGGCTGCACGAGAAGCACCCGTACGACGTCCCCCAGTGGATCACACTGCCAGTGAGCGGTGGTTCAGAGGCGTACCTGTCCTGGGTTGCTGATGAGACGGCGCAGGGCTGAGGAACGACGGGCCGTACGACGGCGTCCTGAGCTTGCCCGTGTACCGTGCGACGGGCTCAGGATGCGAGCCGCCGCAAGTGGACGGCAAGGTCCAGCTCGCTGTCGGGAAGCGCAGCTGCGATAGTCGTTGCTCGTTCCTTGCCCATCGTGTTGGCTTTGGCCTGTGCCGCCGCGGCGAATTGGCGTGCCACGTAGACGCCTTGGTCTATGTCGCCTCCTCGCAGTAGGGCCGAGGCCAGATCGCCGAGGACCACTACGCCCCCGTCCGGCAGTTCGTCTCCGAGGCGGACGACTGCGGTGTCGGCTGTGGAAGTGAGTTCCGGGCGCCGCAACTGCCCGTATACGGAGAGTGCCAACGAGTCCATCCGGTAGGGGGTCACGAACCGGACCCATGCCTGCTCACTGGTGTGGTCCGCGAAGTCGTAGGCGAAGCGCGCTCGGTCCAGCGCCGGCCAGCAGTTCCCCAAGGTCAAACGGATGCTCCTCGACGCCAAGGACGACCTGACCGCCTTCGCCGACTTCCCCGAACGACACTGGAAGAAGATCCAGTCGACCAACCCCCTGGAACGGATCAACAGGGAAATCAAGCGCCGGATCGACGTCGTCCAGGTCTTCCCCAACGACGACGCACTGCTGCGACTGATCACCGCCGTCCTCTTCGAAATGCACGACGAATGGATCGCCTTCCCCCGCCGCTACCTCCCCGAAGGAAGCATGGACCAGCTCTACCCCACCGAGCGCCCAGAAAGCGCCCCCGCACTACCCAACACCACCAACACGACCGCCACTTGATCGGCTACACCACTCGACGGGACATGACCGAGGCCGCCGCGGTTAATATCCAGAACATCGTAGCGGACGACGCCTGCCGCATCACGGAATAGGTCAACCAGACCACCAAAACGTACGGTCCACTCAAACACCGAAAGCGCGGCGAGTACCGTGATGTCCCACTTCCTCTACGCGTAAAGGAAACTATCGAGCGCTACGCTGAAAATCACGGCACCACCGATGGCTACCTCTTGCGAAACCCCAAGGAAACAACTCGTCCGTTCCCGCCGTATCTTCTGCAAAACCAGTGGCAGCGACTTAAGAAGGCAGAGCAACTCGCCATCCCTGAAGAGGTTGTCATCTACAGCCTCCGCCACTTCTTCGCTTCAAACTGCCTCGGCCACGGCATCCCCATCACGGACGTAGCCGAATGGATGGGACACAGAAGCATCGACGTCACGTTCAAGATCTATCGGCACCTCACGCCCGGGACTCTCACGCAGGCAGCAAAGGTGCTGGACATGGACCTGATCGCTTGAGCCAGAGACTGCTGCTACCTCTCGCCGGCTGCTCAAGCCTTCACTTTGGCAATGAGCCTGAGAAGTAGGTCCACGTCAGTGAGGTCCGCGATGACGTGGTCGGCGCCTGCTTCGGCGAGGTGTTCGGCCGAGGTTGTACCGGAGGCCACGGCAATGATGTGGGCACCCCCTTCGACCCCTGTTCGGACATCTTGCAGCGAGTCACCGATGATGACGGTGTTCCCCCGGTTGAACTCGTGCTTGCACTTTCGCCCAGCTCGCCGCTGCGCAGTGCTGACCAGCGCCGGCCGATGCGGGTTGTCGGACGCGTAGCCGCCGACTTCGATATCAACGTAGGTGACCAGACCGAGTGCTTCCAGCTTGATCCGGGCGCTCTCTTGAAGATTTCCGGTAACGACAGAGGGGACAAGCTGCGGGGATCGCTGCACGGCCGTGAGCGCTGCGACCGCTCCAGGCATCAGACGCCCCTCGGTACGAAGCCTGTCGCGGTGATCGCCGAGACGCTTGGGCAGCAGATCAACGATGCGGTCGGTGAACTCGTCGACCTGGTCCGGCGGCACACTGTTGGCGAGGAGGAGTTCACGTACCGCCAAGGGCATGGTGATGCCCGTCCCCTTTCGCGGTAGAACTTCCGGTTCCCGTCCGACGACTGATTCGAAGACTTCGCGGTAGACGAGGCGGTCGATGTCGCCGACATACAGGAGCGTCCGGTCGATGTCCCACAGAACGAGGATCATGTGGCGCTGCGTCCCTTCATGACGGCCTGGCCGCGTTCCAGGAGTGCCCGGGCCGGAGCAGCGGTGTCGAAGTGGCGGGCTTCCTGGAGCATGGAGTGGAGGTGTTCGTCCAGGCGGGCGGAGTGGACGCCGTTGGCGAGGGTGAGGACTTCCTGGGCGGTGGCGCAGCCGGCGTCGGCGTCGCCCGCTCTCATCTGGGCAGTTGCGGCGCGGGTCAGGAACTGTGCGTGTGTTCGGGTCTCGTCCCGGCTCAGTACGTTGCGGGCGGCGGCGAAGGACGCGGCGGCTTCGGCGGGTCGGCCGAGGTCGAGGTAGCAACTGCCGGTCTGTCCGAGGATTTCGCCCTTGTTGATCCAGTACAGCCAATGGGGATCGTCCTCGCCCGGTCCGCGTGCGTGCTGCTCCTCGGCTTCCGCGAGGGCGGCGAGGGCGTGGCGTTCTTCGCGGAGGCGGGCGTGACCGCGGGCTTGGCGGGTGAGGAGCATCGCGTGGAGAGCCGGTGAGTCCTGGTCGGCGATGCTTTGCCGTGCGGTGCGCGCGGCGGTGACAGCGCTGCGGGGGTCTGCTACGGAGTAGCCGTGGATGGCGAGGTAGGAGAGGGCTCCGGCGCGGAGACGGGAGTCGCCGGAGGCATGAGCCGCGCGCAGGGCACCGAGAAACAACTGCTGAGCCTCTGTGTGTGCTCCACCGTCGAAGGTGAACCATCCGGTCTGGATCGCGGTGTCCGCTGTCACGGCCGCAAGCCGCCGGCCCGTCTGTTCGTCGTAGGTGCCGTGCTTCATGAGCCGGAGCAGCGCCTTGAGGTGTTCTCTCGCCGTGTCCACCAGGGTGCCGCTGCCGCTGCTGGCGTCCATCAGGCGCAGCACGTCCGTCGTGCTCTGCAGGGAGTCGATGAGCGGCGCGATCACCCGTACACCGTGAGGTGACATTGCGGCCATCGCCTCCGCAGGCGCGACGGCGGACTGCAGAACATATTGCGTGAGTCCTGCTCCGCCCAGGGCGGCCAGAACACTGCGGCGCTTCATGACACCTCCGGCAGCAACTTCAAGTGACGTCACCATACGATCCGCCGTCCACGGCAGAGCGGGGTCCAGAGCGTCTGTGGCTGCCTGTGGCGCTGCTCCTCCGAAGGGCGTCAAGAGCAGGGGGCGCATGTCTGCGGGCATCCCGAGGCCGTTGAGGAAGTCGACGATGACATCGCGGCTTCCCAACTGCTTACGGCCGTTCTCCAGGTCGGAAATGTACGACTGGGTAAGACCGGTCAGGGACCTGACGGCCATTTGTGAGAGGCCGGAGCGCCGGCGCAGGAGTCGCAGAAGCTCACCGAACTCCCAACCAGCCAGGGCCCGATGAACCTGTTCGTGCCGCCACGCCGTTTCAGGGATGCTTGGTGCGGCGTCTTTGCGGGAGCATGGCGCGCACATTCGGTCGGGGTTGTACTGGCTCAGCGGATTTCCACACTCGCTGCATACACGGTTTGACGTCCTCATCGGGCACCCGCCGCACTGTCTCAAGACCAACTAAGCGTCCACAAAGGCTAGAGGCAAAGGTGGTATCGCTGTAGCGATATCGCTCCAGCGATGCCTGTCGAGATTCAGCGCCCCCACACTCTTGTCCCACACCTAGCGGCTCCGCAGGGTGTCGATGAACTCACGCAACGCAACGCCCGGGGAGGCTCTGTGATCGCGTACGCCGGACGCCACCACGTCGCCCTCGGAGCACGAGGACGAGCCGCGGCGCGGTTGCGTGCTGTCTGCTGGCTGCCGCGGGTCCGGCGAATTTCGCGTCGGCCGGTTCCCCATGTCCCGATCGAACCAAACGCGCCGAGGAGGCGATTCCCATGTTCCGGTCCATCGAGGAGGTTCTGGCCGGCCCCACCGTGCCGTCTGCGGATCTCAGTGCTGCTCCGTCGGAAATGGGAGCGCTGCCGGATCTCCCGGCGCGGCTTCTCGCGCTGGCCGGGGAGGACGAGCGCCTCACCCGGGCAGCATGCGCTTTGCCGGCGGCGGCTGCCCGGCGCCGGGCTGTGGCCTTGTGCCGGGCCGACCATGGTCGTGTGCTGCGCTCAGTGGTGGAGGTGTCCGGCTGGCCGACTTCCTCGGTAGTCGGGGAGAACGCGTCGATCGCGGCGCTGCAGATCCTCCTTCATGCCCAGGACCCGGGGCTCCTTCTTTCGTGCCGGCCGCTCATCGCCGAGGCCGTCGCGGAGAAGAGCACCCCCGCGATCCATCTGGCTTACGTGGACGACGCGTGCGCCGTCCAGCAGGGACGCCGGCAGACCTACGGCACACAGATCGACCCGCGTCTCCTGCGCCCATACCCGGTCGAGGACGCCGACACCGTCGACGAACGCCGCGCGGCTGTGGGGTTGCCGCCCCTCGATACGGCGCTCAACCAAGTCCTCGGCGTTATGAAGCGTCCGCGATAGCGCTGCTCCCGCACTTCTTCCAACCGCCCTCCTGCCATTCTCACCCGCTCCGCCCGTCTTCCGGGCGATCCACGGAGATCTGAAACGATGAAGCGCCTTCCGCGTATCGAGCAGTACGGCCTTATCGGGGACATGCAGACCAGCGCGCATGTCTGTGACGATGGCTCGATCGACTGGCTGTGTCTGCCCCGCTTCGACTCGGCGGCCGTCTTCGCCGCCCTGCTCGGCACCCCGAAGCACGGCGCCTGGCAGATCAGCCCGGCCCCCGCCCGCGGACCTGTCCCGGCCGTTGCCGCCAGGCGCGCCTATCGTGGCGACTCGCTCGTCCTCGAATCCGAATGGAACACGCCCTTCGGTAGCGTCCAGGTGGTCGACTTCATGCCGCCCCGCGACGGCGCGCCGCAGCTCATCCGGATGGTCGAGGGGCTGACCGGCGGTGTGCCGATGGTTTCGGCGTTGCGTCCGCGTCCGGGTTACGGCCGTGTCAGTCCGTGGATTCATGAGGATGGCGGGCGGATGGTCGCCGAGGCCGGCTCGGATGCGCTGTGGCTCGACTCCTCGGTGGCGAAGGCCGAGAAGGACGGCTGCATCGTCAGCACGTTCACCGTGGCCGCCGGTGAGAGGGTCGCGTTCACGCTGAGCTGGGGCCCGTCCCACGCGACTGCGCCGGAGATCCCGGACCCTGATGCCGCTCTGGCCTCGACGCTCGCGTTCTGGCAGGGCTGGACGGCGCAGTGCACTTACACCGGGCCCGACCGGGAGGCGGTTGTACGGTCTCTGGTCACGTTGAAGGCGATGACGTACGCGCCGAGCGGCGGGATCGTGGCGGCGCCGACCACGTCGCTGCCCGAGGAGATCGGCGGCGCTCGGAACTGGGACTACCGCTACACCTGGCTGCGCGACGCCTCCACCACCCTGGCCGCACTGCTGGGCACCGGTTACCGCCAAGAGGCGGAGGCGTGGCGGCGGTGGCTGCTGCGGGCGGTGGCCGGTGACCCGGAGAACCTGCAGGTCATGTACGGGGTTGCCGGGGAACGTGATCTGCGGGAGCGGGTGCTGCCGTGGCTTCCCGGGTACGAGGGCTCGGCTCCGGTCCGGGTCGGCAACGATGCCGCGGACCAGCTTCAGCTCGACGTGTACGGCGAGGTGGTCGAGACCCTCTGCCTCGCGCACGAGCGCGGTGTGGCCCCCTGCGGGGACACGGCCGCGCTGCACCAGCGGCTCGTGGGGCACTTGGCGGAACGGTGGCAGGAGCCGGACGAGGGGATCTGGGAAGTCCGGGGGCCGCGCCGGCACTTCGTGCACTCGAAGGTGATGGCGTGGGTGGCGGTCGACCGGACGATCCGTCTGGCCGAGGCCGGTGCACTGGACGTTGATCTGTTCGCGTTGGTCGAACTTCGTGAGGCCATTCACCACGAGGTCTGTACCGAGGGTTTCGACCCGGTGCGCAACACCTTCACCCAGTCCTACGGTTCCGCGGAACTGGACGCGGCCCTGCTGCTGATCCCCCGGTCCGGGTTCCTCCCGCCGGACGACCCGCGGGTCATCGGCACCGTGGAGGCGGTTCGCCGGGAGCTGTCCACCCCGGACGGGCTCGTCCGGCGCTATCAGACCGCCGGTGGCCGTGCCGGTGTGGACGGGCTCGCCGGGGATGAAGGGGCCTTCCTGCTCTGCTCGTTCTGGATGGTCGATGCCCTCGCGCTCACCGGCCGCACCGGCGAAGCCCGAGAGCTGTTCGACCGCCTCCTGGCGCTGCGCAGTGGTCTCGGGCTGCTGGCCGAGGAGTACGACCCGGTGGCCGGGCGGCAGCTCGGGAATTTCCCGCAGGCGTTCAGCCATATGGGTCTGATCGAGAGCGCCTTGCTGCTGGAGCGGCTCGCCCCATCGCCCTCGCCTGGAGCCGACGTCCTGGTGGCTCCGCGCCATTCCTTCGACCGTCGTGTCAACGCTGACGCCTCCAGGGCCGCCACGACGCTCGCGAGGACCCGATGATCACGCTGACACTCACTCTCGCCATCTTGATGGCCGTGGCCGGTGCGGTGCTGGCGGCGTACTTCCGGCATACCTCGCGTCGCGCGGAGCGCAAAGCCGCGCTGTCCCAGGAGCGGGCGGAGAGACTGGCGTGGCAGTTGGGGGCGGTCGAGGGGTTCGTCGGGTATGTGGCGGACACCGTGGTCCCGGCCGCGGCGGTGAAGGCGCGGACCGGACGGTCGTACCGTCCCGATCTCGCGGCGCCGTCGCAGCTGGCAGGCACTCCGATTGCCGGCGCCATCGGTGCCCTCGCCGGTCAAGTCGCCTCGGTCATCGCCGTATCCGGGCAGCAGGCCCAGAAGGCGGCTGAGGAGCAGCTTGCCCAGGCGCGGCGGGATGCTGATCAGCGGGTGGCTCTGGTGCGGAGGGAGTCGGGGGATGTGGCGCGGGCGGCGGTGCGTGCTTTCGCTTCCAGTACGGTGCAGCGGGCGTCGAAGCTGAGTACGCAGATCAGTGCCGGGGTGCGCCGGCATGTGTCCGACGAGGCGTACGAGACGCTGGTCGAGATCGATCACCTGGCGCAGCAGATGCTGCTGACCGCCTCCGGTTATGCCGTTCTGGCCGGGGAGAAGCTGTCGCGGCGCCATCCGGTGACCGTGCTCACCGATGTTGTCCGCTCTGCCATGGGGCGTGTCGAGGGCTATCAGCGGGTGCTGCACCCGGAGATGGACTCTCTCGCGGTGGAGAGCCGTGCGGTGGAGGCGGTGGTCCATACGCTGGCGATTCTGCTGGACAACGCCTTGCGGTACTCGCCTCCCAATGCCCGCGTCCATGTGTCGCTGGAGCACAGCAACGGCGCGGTGTTCCTGGTCGTGGACGATGCGGGGCTGCGGATGGAGGACGAGCGGCTGAGCTGGGCGCGCAGGGTGATGGCGAGCGCGGAACGCGACGACATCACCGCTCTGGGCGCCTACCCCCAGACCGGACTACGCGTGGCCGCCATACTCGCCGCCGGATACGGATACCGCGTCGAGGTGACGGCCCCGAACGTCTATGGCGGCACCCGGGCCTTCCTCGTGCTCCCCCAGAACCTGCTCACCACCCCGCCGCCACCGCCCGTACCGACCCCGCCGACGCGCCAACAACCGACTCCGGAGCCGGAGCCGGTGGTGTCCTCCACCACCGCGAACGGACTCACCGTCCGCCAGCGCCCCGCGAAGCCCGCCGCTGCATCGCCTGGAGTTTCTGTTGCCCCGTCGGTGGGTCCGGGGCGGCCGGAGGTGTCGGTGGCCTGGCTGGAGGGCTCTCGCCGGGGCCGCGGGATGCCGAGCAACTCTCCCGAGACCGAAGGACGTTGACGATGGATACGACCAGTAACACCCTGGGCTGGCTGCTGGACGAGCAGCTCGGCACGGTCGAGGGCGTCCGGTATGCCGTGCTGATGAGCAGCGACGGCCTGCTCCGGGCCCGTACCAAAACCCTCAGCCAGGAGGACGGGGAGAAGTTCGCCGCGCTGACCGCTTCGTTGCGGGCTTCGGGCCGGGCGTGGGACGAGTTCACCGGCGGTGGCGGTGTGCGTCAGCAGATGATCGAGTCCGTCGAGAGGATCGGTCTGACGACCGCGGCCGGCCGGCACACGATGCTGTCGGTGTGCACCACCGGGCCGCACGCGGACATCGGTCTGATCAGTCAGCACATGGCGCAGCTGGCCGTGCAGGTCGGTGAGCGCCTGGGCACCGAGGAGCGCGGGGTGCCGGAGGCGGACGTGGACGGTGGCCCGGTGGTATGAGCGGGCCGCGGCATGACCCGGACATCGTCAGGCCCTACGTCCGTACGGGCGGGCGGGTCCGGCCGCGCCGCGATGTGCGGTTGGAGAGTGTGGTGATCGCCGCGGCCGGCCCGGTAGCCGATCTGGGGTCCGATGCCCGCCTGGTGATGGGTTTGTTCGCTGTTGGGCGTGGTGGGCTCGCGGTCGCGGACATCGCCGCCGCGCTGCGGATGCCGCCCTCCACGGTGCGGATCCTCGTGTCCTTCCTGGTCGACACCGGCCACCTGACCAGCCCGGTCGCCGCCGCCCTGGGCCGGCCCGAAACCGATCTCATGCGAAGGGTCCTCGATGGCTTACGAGAACTGGTCTGACCGGCCCGTCGCCTACGTGCCCGCCACGGTGACCGAGTCCGCCAAGATCGTGGTCGCCGGCGGCTTCGGCGTGGGCAAGACGACCCTCATCGGCAGCGTGTCCGAGGTGACCCCGCTGCGCATGGAGGAACCCCTCACCGTGGACAGCGCGGCAGTGGACGACCTGAGCGGAACCCCGGGAAAGACCACGACGACCGTGGGCATGGACTTCGGCCGCCTCCACATGGCAGGCGGACAACTCGTCCTCTACCTGTTCGGACTGCCGGGACAACTCCGGTTCCAGCCGCTCTGGGAGGACCTCGCCGAAGGCGCCCTGGGCTGTCTGATCCTCGCCGACACCCGCAACCTCGACGCCTGCCACGGCGCCCTCAGCCTGCTCGACACACGCGCAACCCCTTACGCCGTCGCGATCAACACCTTCCCCGGCGCCCCGGTCTACGCGGAGGCCGAACTCCGCCAGGCCCTCGCCCTGGATCCCGGTACGCCACTGACCACCTGCGACGCCCGCGACCGCACCTCCTGCCTGTACGCCCTCATCACGCTCATGGAACACCTCCTCGCGCACCGCACAGCCGCACCCCAGGAGCCCCCGCGATGAACACCACCAGCACCGAACCCCCCACCGGGACGGACCGGATCCCTCTGCACGTACCGGAGTTCGCCGCCGACCCGCACGCCGCCTACGAGCGGATGCGACGGACCCACGGCGCCCTGGTGCCCGTCGAACTGTCCCCTGGCATCCCCGCGACGCTGGTGATCGGCTACCTCCAGGCCCGCCGTATCCTCAACGACCCGCTGCGCTTCCCCGCCGACCCCCGCGTATGGCAGCAGCAGGTCCCCGGATCCTGCCCGGTACGGCCGATGATGGAGTGGCGGCCCAACGCCCTGCGCAGCAGCGGCGGCGAGCACTACCGCTACCGTTCCGCCAACACCGCCAGTATCGACGCGGTCGACCAGCACGAACTGCGGGCCCTCGTCGAGAACGTCGCCGACTCCGCCATCGCCACCTTCCGGACAGCCGGGCGCGCGGACCTCGTCTCCCAGTACGCGTTCCCGATCGCCTTCCGGGTCCTGAGCACCCTGCTGGGCTGCCCCGACGAGATCGGCGCCCGCATCGCGGAGGGCATGGCCGCCATCTTCAACACTGCCGACGCGGACCGTGGAAACCAGGTCCTCGGACAGGCTGTTGCCGACCTCGTCACACTGCGCCGCCACCAGCCGGCCGACGACATCACCTCCCGCATGATGGCCCACCCCGCACACCTCGACGACCAGGAGATGGCCCACCAGCTCGTCACCCTCTACGGCGCGGGTATCGAGCCGCTGACCAACCTCATCGTCAACACCTGCCGGAAGATCCTCACCGACGAGAACTTCTCCGCCGCCCTCCACGCCGCCCAGTTCCTCGTCCGTGACGCTCTCGACACCGTCCTGTACAGGGACCCGCCGCTGGCGAACTACTGCATCACCTACCCGCCCTACCCGGCCGATGTCGACGGGACCCTGCTCCCCGCCCACCAGCCGGTCGTGATCTCCATGGCCGCCTGCAACAACGACCCCGAACTCACCCGCGGACTGCCGCCGGGCGCCATCGCGGGCAACCGCGCCCACCTGGCCTGGAGCGCCGGCCCGCACACCTGTCCGGCGCGTTCCCACGCCTACCTGATCGCCGAGACCGCCATCAGTCACCTGCTGGACGCCTTCCCGCAGATGGACCTCGCCGTCCCCGCAGGCGAACTGCGCTGGCGCCCGGGCCCGTTCCACCGCGCCCTGGAGTCCCTCCCCGTCGTCATGCCCGCCACCCGTTGAAGGAGCCCCTCGTGTCCGAGCAGCCGATACTCGTCCTGGACCCCACCGGTGCGAACCACCACGCCGAGCACCAGGCTCTGCGCTCACGCGGTCCGGCCACCCGGGTCGACATCCTCGGCGTCACCGCCTGGTCCGTCTCCGACCCCGCCCTCCTCAAGCAGCTCCTCACCAGCCCGCAGGTGTCCAAGGACGGCCGCGCCCACTGGCCGGCCTTCGCCGACACCGTCCCCACCTGGCCGCTCGCCCTGTGGATCGCGGTCAACAACATGTTCACCGCCCACGGCGGAGACCACCGACGGCTGCGCCGCATGGTCGCCCCGGCGTTCAGCGCCCGCCGCGTCCAGGCGATGCAGTCCGCCGTCGAAGCGATCGTCACCGCCCTCCTCGACGACCTCGACACCCGTCCGGCCGGGGAGAGCATCGACCTGCGCGAGCACCTCGCCTACCCGCTGCCGATCGCGGTCATCGGCCGGCTCGTCGGCGTCCCCGACGACCAGCGCGACAGCTTCCGTGCCGTGGTCGACGGAGTCTTCGACACCACCCTCACCCGCGACCAGGCCGCCACCAACACCGCCGCCCTCTACAACCTCCTCGACCAGCTGATCGCCGCCAAACGCACCGCGTCCGGCGACGACATGACGTCCTTCCTCATCACTGCCCGCGACGACGAAGCCGAGGGGGACGGCAGCGGTTTCACCGATGATGAGCTGCGCGACACGCTGCTGCTGATGATCAGCGCGGGGTACGAGACCACCGTCAACGGAATCGACCACGCCACCACCGCCCTGCTGGCCGACCCCGAACAGCTCGCCCACCTCCGCGCCGGCCGCGCCGACTGGAACGACGTCGTCGAGGAAACACTCCGGCACGAACCCGCCATCAAACACCTCCCCCTGCGCTACGCCCTCACCGACATCCCCCTCCCCGACGGCCAGACCATCCTCCGCGGCGAGGCGATCCTCGCCTCCTACGCCGCCGCCAACCAACACCCCCACTGGCACGGCGAGAACGCCGACCGCTTCGACATCACCCGGCCCACCAAAGAACACCTCGCCTTCGGACACGGCGTGCACTTCTGCCTCGGCGCCCCACTCGCCCGCCTCGAAATCGCCACCACCCTCCAACTCCTCTTCGACCGCTTCCCCGAACTCCAACTCGCCGTACCCGCCGAGAAACTCAAGCCACTGCCCTCCCTGATCAGCAACGGACACCAGACCCTCCCCGTCCACCTGCGACCCGCCACAAACCAGACCTCCAACCCGACCGCGAAGACCCGTGCGGCCGGCGCCGCCACCATCACACTCACCCCGGCCGAACAGCGCGTCGCCGAACACCTCGCGCTCGGCCTCGCACCCCGCGACATCGCCACCGCGGCACACCTCTCCCCGCACACCGTCAGGAGCTACATGCGCACGCTGCGCAGAAAACTCCAGACCCCACCTCGCTGCGCACTCCACGTCCTCGTACACACCCTCCTCACCACGGGCCAGATCACCCCGCCCACCACCACCAAGCCGACTCCCGACCTCTCCCCGGCGGAGCAGCTGCTGCTGCGGGCGGTCGCCGAACACACCGATCCCCACGACATCGCCCGAGCCGCCCGCATCGCCCCCGCCGACGTCAGCACGCAAGTCGACGCGCTGCTCACCAGGACCCGAGCCTCCGACACCACCCAGCTCATCGTGCTCGCCCACGCCTGGAACCTGCTCGGCACCAGCCACAACAAGGCACCCTCGGCCGGAGCAAACCGATGAGCACCGCCAGTCCCCCGCACCCGCACGAACCACACCTCCGGATACCGCCCGCAAACAGCGCACGGATCCGGTCGCCGTACGAGATGCGTCCCCTGCGCACCGCCGCCGAACGCGCGGAAGCCGACGCCCTCGTCGTCGGGGACAGCCTCGGCCTGGTCACGCACCAGCGTCTCCCTCTTCTCTCCCAGAGAGACATCCCGGGGCTCTTCCGTGACGAGGGGAGCGCGCCCGTGGGGTTGTTCGAGGACGACGGTGTCCTGCTCGGCTGCCTGATCCCCGATCAGAAGCCGAACCTCGCACACCGGGGCATCGCCGGAGCCGGACCCAGCTTGTTCCTCCACCACGTCCACACCGCCCCGGACCGATGGGACAGCATCATGCGCCTGATCACACTGTGGGCCTCCGACTACGCCGCCCGCCTCGAACTCTCACGCATCCGCGCCGAAGCCCCCGCCCACCGGCGTGACCTCGACGCTCTTCGCGACATGGGCTGGGAATCCTGCGGAACCGGCCCCGGAACGGATGGAGAGCCGACAATCCGGCTCGAACTCCGGGCCGAGCCGCGCCCCCGGCTCACCTCCCTCATCCGCTGCACCGTCTCCCCAGAACCACGCCCCGCCGAACCGCTACCGGAGCGCGCCATGACCACCACCCCGCCCCTGCACCCGGACCTCGCCCGGGAACTCGTGACCCGCGCCGAGCAGTCGACCGAGCGCTGGTCCCGGCTCGTCCGCGACCAGCTCGACGCCATCCACCTCGGCCAGCGCCGGCACGCCGACCACGCCAACGCGGCCGTCCTGCGGCGCATCCTCGCCGACCACGGATGGCCCGGCCACCACCTCGTCGGCCCCGACGCGAGCCGAGCCGCGTGGCAACTCGCCCTGCGCGCCGACCACGACCCGAACTTCCAGCACCTGGCCGCCCGGCTCCTCCACCGAGCCGTCAAAAACGATGACGCCCCCACCACGCAGTGGGCACACCTCCACGACCGCGCCCTCGTCAACAACGGCCACCCCCAGGAATTCGGCACGCAATACCGCATCGCAGCCGACCATCTGGAGCCGCACCCCATACGCGAACCGGCCGACCTCGACACCCGACGGACGCGCGTGGGCCTCCCACCTGCCGCCACCGCGCTGCACGCCCTCCGACGCCGCCTCGCTGACACACCGGAACACACCGACTCGACAACCGACACAATCATCCTCACCGCCCTGGCCGACGCAGCATGAGCCTCTCCCCCCACAACGGGATGGAAAGCCGTACGTCGGTGGGAGTACGCGCTCGGGATCCGGTTTCCCAGGCGGGAGTCAGCAGCCAATTGCGCACCAGCCCGGAGGTGAGCCTGCTTGCCTCCGACGACGAGGAACTCACCCCGCAGGTGGTCGTCGTGGTGGTGGATGTGATCGACGAGGAAGCACTGCGCACGCTGCGCGCCATTCAGCGCGGCGGTACCGCGCGCGGAGTGCTGGTGGCCACCGAGATCGACGAACAGAAGCTGGTCAGCGCGGCGGAGTGCGGCGTGGCCGGAGTCGTACGACGCTCGGAGGCGACCCCGGACCATCTGGCGCGGGTCATCGTCTCCGTGGCAAAAGGCGAGGGATATGTGCCCGCCGATCTTCTCGGCCGGCTCCTGGACCAGGTGGGACGGTTGCAGGGCCGAGTCCTCGGTCCGCGCGGCCTGTACTTCGCCGGCCTCTCCTCAAGGGAGAAGGAAGTCCTGCGACTTGTCGCCGAGGGATACGACACCTCGGCGATCGCCACGCGACTCGCGTACTCCGAACGCACGATAAAGAACGTCCTTCATGACGTCATGACCAGGCTCCAGCTGCGAAACCGGTCCCACGCGGTCGCGTACGCACTACGGCACGGGCTGATCTGACCCCGGGCACCACGCAAGCGACAAACCACAGCACTGACGAACACCTTGGGTCATACCGGAGCAAGCCGGAATGCCGAGCCGCTCTGGGCAATGCCCCACATCTTGTCCGTACCTGGCGTGAAAGGAGACAGCTCCCGTGAGTAGCCGTTCGGTGCGTCCGGCGCTGTCGGTGCGGGATGTCCTCCGCGCTGCGCGGCTAAGCGGCCGTCCCGTCGGTACGAATCGGTGCCGGAAGGGCGCGCAGGCGCTCGGCCAGTTCGGCTCCCGGTCCGGCCGTCGTCGTGGTGAGGAGACACCCAAGACGGGTGAGACGGGTGCGGGCGGTGGCCCGCAGCCGCGCGGGCGGAATGAGGTCAAGTACCTCCAGTGCGCGGCCAGCTGCCTGATCGGGGGCGTCGCGGGCTTCGGCGAGTGCGAGGACGAGGGTGGCTGCGACCCAGCCGGGGGTGTGGGCAGGTGCTGCCGCGAGGGACTCGTGGGCCACGTCGGCGGCCCGGTCGTAGCGCTCCAGGGTCAGGTGGGCCTCGGCGACGTGAAGGCGGTGTTCGGCACGGTCGTAGCCGAAGCGGCCGGGCATCTCCGTGGCGGAGCGCATGATCTCGTCGCTTTCGCTGACGACGTCGTCGGCTTCCGGGGCGCGTTTGAGGGCAGCGAGCGTGGGCAGCAGGGCCCAGCCCAGGAGCTGCGCGCGGCGCAGGCCCTCGGGGGCGTGCTGAAGACCGTATTCGGCGTGCCTGCGGGCATGGTTCCAGTCCTTGCGGGCGGTGGCGACCATGGCCAACGCCCCGCTGGTCCAAGCCGTCAGCGCCGGCTCCTGGGTGGATTCGCCGAGGGCGCCCGCCAAGGTGAGATGGGTACGGGCTCCCGCGCGGTCGTCCAGGTGGTAGGCGAGGTTACCGAGAAGCGCGGACAGCCATCCGACCTGCCGCCGAAGGCCCTGAGCGGTCTCGCGGTCTGCCGCTGCCACCGCGGTCGACAGCAGGTTGCGGGTTCCCCGGACCTCTTCGAGCAGGACCGCCGGCGGGTGCTTGCTGTAGTTGAGGGCGTAGTGCTCGACGGCCGCCTCCGCCAGGGTGACGACGGCAGGGGAGCCTTCTGGCGCGTCCAGGACGGCCCACTGCACGGATTCGCGGATGGCGGGCAGCCCGCTGGCGGTCGTCATGGGGGCCTTTCGGTCGGTGATCGTCTCCTCGCGCTGGTGCTGACCGTAGTGGAGCGGCGGCGGGGATGCGCAGGTGCTGCACCACAGACAGCGTGTCTCCAGGGCAAGCTGGTCAGGGCGAGCCCCGTACGCACGGGAGATCATCAACCGGTACTCGTCGCCGGGCTCCTCCTGTCCGTGCTCGTACCGGCACAGCATGGCCGGCGTCAGCCCCGCCGGCAGCAGCCCGTCGGTCCGGTAGACGGCGGCGACCTCACGGATCGCCTGGGGCCGCGACCACCCCAGCGCGAGGCGCCATGCCTCCAGCGCCGTCAGCTCCGGCAGCGCCGTCCGGAGGGTGGTGACGATCCGTTCCTGGGTGTGCCCGTCACGCTGGCACTGAGCGCGGATCCGGGACGCCTCCCGCTGGATCTCCGCACGACGACCTCGGGTCACTCCGCCCACTGCCCGGCCCTCCACCCCTCCGCCACGTCCCTGGCCCGCCACAGTCCATGTGGACACCGGACGGGCATTGCGCAGACCCGTCAATGTTCCTACGAAAAAGCGGCAATGACGGTTGGTCAGTCGCACATCCATCGTGAGGGGCAGCGTCTACCGCGCGCTGAACTTCCCGCTGATCGCCGCCTCGTCCCCGACTCACGAAGGAAGATCATGGATCTCAGCTCCGTTCAGCTGCCGCCCGGTGCCTTCACCATCAGCAAGAAGTTCGGATTCGAGGCGGGCCACCGGCTTGCCGGGCTGGCGCCCGGGCACAAGTGTGCCCGACAGCACGGCCACAGCTACGAGGTCGAGGTCGTCCTGACCGCTCCGGTCCTGGAGGAGCCCGGCTTCGTCACGGACTTCGGCGCGCTCGCCCCGTTCAAGGAGTTCCTGGCCGTCGAGCTGGACCACCGCAACCTGCACGAGACCCTTCCCTTCGAGCCGACTTCGGAGCGCCTGGCCCAGTTCCTGGCCGGCTGGTTCATCCAGAACCTTGAGCCCGAAATCCCCGGCCGTCTGGTCGCTGTCCTCGTCCGCGAGACGGCGAGCAGCTGGGCCCGCTTCGATGTGGAGGAGCGGTGACTACCTCCGAGCCGGTCGACATCGACCTGGCGGCAGGGGACGCCGCGTTACGGCTGATCGTCGCGGAATGCTTCGGCGTCGAAGTGCCGACCTTCCAGGGAGAGGGCCCGAGTTGCGGGCACCCGGCCCTGTTCATCCGCTTGTCCCGGTGCAATCTCACCTGCACCAAGTGCGATACGAAGTACACCTGGGACTGGTCCCGGTTCGACCCGCGCAAGGAGTCGACGAAGCGGACGGTAGTGGACCTCTTGGCCTGGGCCACGTCCTCGCCGGTCGAGCTGGTCGTCATCACCGGAGGGGAGCCGCTGCTCCAGCAGACGCGCCTGGTACCGCTCGTCCGTGGACTGCTGGCCGCCGGGAAGCGGGTGGAGTTCGAGACGAACGGCACCCTCGCGCCCATGCCCGAGCTGGCGGTCGATGGAGTCCTCTTCAACGTGTCGCCCAAGATCACCAGCTTCGGCATGGACGAGGCAAAGAGCGTGGTGCCCGCCGCGCTGGAGGCGTTCGCAGCGTCCGGGCGGGCGGCGTTCAAGTTCGTCGCGTCCTCGGTGGCCGACCTCGATCACATCGCCGAGCTCGCCAACGCCCACCGCCTCGCGCCGGTGTGGGTGATGCCCGAGGGCACCACCGCAGAAGCAATCACCGCAGCGACCCGGGTCCTCGCGGACGCCGTCTCGGCACGGCACTGGCACTTCACCACCCGGCTCCACGTGCTCGCCTTCGCCGACGCACGAGGCCGCTGATATCCCGCCCTGCCCCTCCGTTCCCCAGTCCCTGGAAGCGAGAGAAGTTCATGACGACCTCCGTCACCGGCCCTGAGGCGGCCCTGAGCACCGCCGTACCCACACCCGCCCGGCCCACGCCGAACATCGACACCGATCGGATCGCCGGCCTGATCACTCAGCTCCTGGTCGAGCTGGGCGAGGACCCCACCCGGGACGGACTGCTCGGTACCCCGGGCCGCGTCGCGGCCTGGTGGAACGACTTCCTGTCCCCCGACAGTGCCGCGACCACCACCTGCTTCACCGAGTCCCAGCTGAACGGTCAGCTGGTCATCGTGAGCGGCATGAACGTCTGGTCACTGTGTGAGCACCACATGCTGCCCATGAGTTTGCAGGTCACCGCCGGATACATAGCGGACGGCGAGGTGGTGGGCCTGTCGAAGTTCGGCCGGATCGCGCAGCACGTCGCCGGCCGGCTCCAGGTCCAGGAACGCTTCACCCGCCAGGTGTTCGCACACCTCACCGACGTGATCGGGCGCGAGGACGTCGCCGTCCGCGTACGCGGTACGCACCTGTGCATGAGCATGCGGGGCGTGCGGATGGATGCTGCCCGCACCACCACGCTGCAGGCCGGCGGCCGGTTCGAAACCGACCCCGTGCTCTTCCAGCAGTTCCTCACCCTCGCCGCCGCCCAGTGACGCTCTCCCAGGTCCCGGCGGGCGAGTTGACCGAGAAGGAGGTAGAGCAGATGGCACCGTCGTCGACTCCGTCGATACGTGCTGACCGGCCCGGCCCCACGTATGTGACGTGGGACGACCTCGCCGCCGCGACGGGGGCCCTCGCGCACCAGGTGACGGCCGCAGGGACGCCGCAGGTGGTGGTGGGCATCGTCCGCGGCGGCATGATCCCGGCCGTGTGGCTCGCCCACCGGCTCGCGATCCGCGACGTGCGGACCGTCGAGGTCACCCGTACCACCAGCGACGGCATCAACGCCGCCAAGAGCACGCTTCCCACCGCCCGGAACCCCGCGTCGCTCGGCGACCTCACCGGCCTGGACGTGCTGCTCGTCGACGACATCGCCGGCAGCGGCGTGACCCTCGACCTCACGACCCGGATGATCCGCGACCTCGGCCCCGCCCGGGTGCGCACTGCGGTCCTCGCCGTGAACCGGACCAACTGGACACAAGAACCCGCCCCCCACCACCACATCGACTACATCGCCTCACTGACGGACACCTGGGTCGTCTTCCCCTGGGAGGCGCATCATGAGCGCTGAAGTGGAGTCCCGCGCCGGGCACGCCATGGATCGGAGCGAGACGGAGGGCATGATGGCCCCCATCGTGCCCGGTCCCCGTGCCGCTATCTGTCGTGTGCGGCCACTGTGGGTGAGCGTCGAGGGCCTCAACGGGGTGGGGAAGAGCGAGGCGATCCGTACGGTCGCGGCCGAGCTGGGCCCGCGGTGCATGCGGCTGAGCGAATTGACGGACAAGGACGGTGACACGCTGCCCGGCCAGGTGATCACCGCTCTCGCCTCGACGGGGGACGTCTTTCTGCGGGCGGGGCATCCCGTCGTCGAGACCCTGGCCTTCCTCGCTCTGAAGGTCCGCGAGTACGAGCGCCTGAGCAAGGGCGACTTGACCGGTGTCGAGGTGATTCTCGAAGACCGTGGGGTCGACAGCACCGCCATCTACCAGGCGGTGATCCTGGCCGCCCAGCACCCGGGCCTGCAGCCTATGGCGCTGGCGGAGCGCATCCTCGCGACGATGGCTCCGTGGCGTCCCACCCCCGATGCGACGGTCCTGCTGACCGGCGACCGGGAGGTCGCCACCAGCCGGTTCGCCGCCCGGACCGGCCGGGTGCTCGCCAACCGGGATCTCGTGGTGATCGAACAGGCCGAGGTCCTCTACCGCGATATCGCCCTCACCCACCCGGAGCGGTTCACCGTCCTGGACGTGAGCGGCTACAGCCGGGCCGAGAGCGCGAAGGCACTCCGGGGTGCCGTGGAGGACCTGATCCAGCGGCGGGAGGCCGTCCATGCGTCGTGACATCACACTCCTGTGGGGATTGCGCTCCCGCTGTGCCGTGGCCTGCCTGTACTGCTACTTCGGCACCGTGGAGGAGCACAAGGTCAGCCCGCCCAACCAGTTCGGCATCCTGTCGCACATCTCCCGCAATGACTTGAGCCGGGAGGCGATCACCGCGTTCGCGCGGACACTGGAGGGCTCCCCCGTCGAGCGGGTCGTCATCGCGGGCGGCGAGCCTCTGGACTGGCCCGCCGCCTTGGACCTGATCGAGATCATCAAGAACGCGGGATGCGAGGTGGTCATCGCCACGAACGGAATCCCCCTCACCCGCCCGGGCATCGCCGAACGTCTCATCGAGTTTCAGGTCGACGGGGTGTCGGTGTCCCTGGACAGCGTGGACCCGGCCTCCAACGACCGCCTGCGGCCGTCCCGCTCCGGGAAGTTCGGCCACGCCGACGTCGTGGCCGGCATCCAGGCACTGCTGAGGGCCCGCGGCACCGGACCGGTGCCGCGGGTCGGGATCTACAGCGTGGTGATGAAGCCGGCGCCGCAGGAGATCACGGAGGTGGCGCGGCTGGGCGCAGAACTCGGCGTGGACTACTTCGTGCCGCAGCCGATCTCCCTGGCACCCGACCACAAGCTGTTCGACGAGCTCGCGCACACCCCCGAGGACACGGTGACCGTGGCCCAGGAACTGGCCCGCCTGCTAGCTGACCCGGCGGGCCTGGCGGTTCCCTCGCCCGGCTCCATGCTGCGCTTCGTCTCCGCGATCTCCACCCAGGCCGGCGGTCGCGTGCGGGAGTGCTTCGGCGGGGCGCAGCTGTTCTTCGTCCAGCCGGACGGCTCGCTGTGGGACTGCCCGTCCGATCGCCGGATCGCCGCGACCCCCGCCGAGCGGCGGCGGACGATCGCCGGGGCAGATGCCCGGACGTTGTTCGACGGGCGTCCCGTGTGTACGGACTGCTCTCACTTCAGCCGGGACTGCGTGAACATGTGGCCGCTGGTCCTGGACATGCCGCGCCTGCTCAACAAGGAGGCCGGCCGATGAGCCTTCCCCCGCCCCCCGACACGGCGCCGCTGCTGCGGGAGGTGGCCGCCTGTCTGTCGGCCATGCCCGACCTTGCGGGCTCCGGCCATCTGCGGATGTTCGAGGAAGAAGCCGCGCGCAGGCTCGGCATCGCTCACGCGGTCGCCGTGTCCTCGGGCACCGCTGCCCTGCACGCCGCGTTGTCCGCCTGCGGGATCGGACCGGGGGACGAGGTCCTCGTCCCGGCGCTGACCGTGATCATGACCGTGGCACCTCTTCGCGCGCTCGGGGCAACGCCGGTTTTCGTCGACAGCGACCCGGCCACCTTGGACCTGGACTACAAGGATGCGGCCCGTAAGGTCACCGCGCGGACGCGTGCGATCATCCCGGTCCACCTGTGGGGCCGGATGGGAGACCCGGGCTCCCTGGCAGCGTTCGCGTCCGAGCACGGACTCGCCGTCGTCGAGGACGCGGCCCAAGCCGTCGGCACGGCGCGGAACGAACAGTCGGCCGGCATGGTCGGCACGGCCGGCTGCTTCAGTATGAAGGACGGCAAGATCCTGTGGAGCGGCGAAGGCGGGTTCCTCACCACGGACAGTGGAGTGGTCGCCGCGCACGCGCGCGCCTTCCGGAGCCACTGGCAGCCCGCCCCGCCCGGCGAAGCCCCCTTCAGCCGCCTGGCCACCAACTCCCGCCTCGCCGCCCCCTTGGCCGCTCTCGCCCTGGCCAACCTCCGCCGACTCCCTGACCTGATCGAACTGCGCCGCGCCCAGACCCAATACCTCCTGACCGCCCTGGAGCAGGTCCCCGGACTGAGTGCTCTTACTCCCTCCGCCGGTGAGGAGTGGAACGGCTTCTCCCCACTGCTCCGCATCAAGCTGTCCGGCCCCCGGGCGTTCGCCGAACATCTCGCGCAGCAGGGAGTGCCGAACTCCACCGGCAGCTTCCGGCTCGTGCCCTGCGACACCCGATCCCCATTCCCCAGGCCGGAGCAGCCGTGCCGCGGCACGGCCGAGATCCTCGACCGCACGCTCGCCGTCGTCCTGACCGAACGCGACACCCAGGCAACCCTCGACCACTACGCCGACGTCATCGCCCGCGCCACCGCCGCGTGGGCACCGTGACCGCCGCACACCTCCGGAACAGCCGTTCCGGCGCCCTGTCCTCGTCTCCGAAAGGAGCACGCCACGTGACGATCACACCGTTGAGCCACACGTGTACCCGCGGCCCGCTGATCTCCGCCGAGGGCCTCAACGGCGTCGGCAAAACCTACTTGACCAACCGCGCCGTCGAAGCCCTCGACGAGAAGCCGCTGATGCTGGACGAGTTCTCCCAGCGGGCCAACGGACGCCCCGGACTGGGCGAAGCCCTGCTCCAGGCGCTGCGCGAGGCCAGCACCGGCGACCCGTTCCTCCGCGGGGGCACCCCCATGGCCGAGGCACTCCTCCTGATGGCCATCAAGCGCCACGACCTCGACACTCTGCTCCCCGACCTGGCCCGCGGACGCACAGTCGTCGAAGGTCGCAGCGTTGACACCACGGCGGTGTGCCAGGCGCTGCTGCTGCACCCCGACCACCCGGACCGGGCTCTTGAGACCGCCCTGGCCCTGCTCGACCTCGCGTCTTCCTACCGGCCGCTGCCCGACCTCACGATCCTCGTCACCGACGACGCCGACCAGGCCCTGGTACGCGCGCAGCGCCGCGACCGGCGGGTCTTCACCACCGAGCAGGCGACGTTCATGCGCAAGGCGTGCGCGCTGTTCGAACGGGTCGCCGCCACCGATCCGGCCCGCTACCGCGTCGTAGACCGGCGTATCACCGACGAGTACGAGGCCGCCGCGCAGATCCGGGACTGGATCGGCAGCGCCGGACCCGGCCTGGACTGCCTGCGCGAACCGTGGATGGGCGAGGGCGCGCCGTGCATGTGCTGCGGACACCGCGCGGAAGAGGTGCCGGCGTGAGCGAGACGGCCCTCCCACCGGGCAGCCCGATCCCCGCCCTCGACGAAAGCTGCTCGCCAGACGTCCCCGACGGCATCCTGGCTGTGATCTTCGATTTCGACGGAACCCTCGCCGACACGACGGCCCATCAGGAACAGTCGCTGCGCGCGGCGCTCCAGCCGTACGGGCTCGACCTGGACGCGGACTGGTACCGCCGGAACTTCGGCCTGTCCATCCACGACCTGCTCGCCGCGCTGCCCGGCGCACGGCAGCTGCCCCACGACGAGATCATCCGCCGCAGCCGCGCCCACCTCCTGGCCCACCTGCACACCATCTCCCCCATCGCATGCAGCGTGACGCTCCTGCGCGCGGCGCGCCGCGCCGGACTGCCCTGCGTCGTGGCGTCCGCGGCCAGCCGCATTCTCGTCCATCCCGGGATAGAAGCCCTGGGCCTGAGCCACGAGTTCGCAGCTGTTGTCACCCGGGAGGACACGGCGCGCGGCAAGCCCGCCCCCGACGTGTTCCTGGAGGCTGCCCGCCGCATCGGCGTCCCGCCGGAGCGCTGCCTCGCCGTGGAGGACGCCCCGGACGGTATCGCCTCCGCGCTCGCGGCCGACATGCACGTACTCAGAGTCATCGACAGCCACCTGGCCCCCATCGGCGAAGGCACCGAGGACACCGCGGGCCTGCCTTCAGGATCCGGAGCACCGTTGCCGCGCGGCTGCGCGCGCGGGCAGGCCGCCGACCGCGAGACGGCCGCCTGCCCCAGCCCCACATCCGTCCCCGCGCCACTCACCGCCGATTCCGACCGGTGACGGCCCCCCGCCGCCGCGCAGAGGAGCATGATGCCCGTCCTCCACTCGACCAAGAACCTGAAGATCACCACCCCGGCCACGGAAACCCGTACGGGCGTCGGCATCTTCGAATACACCGACGCCTACACGGTGTTCCACTACGGCCGGATGCCGGACCTGATCCCCGGCAAGGGCGAAGCCATCTCCCGCATGGCCGCCTTCAACTTCGCCCTGCTGGAGGCAGCCGGCGTACGGACCCACTTCCGCCGGTTCATCGCCCCCCACCGCATAGAGTTCGATCTCGCACACCTTCCCGCCCCGGACACCCTGCCCTTGCCCCCCGGCGCCCGCAACACCCTGATCCCCGTGCAGGTCCTTGTCCGCACCGAACTCCCGCAGGGCAGCTCCGTCCACCGCCGGCTCGCCACCGGCACCCTCACCCCGGCCCAGGCCGGACTCAGCTCCCTCCCCGCAGTCGGGGAAGAGCTGAAGAAGCCGCTCGTAGAGTTCGCGACCATGCTGGACAACGTCAACCAGTACATCGACACGGCGGAAGCCCAACGGCTCACGGGCCTCGACGACGACCAGTTCCACGACCTGCTCGACACCACCGCCACGGTCAACCGCGTACTGACCGAACACGCGCGCACGGTGGGCCTGCGGCACTGCGACGGCAAACTCGAATTCGTGGTGGCGGGCGATGGTGGTCTCATGCTCGCCGACAGCCCCGGCACGCCCGACGAGAGCCGCCTGCTGTACGACGGCGTGCACTGCGGCAAGCAGGTCCTGCGGAACTGGTACGTGGACAACGGGCACGCAGTCCCCGTCAACCAGCTGATCGCCGAGGGCGTCCCCCGGCACCGGTGGCCCACGCCAACGCCCCTGCCAGGCGACTTCCTGCCAGTGATGTCGGACCTCTACCAGTCCCTGAGCGAAACCTGGACCGGCGAGCGCCGGTGGAACGCACCGAATCTGCAAGCCGCCACGGCGGCCGTGGCCCGAGTCCTCGGGCACTGACCAGGAACCCACCCCGAGCAGGCGCCGGCACGCACTCTCCTCGACGAGCAGGGCACGCGCCAACGATGCCACCCAACCGACGTGAACGGCGGACGCATGGGCAGCTTGACCGACGACCCCGACTTCCGGGCAACGACATTCGTGGTCGTCGACTTCGAGACCACAACGCCGACGGGCCACCCGGCGCAGCCCATCGAAGTCGCCGCTCTCGCCCTTCGCTGCCAGGACGGGGCATGGACGGAGGCGGGGAGGAGCACCTCCCTCATCCGGCCGCCCGCGTTCGCCCCTGTGACACCGGCCGACACGGCCCAGACCGGCCTGACAGCGGCAGAACTGGCAGGCGCCCCGGACGTTGCTCACGTCATGGGAGCCCTGGACCGGCGATTCACCCCTGACAGCCAGTACCTGCTGGTCGCGCAGCACGCCGCCACCGAGGCCAACGTCATCCACAACGCCCGCGCACACTGCCCGACCCTGGCCCGTGTCAACTTCCTCGACACCATTCCCCTCGCCAAGCACCTGTTCCCCGGCCTGGCCAACTACAAGCTCGACACCCTCCTGGCGCACTTCACCATCCCCCGGCCGGCCGCCCGCCACCGGGCCTACGCCGACGTCGACGTCACCGCGAAAGTGTTCCTCCACCTCCTTGACGCTGCGGACGACACCTCACAGCTCACCGACCTCGCCGCCCTGGTAAAGGTCGCCGGGCGCACCGCCAGGAGCAACGTCCCCGTCCAGGGCGGGCTGTTCGACATCTAGCCCGTCCGCCGGACGACAAGCCATGCGGTACCACTCGGAGATTGGACGGTACACATCATGACGATCAAGAAAGAAACCCGCCACAGCGAGATCCACGAGGTCCCGTTCTGGTTCGATCCGCGGTGCCCCTGGGCCTGGATCACCTCCCGCTGGCTCCTGGAGGTCGAGCAGGTCCGGCCGGTGCGCGCCGACTGGCGAATCATGTCGCTCGCCTACCTGAACCTCGACCAGCGCGAGGGCAAGGGCCTCAGCGAGGACTACCGGCAGCTGATGGCGACGGCCTGGGGATCGGTGCGCGTCTGCGCCGCAGCCGCCGAGCACAGCGGCCGTGGAGCCCTGGGGCCGCTCTACACGGCCATCGGCACCCGGCTGCACAACCAGCGGCGCCGCGAAGATCCCTCCGTGATCACCGAAGCCCTGACGGAAGCCGAACTGCCACTGTCACTCGCCTCGGCAGCCACCACCACGGAGTTCGACCCGCTCATCAAGGACTCGCACCACGAGGCGTTCGACGAGGTCGGGCTCGACGTCGGAGCCCCCGTCCTGCGGATCGCCGGCACAACCCTGTTCGGCCCCGTCATCACCCCGGCCCCCCGGGGCGAAGCCGCCAGACAGCTCTGGGACGGCCTGCTGATGGTCGCGGCGACGGACGGCTTCTTCGAACTCAAGCGGAGCCGCGACGCCAAGCCGTCCTTCGACTCAACCCGCCGCAACCCGACCGGCTCGAAGAGCGCGCAGAACACCCGCGTCCGTACGGCCGGTCCGGCCCGAGCGGAGATCCGGATCCCCTCCCCCACCGCCACGTGCGGTACCCCGGCCACGAGAACGAGGTAGACCCGTTGGAGTACGACGCCCTCACCGGCTGGGACGACGACTCCACCGCCGAGACCTATGCCGCTTTCACCCGCGCCTACCCCATGTACAGCGCCTCCAGCCGCGACCTTGCCGCACGTGCCGGGCTCACCAACAGCCGTGTGATCGTCGACCTGTGCGGCGGCACCGGTACGACGGCCGAGGCCATCCTCGCCCTGGCACCGCCCGACGCCACCATCGTCTCCCTCGACAGCTCCGCCGCCATGCAGCGCATCGGCCGCCACCTCCTGACCGACTCCCGGCTGACCTGGGTCAACGCACCCGCCGAAAACCTGGCCGGTCACGTCCCGGCACACAGCGTCGATGCCGTCGTGTGCAACTCGGCCCTGTGGAAGACCAACGTCGCCGCCGTGGTCACCGCGGTGCGCCGTGTTCTGCGGCCCGGAGGCCGGTTCGTCTTCAACATCGGGGGCGCGTTCGCCGGCGTCACCCACCCCGACGCACCGGTCCCGCCGACCGGGCCTTCCCTCACCACCCTGATCCAGCAGATCGCCACCCGCGACTACGGCATTGCCCCGCCGACGGCCGCCATCCCTCCGAAGCTGCCGCTCCCCGCCATCACCCGGCTTCTGGCCGATGCCGGGCTGGACGTCGTCGCCGCGGAGGTCACCGGTCAGCGCACCACCACCGCCGAGAGGGCGGCCTGGCTGTCCATCCCGGTCTTCGCCCACCCCGAGGGCGCCCTCTCCTACGAGCAGAAAATGGCGATCCTCGCGGAGGCATCCACCCGGACCAGACCGGACGATGCCACGGTGACGAGCTGGCTCGTGATCGTCGCCAAGCTTCCGGAGGAGGCAGCGTGACACCGAACTCCCGTACCCCAGTGCCTACTACGAGGGAACGTTCCCTGCGCGTGAGCCGTCAGAGGCCAGGGCATCCGGTGGCGGAAGGGTTACCCGATCCCGGTCGATGCGGTAACCGCCCGCGCGATCCGGGGCCCGACGAGGCGCTCTGCCAAGTCCAGCGGATACCAGGCGGCGCCCGTCACCTCGGACTCCTGGATACGTCCGACCTCGGCATCGACCGTCGCGAAGACATAGCCGATGTCCAGGTGGTAGTGGTCCGGCTCGTCCTTCGCGGGCCTGGCCGGCACCTGGCCGAACTCGACATAGGCAGGGTCCATCGAGACGGGGACGACCTGCTCGGGATCGATGCCGGTCTCCTCGGACAGCTCCCGCAAGGCCGCGCCGACCAGCGTCATATCGCTCGGCTCAAGATGACCGCCCGGCTGCAAAGTGATCCCGTACGCGAGGTGCTCGATCAGAAGGATCTCGGCGCCTTCCCGGACCAGCAGCGCGCCGGCGGTGACATGCATCGGGAAGGTCCGCCGCGAGGCGAACCCCTGTCCTTCGGCCAAGAGCCGCAGCGGCTCGGCCAGCTGCCCGGCCTCCTGCGGGTAGCGCTCAAGGTAGGCGGCAAGCACTCCCGCGATATCGGCATCAGTAATCGCCACAGGTCATCGCCCTCCTTCGGCCCGAAGAGGGATTCCGCCGAGACCAGCCGCCCGAAGGCGACCACCGAACACGTACACAGTCAGCTCCACAAGGGTCGTGGCATACCGGAAGCCCCGCACTCTACAAGTCCGCCCGGCCTGATACGCGCCAACGCGCCTGTTTGCGTACGGCACTTGGCAACCTCAGCGATTCGGCCAACTGCCTCTTGAGCCGCTTCCGTGTACGGCACGGGTCGGTGCAGGGACGTTGCCACGCCGATATCTGAATCCTGGCTCCGGGAACGGGCACTTGTCGCGGTACGGGTCAGCGGCCCTGATCCGGACGGCCGTTGGCCGCGCGGGTTGATGTCTCGCGGAATTGTCTGGGCGAGGAGCCGACCACGCGGCGGAATGCGGTGCTGAACGCGCTCTCGGATTTGTAGCCGATCATGAACGCGAGTTCGGAGATCGTTCGCGTGCCGTGGCTCAGGGCGTCGCGGGCGAGACTCATTCTCCACTGGATCAGATAGTCCAGCGGGGTGGCTCCGACCCGGCCCTTGAAGGATGAGGCGAACGCGGAACGTGACATGTGGCTGATGCCGGCAAGCTCTTTGAGTGTCCAGGGGTGTGCCGCGTCGGTGTGCATGGCGCGAAGGGCTGCACCGATACCGTCGTCGTTGAGCGCTCCCAGCCAGCCGGTGGGCTGATCGGCCTGTTCGGCGTGGGCGCGCAGCATGTGGACGAACAGGACCTGTGCGAGGTGGTTCAGGACAAGAGAGCTGCCGGCGGCGGCGGTCCTGGCCTCGGAGACCAGGAGCTCGCTGAGATGTGCCAGGAGCTTGCCGCGGGGATCTGCGGCACGGACAAGCACGAGCAGCGGTAGGACTTGGGCCAGGACTGGGGTGTTCGTGTCCTCGAACGAGAAGTGCCCGCCGCAGAGGTACGTGTCTTCCTCGGCCTCTGGGCCGATGCGTACGACACCGTCCTTGGCGCTCTCCCACACCGGCTTCGCGGGGCGCGATGGTGCGGTGAGTGTGCTGGCCAGGACGTAAGGCGGGGGGTTGCCCAGCAGGTAGAAGTCGCCCTCTTCCAGCAGTACGGGCTTGTGCCCGTCAAGGGTCAGCCAGCATGCGCCGCGCGCGACGACACCAAGCTTGACATGCGAGGACTGATCGAAGCGCAGCGCCCACGGCCCTGCCGCATGGAGACCGGGGTCGATCACGGTGCGAGGGCGCAGAAGACCGATGGCGTCGGCGATCGGATCGCTGGAGCCGAGCACACCCACCTCCCTTATGGACGATACGTAAAGAAACAAGGACTACACATGATGCACCGTACCGGAATGTTCCTGAAGTATGGCTGTCGAAGCAGGTCAACACAGAGGGATATGGAGACACTCGCATGGGACAGCTTGAGGGCAGGACGGCTGTGGTCACCGGCGGCAGCACCGGAATCGGTCTGGCCACCGCCGCACGTCTGGCAGACGAGGGCGCGCACGTGTTCATCACAGGCCGGCGCAAGACCGAGTTGGACGCCGCCATCGAGACCATCGGAGCATCCAGGGCCACCGCGGTGGCCGGCGACATCTCCGAGGCAGCCGACCTGGACCGGCTCTACGACGCGGTCCGGGCCCGGGGACAGGGACTGGACGTGCTCGTCGCGAACGCGGCGGTCGGTACGTTCGTCACGCTGGAGCAGACCACCGAAGACCACTTCGACCAGACCTTCGGAGTCAACGTCCGGGGCACTGTGTTCACCGTACAGAAGGCGCTCCCGCTGCTCAATGACGGCGCCTCGGTCATCCTGACCTCCTCCACAGCCGCCGACAACGGCATGGAGGCGTTCGGTGCGTACGCGGCGTCCAAGGCCGCCGTCCGGTCATTCGCGCGGACATGGTCCAACGAACTCAAAGGCCGGGGCATCAGGGTCAACGCGGTGTCGCCGGGCGGGGTGGAAACTCCCGGACTCGCCAACATTTTCGGCGGCGAGGAGACCCTGTCCGCTGTCAAGGAGAATGTCGCAGCGACCGTGGCCAAGGGCCGCATAGGGCGTCCTGAGGAGGTCGCCGCAGTGGTGGCGTTCCTCGCTTCCGACCAGAGCAGCTACGTCGTTGGCGCGAACATCTACGTCGACGGCGGGCAGAACCAGATCTGACAGGGCGTTGCCCGGCGTGGCACTCACAAAGCCGGCCCGAAGATCGGCGACGTGACCAGTAGAGGCCACAGTCCGGCGGGCACCGCGCCGAAGTCACCTTCCGGCCCGGCCGCGAAGGAGTTCATGCCGGGCAGGATCGGTTCAGGCACATCTGCCCTCGGGTCTCTGACGGACGAGCAATGGGCGATCAGGCGGCAGGACCCTGTGTGCGGTCGGCCTTCTTCATCAACTCGTTGAGCGGACGGTTCACCGGAGCGATCCAGCCTCGATCAGGGTTTGTTGTAGCGGGCGAGGAAGTCTCGTTCGGGTCCGGAGAGGCGTCGAGGGCGTCCGATATCCAGGTTGTAGGCGACGATCGTGGTCGTCGCCTCGGCGTACAGCAGATTGTTGTCGCTGATCTCGTAGGCGAGTTCGAAGCTCGCGGCGCTGCTCTTGGCGACCCGGATGTGCACGTCGACCGGCGCGTCGCGGTAGTACAGCGGGGCGCGGAAGTCGATGACGGAGCGGCCGACAACGAACGCGTTCTGGCGGCGGCCGTCTTCGTGTGTGGCCCCCACCACCTCCTGGAACATTCGTGTCCGCGCTTCCTCCATGTACCGAAGGAACATCGCGTTGTTGACGTGCCCGTATGCATCGGCGTCGGCCCAGCGCAGTGGGCAGGGATAGGTGTACCTGTGCACGAGTTCGTTCTTTCCTCGGGATGGGCTGAAGCTGAGATGTGACGACACGATCGCTTCCGCGCCTGCTCGCGCTGGTCGGCGTACGCCATTGAGCGGGGCGGTCCCACGGACGGCCGGTTTAGACCTCTCGGGGGTCGTCTCCGCGCGATGCCGGCCGGGCGTAGTCGGGCCCGTACAACTCCTTGTAGATTTCGCGAAGCACGTGCTGCTCCGCGTCGTGTTCGCTGAGGAGTTGCTCGATGCGCGAGAGGGCGGCCTCGGGTTCGGCCGGTAGTCCGTAGCGCACCAGTTGCTTCATCTCGGTGAGGTGCTCGTCCGTCAGGGGCTGTCGCTGGATGCGGGCTATCACTGTGGCCGGGGAGACCCGTGTAACGCCCCAGCGGCCTGATAGCTCCTTTACGGCCCAGACGACGTTGCGTCTGGATGGCGAGAGCGTCAGCTGGGCGTCGGGTCCCACGAGGCGGCTGAGGGCAGGCAGGGGGATGCCGTCGTCGCCGGCCAGAGCCGCGGCTTGATGCGCGCTGCTCGCGGCCAGGCGCGCCGTGCGGACATCTTGGTCCCGGAGCCGGTCGCCTTCGGCGAGCCTCTCCTGAGCCAGGTCCCGCCGGCGTTCCCCGTTGTGCGTTTCGTCCGCCCAGGCGTCCCGAGGGCCGCCCAGTGCGTCGCGTTGAGTATCGCCTTCGGCTTCTACCCAGGTCATGACGACGAAGCGGCAGTCGGGCATGATCGCGGGGTAGGCGACATGGCTGACGATCTCGATCGTCCGCCAGTCCAGCGTCGGCACGGTGGCGAGGAACACGTGTCCGTCGCGGTGCTCGACGAGGTCGGCGTCCGACTCCCAGATGTGCCGGACATCCGGGTTCTTCTTGACGTCCTCGATCAGCTCCTGGAGGTCGACGTCCTCGCCGTGGGTGGTCTGCGCAAACCTCAGCATCCGTACGAAGACCGTGGCGTGCTTGTGCCAGTCGTGGTAGGTAGCGCGGCCTTCGGCTGTGGTGAGGGCCCAGCGGATCAGATTGGCCCGGGGCTCCGTCGCCCAGGGCCAAATCTCGGCCATGGCCTGGTTGTAGGCGAGGATGTTCCAGTTTCGGTCCGAGAGATACGTGGGGCTGGGCATCTGCCGGTCGATGAGCAGACGCAACGCGGGGCCCACTTCGGGCTGCCCCTCCGTCGGCGCGGCCCGGAGGTACGTACCCACGTTGTAAAGCAGCAGCGCGTGGCGTTCGTCCGAGTCCAGTTTCAGCAGCGCGGCCAGGGCATCGCACTGCTTCTGTGAGAAGCGCGGAGTCGCGCCACTTTCGATATGACGGTAGGTGCGCACACTGATACCCAGGGCACGGGCAGCGGGCGGCTGCGTGACGCCTGCGGACTTCCGCCAGCGTTTGAGCATCGCACCGAAGCCCATGAACTGGCCGGCGACCCGGCCCGTGGACGTCTCGGCGGAGATATCCACTTCCGCTCTGCTGTTACCGTCGGGGTCCGGTTGCTTAACGGCCATGAGATCCTCCCTCTCCTCTGCGGAGAAGCCTGTTTCGGGCATGAAAAAGGAGGGTCAGCGCAATCGCTGCCCCCACCCCCATCTCCCCGCTAAGACCATACGCAAGATTTTATCGATCTTGAACAAGCGTGACCTGAGGCACATTCCCCTAAAGCTCATTGTTGAGAATTGAACGAGCGCCCGCCCTGACCTTGAAGACGTTCACCAACGAATCAGACATCTCCGCCATCAGGTCATGATCACCGAGAGGAAGCGGCAAATCTTTGCCGCTTTTCGTTTCCGATCAACCCACCCAGCCAGGACGGGGATCGATGGATCCAACTATCGGCTACCGAAGCGTTCAATTCCTCTTTCCCGGCAGGCGACTTACTGCACGTCAGGTACCCCTCAACGACTCCCGAGCCAGCGATCTACGCGCGTCGATTCCCATTTGCCCACCGTTGACGAGGGGTCGAACCCTTCGCATAAACTTGCTGACCAGCGCATTCGACGTATGAGAACACGAGGAGGCAGAGGTGAAGATCATTACTGGTGCGACCGGCGCGATCCGCCTGGCGTCCTCGTCCCGGCCAGCAGCCTCGCCCCTCGGCCGGCGATGTCGTCGCGTCTGCTGCGCGTCGTAGAAAGTTCTTTAGCCGAGTCTGGGCCTTGGCGCAGACTCGCGTCCATGTTCGTCGTCCTCGCCAGGCAGCACGCTCGGCACTGACGACGACAGGAGAGTCATAAAGAAAACGCACAGAACGCAGCCGGGCGAGGTTGGTCCGGAAGTAGCGACTGCACCCTGCGAGGCACAACTCCCAGGCGCCCAAACCGAAATGACACTCCGTCCCACGCAAGGACCGGGGATTCACTCATCACCATGCCGGACCCTTCACGAAGGAACTCACCGGCACCAGCGCCTTACAAGGAGAGTCTTGCATGTCGACCGCCTGGCACAAAGGGCCAAAGGTCCCGGAAGCAGCGAGCATTGCTTCCACCTTTGTGCGGCCACAGAGTCCGGCCTGGGCGCTACGTGCAGAGCGCGAGCCGGTACGCATAACAGCTCCCTTCGGAGTACGGGGCGAAATGCGGAGCACGCAATCCAGCAGGGCCGCACAGGCCGTCAGAAACAGCGTCGGCGCGCATGGGGACCGCAACTCCCGGATGCATAAAGCTCAGTGGGCCAATGAGCGAGGGAGCCCCGTGGGCGGTTCCGGCGGCAGATCCCAAGATGACTCTCTGCAACCAGTACAGAGTTTAAGAACCAAGTCTGGATCTTGACACGGGTCCCTGCGTATGTTCGTCGTCCCCGGGCAGCCTGCCCGGGGAAACGGACGTAAGGAGCCGACGAGCACGGACCGGACCGAGTAGGTCCCGTAAACAGCGCGACGGCGCCCGAGAGCGGTAACTCCCGGACGCCGAACGCTAAACGGCAGCCCGCCCCGGCAAGGGCGGGGATTGCCCACCATCACCACGCTGAGTCCTTCCAGGGGCGCACCAGCGTGGCAACACTGCAAAGGGGATTCTTGCATGCCTCCTGCTCTGCGCAAAAGGCCCATTCTCCTGGCCTGCGCGGCAGCCGCCTCCGCCTCGGTGCTTCAGTGCCCCGAGCCGGAACACACCATTCCGGCACCGGCGAACCGTCGGCCCCGCTCGCTCGTAGGGAGCGGCCGATGAGCGGCGAGGCGCGCGAGTGGGTATGGGAGCACAGTTCCAGTCGTGGGACCGCGCGTCTGGTCCTGCTCTCGATCGCCGACCGGGTAGCCGACGAGCAGTGTGTCTCCTGGGCGTCGCTCTCAAGTCTGGCCACGCGCACGCGTGCTTCTGTCTCGACGGTTCGCGAAGCTATCGACCGACTCGTCCACGCCGGTGAGTTGGAGCGCCTCGACGACCTCACCGGCCCGCAGCGCAGCGCGGTCTACCGCCTCCCTCTCGCAGCCCAGGCAGCGGCAGAAATCGCGCAGGAGGAACACGCCAACCCGGCATCGCAGGAGGTAACCGGCGGCGCTCCGATGCTTCGGGTATCGGCCCTGCGGCGGTACGGAATCCGCCCCCGTGAGGTGCCGCAATCTTCTGTGAGGGTCCGGAAACCGGCAGTACCGGAATCCGGCAGGTCCCGGCGGAAACCGGCACCTCGGCGTACCGGTTTCCGGCACAGCGATGTGTCGGAAACCGGCACACAGAACCGTAGTGAACCGGAATTGAACCGTAGGTACAGCAGTGGTGGTGTCGTCCTCCCGGCTGCCGAGTGGCAGCTCGATGACGCCACCCACACCTGGGCCCGCCAGCAGGGACACCTCGACCGCCTCGGCGAGCAGGGCCTCCAGGCGGCCGACGCGAAGTGGCGTGCCCACCGGGCCGACTTCAAGCCACGGCCGGCGGATGCCTGGGCTGCCGACTGGCGCTCGTGGGTCGCCCGAGAGCACGCCCCCGGCCGCCCGAACCTCTACGCCGTGCCCGGCAAGGGCCCGGCTGCGCCAGGGGGCATGACACGGGCCGAGGCCCACACCGCCGCGCTCCTCGCCGCGCTCGACGAGCCGACCGGAACGGAGGACTGACCGTGGACCGCCGCGAAACCGCCGCCCTGCTGGCCTACATCGGCCGACTGGATCCCCGCACCATCCGCACCGACCCGGGCGAGGCCCGCGACCAGCTCGCCCAGTGGCACGAGCTGCTCAGCAACGAGGACGACGACGTGCCGATGGCCACCACGCACGGCTGGGACGCCCGCGTTGTCGCCCGCCGGCACATCCGCACCTCGCCCTACCAGATCCTGCCCGCGGACGTCGTCCGTCCCTGGGTGAGCTACCGGCGCGACCGGCTGGCCCGGCACTCCGACCCCACACCCCCTGTCGACCCGGACGACCAGGTCGCCTGGACCGCCGCGCTGGTCAGTACCCGTCGGGCCGTCGCCGCCGGCACCGCACAGCCCGAGCAGGCCCGGGCGATCACCACCGGTCGCGACGGTGTCGACCCGAAGCTGAAGGCGCGACTGCGGGAGATCGGCTCCTGCATACCGCCCGCCGCCCGCGCCTCCCTCGCCCCCTATCGGCCGGCCCGAGCCGCTCGCGAGGCCGCCCTCGCGCAGGGGCTGCCCGACGCTCTGAGCGTCCGGTGCGAGTGGTGCCTGGCCCAGCCCGGCGAGCCGTGTCGTCGCCGCCGGATCGGACCCGACGACGGAGCACGCGGAACCACCCCGCGCGCCACGCCGCACCCAGGCCGCCTCGATCTCGCCGCGGCCCAGCAGGGTCAGCAGACCGAGCAGGCCCAGCAGACCGCCGTGGCCTGACCGGCGTATCCAGCGCGTGTATCCGGTTCGGTGCACCGCTACCCCACATCACCGTCCCGCCCCGGCTGCGGCGCGCGCCCTCGCGCCGCAGCCGGCACCCGACGCCGCCCCCACCGAGCACCACTCCGGCCGGCGCGGCAGCACATCGGAGATCGCCTTGCGCCACATCACCACCCATGACGCGCCGTCCACCGGCCTGCGCGGCATCGGCGACACCAGCTGGCATACCCGCGGAACGTGCCACGGCATGGATGTCGAGGACGCCGACGCGGTGTTCTTCCCGCTCCCCCGGGACCACGAAGCCATCGCCGAGGCGAAGGAACTGTGCGGCTGGTGCCCTGTACGCCGCGACTGCCTCGACTTCGCCCTGGAGAACGTCCTCAAGGAGGGCATCTGGGGCGGCCTCACCGAAGCCGAGCGGCGCCCCTTGCACAACGGACTGGCCCAGCGCCTCGACTACCGGCGCGTAACGGCCTTCTTCCAGGGACGCGACGTCCACCTGACCGAGACCGAGCGGCAGGTCGTCATCGACCACGCCTACGTGCGCGGCTGGCGGCCCGGCCGACTCGCCGCCGCCCTCCAGATCAGCCACAAGCACGCCCGTGACCTCCTCCGGCAGACCGCGAACAAAGTCTTCGACCGCGACCGCACCTACGGCGTACCACGCCCCAAGAAGAAGCGGAAGAAGCCCACCCCGGCAACAGGCAGCCCCACCCCCGCCACGCCCGGCACCCAGCAGCCGCCCACCCACCCGGCAGCATCGTCCCCGGCGCACGCCCCTCTCGGAAAGGCCGCATGACCCACCCCGCCCTGTCGCTCGGCGCCGCTCCGGACCTCTCTCTCCTGCTCGCCGCCGGGGTGCCCACCGCCCTCATGGTCCTCCTGGCCGTCTGGACCATGCGGCGCTCGGGCACGCGCCAGCAGAAACGTCTCGGCGGCCCTGCGGTGAAGGTCGCCGCCGTGGCCGCCCTGGGCTGCACCGCCTACAGCGCGGACACTTCGTGGCGCTTCGCGGCCGACTACCTCGACATAGCCGGCACCGTCGAGCGGGTCGGCATGTTCGCGGCAGCCGAGTTGGCGCTCTTCGCGACCGCGCTGATGGCCCGGCAGAACCTGGCCACTCAGGGCGCTCCCGGCCTGCCGGGCACTCTGGTCTGGGTAATCACCGGAGTGCAGGTGATCCCGGCCTACGCAGAGAGCGGCCCTGTCGGCGGCACGGTCCGCGCCTTCGTCGGCCCGGTCATGGCAGCGATGCTGTGGCACCTTGCCATGGGCATAGAACTGCGCCTGCACGTCCCGGGCGCCGCCTCGAACGGGCTGCTCGCCGTCATGGGCCGGGAGGCTCGCGAGCGGCTCCTGTCCCGTCTCGGCATCGCCTCGCGAGACCGCGACGCCGCGCAGATCACCCGGGACCGGGCCACCACCCGCGCGGTCAACCTGGCTGCTCGCCTCGCCGAGCGCACACCCGAGCAGCAGCGCAACCGGAGCAGCCGACGGCTCACCCGGCGCCTGTCAAAGGCGGTCGGCAGGGCCTGCGTCGGCACCGACCTCGTCCAGCGCGCACAGCTACTCGACCAGCTCGCCGCCCGCCGGCACGCCCTCACGCTCGCCACGGTCCCGCTGCCCTCCCCCTGGTCCCCGGCGCAAAGCACCACAACGGCAGCCACGGTCCCCTCGCCGCCGACCTCGAAAACGTCGGTCCCCGTAGCCGGTCCCGACGCGCCGGACGGGGACCGGGGACCGAGCACCCCCAGGGGACCGAGCCCTGAAATCCCGGACTCGAAGGAGCCTTCAAGCGCTGGGACCGAAGGCGACGACGCGAGCGCCGCCGTCCCGGGAACGGACGCGGTCCCGGGGACCGGTCCCGCCGATGTGAGCGCCTCGGCGAGCGACGCCGAAAGGGTGGGGACCGGCCTTCCCGCCCAAGAAGTATCCGCTCAGCGCCCTGATTCGCACCGGGGACCGACCGCTGCCGATTCGGGGACCGAACCCACCGGGAACCGGGGACCGACCCCCACCGAATCGGGGACCGAACCCACCGGGGACCGGGGACACACAGTCCCTCTCCGGCGGAAGACGACCGCGAAGGCCAAGACGAAGAACAAGGCGAACCGCAGCCGGTCCCGCACCCCGCAGACACAGCGCCCGCCGCGCGAGCTGGAGCAGTCGACGGACCAGCTCGTCCAGCAAATCCGCCCCCACGTCCCCGCCCTGCTCGCACGGGACGGCAACGAGTCCGTCACCCGAGTCCAGCTGCGGGAGATCCTCCGCCGCGAGGGCCTGAAAGGCGGCCGGAACGACCGGCTGAGCCTGGTCCTGGCGCAGCTGCGGAACAACGACACCACGAAGACAAGGAACACCGCCTGATGAAGACCTGCCACCAGTTCAACACCATCCGCGCGGAGTACGAGCGGGAAATCGGCTTCATGCTCGCCCACTCCAAGCGGCACGAGGGCAGGCCGGCGGCGAAATCCAGTGCAAAGCAGGCTGTCTCGACGAAGCAGCGGATGGCCCGGGCGCTGAACAGCCACGCCGGACGCTGCCCCGAGTGCGGCTGAACTGGCAATACCCCAGCTCAACTCCCCGGTCCGCAAAAGGTGATCCGGCTCCGTGCCGGGCCACCACCCCGCTAGGAGGTACGCCGTGATTCCGCGTTCCCCTCATTCATCCGAGCCCGCCGTCGCCGAGGCCGGTGCCTGGGCGGATGTTCTGGTCCGTCGGCGATTTCTGCACGCCGACGTCCTCTCGCTGGCCGCGACCATCCAGCACCGCATCTGCTCCACAAGGCCCGAATTCCGATGAAGAACGCACCCGAGAACGGCACGACCCCCGCACCTGAACCCGACACCAACTCGCTCTCGGGGCGAGCAAGTTGGGGCGGAAGCATAGCTTCCGCCGAACCCGCCCCCGAGGGGGCGGGCGAGGACCTGCACCGGGGGGCGCAGGTCCTTCTGGCTTCGACCGAGGGCGGATCGAAGCCTGGACAGGAGGAGAAGCCGACCGAAGCGCGCGTACGCCGACAGCGCGCGCCTCGCGCCCGCCAGCGCCCGCGTCAACCGCCCGAGAAGAAGCGCCTGCGCCAGCCCGCCACGCGTTTCAACGAAGACGAGTACGCCCTGATCAAGTCCGCCGCCGCCCGATGCAATCTGTCCGTCGCTGGGTTCCTCGCCCGCTCCGCACTCGTCGCCGCCCGCGACCTCGACCGCACCAGCGCCGAGATCGCCGACGAACGTGAAGTGATCACGGCCCTGTTCGACAGCCGACGCCGACTCGGCTGGGCCGGCAGCAACCTCAACCAGGCAGTCAAAGCGCTCAACTCCGGTGCGGACGCTCCCCAGCTCAAAGCCGCCATCGCCGCCGTACGGCGTGCCGCCGACACAGCGCACCAAGCCGCCGCCCAGCTGATCGAGCACCGCGGATCATGATGCCCAGTGTCAATGAGTCGGGCTCCCGGACCATCGGACTCCTCGCCTACCTCTACGGTCCGGGCAGGTACGAGGAACACACCGACCCCCATCTCGTCGCCTCCTTCGACGGTATGTCCCCCGACCCCGGCCGCGACCCGAACGTCACCCTCGCCGACCTCCAGCAGCTCTTGGACCAACCCGTGATGGCCCTCGACAAGCACGCCCGCCCGGCCAAGCACGTATGGCACACCTCCGTACGCGCCGACCCGGGCGACCGGATCCTGTCCGACGAGGAGTGGGCCGACATCGCCCGCCGTATCGTCGCCGCCACCGGCATCGACCCCGGCGACGGACAGCCCGGCTGCCGCTGGGCCGCCGTACGTCACGCCGACGACCACATCCACATCGTCGCCACCCTCGTGACCGAGGACGGCCACCGCCCCGACGACTTCCGCTCCGGCGCCCGGGCCCAGGCGGAAGCCCGGCTCATCGAGAGGGAACTCGGCCTCCATGAGGTCGCGCCCGGCGACGGCACCGCCGCGCAGCGGCCCACCAGCGCCGAACGCCACAAGGCCGAACGGCAGGGCCGCGAGCGCACCGCCCGCGAAGAACTGCGTGAAACCGTACGGCGCGCGGTGACCGGCGCAATGAGCGATGAGGAGTTCTTCGGCCGGCTCGCCGCCGCCGGCCTCCTGATCCGCAAGCGTGCCGCGCCCTCCGGCGACCTCCTCGGATACAAGGTCGCCCTGCCCGACGACCTGAACAAGGACGGCGAGCCGGTGTTCTACCCCGGCGCGCGCCTCGCCCCCGACCTCTCGCTCCCCCGTATCCGGGAGCGCTGGTCCGCCGATGCCCAGGACAACCCGGCTCCCCAGCAACACGAAACAGTCCGTACGGGCCCAGGAGGTCCGGCCGCCGCCCGCCTCGCAACGGCATCGGCCGTGTGGCAGGCCGTGCTCGTCGTCGAGCACGGCCGGGACGCGGACGTCGCCGCCCATATCGCTGCGACCGGCGAAATCCTGGATGCCCTCGCGAAGACGTCCGCCGCCCACACACGCCGCGAACTGCGCGACGCCGCAACAGCCTTCGAGCGGGCCTCGCGCTCCCACGTCCGCGCCGTACGCGGCCACGACCGAGCACTACGGCAGGCCGCCCGCGACCTGGTCCACGGCGGCCCCGCCCTCGGCCGCGGGCAGGACGGCGCCACCACCGCGATGGCGATCGACATGCTGTTCTTCCTCATCACCGCCGCCGCGCACTGGCACAACAGAAAGGGCCACGCCCAGCAGGCCGAAGCCGCCACCCGGGCCGCCGAGCACCTGCGCACCGCCTACCAAAAAGCCGCCGCCCAGCCCCTCGGCGTGCTCTACCAACAAGGCCGGCGTCTGAGCCGGCCAATACTCCAGCGGCAGACCACACTGCTGCACGAAGCGCTACCGGAGCTGGCCGGACAGATCCTCGCTGAGCCAGGCTGGTATGCCTTGGCCGCGACCATCGCGGAGGCCGAAGCCGCCGGCCACGACCCCGCTGCCCTCTTGTCCGACGCCGCGCAGCGCCGCGAACTCGACACCGCGGGCTCCGTCAGCGACGTACTCGTGTGGCGGATACGGCGGACAGCCAACTTGCCCGCCCACGCCTCCAACGTAACCGAGCCCAACACCTCAAAGAACCGGACCGCACCACGCAGAACGACGACCAGGCCCTCCGCGCCCGGCAAGCGGCGCAACGGCGAGGAGCAATCGCGTAGGACCCGGTGAGCCTGCCGCATGCCGGCACGCCACCGTGACTGTGGACTTTGTGAATGGAAACCACCGGGAGCGTAGAGCACGATCGTGATACGAGCAGTACGAGACGACGTAGCCAGAGGAGAACGCCAGGGTGTTTCACCGGATACGCCGCCGGGCCAAGGGGCCGAGCGAAGCTCAGAGGCAGTTCGCCGAGCTGGCGGCGCGGCTACAGGGCCAGGTCCCACCAGGCTTCGGAGTACCGGCGGTTGAGCCGGACCCCGCCGAGTCGATGGGCGTGGTGGACGACTTCCTTCCGCCGGAGCTGCGCGTGCCGAGCCACGACCAGGTCGACGGCAGGATGATGGTGTGGAAGCAGCCCCTCATCCTCGACGGCGAGATGGCGGCCTGCGCGGTGTGCGGCGCGTACCGGGACTGGCTCGTCCTCTCTACTCGCGGCCAGATCTGGCTGCGGTGCCGGGCCGGCCACGAGCAGCAGGAGACCCGCCTCGACGCCGCCTGGTACAACCGGAACTCCGGGCCGACCGACGCGACGCACGCCACGTTCGAGGACTGCCTGCGCCACCTCGGACGCTGACCCTCACTCCTACGACCCCATCGGGCCCTCGGGCCCGCACTGACCACCCGTCACCCAGTACCAAGGGGTCAGTTCCGTCATGCGCGTTCGCGTCTCCACCACCGCCCTCGGCGTCGCCGCCGTTCTCCTTGCCCTGCCTTCCTGCTCCACCGACACCACCGGGGTCAAGTACCAGACCGCCCCCTCCGCCCGAACCGGGAAGCCGGCCGCGCTCTCGTCGGCTGCGCTGGAGCCCCGCCTGCTCGACGAGAGCGACCTCGGCGGCGGCTACCTGCGCAAGCCGGAGCGCCCCACCCAGCACGACGACGTCACCGTCATCGGCTGCCCGGCCCTGAGCAAGCTCGGTGGCGGCACGGCCACCGGCGGCACGCTCACCTTTCCGCACATGGCGAAGGTGACCTTCACGTACGGCGGCGGCTCCTCGGAGATCTCCGAGGAGTTGTACAGCGACAGTGCGAAGAAACTGTCCGGCGGCATCAGCCGGATCTTCGACGCCATGACCGGCTGCCCGACTTATCAGGTTGTCGCGGGCGGCGCCTCCGTCGGCATAGCCTCACAGAAGCTGCCCACTCCCCACGACCTCGGTGACGAGCGGTGGAGCCAGTTCCTGACGTTCTCGGCCGGAGGACGGAGCACCGTGGTCAAGCAGACTGCGATACGCGACGGCAATCTGCTTCTGATCGTCTCCGGTTCCCCGGCCCTCGTCGACCGCCACCTCGCCGCGGCCCTCGACAAGGCCACGGCAACGAGCTGACCTGCCCATCCGCCCTGCTGCCGCCTCCGACCACCGTGGGCCGGGGGCAGTACGTTCCTGGCCGACGTGCTGAGCCGAGGCTCGGACATATCCGGACCGTACGTAGAACACGTTCCGGTTGTGGCTGTGAGGCCCGGAGCCGTGGCTTTGACGAGGGCCTGGCCCGGAAATCAAGACGGCCCGGCCACCTCCTACTGGGGAGGGGGCCGGGCCGCGTTCGTCGGGAGTGGTACGTGGGAAGTCAGACGGCGGGCGCGCGCAGGAGGCGCTCCTGGGTGGCCTCGGGCAGCACCCGGCGCAGGACCGGTGCGGTCGAGCTGAGAGAGGCGGCGAAGACGGCAACGAGATCGTGCGGGACGCTGGCGGCGAAGGAGGCCGCCCACAGGCACGGTGCGCCCTGCGCGGGCTCGGCCCACGCCTGCCATCCGTCCGGTCTCTCCTCAGCGGCCGCCAGGACGCGCGGGTCGGTGTCCTGGATGAGGGGCGGCACCTCGCCGAGGCTGATGTGCGAGGTGAACGTCGGGTCCGTTGCTGCCTGAGGCCGGTCAATGTCGCGGAACCATCCGTGTGCGGCAACAGCGTCGAGAACCAGCTCGGATCCGGCGAGCGGCACGGCTCCCTGATCGCGGGCGTCGAGCGCGACCAGGAAGTCGGCCACCGCCTCGCCGGGGACGTCGCGGGTGAAGTAGGCCGACCATTGAGCGAGCGGGCTGCTCGTCTCGGCGCGGGCGGAGATCTGCCAGGCGATCGGCAGCTTTCCCAGGTGGAACGGTTCGTCCGCCAGACTCCACTGGGCCCAGCGCAGCGTGTCGGGACTGATGTGCAGGACGGTGCTCCGCAGGACCTGGCGGTCCTCCGGCGCCTCGTCCTGCACGTGCCGGCCACGGACGATCGTCAGGCTCGTCCAGCCCAGGCCGGCAAGCGTGTCGGCGACGGCGTCGTAGAGGCGCTCATCATCACCGGCCAGATACCGGGGACCGACCCAGAACGCGGGCTGGCCGCCACGCGGGGTGGACGGGTCGAACGGGAAGTCGGGATACAGGGGCGCCTCCATGGAGTCGGTGCGGGTCTAAACGCCACCGGCACGGCGGCGGGGGCGGCGCGGGGGTGCCTGGACGGGGCCCTGCCACGTCAGGTCGACGGCGACCTCCGGCGGCAGATGGCCGAGCTGTGCGTCCTCGTCACGCCCTTCTGCGAGGTAGACAACGGTCCGACCGGTCTCATCCACTGACTGCACGACCTGCGCCAAGCGGTGTGCCATCGGGAAAAAAGGGTTGATGGCCTGGCGGACCGGAGCACTCCGGTCGCAGCCGGACAGCAGGTCGAGAAGATCTCCGACGGTCATCTCCGGGGACGTCACGTACAGCCTCCTGGGGGTACGGGGAAACGGGAGCGATGGAACGGGCCAGCAGTCGGCCGACCTCCTCCGGGCGGGCGCTACTGGTGGGATTCGGCAAGGTCATAGGGCACGTGAGGTCTCCAGCACGCGTGCCACGGCGGCGGCGACGATGTCGGCCGGCGTCTCGGTGTCAAAGGACAGACGGTAGCCGGGCACCTTGGCCGTGCCGGTGACGGCGATCGTCCATCCCTCGCCGTCGGTACCGGGACGGCCACTCGGAAACCAACCGAGGTAGAAGCGGCCGTCCTTCGAACTGACATGGACGTCCGCGCGGTCGTCCACGATCAGATGGAAGTCATCCGCGGAGAACTGGTCAGTCACAAGCTTGGGCTGCCCGGGTCCGAGCTGCCACTCGCGCAGCCGCAGGGCTTCGATGGTGGTGGAGAATCCAGGGCCGGCGGGAGCTACGTTCACAGGCGATCACCTCTCTGACCTGGTGTTTCTTGCAAGGTCGTCTACGTTGACATGCCCTCGCCCGCGCTGGCCAGTCTTCCCGCCGTCTTTCCTGTCTGCCCCCGGCGAACTGCTGTTCCAAGTCACCGCCAACTACAGCTTCCAGCACACTCTTCGGCACAGGACCGAAGCCATGCCCCGCCAACCGCTCAGCCGCCCGTGGACCCCGAAGCGGGACCGCTTCAGCCAGCCATCACCTCAGCAAGTATCCGCACTGCTCGAAGCGGCTTACTCAAGCCCGCGTGCACCCTGCCAAGCTGATTCGAAATATGTCAACATAGGGTTATGACCAGGATGAAGGCGCCGCCCACGGCCAAACCTGCCAACGGCCACGGGGCAGAACTGTGCTGCCCTCCGCTCTCCGAGCGCCCCTTGAACAGCGAGGAGGCCGACGTAGCCGCCCAGCTCTTCAAAGCTCTCGGCGACCCAATACGCCTTCGCCTGCTGTCGGCCGTCGCGTCGCACAGGGAGGGCGAAGCCTGCGTGTGTGACATATCGGACGTGGGGGTGTCCCAGCCGACGGTCTCGCATCATCTCAGGAAGCTCCGTGAGGCAGGGCTGCTGATCTCGGAACGCCGCGGTACCTGGATCTATTACCGGGTTGACCCGGTAACGCTCGCGGCGATGGAGCGCATGCTCTCGGTCGCCTCCGGACGGGCCTGACGTCACCTCTGCCCTGCTCCGCCTACGCAGTACGCGTCCAGCCCGGCCTCCTCTCCACCGCTCGGGCGCCGCGCCCGGCTCAGACGCGCGGGGGGACCCGGTGCAGTGTCAGGGCCGACAGTCCGGCACCGCGAAACGGGCGGAGGTCCACTTCGCCTCTACTGAACAGGTGTCCCGACAGGGGAGCCGTGACGGCAGCCTCCTCCCCCTCCATCGCCGCGTAGGAGAGCAGCAGCACGGGATCGGACAGGGCGGTGAAGCCGACCACGCGGTCGGCCTGGTGGGATCCGCTTCCCGGCTCGACCGACTGACCGGGCACAGCCGTGAAGCCGAGCCTCGACTTGAAGCTGAACAGGCCCGCGTTGCCGAGGTGGCCGTAGAGGTTGACGTCCCGGCCGAGCGTCGCCCAGCGCCTACCCCGCACCCTGGCCTGACGCATCGTCTCCCAGTAGAGCACCCGGGAGAGGCTGCCGTTCCGCTGTCCCTGCGTCACCGCCGAGAAGCGCGCCCGCATCTCGCCGCGGTCCGGAAGATCCTCGTTTAGGCAGGCTCCCACCAGGGCCGTTCCGCTCCGGACGGTGATCGCGCGGAAGGAGTCGGCCCGGTCGAGGATGTCGGCTTGTTGCTGGACCGCGACCGGCCAGCCGTGCCGCATCCCGGCGATCTGCTTCTCGTACAGCTCGATGAACTCCTCCATCAGCGCGGATGTCAGCGGCTCCGTACCGATCAGCAAGTCCGCCTCGGCCGCCCGCCGGTAGGCGGAACGGATGTCGTAGCGGTCCTTGCCCGAGAGGGTGACGAGGTAGGTGTCCTCGGAGTCCCGCACCTCTGCCCGCCACATGATCACCTGGGGTTTGGGGTGGAATCCCGCTTCCCTCAGCCGTGGCCATGCCGCGTACGGCGGATCCTGCACCCTTACGATGTCGACCTCGTGTTCGTGAACCCGCCAGCGTCCGCTCAGTGCCTGGTCCACGTCGACGAGAGCCATCGGCAGCCCCAGGGAGCGGACGATCACGAGACGCTCGCCAGGTCCTTGGGGGAGGCCGGCGTGCCGGCCCGCCCCTCCGCACCACGGCCGCCGTCCGCCGCCGAGGAGGACGTGAAGCGACGCAGCCGCAGGCTGTTGGTCACCACGAAAATGCTGGACAGCACCATGGCCGCCGCCGCGATCATCGGGTTGAGCACGCCCGACGCTGCGAGCGGAATACCGGCGAGGTTGTAGATGAACGCCCAGAACAGGTTGCCCTTGATCGTCCCGAGGGTCCGCCGGGAAAGGCGTACGGCGTCAGCGGCGTCGCGCAGGTCGCCGCGGACCAGGGTGATGTCGCTCGCCTCGATGGCCGCGTCGGTCCCCCCGCCGATGGCGATGCCCAGATCGGCCTGGGCCAGGGCGGCGGCGTCGTTGATACCGTCTCCGACCATTGCGACGGTGCGCCCCTCTTCCTGGAGTCTGCGGACGACAGCGGCCTTGTCCTGGGGAAGGACCTCGGCGTAGACGTCGGTGATTCCCATGTCGTCGGCGATGCGCCGGGCCGCCCCGGCCGTGTCGCCGGTGAGCAGTACGGGCGTCAGTCCCAGCCAGCGCATCTCGTCGATCGCTCGGCGGCTGGTGGGCTTGGCCTCGTCCGCGACAAACAGCAGTCCGCGCACCTCTCCGTCCCAGCCGACCGCGACCGCGGTCCGGCCGCTGTTCTCCAGGCCCTCCAGGCCCTTCCGCAGACCGTCCGGCAACTCCATCCGACCGCCGACCCAGCTGGGCCGGCCGACCACGACCCCGCGCTCCCCCACCCGGCCCTCAACGCCGAATCCGGCGCTGGCACGGAATGCGTCAACCTTGGGCAGCACAGGTGCCACCTTGGCGGCCGCCGCGGTCACGGCCGTCGCGATGGGGTGTTCGGAAGCGTGCTCCAGCGCGGCCGCGAGGGTCAGCAGTTCGTCGCGGTCTGTGCCCTCCCCGTACTCCATGGCGACGAGCCGCATCCGGCCGGTCGTCACGGTACCGGTCTTGTCCAGGACGACGGTGTCGATACGCCGGGTCGATTCGAGGATGTGCGGTCCCCGGATGACGATGCCCAGTTGTGCGCCGCGTCCAGTGCCCACGAGCAGGGCCGTGGGGGTGGCGAGTCCGAGGGAGCAGGGGCAGGCCACCACCAGCACGGCGACCGAGGCGGTGAGCGCGGCCGCCGCGCCTCCTCCGTTGCCGATCCAGAATCCGGCGACGGCCACCGCGATGCCGATGACGGCGGGGACGAACACGGCGGCGATCCGGTCGGCCAGCCGCTGGACCGGGGCCTTGCCCGCCTGCGCCTCGGAGACGAGCCGGCTGATGTGGGCGAGCTGGGTGTCGGCCCCTACCCGCTCGGCGCGGACCACTAGGCGCCCGCTGGTGTTTACGGTGGCTCCGGTGACGGCGTCGCCCTCGGAGACCTCCTGCGGCACGCTCTCGCCGGTCAGCATGGAGACATCCACGGCGGACGCGCCTTCGACGACCACGCCGTCGGTGGCGATCTTCTCTCCCGGCCGGATCACGAAGAGATCACCGACGCGCAGCTCCCCGACGGGGACGGCCAGTTCCTGGCCGGCCCGCAGGACCGTGGCGTCCTTGGCGCCGAGTTCGAGCAGGGCCCGCACGGCGCTTCCCGCGCGCCTCTTGGCCCGGTGCTCCGCGTACCGGCCCACCAGGACAAAGAGGGTCAGGGAGGTGGAGACCTCCAGATAGATGTGGTGCGACCCCTGTCCCGGTGTCGGGACCATGAGGAACGGCATCCGCATGCCGGTCACACCGGCCCAGCCGAAGAACAGCGCGTACAGCGACCATCCGAAGGAGGCGAGGACGCCGATGGAGACCAGCGAGTCCATGGTCCCGGAAGCCTGACGCAGGTTCTTCCAGGCGGCGGTGTGGAACGGCCAGGCTCCCCAGACGGCGACGGGTGCCGCGAGGGTGAGCGAGAGCCACTGCCAGTGGTCGAACTGCAGGGGCATGACCATGGCCATGATCATGACCGGCACAGTGAGGGCGGCGCAGACCAGGATGCGCAGCCGCATGGCCGCCAGTTCGCGGTCGGCGGCGGCGCCGGCCGTCCCACCGGGGTCCGGCGCCGGGACGGCCGCCGCGGGCGATGGGGGCAGGGTGGCGGTGTACCCCATCTTCGTGACCGTATCGATCAGTCCGTCGACGGTGTGGCGGTCGTCGAAGCTCACATGGGCCCGTTCCAGGGCGAAGTTGACCTCGGCCGTCACGCCGTCGAGCCGGTTCAGCTTGCGCTCGATCCGGGCGGAGCACGCTCCGCAGGTCATCCCGCCGATGTCGAGCGTGACCACGGCTGGTGCCGTCGTGGCAGTGCTGGCCATGAGGGGAGTCTCCATTCGGTGGGGGCTGGCAGGTCAGAGGGGTGGCAGGGCTCTGCCGAGCAGCCAGGCCAGGCCGAAACATCCGACAAGGACCACGGCGTACAGCGCGAGCCGGAGGGAGGGGGTCACACCGCCGTCCCCGCGAACTCGTAGCCGGTGCGCTCGACGGCCGACCGGACGGCCTCGGGGGTGATGTCGCGCGGCGAGGTGACGGTCACCCGGCCGGTCCTGTGGTCGACGGCCACGGCCGTGTCCTCCCCGAGGTCCGTCTCAATAGCCGTACGGATGCGCTTGGCGCATCCCCCGCAAGTCATCCCGCGTACTTCGAAGACAGTGGCCTTATCCACGGTGTGCTCCCGTTCCTGTGGTCTTGAGGTAGATGCCTATGCGGTCGAGGGCGCGGATGATGTCCTCGGTGCCGACGCCGTAGGACAGCCGCACGTGGTCCGGGGCCGCGAAGCCGTTGCCGGGCATGACGGCGACTCCGGCGTGCTCCAGCAGGTCGCGCGCGAAAGTCCCGGCGTCCTCGCCCGGCTGTGTGCACAGCGCGCCAATGTCCACGAAGGCGAAGAAGCCGCCCTGCGGTGGCGCTGTCAGCAGGAGCGGCGGCAGCGCGCGGATGCCGTCCCGCATGAGCGTGCGGCGTCTGCTCAGCTTGGCTGCCCTGCGCTCCAGTTCCGCCTCGGTTCCGTCGGTCAGGGCGGCGAGCGCGGCGTACTGCGAGATCGAGGAGGGGGCCGAGCTTGTGTGTCCCTGTACGGCGGTGAGGGCAGCGGCGACCGGCAAGGGAGCTGCCGCGAAGCCTATGCGCCAGCCCGTCATGGCGTACGTCTTCGAGAAGCCGCCGACCGTGACGGTCCGTTCGGCGATGTCGGGCCCCAGTGAGGCGACGCTGGTGAAGGACGCACCGTCATGGACGAGGTCGCCGTAGATCTCGTCGGTCACGATGGCCAGCCCGTGTTCCACAGCCACCCGCGCCAGGGCGAGGAGTTCGGAGCGCTCGTACACCACGCCCGTAGGGTTGGAGGGGCTGTTGAGCAGGAGGACCCGGGAGCGCGGGGTCAGGTGGGTCAGCAGCGCTTCGGGGGTGAGCTTGAAGCCGGTGGCCGAGGTGGGCACCGTCACCGGCACCGCGCCCGCGAGGCGGATCATATGCGGGAAGCTGACCCAGTACGGAGCCGGGAGGATCACCTCGTCGCCGGGTTCGCACAGGACGGTGAACACCTGGGCGAGTGCCTGCTTGGCGCCATTCGTGGTCACGACCTGCGTCGCGTCGTAGCGGCAGTCCCAGTGCTCGGTGAGGCGCCGGGCGATGGCCTCTCTCAGCGGCCCGATGCCGGCGACCGGGGTGTAGCGGGTCCGGCCCTCGGTGATGGCGCGCCGGGCCCCGTCGGCCGCCTGGTCGGGAGTGGGGAAGTCGAGTTCGCCTCCTGTGAGGTTGATGATGTCCGCACCGGCGGAGATCCGGGCCTTGATCTCGGCGTCCAGGGCAGCGGTGCTGGAGGCGGGCAGCAAGCGGGCGCGGCTGCTGAGCACGGGTCAGCCCTTCGCCGTCAGGTTGAAAGCGGTGGTGGACTTCTCCCCGGAGGCGGGGACGACAGTGACGGTGATCCGCCAGTCGCCCGGCATGCCCAGGACGAGCTTGGCCTCGTAGCCGTCGCCCTCGGGACGTGCCGTCTGGTTGCCGCCCTTCATCTTCATGTTGGGCATTTCGGGGTTGATCTCGACCTTGGCGCCGGAGACGGCCTTGCCGTCGGCGTCCTTCACCTCCACCCCGGCCGTGCCGGCCACGCCCCCGCCCGTGGGCGGGCAGGGGCTCACGGTGAGGGTGACCTCCAGACCAGTGTCGGACTTGGTGGCGCGGCAGTCCGCGTCCAGGTCGCTCGCCGGGGAGGAACCGCCGTTCGCACCAGAGTTCGCGGCGGCGGTGCAGCCGGTCAGGGCGGCGGCCAGGAACACGGCCGCGGCTGCCCGGCACCCGGCCCTCCGGATGGTGCGGAGCCCGGTCGGGCACGCCGCCGTCGTGGCCCTTCCGTCGAGCCGGAAGGGGGCCGTGCGCCGGGTCATGTGTCCTCCTCAGGACGCTCGGTGCGGGATGGTCAGCCGCAGCAGGACGACTTCTTGGGCGCCGGGGTGCCCTCGGGCTCCGCGGCGGCAGCGGGCTTGGGGCCGCAGCAGGACGAGGCCTTCTCCGGCGCTGCGGCCTGCTCGGCCGGGGCCTTCGCCTCCGGCTTCGGCCCGCAGCACGAGGAGGCCTTCTTCGGCTCCTCCGCGGTGGCGGCCGGGGGCTGCTGGGCGGCGTTCCAGAACATGTTGCCGAGGCTGGTCTCAGACATGGGCGTTGTCCTTTCCTGGGGTGTTCCTGGGGGTGCGGCCCTCCTGGGCGTCGCACAGTTCGGTGAGCCGCCCGCCGGCGGTGAAGAGTTCGACGGGGCGGCCCGATTCGACGATCCGTCCGTCCTCGATCACGAAGACCTGGTCCAGGTCCTCCACCAGCGGAAGCCAGTGGGCGACGACGACGGCCGTACGGCAATCCAGCAGGCGGCGGATGGCGGAGAGGACGAGTCGCTGCCGTTCCGGGTCGACGCTGGAGACGGCTTCGTCTAGGACTATGACGCGGGGGTCGGCGAGCATCGCCCGGGCCAGGGCGATCAGCTGGCGTTCACCGACGGAGAGCCGGGAGCCGCGCTCGCCAACCCTGGTCCCGTACCCGTTGCGCAGGCCCATGATGGCCTCATGTGCGCCGAGGCTCTTCGCCGCTTCGACGACTTCCTCGTCCGTGGCATCGGGCCGGCCGAAGAGGATGTTCTCGGTGACCGTGCCGTCGAAGAGCTGTGCCTCCTGGGTAACGAGGAGAACCTGGGAGCGGACCGAGGCGCTGCTGATATCCGTCAGGTCGTGCCCGTCGATGGTGACCGTCCCGCCGGTCGGCGTGTAGAGCCGCACCAGCAGCTGCATCAGGGTGCTCTTACCCGCGCCGCTGGTTCCGACGATGCCGATGTGCTGTCCGGGCTCCGCCTTCAGCGTGATGCCATGGAGGACATCGGGGCCACCGTCGTACGCGAAGGTGACGTCGTCGAAGGCCACGGCTCCTTCGACGGGCGGCAGGGTGCCCGTACCGCTCCGCTCCTCCTCCAGGTCGAGCACGTCCAGGATGCGGCGTGCCGAGGTGGCGATGTCGGACGACTGCCCGAGCAGGTGGGCCAGGTCCCTGACCGGGTTGAGCATGCGTTTGACGAAGAGGGCGAAGGCGGCGAGGGTGCCGGCGGCCAGGGCCGTTCCGGACGCCATGCCCATGGACGCCATCATCGTGTCGGTGCCCATGAGCATCCAGGTCATCGGCATCATCCCCGCTGCCATGTCGAAGAAGAAGCCCGAGCCGAGCTGATGGCCGTTGATGATCTGAAGGCCGCCGAAGAAGATCAGCAGGCCGAGGGCAAGGAAGACGCTGAACCCCAGGTGGGAGGTGAGCCAGAGCCGTTTGCGCGAGAGGCGGTTGTGGACCGTGCTGTATTCCTCGGAGCGGGCACGCAGATCGGTGAGTACGGCGTCCTCCTGGCCGAAGGCGCGGATGTCCGCGAGCCCGTCGACGCGCTGGTCGAGGTAGCCGACCATCCGGTCCCAGCCCTCGCGCTGTTTCCGGGTGTCCGGCCGCAGCTTTCTGGTCCACACCACCGCGATCCAGACCATCAGCGGGATGGTGACCAGCGTGGGCAGCGCCACGAGGGGGCTGAGCGCGAGGAGAAAGATGGCGAACGCGAGGAACCAGATGACGCTGTTGGCCACCTCCATCAGGGACTTGGTGAGAAATCCGCGGAACCGGTTCGCCTCGAAGAGCACCCGGGTGACCCACTCGCCGCTGGCCTGGGAGACGTGGCGCGAGAGCTGCACGTTGTGCAGGCGGACGACCAGGTCGTTGCGGATAGTGACGGAGAGGTCCTCGTTGGTCCGGATCATCGCCGAGTTGTAGATGATGCGGATGATGTTCTCGGCGACGGTCAGCACGACGAGGTTGATCGCCGTGGACTGCACGGCACTCATGTCGCCGATGACGATCTGACCGATGCCCGCCATCACCGTGTACATGACGGCGATGGTGGCGATGGAATTCAGAATGGCCATCAGCGTGGCGACGCTGAGCCAGAACCAGTGGGGCCGCAGGTAGGGCAGGAATCTGCGGGCCGCCTTCACCAGTGCCTTCCGCGCTTCCCGGCCCTCCAGAGGTGACTCGTGCGAGGTGACGGTCATGACGCCTTTCCTCCCTCGGGAGCGGCTGCCCCGGCGAGTGGTGCGAGGGCCTTCGCCGGGGTTTCCGGGAGGGCGAGGCCGATGGTCCGGTCGGCGTAGCGGGCGACCGCGGGCTGCTGGGAGGCGATGATCAGGGTGCGTCCGTTGCGTACCCTCAGGACGGTCTCCAGCAGGGCGGCCTCGGTCTCCGCGTCCAGGTTCGCCGTCGGGTTGTCCAGCAGCAGGATGTCCGGGTTGACCAGGAGGGCCCTGGCCAGACCGATGCGCTGGCGCTCCCCGGCCGACAGGTCCAGGGTGCTGGCGCCGAAGCGGCGGTCAAGGGGGATGTGGGAGAGGCCGGCCGCCGTGGCGGCCTGCGCGACCTGCTCGTCGGTGGCCTCGGGTCGGGCGAAGCGCACGTTCTCGGCGAGCGTCCCTTCGAAGACCCACTGCCGCTGCGGTAGGCACACGATGTGCTGGCGCAGGCTCTCGGGAGCGTACTCCCTGGCGTCGACACCGTCGTACGTGACGGAGCCACCGTCCGGGTCGCGGAGCCGGGCCAGCACGTGCAGGAAGGTGGACTTGCCGCTGCCGGTCGGTCCGGTCAGGGCGACGACGGCGCCCGGCTCAATGTGCAGGTCGACCCCGTCGAGGACGCGGCGGCCGGCGAGGTCGACGGTGACACCGCGGGCTTCGACGGTCCCGATCGACGGGATGCCAGTGCGGCCGTCATGGGCGGTGAGTACGGAGGGGGCGTCCATGATGCGCAGGAGGCGCTGCGCGGTCACGACGCTCCGGAACGCTCCATTGGTGTGCATGGCGAGCATGTGGATGCTCATCTGGAACATCATGACCAGCGCGACGACCGCGACGAGGTCGCCGACGGTGCTGGTGCCGTTGAGCACGCCCTGTCCGCCGGCCCAAAGGGCGATTGGGGTGGGCAGACCGCCGATGACGTTGAGGGTCGCCTCCCACCGGCTGTAGGTGCGCTTCATCTGGCCGTCGCGGCGCGCATGCGCCTGGTTGACCTTGTCCAGACGGCTGGAGGCGTCCGACTCGCGGCCGTAGGACTTCACGACGCTGATGTTGGCGAGGGACTCCCCCACACCGCTGAGCAACTTGGTGAACTGACCCTTGAGTTCGGCGAAAGCCTTCTGCAGCCGGAGCTGGACGGTGAAGTTCCCGATGATGACGAAGACCATGGGGATGACGGCCAGCAAGGTCGTGCGGGCGTCGATGATGATCGCGGTGATCAACATCGCGAGCGTGACGAGGATCTGGTTGAGCAGTTCCAGCAGGCCGCCGTTGGTGAGGCCGCGTACGGAGACGGCGTCGGAGACCAGCCGGGTGAGCGCCCGGCCGCCGGAGGCTTCCGCGATGTCGGCGGGGCCGAGGTGGATGAGCTTACGGAAGAGATCCTCCCGCAGGTCGTTGACGGCTCGGCTGGCCACGGAGAAGCGGATGCGCTTGCCGAGGTGGAGCAGGGCCGTGGTCACGGCGCCCGCGAGCAGGACGCCGAAGGAGGTGTAGAGCAGGGTCTCCGTCGCTCCGCCGAGGACTCCGACGTCGATGGCGTACCGGGTCAGGAGCGGTACGGCGATGTTGCTGAGGAGACCGAGGAACATGACCACGGTGGCGATGGTCATCTCGCGGCGATAGCGCAGCGGGTAGCCATAGATGAAGCGCAGCGCGCGTAGCGAGTCGTTCAACGTCGAGCCCCCTCTTGGTGGTTGGTCGGGTGGGTGGGATCCGAGCGGGCCACACCCCGGAGGGTGCGGCCCGCCGTCATGCCGCTGGACTAGTCGCAGCAGGCGCAGGCGCAGCCGCACTCGGTGCCGTCTTCCGCGACGTCCTCGTTGCCGCTGGTCTCGCAGCAGCCGGAACCGATCATGTCGTCGGCCATGGCTTCTCCCTTCCCATTGATTCGATACTTTCAAAAGTATCGAATCACGGTGACGGGGGAGCGTCAAGTAGTGCGCAAACGTGGGGAGTTGTCAGCAGCAGCTGGTGTGTGCACGGTCGACGGAGGCTTCGGCGACCTGCTCGTCCAGCAGCCGGAGAGCCAGCTGGGCCGTGACCCGCTCCAGGTCCCTCGCCAGTTGCTCGGGGCTCTCGCCGGCCAGCACGATCCGACCGAAGGCGCCGCCGCGCGGGTGGGCGACCGGCAGCACGGACTCGCCCGGTGCGACGTCGAACTCGACGAAGGGCGGGTGGGGGGATTCCAGCCCCTGGAACGAGCCGACGGCCGAGGCGTCGTAGTCGATCCGTCCCGCGGCCTCGAAGACGATGCTGCGGTACAGGCCGCAGATGGCATCGGCGGGCCTGGGCTCCCCGTACCGGCCGAGAGCGGCTTCGGTGGCTACGAGACTGGGTTCCCAGCCCGTGGTGGACCTGATCATCTCGACGGCCTGACCCCCGGGGACACGGGGGTTGATCTCGCCTGCCCGCCAGCCGTCGGCGGTGAGAGTGAACTGCAGCGCCGCGACCCAGTCGTCCAGGCCGACGGCGGCCAGAGCCCGGTCCACCAGTCGGTCCAGCTCCTCCCGGTCCTCCTTCCCGAGCCTGGCCGGGAAGTGGCCACCCACCTTGACGAAGGTCGGCGGCGGCCCCACCTCGCCCTCAACGACCCAGAGGACCCGGGTGACCCCGGCGGTACGGGCGGCGAAGACGCCGAACTCCGGCCCCTGGACGTACTCCTCCAGCAGGGCGCTCTCCCGGCCGCCCGCCAGGATGCCGGCAACGGCCTCCTCGGCCTCGGCGCGAGTGGCGCAGTACGCGAGCCCGGCGGCGCTCGACGCGTCGCGCGGCTTGACCACGACGGGCAGGCCCAGCTCCTCGGCAGCCTCGCCGCCTTCCTGGGCGCCGCTCACGACCCGGGTGCGCGGCACCGGGACCCCGGCGCCTTCGAGCAGCCGGTGGGTGGCCGCCTTGTCGATGCAGTCCCGGGCGGACTGCTCGGTGATGCCGTGGGCGAGCGCCAGTTCCTTCCGCAGCCGGCCGGCCAGGGGGACGAGCCGCTCGACGCCGGTGACGACGGCGTGGATGGGCTGCTGGGCATGGACCCCGGCCACCTGGCCGACGACCGAGGCCCAGTCGCCGAAGTCGACATCCAGGGGGTAGTCGGCGAGCATGACCTGTTCAAGCGTCATGTTCTCCTCGGCGAAGACGACGTCGTAGTCGGTCTCCTCCTGGAGCTGCTGGACGGTACGCCGTCCGCCGAGCACGAGAATGCGCGTGGACAAGGGTCCATCACCTACTGGGTGTCTGGCTCGACGCGAAGTCGGAGCGATTCGTAGAGGGAGTGGTACGTGGAGTCCAGCTCCGCCGGGTTGTCGCCATACACCACGATGCGGCCGTAGGTACCGCCTTCGAGGTCGTCGACGGCGCGGACGTGGTCGCCGGGTTCGACGTCGAGCCAGACGCCGGGGGCGGCTAGCCTCCGGGGGTCGTAGCCGATCCGGCCCGGTCCGTCGAAGTCGACGCACCGGTACAGCACATGGCTCGCGGTGGGCGGCCTGCGGGTCACCGGGCGCCCGAGTGCGATCTCCGCGGCAGCGCGCGTGAGATCGATCCCGCTCACCCGCTCGACGGCGGCGCAGAGCTGCCCGCCGGGCGGCCGGGCGGCCACGTCGACGAGTTCGGGCCCGTCGTCCGTCAGCCTCACCTGGCTGTGGGAGACGCCGTGATCGAAGCCGAGTACGGCCAGGGCCCGTACGCAGAACTCCTTCAGCTCCGCCTCCCGGGCCGGGTTGAGGCCGCTGGGATAGTCGTAGCCGGTCTCGACCTGCGCCGGGCCCGGGCCGGTGTGTTGAGCCAGCACGCTCACGACCTCGGTGACCCCGTCGACGGTGAGGCTCTGCACGGCGTACTCGGGCCCGCCGGTGAACCTCTCGACCAGGAGCGCGGCAGGACCAAGACGTTCCGATGCCCGCTTGACCTCGTCCAGATCGCGGCAGCGGAGCCGGCCCCGGCCGACCGTCCTCCGGACCACGACGGGCAGGCCGAGCCGACGGGCCGCGGCACGGGCATCGGCCGGATCGGCGACCGGCAGCGACACGGGTGTCCGTAAGCCGTCGGCGGCCAGCATCATCCTCAGGCGCGCCTTGTCGTGGCAGGCCAGGGCCGCCGGGAGACCGAGACCGCGTACCCCGATCCGGGCGGCCGCGAAGGAGGCCAGCGGCAGATGCGCGTCGTAGACGGTGAAGACCCCTTCGAGCGGCCGGTCGGCATGCTGGGCACGCAGGGCGCTCTCCACCGCTCCCCAGTCCCCGAGGTCGAGGTCGAGGGGCACGTCGGCCCGGGCGGCCAGCTCCAGCGGCGTGGGGTCGTCGAGCAGCACCGTGTGGGCGCCAATGGAGCCCAGGACGTCCACGACACGGCGTCCCGAGAGGCAGGCCACGCTGGGCCGGGTGTCAGGGTTCATCAGCAGCACCGCCTGGTCATGTCGAGCTGTTCCTCGGGGCCCTGGCAGCGCTGTTCCAACCGGAGGCAGGACGCGTGCAGCGCGGCCTGCTCCCCTCGGTCGAGGACTTTCAACGCCAGGTGGAGCGGGACGGGGTGGGCGCCGAGCTTGCGCTTCTCCATGCCGTTGGAGCGGCCGAGGTCGATGGTGGCGACGTCCGTAGTGACCGCGCTCTCGACGAGGCGGCCGGCCATCGCACGGTAGGGGACGAAGGACGGCAGCCGCGCGGTGTCCAGGCCCGCCAGCCACATTGACCAGACCGGGCCGAACTGCCAGCCGGCGAAGGCACCGATGGTCTCCCCGGCGCGGTCGGCGGCGGTGATGGAGCGTTCGAAGGGCGCCAGCCTGGTCCGCATCGCCCGAAGGAACGGCTCAGGCAGCACCTCGGTGGGGGTGTTCCGGTCCTGGAGGAGGGAGTGGACTAGGCGGACCAGGGTGTCCGTGTCGGCCGACCCGTCGAGCACCGTGTGGTCACGCCCCGCGATGCGCCGCTCCCGGGCGAGCTTCCGACGACGGTGCCCCTCGGCGAACGCCCAGTACTCCTTGACCGACGGCACATCGGTGGCACAACGGTACGAGGTGGTGATGTGTGCCGTGGCGTATCCCTGCCGCATCAGCCGTCCGCTGAGCCGGTCCGCCGGGGCGTTGGCCACACCCCAGACGCGGGCTCCGGCCGAACGTGCGGCCTCCCCGAGCGCTCCGAGCAGAGCGTCCACGGCGCGGTCGTGGCCCGGCACGGCCAGCGGGCCGCCGTCCAGTGCGGCGAGGCTGTGCGCCAGCAGCACGGGGCCGGTGGGCGCGAATTCGCCCACCTCCAGGAGGTACGAGAGGCGGGGGCAGTCGTGCACCAGGTAGGCGGGGCAGATCCCGACGAGTTCGTTGCCTCGGTAGGCGGCAAGGTGGCGGGGTTCGAACGCTCCGGGCGGGGCGTCCTCGAAGGCAGCAAGCCACTGCCAGCTGTGGAAGACACTTCCGGAGGCCAGGCCGACGAGCCGGTTCCACACCTCGGCGTCGACGTCGTGGATCGTGGACAGGGTCTCGATCCGGTGCTCTGCGGTCAGGTGGCCAACCGGGTCGGTGAGGGTCATCGGCGCCACCTCAGCAGCACGACTTGAACTCACGGCTGTCCGTCGCGGCCGGTTCGAGGCCGTCGCCGAACACCACCTGGAGGTCCAGGGCCCGCCGGACCTGCTGCTCGGCCCGGTCGAGTTCGTCGGTGCTCTCCCCGTACACGACGATGCGGCCGTAGACCCCGCCCTGCGGGTCCTCCTTGGACCGTACGGTCTCGCCCGGGGCGACCTCCAGCTCGACGACGGGGCTGCCGGGCCCCTCGCCGTCCGGAACGAAAGCGTCGTAGAGGAGCGTCCCCGGCTCGTCGAAGACGATGCTCGTGTAGCGGGCGAAGGGTACCGTTGGGCCGGGCGGTGGCTGTTCCAGGCACAGCACCTGGCGGGTGACCGCCTCCACCATGTCGACACCGCTGACGGCTGTGGTCATCTCCACCAGGCGTCCGCCGGGTCTGCGGGCGTTCACCTCGATGACGCGGAACCCTTCGGCGCCGAGCCGTACCTGCGTGTGGCTGATCCAGTCCCGCAGACCGAGCGCGTCGAGCGTATTCCGCAGGAGTCCGTCGAGATCCTCGCGACGGGCCGCGTCCAGCCCGCACGGATACTCGTACCCCAGCTCCACGAAGACGGGCGGCGGGGTCGTCCGCTGCCGGAAGACGCTGAGGACCTCGGTCGTTCCGCCTCGGGTGAGGGTCTGGACGGCGAACTCGGGGCCGTCGACGTACTCCTCGATCAGCGCCCCCGGCAGCCCGTCGGGGACAAACCCGCCCAGCGCGCCGAAGGCTTCCCGCACCTCCGCCTCGCCGGTGCAGCACCGGACGCCGAACGCACCGGCCCCGTCACGGGGTTTGACCACGACCGGGTAGCCGATGCGGGAGGCCATCGCCACGGCCTCGTGCTCGGTGGTGGCAAGCGCGAAGCGCGGTACGGGCAGGCCGGCGGCTTCGAGCACCGTGCGCGTACGGAGCTTGTCCCGGCAGTTCGCCACCGCCTCCTCGTCGGGCCCGGCCGAGTGCGGGGTCAGCAACCGGCCGAGGTACGCCATCAGCGGCAGACGCGGTTCGGTGTGGGTGAGCACCGCGGCGGGCCGCTCGCCGCCGAGTTCCTCGCGGATCGCGTCCGCCACCGCGTCCCAGTCGTCGAGGCCGATGTCCACGTGGGCGTCGACCCAGGGCATGCAGTGCCACGGAATCCGTTCGTCCAGGAGGACGACCCGGTGTCCGAGTTCCCTGACGACGCCGAACTCGCGCTCGCTGCGGCCACCGAGCATCACGACGGAGCCGGTCGCGGGGGTGGATGGTTCAGGCACTGCCGATGTCCTTCGTCGAGGTGGACGGGCGGATGGGCGGGGCGGTGGTGCTCAGCAGCAGGTGTTGGCCTTCTTAGCGGCCGCCGCGACCGCCTGCACGGCGGGGCGCTGGAGTTCGTCGAGCTTCATCGCCTCGACAATCCCGGCGATCTGGCCTATCTCTTCGTTCTTGAGGCCGAGCTTCTTGGCGGCGGCGAGGAAGGAGCGGACCGTCTCCTCACGGTCCTGCATGAGGGCGGCGCAGAGAGCGACGGCGGCCCGGGTCTTCGGTTCGAGGGCGTCGTGGTCGAAGACCGCGCCGAAGAAGTCCTGGTAGCTCTTGGAGAAGGCCGCGTGCTGCTCACCGACGCTCGGGGCGAGCTGGATGAGCTGGGTGGACACGGACTGCTGGGGCGTGTTCGCCATGGAGGCTCCTGTGGTCCAAGGGGTGGAAGGGTGATTCAGCCGGGGGCGGCGAGATGACGGACCGTGGCGAGCGTGAGCTGTCCGGCCTTGTGCAGGGCGTCGGCCTCGATCCGTTCCGGGCTGTCGAGGGGTGAGTGGTAATGCGCCGCTCCCAGCCCGACACCGGCCGAGGGGAAGCCAGCGGCCGCGTAGCGCCGGTTGTCGGATGCCACGGGTGCGGCGTAGAGGGGGATGCCCAGCCGGCGGCCGGACGCGTCGAGAGCCGCGATGAGATCCCCGGGCATGGGATCGGCCGGGCCGAGTTCGACGGCGACCTTGCCATTGAACTTGCCGGCCATGTCGATGTTGAGCACGTCCGGCCGCAGCTTCCGCTCACGCAGTTGCCGGGCGTGATGCCCCGACCCAAGGGTGCCCATTTCCTCGCCGTCCAAGAGGGCGAAGGTGACGGGGCGGTCCAGTGGTTCGGCCCGGCTCAGGACGCGGGCCGTCTCGCAGAGCACGGCGGTGCCGCTGGCGTTGTCCCCGGCGCACGGGAAGTGCCGTCCGGGATCGGACCCGACCCCGTCGTAGTGCGCAGTCAGAAGGATCGGGCGGGCGTCTGGAGCACGGCCGGGAAGCGTGGCGACGATGTTGGCGCCAACGGCGGGCACCCGCTCCAGCGGGACGTGGGCGGTGACGGTCCCGCCGGTCACTGCGTCGAGCAGCTCCGGCAGGAAGGCGACGACCGGCAGCCGTACGGGCGTTGGCCCCTGAACCCGCTTGGTCAGATAGCCGGACGCGTCGGCGTGCTGGGCCACGAGGATCCCCACCACACCGCGTGCCGCGAACGATGCGGCCAGTTCCGCGAAGGCGGTGCCCTGGGAGGAGCCACGCACCACGGCCCAACAGCCGGGTAGGGCGTCCTCCGAAGCGGGCGCCGAGACCGGTGCCGGCATCGGGGCGGAGCGGGGGTGCTCGGCGAACTCGGCGCGGTGGACAAGATCCCTAGCAAGCTCCGGCCCCTCCACCCCGCAGTACGGCGGTGCCGTCAGCCGCAGGACCCCGCGGATGGCGAAGTGCTCCAGGACGGGTGAGAGACCGGCCCCCGTCAGCTCCGAGACCAGAAAGCGTGTCGCACGGTCGTGGCCGGCGCTGCCCGGCGCGCGCCCCTCCATCTCCGGGACGCACAGAGCGCGCAGCGTGGCGAGAGCGCGCCGGATGTCGAAGGGGTCCGCCGGCCCGGGTGCCGGGGCGGGCCCTTGGCCGTATGCCGTCTCGGTCATCGGGAGAGTGCCTTCCTCAGCCCGCCGCCGCCGGCTCACCGCAGCAGCTCCGGGGGGCTTCCTCGGCGGCGGGTTCGCCGCAGCAGCTGCTGCGGGCGGGTTCCGGTGCGCTCCTGGGCTCGCCGCAGCAGCCACCGGTGGTGGCCGCCGCGGCCACGAGCGGTTCCGTGATGAAGCCTCCGACGGGTCCCTGCTCAGCTGCGTCGGACGGATCGCTGCTCATGTCCCTGCCCTCCGATCATTGATTCGATTACCGCTTACTTAAACAAGTATCGAATCAGTGTGATCGTCATGTCAATGGTGGCGACCGGCCTCACTCCTCCACTGCCACCGGACCGCGCTCCCGCACTCCGGCGCGCACGCCAACGGCCGCCAGGAATGCCCTGATGAGCGGGTGGATGTCGGTCGGCGTGGACGACAGCTCGGGCTGGAAGAGGCTGCCGATGAAGAAGGGGTGGTCGGGCAGTTCGACGGCCCTCGGCGCCTTCTCCGCATCCCAGCCGCTGATCCGGAGCGGACCGGACCGCAACGCGTCCTCGTAGACCGGGTTGAGGCCGTACTTGCAGTGGTAGGTCTCCACCGCCGACTCGCGCCCCGGATAGACGGAGGCCAGCCGGCTGCCGGCGGCGAAGTGGAGGGGCGCGGTCTCCCCCACGAGGGAGCAGGCCAAGGGGACGATGAGCGGGGTGGCGGCCTCCGCGTCGTACTGCACGTCCTCCGCGTCCTCGATGCCCAGGACGTTACGGCTGTACTCGATGAGCGCGTGCTGGAAACCGCCGCACGTGCCCAGATAGGGGATGCCTTCCGTACGGGCCGTGCGGATGGCCAGCAGGGCGCCGGCCTGGCTCACATAGGGGGAGCCTGGCACCACCCAGATTCCGTCGTACTCCCCGATGGCGTCGGTCACCGTGGCGCTGGGCAGCCAGTCGGCCTCCACACCGAAGTGCGGAACCAGTTCGTCGAACTTGGTGTGGGAGGGTACGCGGTCGCTGCGGTCGCCGACGAGGGCGAGTCTCGGCCGGGTGGTCATCAATGTGCCTCCTTGATTGCGGAACAGGCGTGTACGGGTGGGGCTCGCCGCGCTACGGACGTACCGTCACCACAACGCACGCCCGGTCATGGCAGGCGCCGGGCCGAGCCCGAGGAGCGACAGCACACTGGGGGCGATGTCGGCGAGCGTGGCAGTCCCCGTGGGGCGCACGGCCTGCCGGCCCTGTGCCGGGACCAGCACGGCGGGTACGGGGTTGGTGGTGTGACCGCCGTAGGGCCGACGGCCCTCGCCCGCGTCGGTGAGCATCTTCTCCGCATTGCCGTGGTCACCGACCAGGAGCACCCAGCGCCCCGTCTCGCCCGCGACCCGGCACAGGGCTTCCACGGCACGGTCGGTGTGTTCGGCGGCCCTGACGGTGGCCGCGTGGTCCCCGGTGTGGCCGACCACGTCGATGTTGGCCAAATTGGCCACCACCAGTGGTACGTCATCGCGCCGGGCGGCCGAACCGACGGCCTCGGTGACCCGGCCGATGCTCATCTCCGGCGCGGTCCGGTAGTCCGGCGGCGCGTCGGCGGAGATCCTGATGTGTTCCTCCAGCGGCGCCGGGTCCGCCTTCCGGCCGTTGAGGTAGTACGTCACGTGCTCGAACTTCTCGGCCTCCGCGATGCGCACCGACCGCACCCCGCACTCCGCGAGCCGGTCGGCCAGCCCTCCCCCGGCATCGGCCCGGTGGACCAGGGCGGGGATGGGCGCTTCGGTGTCGTACTGGGCCAGGCTGAGGAAGGTGACGCCCCGGCCCGCGAGTTCGCCGTACAGACGGTCGGCGAGCTGCTGGATGCGGTCGCTGCGGAAGTTGGTGAAGAGGACGACGTCACCGTCCCGGACCGGGCCGAGCGGCTGCCCGTCACCGCCGGTGACGACGCCGGGCTCCACCCACTCGTCCCCGCGTCCGCTCGTCGCGAGGGCCTCCTCCGGCTTGCCGACCGGGTGGCCCGCGCCGTCGGTGATGGCGCGGGCGGCCCGTTCGGTCAGCTCGAGATCACCGCTCTTGTCCAGGGCATATCCGCGGCCGATGACCGTGGCAATGCTCCCGACGCCTGCTTCGGCGGCGTATCCCTCGACGGTGGCGAGGTGGTGGGCGGCGGTGCCGTCCGCCACGTCCCGGCCGTCGGTGATCGCGTGGATCCGCACTTCGGGAACGGCGAACAGGGCGGCGATGCGCAGGAGTTCACGCAGGTGGTGCACGTTGGCGTGGATCATGCCGTCGGAGGCCAGACCGATCAGATGGAGCGAACCGCCGGTGGCCGCGAGGCCCGTGAGCGCGGCGCCCAGGGTCTCGTGCGACCGCAGAGTGCCGTCGTTGATCCGCTCCTCCACCAGCACGCTGTCGTAGGGAACGGGCCGTCCCGCCCCGATGACGATGTGGCCGATCTCGGAGTTGCCGACCGTGCCGGGCAGCAGGCCGACGGCGCTCCCCGACGCCTCCGCGAGGACGGCGGCCGGAGTGGCGAGCAGCCGGTCGAGGCAGGGGGTGTCGGCCGCGGCGAGAGCGTTGCCCTCGCCGGGCTCCGCGTGCCCCCATCCGTCCAGGACCAGCAGGATGCCCGGTCGTACGGCGCTCACAGGGTGCTGGTGGTCGGGCCGGCGAGGGTGTCCAGCTTCTTCCAGAAGGTCGGGAAGGACTTCGCGACACATCCCGGGTCCTTGATCACTACCCCTGGCGTACGGAGCCCTGCGACGGCGAAGCACATGGCGATCCGGTGGTCGTCGTAGGTGTCGATGACGGCGTCGTGGGGCGTACCGCCGGTGATGGTCAGCGCGTCGGCGTGCTCCTCGACGGCGACGCCCATCTTCCGCAGCTCGGTGGCGACGGCGGTGATCCGGTCGCACTCCTTGATCCGCAGGCTGGCAATGTTGCTGATGTGGGTGGTGCCTTCGGCGAAGGCCGCGACGACGGCGAGTGTCGGCACCACGTCCGGCATCGTCTCCATGTCGATGTCGATCCCGCGCAGGTCACCTCCGGTCAGGGTGATGGAGTCGTCGGTGACGTCCGCCGTGCATCCCATCCGGGTCAGGGCGGCGACCAGACCGACGTCCCCCTGGTGCGATCCCGCGCCGATGCCGGGAATGGTGACGGTGCCGCCGAGGACCGCGGCGGCGGCGAGGAAGTAGGACATGCCGGAGGCATCGGGCTCCACCCGGACCGTACCGCCGCGCAACTTCTGGCCCGCGGCGACGGCGAACCGTCTGTAGCCGTCCCGCTCGACCTTCACACCCATCTCCGCGAGGGCGGCCACCGTCATGTCGACGTACGGCTTGGAGACCAACTCGTCGACGATGTGGATCTCGGTGTCCTGCTCGGCGCGCGTGGCGTTGATCAGCAGGCTGGAGGTGAACTGCGAGCTGACGGCCCCGCTGATGCGCGTCGAGCCGCCCCGGAAGCTCGGTCCGGTGACCCGGACGGGCGGGCTGCCGTTGCCCCGTAAGGCTTCCGCCAGGACTCCGAGGCCCGGCAGCGCGTCGAGCAGGGAGCCCATCGGCCGCTCCTGCATCCGGGCGGTTCCGGTGAGGACGGTGGCGCCCTCGGCGTGCCCGGCCATCGCGATGAGGATCCGGATCGGGGTGCCGGCCGCGCCGACGTACACGTCCTCCTCGGGGGCGCGCATGGGACGGCCGGTCGGTGTGACGGTGATGCGCTCCCCGGCCGCGTCGACGTCGACGTCGACGTGGCCGAACCGGGTCAGCGCGTCGGCGAGGTACGTGGTGTCGTCGCAGACGAGGGCGCCCTCGATGACGGTCGGCTCGCCGGAGAGCGCGGCCAGGGCGAGGTAGCGGTTGGAGTAGCTCTTGGAGCCGAGGACCTGAACGGTTTCCCGGAAGGTGCTCAGCGGCCTGATCGTGACGCTCTCGGCCTTCAGTCTCGGATCGGTCTCGACAGGACTCAACGCGTCTCCCCAGGGTCGTTGACATCGAATTGCCAGTAGCAATCGGGTAGAGCATGAGGGGTTGTGCCACGGCGGAGAAAGTTCCCGGGGAGGCAGCAAGCTGCCCGGCAACTACCTGTCGAGCACCGGCCGTCGACCGATTTCGATCGCCCAACTCACTTCTGTACGTGCTAACTTCAAGACGTTCGAAACAGCAGCACATCTCGGGGGACGGATGTCGCAACCGCTGGGACTCGACGAACTCACACACGCGGTCTACCGCTTCGCGCTCGGCCGTCCGGGCTGCACCTCCGAGGATGTGCTGGGCGGGCTGGACGCGCCTCGCGACGCCGTCCAGCGCAGTGTGGACCGGCTGCTGGGACTCTCCCTGCTCCGCCCTCTCTCGGGAACCCTGGTCCCGGCGAAACCCTCTCTGGCCCTGCGGACCGTGCTCCAGCAGCGGCAGGCCGAAATCATGAGCAAGCAGCAGGAGTTCGCCGACATCAAGGAGGCGGCCGACCGGCTGGCCGAGGAGTACGAGGTCGCCCAGCCCTCGACGTCGCACTCCGGCTGGGAGCGGCTGGAGTCGCAGGCCGCGGTGCTGGCCCGGATGGAGCGCCTGGCCGGCCGGGCGACGGCCGGGTGCATGTCCCTGCTGCCCGCGGAGACCGTCGGGGAGGAAGCACTGCTCGCCCGGCGCCCGCTCGACCAACACATGCTGGAGCGCGGTCTCTCCGTCTGGAACATCCATCTGGAGAGCGTCTACAACGATCGCGCAGCCCTCGGCTACGCCCGCTGGCTGGCGCGGGACGGCGGACGGGTGGGAACGGTACCAACCCTGCCGATGTGGCTTGTCGTCTACGACCGCGCCACCGCTCTTGTACCGATAGACCCCCGGAATCCTGCGGCGGGAGCCGTCCAGGTGAGCGGGGCGGGGTTCCTAGCGGGCCTGGTGGCGCTCTTCGAGCGGCTCTGCGAGACCATGCGGCCGCTGGACTCACAGAGCCGCGGTGCACAGGACCAGCCCACCCCCATGGAGAAGGAGATTCTCCGTCTGATGAGCCAGGGGCTGACCGACGACGCCGTACGCAAGAAGCTCGGCGTGGGTCTGCGCACCGCCCGCCGCATGATCGCGGACCTGATGGAACGCCTGGACGCTCGCAGCAGGTTCGAGGCGGGGGCCAACGCCGTCGACCGCGGCTGGCTGCAGCCGTGCGCCTGCACCGGCGACCGGGTCCTCCCGTCCCAGCAGCCCGAGCCGTCAGCGACGGCCGCCCCGGCACCGGGGGCACTGCGCGCAGTCTCGCCCCTCTGAGGGCCGGGCAGCGCGGGCTCAGACGCCGCAGGTCTCGGGAACCGGCTCCACCGCGAGAAGGCCGGACAGCAGGCTCAGCCGGTCGCGCCGGGCGCGGTAGTAGACCCAGGTGCCGCGGCGCTCGGAGGTGACGAGCCCGGCCTCCCGCAGGATCTTGAGGTGGTACGAGATCGTCGGCGCGGAGAGATCGAAGGAGCCGGTCAGATCACAGACGCAGGCCTCCTCCCCGGCGGCGGAAGCGATCATGGAGAACAGCCGCAGCCTGATCGAGTCGCCCAGCGCCTTGAACATCTTGGCCATGTCGGAGGCCCGCTCGGCGTCCAGCGAAGCGGCGGTGACGGGCGGGCAGCAGGGCTCTGGGGAAACTACGTCCGGGCTTGACACGCCTCCAGTTTCACAGCGGTCTAATTATTCTGCAAGGAGCTTGCGGAGCGGCGGTCCGCAGCCGGTGCGCTGGCGGAGGGAGCCCCGCCTCCGGCAGAGCGGGTAGGTGGAGGCGGGGCCGGGGATGCCCGGTGGGGTGGATGCGTGCACAGGGGCCCACCGGGCTGGTCGCGGAGTTCAGGAGGGTCGCTTGGTGACCCGGCAGGCGAAGCACTTGTAGGCCTGCTGGCCGGAGAGGTTGTCGTAGTACTGGTCATCGACGAGGGCGTTCACGGCTTCGTACCGGGTGCCGCCGAGCTCCTCGGCGAGATGCTGGGCGGGGCCGAAGGTGTTCGGGATGAACACGGTGTCCTCGCGGATGCCCGGCCAGTACAGCGCGGTGGCCGTGACCCGGCCGCGCGGGCTCTCCACGACGACCTCGTCCCGGTCGTCGATGCCCAGCCGCCGGGCGGTGGCCGGGTGGATCTGCAGGAAGCGGATCCCGTTGAGCCGTGCGCCGGTGGGCGTCCAGTGGGTGACCGTGGCGAAGTGGGCCACCCCGGGGCGGCCCGTCATCCCCATCAGCGGATAGGCGCGGTGCACCGCGCCGTCGCCCCGCACCCCCAGCCTCACCGGGTGGGTGAGGGCCTGCGGGTTGACCGGACTGGTGACGAACCGCTTCTCGTACGCGATCGTCGGGTGCGCGCCCGTCACCTCGGGGTGGGTGTAGAAGTCGGGAAGGGCCCGGTGGCCGGCCACGGCGAGGCTCTGGTCGAGCGCCGACGTGAAGATCTCGATCTTGCCGCTGGGGGTGAGGAACCTCCGCCCCGGCGCGCCGCCGAGCGACACCGCCGCCGCGTACCAGGAGGGATGGTCCTGGTAGAGAGCGCTGACGCCGGGGTGGCTCGGTGTGGGACAGGGCCAGCGCAGCGGTTCGGTCCGCCCGCGCATGCGCCGCTCCGTCATCCCGCCCATCCCCGGGGTGTTCCGGACGAACTCGGCCCACAGGACGGAGTAGTCCTTCCAGGCGCGCGGGAACGCGTCGGTCCAGTACGCCGAACCTTTGCGCCGGTCGTTGCGGCCCAGGGCGTGGGCGAGGTCGATCCAGATCTCCCAGTCCGGCCTGGACTCGCCGCAACGTGGTACGGCGGCGTGCTGCCAGCGGATCGCCCGGTCGTCGCGCCGCATGTAGACCCCGTCGTACTCCAGCGGGGAGCTGACGGGCAGGACGACGTCCGCGTAGTACGCGGCCTCCTCCATGAACAGGCCGGTGTAGACGTAGAAGTCGAGCCGCCGGTAGGCCTCCTGGACCTTCTCCGTGTTGGCGGAGGAGATGAGCGGGTTGCCCTGGGTGATGAGGGCCTTCAGACGGTAGGGCCGGCCGGTCAGTACGGACTGGGCGAAGTAGTCCGGGCCGACAGGGAGGGCCTGGCCGGGGTCGGGGGTCCGTACGGTCAGCGCCGGCAGGTGGAGGTCTCCGGGCCAGGTGTTGTGCATGAAGTTGCAGCCGGCGCCGAGCTTGCCGATGTTCCCGGTCACGGCCGCCAGGAAGGTGAGGACGCGATAGGTGTCGAAGGCCCCGAGCTGGTGGGAGATCCCGGCGTTGCAGAAGAGCGCCGCGGATCGGGCGCGGGCGTAGTCGCGGGCGGTACGGCGGATGGTCGCGGCGGGGACATCGGTGACGGCGGCTGCCCACTCCGGGGTATAGCCGGACGCCGCCATGTGCGCCTTGAGTTCGTCGAATCCGAGTACCCACCGTGTGACGAACTCCCGATCGTGGAGGCCTTGGTCGAGGATGTGGTGGAGGATCCCCAGGGCGAGCGCGAGATCGGTGTGGGGTTTGGGCGCGATCCAGTCATCGGCGACCGCGGCGGTCGCGGTCCGCCGGGGGTCGACCACTACCAGACGGGCGCCCGTCCGCGCGCGGCCGCGCAGCAGGTAGTCGAAGGTGACGGGGTGGGTCTCGGCCTGGTTGGTGCCGAGGAAGAGGTAGTAGTCGGCCGAGCCCAGGTCGTCCTTCCCGGTGGCGCCGTCGGTTCCGTAACCGTTGGTGAAGTTGCCCAGGCCGAAGGTCGCCCTGAGGGCGTTTCCCCCGGCGTCGTTGCACACGGGCCCGACGTCCGTGTTGTTCGGGCTGCCCAGCAGGGCGAAGAGCCGGGCCACGAGGGAGCCGGTGCCACGGGGCAGCCGACCAGTGGTGCGGTTGGCGACGGACGCGGCCTCGCCCTTGTCTCGAAGGGCGAGGAGCTGCCGGGCGATGACGTCGAGCGCCTCGTCCCAGGTGGCTCGGCGGAAGGTGGAGTCCTTGGAGCCCTTGCGGCCGCCGGTGCGGATCAGCGGATGGGTCAGGCGCAGCGGGTTGTGCACCAACTCCGCCATCATCGGGGCCTTCACACAGATGTTGCCGTTCTGTACGGGGTCGTCGGCGCCGCTCCGTACGGCGATGACGCGGTCGGCCCGCACGTCGACCAAGAGCGAGCAGTTCGCGTTGCAGAACTGGCAGGCGCTGGTCACGGTCCGGTCGGGTTCCATGGCCGCCGAACCCTCGGTGAAGTTCAGCGACTCCGCCCCATCGGCCGTGGGGGCGGGCGCGGTGGCCGTGGACTCACCCGCCGCGTCGGCCGGCGACGTGCCCACCATCAGCGCCGCACTGGTGAGCGCGGCGCCTTGAACTAACTTTCGCCTGCTGACTGGGGTGTTGCTGTTCGTCACGTCCGCTCCCCCTGAGGTGTGTGAGGCGTCGAGAGCCTAGGGGCGACGAACCGACACTGTCTAGATATTCATCTAATCAAGTGGTTACAGTGGCGTGACGATCCAGGGACGCGTGACGCCCCCGTCTCCATGCCCCGACGCCCTACGTCGGTTGTGCGCACGCGAACAAGGAGGTGGACATGGGCCAGTGCGTCTGCGCCGGGCCCCCTGTCGGCACCTCCGCCCGGCCGGGTCCGTCCGGGCGCGGCACCTCGCGCCGCCGACGCTCGGCCCGTGCTCTCGGACTCGCCACCACCGGTGCCCTGACGGCCGGTTGCGCGCACGCCCTGGCTACCGGCACCGCCCTCCCTCTCACCGTGCTGGCGGTCGGGGGTGCGGTGGCGCTGGCCGTCGTCCACCCGCTGACGGGGCGCCGGCCGTCCGTGGCGCTGGGCACGACGGCGCTGGCCCTCCTCCAGGCCGTACTGCACCTGCTGTTCGCCGCGCTCACGGCACCGGCGGCCCACGCCCTGGCGGACGCGACCCACGGCCACGCGGCGGCGCCCCACCCGACCGCGATGCCCCTGTCGACGCTACCCATGCTGTGCGGCCATCTCCTCGCGGCGGCGGCGCTCGCCTGGCTGCTGCACCGGGGCGAGCTCGCCGCGGAACAGCTCTCCGCGCACCGGCGGTCACTGGTGATCGGGGCGCTGCGCCGAGCGGTACTGGCCCTGCGCCGCCGCCCCTGTCTGGGGCAGTGCTCGCTGCCCCAGGGGCCGGAACACGCCTTCCCGCTCCCCCGCCGACGCACCCGGGCCCTCGGCCGCGTCGCCATGACGGCTCATGAGGTGACGCGGCGCGGCCCTCCCGGCGGACTCCCCGCACCCGGTTGACCGGCCCTTCACACCGCCGTGCCCGGTACGGGACAGCGCCACCTCCCCCTGTCCTGCCCGCCGCCCCGCCGCTGCGGGGACCGGCGCGCGCACCTCACCCCGGAGCGATCCGACCATGCGTACTTCCGCACGCCTGTGCACCCTCGTCGCCACCACGGCCATCGGCCTCATGACCGTCACCGCACCCGCCTTCGCCCATGTGTCCGTACAGCCCGAAGGCACGGCCGCCAAGGGCGGCTACGCCACGGTGAACGTGAAGGTCCCCAATGAGCGGGACGACGCCTCGACCGTGAAGGTCGAGATGTCCCTGCCCACCGAGCACCCGCTGTCGTCCGTCATGCCCCAGCCCGTTCCCGGCTGGGAGATCGAGGTCACAAAGTCGCCGCTCGACAAGCCACTGGCGGTCCACGGAAGGAAGATCACCGAAGCCGTGTCCAAGGTGTCCTGGACGGCCACCGGCAAGGGCATCGAGCCCGGGTACTTCCAGAAGTTCCCGCTCTCCGTGGGACGACTCCCCGAAGACGCCGATCAGCTCGTCCTCAAGTCGGTGCAGACCTACAGCAATAAGGAGGTCGTACGTTGGATCGACGTGCCCGAGGAGGGCCAGGAGGCCGAACACCCCGCCCCCGTACTGGCGTTGTCGGCGGCGGATGACGACCATGGCGCGGCCGAGCCCTCACGCGAGGCCGCGCCGACGGCAGCGGCTCAGAACTCGGGCACGAAGAAGGCCGATGCGGCCGGCACCGACACCACGGCCCGTTGGCTCGGAATCACCGGTCTGCTCCTCGGGGCCCTCGGCATCGCCGCGGCCCTGTTCACCAGCCGCCGGCGCACCGGCGCCTGACAGGCGGCACCTCATGACGATCACCGCTCCCCGTCTCCGTCTGTGGGCCCTTGCCCTCGTCGCGGGCGTCGGCCTGCTGCTCGGAGGCTCGGTTCCGGCCGCCGCGCACGCCGTGCTCACCGATACCGCACCGGCCCGGGGAGCGGTGGTCGCCGAGCCTCCCTCCCATGTGGAGCTGGTCTTCAGCGAGTCCGTGTCGGCCTCCGGGGACGGCATCAGGGTGCTCGACCCGTCGGGCCGCCGGGTGGACTACGGCCGGCCCACCGCGAAGGGCGGCGGCACCTACGCCGTCGGGCTCTCCGGCCCCGAGGCCCGGGGCACGTACACCGTGACCTATCAGGTCGAGTCCGCCGACAGCCACCCCGTAGCAGGGGCGTTCACCTTCTCCGTGGGCGAGCCGTCGGCCGCACCAGCCATGCCGACCGTGCGTGACCCGGACGCCGGGTGGGTCGGTCACTCGTACACAGCCGCGCGGTTCGGTGCATACACCGGCATGATGATCATGACTGGTGGCGCCCTGCTGCTCCTGCTGTGCAAGCCACGCGGCGAGTCCCTTCCCACGGTCCGGCGGTCGACGGCAGCCGCTTGGGCCCTGCTCTGCGCATGCACACTCGCCCTTCTCCTGCTGCGCGGCGCGTACGTCGGGTCGGGGCGCCTGGCGGACGTCGTCGACATGTCACGGCTGGCCGGGACCGTAACGTCGAAACCCGGCGCGCTCCTGGTCATGAGACTGGCCCTGCTGGCCTGCTGCGCCGTGCTGTGGCGGTACCGGAACCGGGTGAGGCGGGCGTTCCACGGCCGGCAGCCGCCCCTCAAGGGTGTGCTCGCCGGAGCGGCCGTCGCCGGGATGGCTCTGGCCTGGACCTGGGCCAGCGCCGAGCACGCGTCGACCGGGCCACTGCCGTACCTCTCGATGCCTGTCGACGCCATCCATCTCCTCGCCGCCGGGGCCTGGGTGGGCGGGCTGCTCGTCCTGGCCCGGGCGCTGGCCCTCGCGGGCGACGGCGTCCCGCCCGAGGCCATCGTCCGGTTCTCCCGGGTCGCTTTCATCAATGTGTGTGTACTCGCGGTGACCGGCCTGTACCAGTCCTGGCGTCAGGTCGGCACGCCCTCCGCTCTCGTGGACACCCGTTTCGGCCAACTGCTCCTGCTCAAGGCGGCGGGTGTCGGGCTCCTGCTCGGCCTGGCGCTGATGTCGCGCCGCTGGACGAGGCGGCTCGCCTGGACGCGGGGCCGCGGGGACCGCGCGGCGTTGCGGGCCCTGCGCCGCTGGGTGGGCGCCGAGGCGGTCGTCGGGTTGTGCGTGATCGCGGCCACCACGGTCCTGGTCTCCACCCAGCCGGCACGGGCGCAGGATCCGGCCGCGGGCGCAAGCACGGGAGCACCCGCCGCGGTCTCCCTCCGGCCGGAATTCGACACGGGAGGGCCCGAGGGCCGGGGCTCCGCCGACATCGTGGTCGATCCGGGCCGCCGCGGCCCAAACGCCATACATGTGACGTCGACCGGACCGGACGGAGATCTCCTGGACGCACCCGCGGTCCAGGCCTCGCTGACCTCCCGTACGGGATCGATCGGGCCTCTGACCGTCCCGGTCGAGCGAGTCTCCGAGGGGCATTGGACCGTCTCCGGGTTCCAGCTGCTGGTGGCGGGCGTCTGGGATCTCTCCCTGACCGTACGGACCTCGGAGTTCGATCAGGCCACTGTGAAGGAGTCGTTCGAGATCCCGTGAACCAGTGGACCGGGCGCGGCCCGGCATGAGAACATCAGTACATGGTGACGTCAGTGGACAATGACATCTTGCGGGCACTCGCGGATCCCCTGCGGCTGCGGATCGTCACCCTGCTCGCCCAGGAAGCCCTGTGCACGACCCACCTGGTGGAGGAGACCGGCGCCCGGCAAACGAATCTCTCCAATCATCTGAAGGTGCTTCGGGAGGCAGGAGTCGTGGAGACGGAGCCCTGCGGGAGGTGGACGTACTACCGCCTCAGGCCGGAGGCCTTGTCCGGGACGGCCGGTGAGCTGGCCCGGCTGTCCTCCCTGGCCGAAGAGACCGCGGCCTCCGGCCGTACACGACCCTGCTGAGGCGGCTCCCTGTCCCGTGCGGCGGTCGACACGCCACACGGGACAGGGAGCCGGAGCGGTCAGGAGGGCAGAGCGACCAAGGCATCGGCGCCGGGAAGTTCGAGCCGTACCGTACGGTCGCAGAGCCGGTCGACCTGCGCCGGGTCGTGCGAGACGAGCAGCACGGTGCGGCGCCCGCGCAGCGCGGCCACCGACTCCTCCACCGTGTCCCGGCTCCGCTCATCCAGGGCGCTCGTGGGCTCATCGAGCAGGAGCGCGGTCGGCTCCAGGGCCAGCGCCCGTGCCAGGCAGAGCCGTTGGCGCTGCCCGGCGGAGAGCGTCTGGGCGGGAGAGTCCAGCCGGTCGCGGACCTCCCTCCACAGGCCCGACTCCTTCAGCGCCTGCTCCGCACGAGCGCGCAGGGCCTCGCGGGGTGCCCGCATGACGTGGCGCAGGCCGAACAGCGCGTTGTCGAGGATGCTGCCGCCGAAGACGATCGGTGTCTGCGGCACCAGGACCACCTTCGCCCGCAGGTCCGCGTCGCCCTTACGGGGCATGACCGGGCGCCCGGCCACTTCCACCTGCCCGTCCCGGGCGAGCCCGGCCGGAAGAAGGTCGACCAGGGCGCGCAGCACCGTGGACTTGCCGGCGCCGGACGGTCCGCACAGGCCGGTGGTCGAGCCATGTGCCACCTCGAAGGAAACCGGTCCGACCAGGGTCTTGGCCCGGTCCCGTACCCGGAGGTCCCGCACGGTGATTACGTGGTCCATCGCTCTCCTTCGAAACGGTTGCGCAGCGCGACCGCCAGGCTCAGCAGTACGGCCGTGATCAGCACCAGGACCATGGCGCTCCCCCACGCCTGCGCGACGGCCTGGGGATCGCCGGAGTCCTGGGACAGGGTGAAGATGTGCGTGGGGAGAGCCTGGACCGGCGATTCCACGATGCCGCCGGGGAACGCGGGCGCACCGAAGAAGACCGTGGCGGTGAAGAGCAACGGCGCTGTCTCCCCCGCCGCGCGCGCCAGCCCCAGCAGGAGTCCGGTGAGCGTGGCGGGCCAGGCGTACGGGACCACGACAGACCGGATGAACTGGGCCCGCGTGAGTCCGAGGGCAAGCGCGCTCTCGGTCATCTCCGGCGACAGGCTCCTGACCCGGGCGCAGGTGGGCAGCGCCACCATCGGCACGACCACCGGAACCAGCACGATGGCGCCGGCCAGCCAGGACCGTCCCCACCCCATCGCGCTGCAGAAGATCACGAATCCGGCCAGACCCAGGAGGATGGTCGGCGTCCCTCCCACGACGACCGTCAGGGTCTGCAGCACCCGTACGGTACGGGCGGAGGCGTGGACTCCGAGCAGGATTCCGGCACCGAATCCGAGAGGGAGAGCGATGAGTCCGCAGGTGACGACCAACAGGAGCGTGCCGAGGATCTGGTCGCGCACACCGCCTCCGGCCGCGCCGGTGGCGGAGGTGAACCAGAACGAAGGCTGGAAGGCGGCGCTGCCGCGCGTCGCCAGCACGACGAGCATGCCCAGCAGGAGGAGTCCGGGGAGCGCCAGCGCGGTCAGCCGTACGGCGGCGACGAACCGGTCGAGCTGGACGCGGCCGAGTCCGGCCGACTGCCGCCCGCGGAACCGCCCTGCGCCGGCCGTCCGGGACGCTCCGCGGTTCCCCCACACGGTCGCCACGGCCACCAGGGTCAGCAGGACGAGCCCGAGGCCGCACAGCGAGGCGAAGTAGGTCCCCGAGGTGCCGGCCAGCACGGGCTCCGGGCCGGCCAGCTTGGTGGTCAGCGTCTGGCCTGGGCGCACCAGCGAGTTGAGCAGCTGGTCGAACGTACCGGGGAGCCGTCCATCGGCCCTTCCCACCACCAGGAAGACGGCGATCGCCTCGCCCAGTGCCCGGGCGAGGCCGAGCAGGACGGCCGCCCGCATGCCGGGCCGCGCCTTCGGCAGGACGACCGAGCGGATGACCTCGCGGCGGGTCAGCCCCAGCGAGAAGGCCGCTTCCCGGTCCCGGTCGGGGACCGCGGCCAGCGAGTCCACGCTCACCGCCACGATCGTAGGCATGATCATGACAGCCAGAACGATCCCGGCGGCGAGGAGACTGTCCCCACCCGGCACGTCCGCGATGGCCCCGACGAAAGGCCGGACGAGGAGAATGCCGATCAGCCCGTAGACGATCGAGGGCACGGCGGCCAGCAGCTCCACGCTCATGCGCAGAGCGCGGGCCGCCCTCCCGGGCAGGTATTCCGAGAGCGCGACGGCCGCTCCCCACCCGACGGGGACGGCGAGGACAAGCGCGATGACACAGACGACGGCCGATCCGTAGATCATCGCCAGGCCGCCGAAAACCGAGCCGGCGGGGTTCCACGAGGACTCGGTCAGCAGCTCGACCCAGTCGACGTGACCCCCCGCGACCCCTTCACCGAGGTAACCGAGGAGCGCCAGCAGTACGGCCAGGACGGAGAAGGCTCCCGTGAAGAGCCACCCCCACACCCAGACCGATCGACGTGGACGCGGATCGGCGTCGGGTTCGACCGCCGGCCGCTTCTCCTGCGTGAGCGTCACCGATCACTTTCCGATCTGCTCGAGCGACAGGTATCCGTGCGGCTCCAGCAGGACCTGCCCCTTGTCGGAGAGCAGGTAGTCGATGAACTTCTTTGCGTCTCCGGTGGGTTCGCCGTTCGTGATCAGGTAAAGCGGCCTGTTCATCGGGTACTTGCCGGAGGCGATGTTCTCGGGGCTGGCGGCGATGCCGTCCAGCGTCACCACCGCGAGCTTCTCCCGCCCTTCGACGAACCCCGTGGAGAGCGGACCGACCGCCCCGGGGGTGGACTCCAGCTTGTTGCGGGTCTCCAGATTGCCGCCGACAATCGCGAAGTTGTCCGTGTCCGGCGGCGGCGGCGCCTTCTCGTCCCCGTAGATGTACTTGTCGAGCACCTCGCGCGTACCGCGTCCGGGCTCCTTGTCGTAGACGAAGACGCCAAGCTTCGGACCGCCGAGCTGGGACCAGTTGGTGATCTTGCCCTCGAAGAGGTCCCGGACCTGATCGACCGTGAGGTTCTTGACGCCGGCGTCGGCGACCGGCTGCGTCACGATTACCCCGACGGCGTCCGAACCGATCTGCGTGGCGACGAAGTCGACCTTGGGGTGGGCCGTACGGTCCGCGTCGGCGATCGGCTTCGAGCTGAGCGCGATGTCGATCTGCCCTGCCGCGAGCTGGGAGATGCCGCCGGCGGATCCCCCCTGGGTCGCGATGGTGATGTTCATCCCCTGCGCTTTGAGCGCCTCCGCGGCATCGGCGGCGACTGGGGCGACGGTCGTCGAGCCGCTCGCCCTGAGCCCGCCTCCAGCGGCACTCGACTGACCGTCGGCGCACGCCGTCGCCAGACCGGCCAGCAGCGCTCCCGACACGAGATACCCGAGACCCCGCCGCGGCGGGGCTAACCTCCCCCGCGCCGCCTTGCCTTGACCCTCAACGACCGAACACAACTGCGCTGCACGCGACATGCGGTTCCCCCCAGGAGCGCCTCTGATTTGAGGGGAGTCTAAGCAGGTGTGCTGTCCTTAGACAATGAAGCAGTCGGCAGGCGGGCGCCGACCTGCGGCGACCATGTTGAATGGCAGGGCCTTGAGCAGATCTCTGGCCTGGGCCTTCTCTTTCGGATCATGCTCATCTGCGTGCAACAGGTTTCCCACCATGACTGAGTTAGCGCCCGTCGCCTGGCCACCTGCCCCGACCAGGACCGAACGGCTGGTGCTCCGCGAGTCTGAGGTTCGGGATCGTGCGACGTTCATCGAACTGTTCGCCTCGCCGGAGGTGCGCACCTATCTCGGTGGCCGCCGGCTCCCGTGACGAGCTTGAACGCTCGGTGCCTGAACTGCCCGGTCGGCAACCTGGCCTATTTGTGATTAATCCCAACGGAGCGATGATCGGCACGATCACGCTCGATCGGCGCAACGGGGGTCAGCCCCCTGCCGTCGTAGGTGCGGTGGCTGATCCGGATGCCGTAGGAGTTGATCGCCTGCCAGAGCGGGCAGCAACTCGACGTAATCCATAGCCGCACGACTCCAGCAGCATCACGTACTTCTCGTTCGGCGTGCGCGAACAGCGCCGCCACCGAACCCGGCGCTTTCTCGATCCCACCCTTCTCGAAAGGCGACGCCTTGCACGTCGGCTGGAGACTCATGTCCAAATAGCGGCACAAGGCACGGAAGTTGTTCGAGATGAAGACCTTGTCATGGTCGCAGACAATCGCGTCCGGCACGATCACCGGCCGCGCAGTCGCATGTTCCAGTCGCTCATCCAAAGCCAACAGCCGCCGGTGCGGCATCACCGATCTCGACACCCGAAGGGCATGCGACCAGCCAGGACGCATCGCCTCAGGGTGACGCTCCGGGCCAGGAGAGAGGAGGCCTCGGCCACCTTCGTCGACGGCCGCAGCACCACAGCGCCAACGACCTGGTCACCAGGTCGATCATCGCCCCCAACTTGACCTTCTAGGCAATGCCGATCATCAACTACTCGTTGGTGTAACGCTGTTCACATTTCATTCGCTTGAGGTTCACCCTTAAAACCGGCAAGGCGCACCTACGGCGCGATCTCCTCCAGCAAACCTTCGACCAGGGCCCTGATCTCGTCACGGACCGCGCGCACGGCCTCCGGGCCCAGGCCGGACGGGTCGGCGACCTTCCAGTCGAGATAGCGCTTGCCAGGGAAGACGGGGCAGGCGTCACCGCACCCCATCGTGATGCAGACGTCGGCCTCACGGACCGCGTCAGCCGTGAGGGCCTTTGGGCTCTCGGCGGAGATGTCGATGCCGACCTCGGCCATCACCTCGACGGCGGCGGGATTCACGGCAGCGCCGGGGTCCGAGCCCGCCGAGCGGACCTCGACCCGACCCTCGGCCAGGTGCGCCAGCCAGGCGGCGGCCATCTGGGAGCGGCCCGCGTTGTGGACGCAGACGAACAGGACGGACGGCTTACCGGAGACCTCGGCCACGATCATCATTCTCTCTTGCAGAGCCGCGGCCCACCGGCCCGCGACAGTTCACTCTTCACTGGTGTCAGCAGAAGATGATGTGAGAATATCAGCACATGCTGACCTCAGTCGATCCTGATGCAAGCGCCACCCCCTCCGGGGCCGGGCCGGTGGCCCGGAAGCTCTCCACCCTCGACCGCTACCTCGCGGCGTGGATCCTCATCGCGATGGCCGTCGGCCTGGGCCTGGGGCGACTCGTCCCCGGCATGGACGACGCGCTCGCGAAGACCGAGATCGGCGGCATCTCCCTGCCCATCGCGCTCGGTCTGCTGGTCATGATGTATCCGGTCCTGGCGAAGGTCCGCTACGACCGGCTCGACCAGGTGACCGGCGACCGCCGCCTGCTGATCTCCTCACTGGTCGCCAACTGGGTCGCGGGCCCGGCGTTGATGTTCGCCCTCGCGTGGTTCTTCCTGCCGGACCTGCCGGAATACCGCACCGGCCTGATCATCGTCGGCCTGGCCCGCTGCATCGCCATGGTGATGATCTGGAACGACCTGGCCTGCGGCGACCGCGAGGCGGCGGCCGTACTTGTCGCCCTCAACTCCCTCTTCCAGGTACTGGCGTTCGGCCTGCTCGGCTGGCTCTACCTGGACCTACTGCCCCGGTGGCTGAACCTCGGCGACGGCCAGGGCCTGGACGTGCCCGTCGGGCATGTCGCGCTGAACGTGCTCGTGTTCCTCGGCATCCCCCTACTGGCGGGGTTCCTCACCCGTTTCATCGGCGAGCGGAAGATGGGCCGAGCGGACTACGAGACGAAGCTCCTGCCCCGGATCGGGCCGTGGGCGCTGTACGGACTGCTGTTCACGATCGTCGTCCTCTTCGCGCTCCAGGGAAGGACGATCACCTCGGAGCCGCTCGCCGTCGCACGGATCGCCCTGCCGCTCCTGCTCTACTTCGCCCTCATGTTCTTCGGGAGCTTCTTCCTCGGCAAGGGCCTCGGCCTCCCGTACGACCGCACCACCACGCTCGCATTCACCGCCGCCGGCAACAACTTCGAGCTGGCCATCGCCGTGGCGATCGCGACGTTCGGCGTCACCTCCGGGCAAGCGCTCTCCGGAGTCATCGGCCCGCTCATCGAAGTGCCCGTACTGATCTGCCTGGTCCACGTCGCCCTCAGGCTGCGCACCACCTTCGCGCCGACGCCCAACCCGACACCGGCCGCACCCGGCTGACGCACCCCCAGGGCACCTGATCCGTGGGGAGCAGGTGCCCTTCGACCATTAATTCGACATCCATCTATGTTGACCACCCCCTAAACAAGTGGCAGGCTGCAAACATAGAGAAACATCGAACCAGCGGCCGGATCTGCCGCCTTTCCACGGAGGGCATCACGCCATGACCACCACCGCGCATCTTCCGGTCGTCGTGATCGGGGCAGGCCCGACCGGTCTCGCCGCAGCGGCCCACCTCGTCGAGCGTGGCCTCGTCCCCCTCGTCCTGGAAGCCGGATCCGCCGCTGGCAGCACCGTACGGGAATGGGCGCACGTACGCCTGTTCTCGCCCTGGGGAGAGATCCTGGACCCGGCCGCCGAGAAGCTCCTGGCCCCCACCGGCTGGACCCGGCCCGACCCGACGGCGTACCCCTCGGGCGGGGACTGGGCCGAGCAGTACCTCAAGCCCTTGGCCGACGTACTGGGCGACCGGGTCCACCTCGGCACCCGGGTCACCGGCGTCTCGCGCGCCGGGCGCGACCGGATCGTGGACGCCGACCGGGACCGGCAGCCGTTCGTCGTGCACTTCACCCACGCCGACGGCCGCGAGGACCGGGTGACGGCGCGCGCCGTCATCGATGCCTCCGGCACCTGGGGTACGCCGAGCCCGGCCGGTGCCTCCGGTCTGCCGGCGCTCGGTGAGAAGGCCGCCGCCGACCGAATCGCCTACCGCGTACCCGACCTCGGCTCCCCGGCCGTCCGCGCCCGGTACGCGGGCCGTCGCACCGCCGTCATCGGCTCCGGGGCCTCCGCCTTCACCGCACTCGCCCAGCTGGCCCGGCTGGCCGGATCCGGCGACGGCGCGGGCACGAAGAGCGTATGGATCCTGCGCCGGACCATCTCGGGCTCCACCTTCGGAGGCGGGGAGGCGGACCAGCTCCCCGAGCGCGGTGCGCTGGGGCTGGCTGCGAAGGCCGCCGTCGACAGGGGGCACGCGGAGGCGGTCACCGGGTTCCGTACGGAGGCGATCGAGCGCACTCCCGAAGGCGGCGTCGTGCTCGTCGGCGAGGACGGTCGCCGTCTGGACCCGGTCGACGAGGTCATCGTGCTGACCGGCTTCCGCCCCGACCTCGCCTTCCTCGACGAACTCCGCCTCAGCCTGGACGAGCGGATCCAGGCCCCGGCCGCCCTGGCCCCGCTGATCGACCCCAACCAACACTCCTGCGGAACCGTCTATCCGCACGGCCACCGCGAACTCTCCCACCCGGAGCCCGGGATCTATCTCGTCGGCATGAAGTCCTACGGCCGCGCACCGACCTTCCTCGCCATGACCGGCTACGAGCAGGTCCGCTCCGTCGTCGCGGCCTTGGCGGGCGACGTCGAAGCCGCCGACCGCGTGGAACTCACGCTCCCCGAGACCGGAGTCTGCGGCGGGGCCGGACTCTTCGATGACCTCGGCGCGGCCCCGGCCGACACCGGAAGCTGCTGCACCGCGTCGCAACCGGAAGTGGTACAGCTCAGCACGACAGCACCGGGCCTCGTCACGAACTCCGCCGAAGCCACGACGGTCAGTAACTGACGTTCCCAATCGGCGTCAGCCCCCCATTTGCAGCACCACCCGCCCCCTCAAGTGCAGTTCCGCGCCGGGCCGCTCACCCACCGCCACCAGCACTGCCCCGCATCACCGCGCTCAGCCGTCACGCGCCTCGGTCCGGCACGCGCACCGTTGGCCCCACCAGCACGAGCCGAGCATCCCCATATCGGGAAGGCCGACCGATACCCGGACGGATACCCGGACGGCACGTGCTATCCGCAGTAGCGTTGTCGCACCCTGAACGGCAGGTCAGGGCGCGGGCAGAGCAGCTTCTGGCCACGATCTTTCGGGCCTATTGAGTAAGACCATCGCTACACCAGGACACTCGCCCATACCGAATTCGCTTACGACGAAGCCCCTGGAGTCCTGTGAACTCCAGGGGCTTGCGCCGTCAGGCAGGTGAGGTCAGTTCCCGGTGTTGCCGTCGTCGGTGGCCTTGTCCGGGCGGGTGCGGCGCGCAAGGGCGAATGCGCCTCCGCCTGCGGCGATCAACGCTACGGCGCCGCCGATCAGCCACGGTGTGGCGTCGGCTCCGGTGTGGGCGAGGGAGCCTGCGGGGGCCGTCGGTGTGACGGCGCGGACCGGGGTCGCGGCGGCGGAGGGCGAGTCGGCAGTCGGCGTGTCGGTTGTGCCCTGTGGTGAGGGCTTGGCCCCTCCTGTGCCGCTGCCCGGCTTATCCGCGGGGGTGGACGGGTTACGGCTTGGCCTATACGTCGGCGCGTCCGAGGAGTCGGGCTTCGGGGCGGTGGCGGTCTTGGCGTTGGTGACGGTCACGGTGACCGGGGCGCCGGGGTTTGCGGTGAACGTCTTGGTCGGCTTGTAGAGGTCGTAGCCGGCGGGGGCCTTGATCTCCTTGGCCCAGAACTGCGTCTTCCGGCTCGACACCGACAGTTCCCCGGAGGCCGTGCCGTTGGTTCCGGTGGTCAGGGTGAGGAGCGTTGTGGTGCCGGTCCCGAAGTTCACGGTCGCGCCGGGCAGGAGCTTCCCGTTCTTGTCGTCTTTGGCCTGCAGGAGGACCTTGGCAACCTTGAACGGGTCGGTGATGGTCAGTCGCGTGGTCGCGCCCGGGGTGACGATGACGTCCTAGTCGGCGGCGACTTCGTGGAGCGGGCTGCCGGAGGCCGTCTCCTTGAGCCGGTAGACCCCGGGGGCGAGGTCGGCAAAGCTCAGCTTCCCCTGTGCGTCGGTCTTCCCTCGTCCGGCTTCTTGGCCAGCGGAGTCGAGCAGCAGGAACGTGGCGCCGGGGAGGACGTCCCCGGCGGTGTCCTTCGTGGTGATCTCGACGCTGCCCGTGTCCGGGGCTGGTGTCTCGGCCGGGGCGGCGGAGGGTGTCGGTTCGGGGGTCTGGGCGCTCGCGGCCGGCGCCCAGGTGAGGGGGCCGGCCGCCGCGACGGCGATGGCGACGGATCGGACGAGACGTGCGTGCACGAGAGAGAGGATTCCTTGATCAGAAGGGAGAAGGTCAGCGAGTGCGGCCGACGGCGCGCGTCGCGGGCGGCAGAGCAGGCGCCGAATTGGTAAGCGGCTGCTTGGCCGCAGCGGGTGCGACGTAGAGGTGGTGGCGAGTAAGGAAGGGGATGTCCTCGACGGCGCGGTGCAGCGGCTCGTTCGAGACCAGCGAGGCGGTGAGGGCCGCTGCGAGTGTGGTGGGTACGCCGGAGGAGAAGCGGGCCTGCCACAGCGGCTCGCGCGAGTCGCCGGCCCAGGCCCGCCAGGTCGGACCGTCGGAACCGGTGGTGGCGTACCGGTGTCGTACGGTGCCCTCGCCCTCCGGTGCGTGGAAGGTCAGCGTGCCGTCGGTTTTGATGCTGTGGCTCCAGCCGCGGGCGAGGAGCGGCGTGTACACCTCGTGCGGGGCTGTTGCGTCCTCGAAGAGGTGGTCCCGGTCGCTGTGGCGGTCTTCGAGGTAAAGGTCGAGCAACTCGGTGTGGACGTCGTGCAGGAGTTCGGCGGGCGTTGTGGCGTCGAAGGTGATTCGCCAGGCTGTCTCGCCGAACGGGGCGCGGTTCGCGCCGATGGTCCACATCCCCTTGCCTCGTGTGCCGCTGTTTGGGAGGAAGCGGGTCCACAGCCGAAGGCATGGGCTGGTGGCGTAGGCGGCTCCTTCGCCAGGCTGGTGCAGCGTCCAGTCCTGGTCGAACGGGAAAGGCCAGATCGTCTGAGGGTCCGTGTGGCCGGGGCCGGCGAGGTGACGTGGGAGGACCTTCACGGTCTGGGCAGGGTCGAGGTCCTTGAAGGGGTCGGGGCGCGGGTCGGGCAATGTGAGGAGGGACTCCTGCCGGGAAGGTTGCGCGGAACTGCGGTGCGCGGGGATCGGTACGAGGGCTCAGCGGGTGCGGGCTCCGGCGGGGGTGGCTGGCGGGGCGGGAGTGCTTCGCGGGGTGCGGCCGGCCGTACGCCTGGGCGCGGCCTGGGCCCAGGCTCCGGGGAACCAGACGGCGGTGTACTGCTCGATGGCGTCGCGCAGTCCGGTGGTGACGGCTCCGTCCCACGGGGTTCGGCCGGGACGGTGGTGATTGCTGAAGGTGCCGTACTGCTTCGTGTTCGGACGGGTGTTGGCAGCTTCGTCGCGGCGGTGGAAAGTTCCGTGATCCACGAAGCCGAGCGCCACCGCGTCGATCTCGCCGCGTTCTGGGTGAACGGCCGCCACCCGCAGCCCTCCGTAGGTGTCGGCGTGGATGGTGCCGGTGAGATCGATCCGGAGCCGCAGCGGTTCGCCAGGGGGACGGCGAAGTAGGTGTTGCCCACGACGGTGTGAGCGTGGAAGGGGAGGCACATTTCGGTGAAGAACTCGGCGGCCCGCAGGGACAAGAGACTCTCCGGTCGAGGTCGGGCTGGTCCTACCGGCGTGGGCTGGGCAGGGCCGGTCGGCTGGTGGTGCTCCAGCGCGGGACGCTGACAGCGGGGAGCCCGGCCGGGCGGCGGGACGCGACGGCCCGCTGCACGTCGAGCGGGGTGGGGGTCGGCGGGCTTGGCGGAGGGATCGGGGTGAGCTGGGCCATGCCCTTGATGTAGCTGACGGTGTCCTGTCGCCACCGGGGCAGTGGAGCCGGATCAGCAACGCGCTGGGTGACGGCCGTGAGCAGGGCGATGGGGGTGCCGGTGCTGGCGGTGGCGTACCAGACGGGCCGGTCGACGGACTTGCCCGCCCATAGCTGCCAGCGGGCGTCACGCGTCGTCAGCTCGGCTGCCGGATCGAGGTCCCCGGTGGCGAACTCCAAGCCGGCGAGCCCGTCCGGTGCCTGGGCCGCGAAGACGCCCCGGCGCGGGCGGTCGAATTCCCACCCCTGCTTCAGGAGAGGCACGAGGGGGAGGAACGGGTCGCGCTCGCCCTGCCCTGGGACTGGCCTGGCGAGATAGACATCAGGCCCCTGCTCGTACGCTGCGGCGAGGGCGGTGGTGAACGCGGTCACGAACTCGCTGGGGACGCGGGCGTTGAAACAGACTCCCCATGCCGGCGGGCCGAATGAGTCCGTGTAGGCGTTGATGCGCCAGAGCCCGTCGTCTTCGCCTTCGGGCAGGTAGCCCAGGCGTACGCGCCGGTCGGGAGCGCTCACGTATACGTTGGGGTCCTCGTCGCACTGAAGGTTCCAGCCGAGGGCGAGGAGTGGGGCAAGGGCGGGGTCGCCGGTCCCGGTGGTGGAGGCGAGGTAGCTCGGGGAAACGTGGACGTCTCCGTCGATGTCGTGGCGGGGGTCGGGCTGGGCGTTCATCGGGCTGCCTGGGTGGTCACGGTGATTTCGTCGGCGGCCGTGTTGAGACGTTCGTCGACCTCGGCGGTGTCGCGGCCGGTGACGATGCAGAAGCCGACGCGGGCGGTGAACAGATCGCCTTCGGGGGGCAGGAGGAGCCGGTCGCCGATCTCTCGGATCCACTGAACCTGCCGCAGCCAGGGGGTGTGGGCGGCGAACGGCTGGTTGACGTGCCGTGCGGTGAGGGTGCCGGAGGCGTCCGGGTAGAGCATGCGGATGCCGGCGGCCCCGCTGCGGGTCGGGGCGAGGTCGGGTGCTCGGCCGCAGGCGAGGTCGGCGGCGGCCTTCGGCAGGTCGATGCCGGTGGCGAGGCGTACGAGGTGGCCGATCATGTCGCCGCCGATGCGTGCGTTGACCTCGATCAGCCGGGGCCTGCCACCGACGAGGCGCAGTTCGACGTGCTGCACGCCGTCGGTGATTCCCAGGGCCTTGACCGCAGCAGTGGCTGCCGGAGCGATCTGGGCCAGGAGCGGGTCGGTGGCATCGACGGTGTGTCCGGTCTCGTCGAAGTACGGTGCGCGGCCCAGGTGCTTGCGGGTCACGGCGACGGCGGTGGTCGCGCCGTGGTGGGTGACGCACTCGACGGAGACTTCCGGTCCGTCGAGGTATTCCTCGACCAGGACGCTGGTGTCCTCGCGGCTGCGGTGCGCGCCGGCCGAGGCGAACGCGAACGCGGTGGGCAGTTCTTCGGGCTGGTCGACGCGGATCACGCCGATGCTGCCGGCGAAGGCGGCGGGCTTGATGACGGCGGGGTAGCCCAGCGTCATCGTCGCAAGGCCGGCCTCCAGCAGGGTCCGCGCCTTCATTGAGGCGGCCGACGGTACGCCGTGGCGGGCGAAGAGGGTACGCGCGACGGACTTGTTGCGGCAGGCCCGTATCGCTTCGACGGACGGGGAGGCCAGACCGAGCGCGTGGGCAAGGAGGGCGGTGGGGACGAGGTGCCACTCGTCCCATGTGACCACACCGGCGAGGTCGTGGCGCTCGGCCAGGGCCCGGCCGCCGGCGAGCAGAGCTACGGGGTCGGTCAGGTCGACGACGGCGTGGTCGACGATGAACGGCGTCTCCCACGACGGCTCGACGTCGGTCAGCAGGACGATGTCGTACGTGGCGGCCACCTGCTCAAGGCAGTAGCCGCGATAGATCTCGTCGCCGGGGGAAACGACGGCTATGAGAGGACGGGCGGACAAGAAGGGGGAACTCCGTATCTGTGGACGGCAGGACGAGGTCGGCAGGGTGTCTCAGGCGGCTCGGGGTCGGGCAGCGAGGCGTTCCAGCGCGCGGTAGGCGTGCGGGTTGTGCCCGTCGAAGGCGTGGAATTGCTCCGCCAACAGTGATGGTGCGACCGCGCGCATAGTTCGGACCGGGGACGGCGGCGGGGTGCGCGCCGGAGTCAGGTGCGCAGGGTGGGATCGGTGCGCAGGCGGGTGAAGGCGTAGAGCAGGCCGAGGGCCTGCAGGGCGGCGCAGGCGGTGATGACGTGGCTCAGCGCGTCGGGCGGGGTGAGTGCGGTGAGCACGCCGGCGACGGGGAAGGGCAGCAGGAGGATGAGGATGGTCGTCGACAGGGTGGTGCCGAATTTCTCCTGGGGGATTAGGCGGGAGCGCAGGGTGCGCAGGACGACGGTCATGCCGCCGTCGGCCGCCATGAGGATGGCGACCAGAACGAGGTAGGGCAGGTAGTCGGGGGCTTGGGCGACGGCGAAACAGGCGAGCGAGGCGAGGGCCGCGCAGGTGGCGCCGACCGGCCACAGGCCCAGGTGGTCAAGGGCGAACCGGCAGAGCGTGGCACTGAGGAGTGTCGCTCCGGCGGCTGCGGACCAGACCAGGCCGACAGCGGTGGTGGACTGTCCGAAGTGCTGGACGACGATCACCGGGCCGGCTGCTTGGAGCAGCCCGGTGGCGAGGTTGGAGAGGGCCAGCCCGGTGATGAGCCAGCCGAGCGCGGGAAGGGAGCGGATGCTGCGCCACCCGGTGAGGAGCCCTGCGCCGGGCCTCTCTTTGGGTGCGCGGGCCGGGACGACGGGCGAGGGTGGGGTGCGCAGAGCGAGCAGCGCGGCGAGCAGGGAGAGCAGGGTGGTTACGGCGAGTGTCGGCGGTGGCCCGGCGAGCAGGAGCAGTCCGGTGAGCGCGGGGCCGGCCAGCCTCGCGGTCTGGTCGATGCCGAGCAGGGCGGCCTGGACGCAGTGAGCCCGTACGCCTGCCCGGCGGCCGGCGGCGGCGCCCGCGGTCTCGGCCGCGACGTAACTGAACTCGGTGAGCACTCCGGTGGCCGCCGCGAGCGTCATGACGGTCACGCTCGCCACGGTGCCGGATGGGTGGAGGTGGAGAAGGACAGCGCCGGCGGCGAGGGCCAGCGCGCGTCCCAGTGAGGCGAGATGGAAGACGATGGCCGCCCCTCGCCGGTCGACGAGCGATCCGGCCCACCCGAACGCCGCCAGTCTCGGTACCCACTCCAGGACGAACGCGGTGCCCGTAAGCGCAGCGGAGTGGGTGGTGGCCAGGACCAGCAGCGGGATGCCGTAGGTGGACATCGCGAACGCGAGGGCGTCCGCCGTGCGCGGCAGGTAGATGCTGCCCATCAGCCCGGCGGTATGACGTGCGTGCCGGGGAGCAACCGCGATGCTCACGTGCCCGGGACGGGCTCGGATACGAGCTGCGGATTCCCGGCCAGCCAGTGGAGCAGGAGGGCACGGGGATGGGCCAGATCTGCCTCGGCCTCGACGCTGGATAGGCGCGTGGTGGACAGCCGTGCGGGGATGTCGGTGCTCTCCGCCGCGAGCGAGGGTGTCAGCAGCCCGAGGACGTGGCGGACGCGGTTGCTGAACTCGCAGACCGGTGCCGGGTAGGCGTGGCGTCGGGACCAGCGGGCGGTCGCGTCGTACAGGTCGGCCAGCTCCGATCCGGCGTGGGTGAGTTCCAGGCCGGTGCCGGGTGTGTTCCGTACGAGGCCGTGGGTGCGGGCTGTTTCGGTGGCGCGGCGCAGTTGGTGTGAGGAGAGGTCGGTAAAGGTGGCGGTCAGCCGTTGTGGCGGTATCGCTCCGTTGTCGTCGATCTCGGTGATTAGGCGGATCAAGGAGCGTGACGCGAGCAGCTCGGTCGCGTTGCGTACTTCGGCCGTGGTGAAACGGGTGGTCATCGGCGCGGGCCTCCGGCCGGGACGGGCGTCTTGGGGCGGGCGGGCGTGGCGTGGGAGAAGAGGTCGCGGTTGTGCCAGGCCGGAACGGAATCACCGGGCCGCGTTGGAGGGACCGCTGCGGGTGCGGGCCGGGACTGGCTGCTGACCCACAGCCCCGGCTCGGGCTTTGCGGGCGGTTGCCCCCAGACCGGGTGGTGGGCCGCCTGGTTGAGGGGCTGCCCGGCGGACCACGCGGACAGGGCGCCGAGCACGGGTCCCAGGCCCTCGCCCGCCGCGGACAGCCGGTAGGGCCGGCCGGTGCCCTCGGTATCGACCAGTCCGTCGGTCACGAGCTGCCGCAGCGGCGGGTAGACGTTGGTCCCGTCGCTGCTGGGCATCACGATCCGGGCCAGGGCCCTCCCGCCGGCCTCCTTGCGGGACTTCAGCACCCACAGAATGGCGGCGGCGTGCCGCCGGGTGAGCAGAGTGAGGGTGTCTTCGATCTGCTCGATCGTGGGCAGCGGGCGGGCCGGCTTCTCCAGATGTGCCTCGGCCCAGGTGACGATCACCGGCAGGATCGGCAGCAGGGCGGCGCCACGCCCGGTTTGGCCGTAGGTCACGTGCCGTGGGGTGTGTTCGGTGCGCTCGACAAGGCCGGTGTCGCACAGTGTCTTGAGTTTGGGGTGGAGTTGGCCGTTCTGCAGCCAGGACACCTTGGCCGCCAGCTCGTTGTATCGCACGGGCGGGCCGGAGAGTGCCAGCAGGATCCGCACGTTCCATCGCGGGGTGATCATGGCGAGGGCCTCGGTGACCCGGGCGATGTCGGCGTCGGTGTCAGGGGGCAGAGCGGTGATGGCCAAGGGGAGGAACTCCTGGGTGGGTAAGGGAAATCGCCTGCGCGTCAGCGGCTGTGCGCCGTGCTCTGCGCCGGAAGGGGCAGAGCGGGAACGGGCGGCGAGGGAGTCGGCGGGGACGGCGCCGGGGTGGGGACGCGGGCAAGGCTCTGCAGAACGGCCAAGGCCGATTTGGCCTGGGTGTCGCGGACTGCGACCGCTTCGGCGATCCGGCGGGAGCCGTCGAGAAGGTGGGAGACCTCGTGCCGGCCGATCTGCCGCTCGGGGTGGATGAGCCGGGCGAGGTGGTCGCGGTGGAAGTCGATGCTGCGCTCGGCGAGGACCAGGCCGTCGTGCATGCCGAGCAGGGCGGAAAGCATGCCGGGCGGCTGGTCCTGGGCGTGGACTTCGAGGTCGGCGAGCGGCGCGCCGTACAAGTCCTCGATCTGTCGGGCTATCTCGGTGGACGTGGGGTGAGGCAAGCGCGGGCTTTCAGGGTCGGCGGGCCCGGGCCGCCCCGGCACGCTGGGGTACCGGGGCGGGGGACGGGGGCAGGGCTGCGGTGACTCTCAGCTGCCCCTGCCGAAGGGGGCGATCCTGCCGCTGGTCGGGTGGAGGCATGGTGAGCAGCAGTTGGCCGAGGGCTGTGCGGTAGCCGTCGCGGGCGTCGAGCGCCGCCTTCAGCCACTGAGCGTCGAAGCGGAGCTTGTCCGCAGACAGCTCGCCCATGTCACGGTCCGGGTCCATGTCCGCGTGCACGCGGTCGCGGACGTCGGCGACCTGCTCTTCGGTCAAGGCGAGGAAGGAGCGAAGTTCCAGGGCACGGATGAGGGCAGGCGAGGCGTCACGGCCTACCGCCGCCTCGTACAGCTCGGGGACCGGTTTCCCGAAGACCTTCTGCAGGTCGACGTCCATGGTGCTGGCTTTGGTCCGGCTCATCGGGCGGCCCTTCTCGCCCGCCGCGCCGCCGTCGGCGTCGGCGCGGGTGTGCCGGCGGGACGGTGCGGAGCGCTGGTCTGTACCGCAGGCCCGGTTCGGGGCCGAAGGCGGGCGAGCCGCTCGGCAGCGAGGTCCTTCTTGCCCGGAGCGTCCGGGTCGAGGAGCCACCGCACGACCAGGGCCCGGCCGTCGCGTGCGGTGACGGCCGTGTTCACGCGGTGGGCGAGGCCGGCCGTCGGGTCGTCGGCCTCGCCGGGCGGGGTTTCCAGCGCGGCGAGGAGGTCGTCCTCCGCGCTGTCGAGCACGGACTGGGCCTCGACGAGGAGGCCGTGCCACTTGACGACGTCGGTCGCGTCGGGATTCGCGGTCGGCGCGGCGGCGACCTCGGCCTTCAACTGCTCCATGCCCATGGCGAAACGCGCTTCGATCCGTTCGGTGAGCACGCCCACGACATCCTCAGCGCCATCGGATATGCCGTCGGACAAAGGGGAAACTCCTGTTCTGGAAAGGCCGATTGCTGGGGAGATACAAGGGGCCGTACCGGGCCGCTCAGCCGAACAACGGGTATCTGCTGAATTCCTGTCAGTCCAGGCACATACGGACGTCGCGATAGACGTACGTGCCGGACACCCAGCCCTTGACGCCGGTCGACTTGTCCGTGATGTAGAGCCAGTTGCCGCTCTTCTTGGCCACGCTGAATTTGTGGCTCCTGTAGAGCACGCCGAGCGCGGTCGACTTCACACTGGCCTTGGACCGGATGGTCACGGCCTTGGCATGCACCTCGTACGGCAGCGGCGGCAGGGACGAGCAGTTGCTCGCGGGGGCCGCGCCGGCGGTGGTGGCGGACAGCACCGGCAGCGCGAGCGCGCCGAGCATCACCGCGGAGATGGCAATTCGGGTGGAACGCATGCGGAAGAAACCTCCGTGAGGCATGGAAATCGCGTGGAATGGAGCCGCGGGAGTTGTCCCGGCGGCTGTATAAGAGTCCGGGGAATCGCCGGTTTGGCCAACCGGCGATCGTCGGCTATGTTCCACAGCCCGCATCGGCCCTGGCGCTCAGCGCGTACGGCCGGCCGGGCGCGGAGCAGCGGCTTTCGCCACACTGGTCGGGCGGCCGACTGCTGCTGCCGGGCGGACCGGTGGGAGAGGACCGGCCTGGCCGGTAAGCCGGTCGTCGCACCACTGCAGGGCCTCGTCCACCGTGTCGAAGCCGCCCTCGCGCAGGGTGTGTGTCCACGCGTCGGTGTCGACTTCCTCGACCAGGACGCGGAACGGGCTGGGGGCTCCCTCGTCCAAGGCGCGCAGGGCTACCACGGTGACCATGTCGTCCGGGTCGTCGGCGGTGTAGGAGCGGCCCATGGCGTGGTGGTCGCCGTCGCCCGCAAGGCGACGCTCCAGCGCTCGCGTGGCCTCGTCCGCCGGTGGTGGCCCCAGCTCCGGGTCGAGGCTGATGGCGTCATGTGGGCAGCCGCGGTGGATGAGCCAGGACTGCGCCATCGCGGGAAGTGGCAGCAGGGCCTGTTCGAAGTCGAACGTCGCTTTTTCCCGGTCCCGCTTCAGGTGAACGGCGACGTATTGCGGCATGCCCGGGTGCCCGTAGATGGCGGTGCGGTCGAAGAGGACGTAGTAGCTGTGCGCGCCGTGGGGGGTGTGGTGTTCTGCGAGGGGGACGAGCATGTCCTCGCGGACGGCGACCTGGCGGTAGAAGTCGAGGCACTTCTCCTCGTTGGCATCGAAGTCGTCGAGTTCGAAGTTGACTTGGGGGATAAACTTCCGGGCCGGCGCCGGATCGGTGGGAGGCAACAAGATCCTTTCGGTGGAGCCGGGAGAGCGCGCGCCGGACCGGTGCCGGCGCGGAGGGGGCATCAGTGACGCTCCATGGTTCAGCGGGTGGGACGGTGCACGGAGGTCTGCGTGGGACCGGGTGGAGCCGGCAGTGCCGTGGACGGTGGACCAGGCCGGGACGCGGAAGTGCGGACAGCCAGCTGCGGGGAATGCGACCGGGCCGCGTGGGTCCGGGCGCTCAGCGGCCGACGGGTCATGCCCAGGCGGCGGCCGACCTCGTCGTAGACGTCGTTGCCCGCACGCGGCCGGACCGCGACGACGTGGATCTCCTTCTGGTGCGCGGACTCCGCGGGCGCCGGGCGGACGCCGTAGACGAGGCGCCAGTCCTTGCGTGAATCCACGAAGAGCTTTCGGAATCCCTCCAGGTCACCGTCGAGGCGTAGCCCGAAGCGTTGTGCGTTCACGACTTCCTGCAGGTAGGCGAGGGTGAGGTCGCGGATATCGCCGGGGGCCTCAAGGAGGTCGGTCAAGGCGCGGGGGTCGAAGCTGAGGCCAAAGGCGGGCTGTCCCCCTCCCGCGGTCATGACGTCTGCTCGTCAGGCCCGGCGGACCCGGCGGTTTCCGCCGTGGCCGCCGTCTCCGTACGGATGGAGGGCGGCGGACCGGACAGAAGACGGTGTGCGGGCCGGTCGGGAGAGGTCATGCAGGCCGACAGCGGCCCGCCCGGTGCGCGGATCGCGGCAACGGCGTGGGTGAGGAAGTCCCGGTGCCACACGAACAGGCCACTCAATCCAGCTTCGGGATCCTTGTGCTGCTGGTACGCGAGCCACAGGGCGTGGAGCCAGGCCACGACATCGTCGTGCTCCTGCCACCGCAGGCACCAGGGCGCCGCGGTGGTGACCTCCGCCCCGTACACCGGGAGGAAGAAGTCGTCGATCCAGTCCGCCAAGGCGTCGAGTTCGTCCTCCCTTTCTTCCCCTTCGAGTTCCAGGATCGGCCGGGGTTCCGGTGGAGCGGCGGCGGGCGGCCCGCCGAGTCCCGGCATGCCGAACGCGGCGAACGGCGATCCGCTCGGCTCCGGGGAGGACGCAAGGTGGTCCAGTTGCTGTGCCTGTTGCGCCGACTGCTCCATGAGCCGCCGTACGCTCGCCTCGATTCCCTCCAGCTGTGGATCGGGAATACGTACCGGCTCCAACTTGCCATCGTCAGAAGGTTTTGTGTATTCGGGCATGGAAAAGCTGAGACTCCTACGAGACACGAAATCAGAGAAGGGCGAAAGTGGCGGCGCGCGGAGCGGCCGGGTAGCGACAAGTCACTTCGCCGGATTGCCGACTGGGGATCCGTCCGCTTTGACGGGCAGTGCGCCAGCGGCTCAAGCGGTGAGAATCACGTCGTCTCGCGTCAGGGTCTCGCGGATCGTTTCGGTGAGCCGGTCAGCGGCGATCGACGCATAATGCTCGGTCTTCTCCACACCGATGAAGCCCCGGCCTTCCAGCAGGGCGGCTACGCCCGTGGAGCCGGAACCGGCACAGAAGTCGAGCACCGTGCCGCCATCGGGGCTGATCTTGACCAGCTCGCGCATCACCTCGACGGGCTTCTGCGTGATGTGCTGGCGCTTCGCCCCCGAGGGCTGCGAGGCCGAGTAAAGTCCGGGCAGATAGACCGGGTTCCGGGAGCCGTCGATCGCCCCCTTGCTGGCCCAGACGATGAACTCACAGTTCTGGGTGAACCGGCCCTTCTGCGGCCGGGCCTGCGGCTTGTGCCAGGCCAGCACACCGCGCCACAGCCAGCCGGCCGCCTGAATCGCATCCGTTGTGGTGGGCAGCTGGCGCCAGTCGGTGAACAGCAGCGCGGTACCGCCACTCTTCGTCAGACGGTGCGCCTCAGTCATGATCTGCGTCAGCCAGAACGAATAGGACCTCTGGTCCATGTTCTCGCCGGTAAAGTCGGCAAGGCCGTTCTTGGAATCCGCAGAGGTGTACTTCTGCTTCGCGGAGCGGGTCGTACGCTCCTTCGCGGTCCGACCGCCCGAGTTGTATGGCGGGTCGGTGATGACGGAGTCGACGCAGCCGTCCGGAAGGCCGGCGAGAACGCTGAGGGCGTCGCCGTGGTGAAGGGAAAAAGGCAAAGAGGAACCCCTATTCGGGTGCGGGAACACGGGCGGAACAGCCGCCTCGCGCAGAAGTCCTCGCGGGCCGGACGTGGGCATGCAGAAGCCCAGGGCCACAGATCAAGGAGCGCGAGGAGGAATCCCAAAAACTGTAGAGGCGAATCCGCCGACGACCAAGAAGCACTCCCCCGGGGTGCCGGATTCCGCTACCTCACGCCGACTTTTTGGTCAACCGCCGATCCGCGCCTACTGTTTTTGAACCGCCCGGCGCACACCGCCGCTGGCTACTTCCCGCCTCGCCCCACGGAGGTATCCCCTGCCCCCGCGCACCTAGCTCACGGTCGGGCCACGCAGGGCGAGCGGCAACTCGCCCGCACCGGTCCGCCCCGATCGCCCACCCCGGCCGCCGCGCCCTTCCGATCCGCTCGCGCACGCGGCACGCCGGACACCGCACCCCGAAGGACACGCTCATGATGTCTCGCTACCCACCCATGCCCGGAAACGCTGGCCGCCGAGTGGTCCGCTCCGCTTGAAGGCGCTCGCCGCCGGTATCGGCGTCGTCTTTCTCTCCCCGATTCTGATCGCCGGCACCGGCATGATGCTGGCCTCCGCCGCCGACGCCGTGCAGAGCGGCGGCTCCTTCAGCAACTGTCTGAACGACATCGACACCGACGAAATCGCCGAGCAGGTCAGCAAGATCCTCAACGGGGCGTCCGGCAGGGACGTCCACGTCGAGGGCCTGGACCTGCCCGCCGAGCAGGTCCCCAACGCACAGACAATCGTGGCCGCCGGCCTATCCCTCGACGTCCCCACGAAGGGTCAGATCATCGCGCTCGCCACGGCAATACAGGAGAGCCGGCTGCGCAATCTCAACTACGGCGACAGGGACAGCCTCGGCCTGTTCCAGCAGCGTCCCTCTCAGGGATGGGGCAGCGCCCAGCAGATCCGTGACCCCGTCTACGCCTCCGAGCAGTTCTACAAGCACTTGCTCAAGGTGAACGGCTGGCAGCAGATGCCCGTCACCCAGGCCGCCCAAGCCGTGCAGAAATCCGGCCTGCCGGACGCGTACGCGCAGTGGGAGAACCTCGCAACGGCGCTACAGGGCGCCATCGCCAAGACCTTCCCGGGCAGAGACAAGGACGCCGACCAGGGCAAAAATCCGCCGACCGGTACGACCGGCTGCGCGCCGGGCCAGGACGGTTCCGGCTTCGGCCGCATCCCCGAGGGGAGCGTCCCAAAGGGCTACGCGATCCCCAAGAACGCCGATCCTAAGGCGCGCAAGGCCATCGAGTGGGCCATGCACCAGCTCGGCACGCTCTACCAGTGGGGCGGCTCCTGCACGAACGCGCACGGCCCCGACCCCATGGGCCGCTGCGACTGCAGCTCGCTGATGCAGCAGGCGTACGCCCACGCCGGCGTCACCCTCACCCGTACCACGTACACGCAGGTGAACGAGGGCAAGGCCGTCTCCCCCGCTCAACTCAAGCCCGGTGATCTGATCTTCAGCCGCGGTACCGCCGCCCGGCCCGAGCACGTCGGCATGTACATGGGGGAGGGCCTCGTGATCGAGGCGCCCCGCACCACCAAACCCGTCCGGATCACCCCGATCAAGGACTGGACGATCCTCGCTGCCCGCCGCGTTCTCTGACCGTGCCGGTTCCGATTCACATCGTCGTTGTCCGACTGAGGTCGGCCGCGGCATCGCCAGGAGTCCTGCCCTGATAGGCGGGCTCCCCCTGGTCAGAAGCGGACACGCCGGCATCTCTGCCGCAGGTCTCCTCTTCCGTACCAACGTCGGCAAATCGGCTGATCGCTCCCCCGGGCACCACTCTGGGCAGCCCGCAGCAGCGGGCCACTTCCGCGCCGCGAACACACCTCCCCCTGTACCTCCCCCTCTTTTGTGGGCCCTCGCCTGGCCCGCGTATGCAAGGAGCCCGTCACACTCATGTCCGTCCCTCTCGCTGACCGCGTCATCCAACTCGCCTACGACCCAGGCATATCGCCCAAGGGTGGGGGCCTGCCTGGCCTGGCCGTACTGAAGAACGTCGTCAACAGCATCAACCTGTTCGGGATCATCGCCGTCGTCGGTGCCCTCGCGGTCTCGCTCGGCGTGTGGGCCTGGGGCCACCACAGCGGCGGCCACCAGTCCGAAGCAAACGGCAAGAAGGGCGCGGTCGTTGCCGCGGGCGCCGCCCTCGGGCTGGGTGCCGCGAACGGAATCGTCGCGTTCTTCTCGGCCCTCGGGTCTCAGGTCCATTGATGCGGAAACGACTCCCCTCCCTCCCACTGCCCTTCTGCGCCGTCGGCTGGTCGAACAACAAGCGCATCGCGATCGTCGCTCTGATCGTCGCCGTCCTGGTCGCCATCGCCGCCACCGTCGCCTGGCTGAGCGGTAACGGGAACAGCCCTCAAAGCCCTGAAGTCGCCACCGCGCCCCCGGCGGACAGCCCTTCCTCCTCCGAGGCCGCCCCGAAACCCGCCACAGGATCCGGGGCGGTGCCCGCGCCCCCGCAGATCGCCGAGCCGGTCGCCTATGCCAAGGCCGCGGCCCAGATGCTGTGGTCCTACGACACCCGTGACACCGGCCGCGACCAGCAACTCGCCGGCATGCGGGCGTGGATGACCAGCGAGACCGCCTACTCCGACTGGGCCTCGGTCTCCGGCCAGGTACCCGATCCGCTGCTGTGGTCGCGGATGGCCGACCAGGACCAGTACGCCACCGCCAGCGTCACCGAGGGCCACTATCCCTCCGCGTTCAAACAGGCGCTCGCCGACGACCCGTCCGCGATCACCCAGGCATACATCTACGTCGTCACCGTCAACGGCAAGCAGCAGATCGCCTGGACGAAGGGCGGAGGGGGAGCCGAGGCGCGCGCCGAGACCCTCGCCGTGCAGTGCCGCCCGAACCACGACTGTTCCCTGGCCGCCATCGCTCCGAGCGTCACCCAGTGACCCGCGCCTGAACGCGAAAGGAGGAGTACTCCGTGGGCTTCTGTGATTTTCCCCTGGCAGACAAGCTGTGCTCCGTCGGCGACGCGGTCGACTTCGCCACGAACCCCGGCAAGGCCGTCGGCGACTGGATGGCGAAATCCGCAGGTGAACTGGCGGCAGCCGCCGCCGACCTGGCAGCCAAGGCCGTCAATACCACCACCCAGGTCGACCTCAACGCTACGTGGTTCCGCGACAACTACGAGATGCTACTGCCGCTGGGCCTGGTCATTCTCGTCGCCACGTTCTGCGCGCAGTTGGTCCGAGCCGCCGTCAGACGCGACGGACAAGCCCTTACACAGGCACTCACCGGCACCATGTCCGGTGTCCTGTTCGCTTTCTGCGCCATCGCCCTGACGACGGTCGCCGTCGAGGTGGTCGACGCCATCTCCGACGGGCTCTTCAAGACCGCGAACCTCAACATCGAGTCCGCCGTACGCCGCATCGTGAAGGTCAACCAGATCGGCGCACTGACCGCGATGGGATGGCTCGTCCCGGTCGTCGCCGGTCTCGGCGCGGCCATCGGCGCCTTCCTCTACTGGTGCGTCATGATGGTCAGAAAAGTAGGCATTCTGGTCATGGTCACCCTGGCGATCTTCGCCTCAGCCGGTGGCGGCTGGGAAGTCGCTCGCCGCTGGCGCAAGGGCTGGATCGAAGCCACCGCGACCCTCGTCGTCAGCAAGCTGCTGATGACCGTGATCTTCGTACTCGGCATCGCCGCGATGGGCGAGACCGAGGCCACGGACGGCACCGGAGCCCTCGCCGATGTCATGTCCGGCATCGTCATCATGGTCCTGGTGCTGCTGTGCCCGTACGCGGTCTTCAAGTTCGTGCACTGGGCGGCCGAGGGCACCGACGGCGAGTCCATCCACCGCTCCGGCGGTGCCGGAGCGCAGATCGCCAGGGCTCACGCCGAGAAGGCCGCCCGCAGAGCAGCCGCGGCAGCCACCGCCGGAACCGGCGGCGCGGCAGCCGCGGCGGGCACCGCCCCACAAGGCCCCGCCGGTGGAAGCGGCTTCCCCGGCAGCATCGCCGCCAACCCGACCGGCGCGGGCGGGGGCGCGGGCGCGGGCGCGGGCGGCAAGGAAGACTCGCAGGGCGGCGGCACCGGCGTCTCGCCCGGGGGGAACGCCGTCAAGTCCGTTCTGGAGAAGGCCGTCCAGACCCCGCCGACGAGCGTGTCCGGCGACACGGGCGGTGAGGTGGGCGGTAGCCCAGGGCCGGGTGGTTCCGGCGTGAGCGCCGCGTCCGGCCAGGGCGGCGGATGGCAGTCCACCGTGCCGGTCTCGTCCCCACCGCCGCAGGGAGCACCGCCGCTCTCCGGCTCGCAGAACGCCGGGTCGAGTGGGTCGGCCTCAGGGCCGCCGCCCGCGCCCGGCCTCTGATCCCCTGCCCGACTCCCGGGGGCGGGATGCGCACGCCGCGTCCCGCCTCCGGGTTCCACCCGCGTCTCCAGGACCCGCCCCTTTGACTGATCTCTCCGTCGCCCCGGTCACGGTGAAATTCCCGCACCGGTCCCGCCGCGGCATCCTCCTCGGCTTCTCCGTCCCCCAACTCCTCCTCGTCTCCAGCACGCTGGCGCTGCTGCTCATGACAGTGATCTCCGCCGGGCTGCTCGGCGTTGTTGCCCTGGCCCCGCTCTGGGCCGTGTCCGGTACGCTCGTCGCGATCCGCCGGCACGGTCGCTCCCTGATCGACTGGGCGCCGATCGTCGCCCGCTACGCACAGCGCCGGCACACCGCCCAGAGGCTCTGGCTCGCCCGGCCCGTCACCCGGCCCCGTCAGGACGGCGTCCTCCACCTGCCCGGAGCCGCCGCCTCCCTCAAGGTGGTCACCCCGGGCGACTCCGTCAACCAGGCTGCGGCCGTACACGATCCGCACCGGCAGACCCTGACCGCCATCGCCCGCGTCACCAGCCGTGCCTTCGCCCTCCTCGACCCCGCCGCCCAGAATCACAACGTGTCCAGCTGGGGACGGGCGCTGGCCGGCATCGCCCGTACCGGACACGTCGCCACCGTGCAGGTGCTGGAGCGCACCGTCCCCGACAGCGGCGACACCCTTACCCGCCACTGGGCCCAGAACGGGCAGCCCCAGACGCCGGTCGCCGGAGAGATCTACTCCGAACTGGTCGCCTCCGCCGGACCCGCAGCCGCACCGCACGAGACCTACCTCGCCATCTCCCTCGACCTCAAGGCCGCCAAGCGCCTCATCGGCCAGGCCGGCGGAGGGCTGACCGGGGCGTTCACCGTCATGGAACAGACCACCGCGTCCATCGCCCAGGCCGCCCGCAACGCCGGACTCCAGGTCACCGGGTGGCTGACCGCTCGGGAGATCGCCGCCGTTGTCCGCACCGCCTACGACCCGGGGGCACTCGCCGCTCTCCAGCAGTGGTCCGAGACCGGCCGCGCCGAGGCCGACCCCGCTGCTGCCGGGCCCGTCGTCCAGTTCGAGGAGTACGACCGCCTCACCACCGACAGCGCCCGGCATGCGACGTACTGGGTAGAGAACTGGCCGCGCACCGAAACCTCGGCCGGGTTCCTGCACGGGATGATGTTCACGGCCGGCGTGCGTCGCAGCCTCTCCCTTATCTACGTGCCGCGGGGGCTCGAGTCGGCGCTGCGCGATGTCCAGCGGAAGAAGGCCGCGATCATCGCCGACGCCAACGAGCGCGCCCGCCGCGGGCAGGTCGACAGCGAGGAGGACTCCGTCGAGTACGCGGACGTCAAGACACGTGAACGTCAGCTCATCGCCGGGCACGCGGACGTGGCCCTGACCGGCCTGGTCACTGTCACCGCCGAAACCGACGCACTTCTGGACGCCGCCTGCGCACAGATCGAGACCCACGCCGTCACTGCGGGCGTTGACCTTCGGCGGCTCAACTACCAGCAGCCGGACGCCTTCGCCCTCAGCTCGCTCCCCCTGGCCCGGACCGCCCTGTGAACCCCGTACGTCCTCACCGGCCAACACCCTGACCCGCTGCTCTTCGCTCATCCACGACGGACCGCGCCCGTCGCCGCCCCTGCCTCCCGGCAGGAAGGATCACCGCCTTTGACCTCCCGCACGCCTCCCAGCGACGCACACCCCTACCTCCGCGCCGCGAGCGCCGGAGTCCGCCACCACACCCGGGCCCTTGCGCCGCCGGGCACGAACCCGCCCCGACCGGCTGACCGCCTGCACCTTGACGTGTTGCACGCCCACCTCGCCGCCCTGCTCCATCTCCTGGACCGCCTCGCCGAAAACACCCGTCCGCCGCACCCCGCCGCCGGCCGTCACCTCTCCACCGCGCACACACTCCTCTGGCAAGCCACCAGCGAGGTCCACTCCGCCTTCCACCTGCTGCCCGCCCACGCTGAAGCAGAAGTTGAGACGAGCACCTGCCATCCGGAGCGGCTGCCCGAGGGGCCACCCGTGCTGACGATCTGCCAGCGCCACCTCGCCGCCGGCCACGTCGTCCGGCGCAAGGCCACCCCCACCGACCTTCGCCCGCGCACCACGGCCTGCGTGCGATGAGTACCACCCGCAGAATCGAGGGCCACCGATGACACACCGGCCCGCCCGGCGTGCCCGCCGCGCCTCCGCCAGCCCGATCTTCACCCCCCACGGCACCGACCGTGCCGGCCGCAAGGCCGCCCGTCGCCAGCTCGCCGAGGCCGCCGCCAAGGCCCGCGCAGAAGCCGACACCCACCAGCCCGAGAGCCCGTCCACCGAGCACGAGATGCCCGCCCCGCTCTACCCACCAAGTGGACGCCCCGGGCCCACTTCGGCGCGTGGGAACCGGCTGAAGCTGCCCGCACACCGTATGACGACGGCCGTGGCCGCCGGAGCGTATCCGTTCCTGGCCGAAGGCGGACTCGGCGCTGAGGGCATCTACATCGGGCGCGACGTCCACGCAGAAGCCTCATTCGTTTTCGATCCGTTCGCTCTGTACGGCAAGGTCGAGGGATTCACCAACCCGAACCTCCTGCTCGCCGGGGTGATCGGCCAGGGCAAGAGCGCGCTCGCCAAGAGCTTCGCCTTGCGGTCGGTGGCCTTCGGCTACCGCGTCTACGTGCCGTGCGATCCGAAAGGCGAGTGGACGCCGGTGGCGGACGCCCTCGGCGGCCACTGTGTCGCCCTCGGCCCCGGACTGCCCGGACGTTTGAACCCCCTGGACGCGGCCCCGCGCCCCGAGAGCATCTCCGAGGCCGACTGGGTCGGCGAGATCCGTAAAAGGCGCCTGCTCCTGCTCGGCTCGCTGGCCCGTACGGTCCTGGGCCGGGACCTGATGCCCATGGAACACACCGCCCTGGACGTCGCCCTGGACGCCGTCGTCACCCGAGCCGCCGCCACCGGCCGCACCCCGCTCCTCGGCGACGTCGCCGCCACCCTCAACAACCCCGGCTCTCTCGACGAAGCCGCCGGGATGATGTCGGGCCAACTCGGCGACGCCGCCCGCGACCTGGCCCACGCCATGCGCCGCCTCGTCCACGGCGACTTGGCCGGCATGTTCGACGCCCCCTCCACCGTCGCATTCGCCCCGACCGCACCGATGCTCACCATCGACCTGTCCCGCCTCGGCGGCTCCGGCGACGACACCGCCCTCGTCCTGGCGATGACCTGCGCCTCCGCCTGGATGGAGTCCGCCCTCTCCGACCCGAACGGCGGCCGGCGCTGGATCGTCTACGACGAGGCATGGAGGCTGATGCGGCACGTCGGACTGCTCCAGCGGATGCAGGCCCAGTGGAAGCTCAGCCGGGGCCTCGGCATCGCCAACCTCATGGTGATCCACCGGCTGTCCGACCTGCTCACCGCCGGCGACGCCGGATCACAGGGGCGCGCCCTGGCGGAAGGACTCCTCGCCGACTGCAGCACGCGCATCATCTACCGCCAGGAGACCGACCAACTCGGCGCCGCGGCTTCCCTGCTCGGCCTGACCTCCGTCGAGATGGACGCCATCGCGCACCTCAATCGCGGCAGGGGTCTCTGGAAAGTCGCGGGGCGAAGCTTCATCGTGCAGCACCTCCTGCACGGCTACGAGCTGGCACTCTTCGACACCGATGCTCGCATGCACTGAAAAAGCGCCAAGTTCACAAAAACTGAAGCCCCGTTGCTGCCGCTCCGCCCTTTTGAGGCGGGTTGATGATTCTATGCGAAGTCGTGGGTTCGGGGACCGCGGTCCTCGGGACCAAGCTCAGCGTCAAGACGGATGGCCCAATCGGCGTCGGCGAGTTCTCCCGCGACAAGCAGGTCACGCCAGTCCAGCTTCGCCAGCTCGACGGCCTGGCGAAACTTCGTGATGTCGCCCCCGGCGAACAGAACGATCGCGGCACGCATGCGCTCACTGCGCAATTCCTCGTTGGCATAGCCAGCAGCGTCCGGGAGCGCATCGAGGATGCGCAAGATCTCCGGCGCCGAGCCGGGTTCAGGAAAGTCGCGCCGGACGCGCCGTTCGAGTCTTGTGCTGCCAGTCATGGCCCCGCCCTCACCAGGTATCACTCCATCTGTCCGCCAACGTCAATCTACTGTGGATTTGTTCACGAAAACCAGTTTCTCGTAAACAAATCCCCCCTGTGGCTTCACGAGCACTTCCACCCAGCGCATGAACAATTTCCACAGAGCAGGTACGCCAGATATGACTTTCTCTTACATTGATCACCGCAACCTCACCGCCGAGGACATCGGCACCTTCGAAAAACACATCGCCGCACACATCGGGCACGGCGGACATCCTCCACAGGAGGAGCCTCACACAGGCGAGTGGGTGACGATCGCATGCACCACGCTCACCGCCCCTGATGGGCAACTGCGGGAACGTGAGGGGGTCTTCAAGCGCTGGGAATCTGCTCGCCCAACCCCCGGCGGAGGTACCCACACCGAGTTCGTGCTCATGCAGTTCACAGCCCAGGGTGAAGCACTTCCAGACCGGGGGTACGGCGCCCGCGCCGTAGGCAGGCGCCTCCATCCAGCTACAGAAATCACCCCGCCTGCACCACCGTCAGGACGGGGACGCTGATTCCCCTGCTCGCACCAGGTTTTCCCGAAGGAAACTCACTCCTTCTGTTCTAAGAGGTTCTCCCGTCACTCAGGTTTCGAACCAAGTGGCCTCGACCGTCACAAACGAGACCACGGCGGTACAGAGCCAAACTGGTCAATTCCATTCAGCAGTGGGAGCTGCTGGACCAGAGCGGACATGTGCCGACAGCGCCCTCCTGCACCGCGCTGCTCCAGCACGCTCACGGAGCACAGGACCTCTCCCACAGCGTCCTCCGGCTGACTGCTGATTTCGCCCGGAGCCCGTACAGCAGCACCCGCGTCGGCAGTACCGTCCTCGCGCACCTCACCGCGACGGCCACTATGTCGAACCGTGCAGCACCGCACCTCGCCGAGACCGCGAAAAAACTCTCGCTCTGCTCCGGTCCACCAACGCAACTGACCGGCATCACCACAGGAACAGCATGGTCATCGACCACGCCACAGCCAGCACCTGTCTGCGACGCGCATCGGAATCCCTCCGCGACGCGGCCGAGGAACTGGACGACCACCTCGACTGCCACCGCTTCCTTGCGACGCTCACACCTCGAGAAAGCCCGGCACTTCCGCCGCCCAGGCCAAGCGGTCGCCACCGTTAACCCGCCTCGAAGAACCGACACCATCATCCCAAGGAGTTCCCTGAACCGCCCCACCCATTTCAGCGACGCCGACTGGGCCGAACACCAGCAGTACCAGGCCGAGCACGAGAACCTCATGGCGCAGGTCGCCGAGCACGAAGCCCAGATGGAACACGACCTCATATCCACCGACAACGAGCGCGAACTCGGCTCGCGTCCGTTGCCGAACCTTGAAGCCGCCCCCGCTCCCCGGATATCGCCACCGCGTCGGTCACCGGCCACCCGTGGGAGGAGCCGTGGCCGCTGACGAGGAGAGCACCCCAGGCACCCCCCGGCCGGCTCCGCTCGCACCGCTGCCTGATCACCGCAACGTGGACACTCCGTGGTGGCAGGAGTTGTGGCGACGCCACGCGCACATCACCACGCCACTGCGAGAGCGCGGGCTGGAGTGCGACATTGGGTTCGGCCTCAGCGCCTACGTCGTGAGCGTGTCGCTCCCCGACGACAGTTACCTGATCATCAGCCCGCCGCAGGAGCCGTCCTCCGACCGTCCGCCGGGCGACCCCGAGGGCTGGATCGTGACTCATGAGCACCCCGACGACCAGTCGCTGTTCGAGGTTCTCTACGACTCAGCTCCTTCCGATGCCCCCGCTGCTGCTCAGCGGCCCGAAGCCCACCACGGCGGCAGCGCCTCGCCCCTGGTCGAGGCGATCGACCACCACCTCACCCAGCTCGGGCTGCTGCTGCCGCATCCCGTCTCGTCCACCAGGACCCCGCATCCGCTTCCGGCTACGCCGACGCGCCACCCGCCCGAGGCCCCTGAAGTCTCCAACACAGCAAACGACGGCGCCCCCGCCTACGTCCACGGCGACGCTCTACGCGCTCTGACCGAGCGGATCAATGGAACCGAGTCACATGGGGATGCCGCTGCCCTGCTGCACCAGATCCTGGAGCCCACCGACGGCCTGCTGACGCAGCTCGGCGAGTTCTTCGAGGCGGCCGGGGAGAAGGCCAAGGAAGCCGAGGAGGACGACGGCTTCGACCTGTCCTACGACCTCGCCGACGCCGCCGCCGAGATCCGCAACCTCGGTGAGGTCCTGCACGTGGTCGAGGACCGGATGCGGGCGCTGACCCCGCTCGCCCCCGCGCCGCGAACCACGTCCACCCAGGGCCGTCCGCCGTCCCTTCCCCCGCGGATCCCCTCGCCGGCACAGCCGCGGCACACGCGCTGACGCCGCCACACGTCGATCAAGTCCTCACCCACCCGCCCGCCATCCGGGCTTCGCGCAGCACGCCGCCCGCCCCGTCACCGCGGCCTCCCGCCGCTCACGGCGGCCCGTCCCGCGCGCCGCGGTCACTGACCGCTCCACCCCGACCATGTGAGGAGAATCCCGCCCCCTTGCAACCCGGCGCCCACTTCGCCTTCGGCGACCACGACACCCACGGCTTCGTCGCCTCCTTCACCTCCTCCATGCCCGCGCATCTGGCCCGTTGGTACCTGGAACGTGAGCAGTTCGAACCCGTCCCCGGAGAGCCCGGGCTGTACCGTCTCAGCGAGCCCGAGCGAGACGGCCCCCGCCGGACCCGCCAGGCCGTCCACGACCTGCGCCGTCACGGCTACACTGTGCGGGCCGACATCCGGCTCGACCCTGCCGTCTCCGCCGGCCCACCCCGACCGGTCCGGCCCAACGGACTCCTGGAGCGCCGCAGCCGACTCGCCCGGGCCGCCGCCGGCCGAACGACTCAGCGTCGCATCACACCCCCTACCGCCTCTGCGCCAGCCGCGCGGCCGATCCCGCCGAAGCCGGCCTACGCACCGACCGTCCACCTGACGGCCTCGGGCGGCGGGCAGTCCCGGTGACGCCCGCCAGTAACCCGGCCTCCGACGGCCTCCTGCCGGTGTCCTCCGAACTCGCCAACAGGGCCCGCGACTTCCGACTGCGGATGGCGGTCATCGACCGCGAGACCGAAGTCGCGCTCGACATGACACGCGACCGCTACGGCCGCACCGTCCACGCAGACGCCGCGGCAGCCGCACAAGCCCGCCGCGGCGAGGCAGCGGTGAAGGCGTACGCCGCCTACCTTGCCCCGCACACCGATGCGCTGCTCAGTGCCGCCCGTCGCGCGCTCGGCGAACTGCCGCCTGCCCGGCACTTGGACGGGTGGCGGGCTGTGCTGGACGCCCTGGGCGACTCCGCCGCCGAAATCCGCCGGATCCTCGACCGGCCGGCCGTCCCCGGCTCCGCAGCCGAACGCGCGCAGCACGCCGCCCTGTGGCCGTACGTCACCGCATGGGCTGATTGCAGCCTCATCTTCGGCAACCTCGCCGACCAGAGCGCCGGCCAGCACCACAAGGCCCCGCTGACCGAAGAGGAACAGCAGATGTGGACGGAGCTGGCCCAGGCCGCGCAGAAGCGCGGCGAGCTGGAGCTGACCGAGTCGTGGTATGCCGCCGACGGACGGCCGATCACCCTGGCCCGCTTGGTCGAAGACGACTCGATGCTGGTCGCGCTGCGAGGCGACACGGACGCGCCGGGCTGGCAGGTGATCGGGCACTACGCCCACGAATACGAGGCCGGGCAGGCACTGCCGACCCCGGTCCCGGCCGGTGTGCTGCGCGCCGATGTCTCAGGGTTCAACCGGCCCGAGCCCGCCCCCGAGGTCTCGCTGCAGGAACTCGTCCGGGACGTCGTCGAGGCCCAGCACGCGGGTGACGCGGCCAACGCGCTCCTCAGTGCCACCCAGCGCGGATACGGAGCGGGTCCGATGGTCCGTCTCCAGGAACTCCTGGAAACGAGCAGCCAGTTCGCCAATGCCCTGGAGACCGTGCAAGGGCGCCGGATCGCGGCCCGCCTCTCGGTGCTGGGCCGGCAGATCGAGTTCCTCACCCGCGAAGTCGAGGAGGCGGCCGAGGACCTCGGCGCGACGGTCGCCGTCCTGCCCCCGCACCGCACCCCCGAGCTGCACGTCCGCCCGCGCCCTGCCGTGGACACCTCACCACCCGCGCCGCCGCCGCGCGCCGGCGTACCCGCCCGTCATCGCTGAGTGTCGTTCGCCAAGAAGCCCTGCGCGCAGCGAAGCCGCCGCTGTTTAACACCCGGCTGTCGGAACGTATGGAAAGGCGAGTCAGGTAGCTGCGGGGCGGTGAGGCCCGCCCTGGAGCATGTCGGCAGTCATTGCCCATCGTTCGTGGTCCAGTCACGCACCGTTGATGCGCTAAAAGCTCCGGGCCCTCCTCACCTTCGCCCAACACCCCACCACTTCCCGCCACCACCGATAGGAAATCCGCCGTGCCCGAAACTCCAGCGGAGCCGTTCATGACGATCCGGCACGCCATCACCGGGGAGATCACGACCACCGGCTACAACGCCGCCGCCCGGCGGATCCTGCTCCAGGACGGCTTCGAAGAGACGCCCGTCTGCGCCTGCCGGGCGACGGAACCCGGTACGGAGCAGAGGCACGGGCCTGCTCGGCAGCCAGCGAGCTGCTCGTCGCCGGCCATCCCCTGCACCTGGACCACCGAGCCCTCGGTCGGCCGGTGAGCGCCGACGGTACGCACCAGTTGGCCCGGTCGCCGATGCCGGCACAGTCCGTGATCCCTCCGAGAGCGGCCAGCCTCTCCCACGCATCACCAACCCCGCCCGCACCTGCACCTGTTGAAGGACCTTCGTTGTGACCACACCCGGAACGTCTACCAGTCCAGCGCGCACCAAGGGCGGCGAACTACGGGCCAAGGTGGCCCGACTGCTGGCCGACCGGCCGGCGGATACGCTCACCATCGGGGGCATGGCCCGGCAGCTGGGCCACTCCCACGGCGCCGTCCGTAACGCCGCCCTCACTCTGGTGCGGCGCGGCGAGGCCGACCAAGGCGGAAGCGGACAGCCGGAGTTCCGTGCGAACGCGAAGACCGCCGCAGCGGCGCGGACCGCTGTGATCAGCCCTCCGGGCACCCACGCTCCGCGCGTCCAGGCGGCCACGGCCCGCACGACCATTACCGCCGCAGCCACGCCGAGGCAGACCGGCCCGATCCGCCGCGCGGGGGGTCAGCTCTACCATCCCCGGGAGCTGGCCGATCTGCCCGACGTCGAGGCGTTGAACCGTCTGCGCGATGCCGACGTGCCGGTGCTGCTCTACGGTCCTCCGGGCACCGGCAAGACGTCGCTGGTGGAGGCGGCGTTCGGGGACCTGCTGACCGTCGCCGGTGACGGCGACACCACGGTCGGCGACTTGATCGGCGAGTACACGCAGGCTGACAGCGGAGGTTACGTTTTCCAGTGCGGTCCGCTGGTCACCGCGATGACCGAGGGCCGTGCCCTGCTGATCGACGATGCCACCTTGATCTCGCCGAAGGTGTTGGCGGCGCTGTATCCCGCGATGGACGGGCGCAGGCAGATCCAGGTCAAGGCACACAAGGGCGAGACCGTCAAGGCCGAGCCGGGCTTCTATGTGGTGGCGGGCCACAATCCCGGCGTTCACGGGGCGGTGTTGACGGAGGCGCTGTCGTCCCGGTTCAGCGTGCAGATCCAGGTCGGTACGGACTATGACCTCGCCCTGGCTTTGAGGGTCGATGCCCGGGTGGTCCGGGTCGCCCGGCACCTCGCCCACCAGGTCGAACTCGGCGAGCTGGGCTGGGCCCCCCAACTGCGGGAACTGCTCAGCTACCAGAAGACCGAGGCCGTCCTCGGCACCAACGCCGCGCTCGCGAACCTCGTCGGCATCGCTCCCGTGGAGGATCGCGACGCCGTCGCCGCCGCCGTCATCAAGGCTGCCGGCGTCAAGAAGATCGCGCCCCTCACCCTCGGCAAGCAGCTCCCCGCCTCGACCGTCCGGCAGTCCCCGGGCAGCACCGGCTCCGCACACCGGGGCTACGCGCGATGAACGCCCACCACCACGTCCAGTCCCCCGCCACCACCCGGGACGACGACGGCCTCGCGCGCTGGGACGACGACGGCGCCCCGCCCGCGCAACCCCGTTCCTCCCCGCACTTGTGGCTGCGCGTGGGAGCCGAACTCGGCGACCGGCTGGTCGCCCTCTCCGGCCGCCCAGACCTCCTCGTCACCTGCCGCCCCGGCACACGCAGCGGCGCACCGGCCGCCTATTTCCCCACGCTGGGCGAGGTCGAATTCGACGCCCGCCTGTTCGCCCCGCTCCAGCCCCACGAGATCCGTCCGCGGGTCGTGGGCGACGAGGAGCGGTATCCCGCTGCCTGGGGAGTGTTCGTCCACGAGGCCGCGCACGCGGCCCACTCCGTCTGGACGGCGCCTGCCGGAGCGGACCCCCGTGTCGTCGAGGCCGCGCTCCTGCTGGAGGAGAGTCGTGTCGAGGGCGCACACCTGAACCGGCGGCCCACGGACCGCACGTACCTGCGTACCAGTGCCCGAACCCTGGTCATGCCCGACATCGCCCACCCCACCCTGAAGGGCATCGAGCACGCCGCCGCCGCGGCGGCCCTGGTCCTCGGCCGCCGTGACGTCGGCATCCTGGACGCCGGCGAGACCCGGGCCGTCGCCGATCTGTGCGAAAAGGTGCTGGGCGCAGACCTGCTGGCCACCCTCACCCGCATCTGGACCGCATCCCACCGGTGCGCCGACGACGACGCCACGTCCATGCTCGCGCACGCTCAACAATGGTGCGACGCTCTGGACGCCGCGGCCCCCGCCCTGCCCGTACCGGAGAACCTCACCGATCTGCTGTCCGGCGCCGTGAATGTCGTCATGGACAGCACGGCCGCCACCGACACCGCCGACCTCGCAGCACAGGCCGCAGCGACCAACGCCATCGCCGCGCAGTCCAAGGCACAGGCACAGAACCGCGCCCAGCGGGCCGGCCAGCGACGCAAAGCCGCCGCCACCGCCAAGTCGGTCTTCAACACCCGTAACACCACCGTCACCCCCGACGGCACACCCGCCCCCTACCGCAACCCGGTCACCGGCACCCGCAAACCCACCACCGCCGAACAGAGCGCCGCCGCGCGCCTGAGCCGCGCCCTGCGCGCCGCCGCCTACCGCGAACGGACCGAGGAACGAACCACCAGCCCCACCCCACCCGGCCGCCTCAACATGCGCGCCGCCCTCGCCCGCGACGCCCAGCGCGCCGCCGGGTCAGTCCCCACCGCGGAACCGTTCACCCACACCCGCCGCCGCAATACCCCCACCCCACCGCTGCGCGTGGGCATCGCCGTCGACGTCTCCAGCTCCATGCGGGCCGCCTGCGCACCCGTCGCCTCCGCCGCCTGGATCGTGGCCCGCGCAGCAGCCCTCACCGACCCCGACTCCCTCACCGCCACCATCGCCTACGACACACACCTGACCGCCTTGACCCGACCCACCCACCGAGCACCACAGCGCGTGACAGCGTTCAGCGCCAACGGCAGCAGTCACAACCTCGCCAATGCCATCGACGCACTCGACCACGGCCTCGAACTCAGCCGCCCCGGCACCGGCCGCCTCCTCGTGATCGTCACCGACGCCATCTACACCACCGACGAAACCACTCAAGCCGTCACCCGCGTCAAGCAGCTCACCACCGCCGGCTGCGCCGTACTCCAGCTCACCCTCACCGCCAAATCCCACCACTTGCCAGGGACCACCATGCTGCACCTGACCCAGCCCTCCAGCGCTCCCGCCGCCATCGCCACAGCGGCCACAAACGCCATCCGCAGGACACGCTGAGACGAGACAGAAGACGGAAGTCCCCGAGACCACCGCCAAGCACTCCAGACCACCTCCACCCGCCGCACGAATCGTGCATCTGAATGCACCACCCTCCGCAACGACGCAGGCCACCACCCCAACCACCAACGAAAGGCACGCTATTTGAAGCCCCAGACCAGCAGCCCGACCTCGAACCCAACGCCCATCAAACGGAATTCCCCGGGAGTCCGTACGCAGTGGACCGTGGAACACGCATGCTCCCACCAAGTGGTTCATGACCTGTCCGGTCGTCCGGCCGACAAGCGGGCCGGGTTCGCCCGCTGGCTCGCGACGAAAGACTGCACCGACTGCTGGAAGGCGGCACGCGACGCCGACCCCGCGCCGAAGGAAGAGTGGCTCGCGGCCAAGCGCGCCGCCGAGCGGGAGGCTGTCCTCGCGTGGGCGAAGCAGTTCGACATGCCGCGGTTGGAGGGCCCGAAGAAGGCCCTGGACTGGGGCGAACGCTCCCGCCATCAGCTGATGACCGCCGCGCACACCGCGCTCGTCCTGGAGGGGAGCTGGGACGAGGCGGACTGGGCGGAGCTGGAGGAAAAGGCCCGCGACATCACCCGCGCGGGGTGGTGGATCGACCAACGCGATGCAGAGGGCACCGACGTGCCCGAACTCCTCGACGCAGCCACCGAGGCGGACCGCGGGACAGAGAACCCGTTCCGCTGATCGCGGCGGAACATAGCCGCGAAACGCCGGTTAGCCAAACCGGCGTTCTTCCGGACCATTGTTCCTCCCACCCCGCCAGCCTCGCGTGGAAGGAACCGCATGTCCAAGCCCCCGCCCACTGCGGCGTTCGCGCCGACACCCGACCCGCTCACCCCCAACCGGGACATCACACACTCCCACTTCCAGGCCGGTGACACCGTCGTCGTCCTGAAGGGCGTAGCCGACGGGGAACTGTGGGGAGACGCGATGCGCGTCGTCGCCCCGTCCTGGCACACCGCGACCGACGAGGACGGCTGGCGGCTGCGTGACGCGACCGGCGGCGCCCAGTCCTACGTCACCGCCCATCCCCGCTACCTCGTACACCTCTCGCGCCGCTGCCTGGAATGCCTGATCCACCTGCGTGCCATGGAGGATGCCCTCCTTGCCCGGTTCGCCGATCGCGACGAACTGATCGACTGCGGCTGGTACACCATCACCGCCCTGGGCCAGCTCGTGCACATCGCCGATATCCGGAACGGACGGTAATCCCCCTCCGCCTCCACGGCAGGTAGACGTCTCGTTGCCCCGTTCCGGCCGTCTCCTGGACATCTGCCCGCAGCCCGCATTCCGACGAACTCCTCGCCCGCGACGGTGATGCCGAGGCCCACAGCGTCCTCCAGCGCGCTGGCTTCGTCGCCGTCGTCCACGCCCACGAGATCTATCACCGGGCCCCGCGGCCTCACCGACGCCGATCGCCGTCTCGCCACCGCCGCCCGTCCGGCCAGTCACCTGCCGCCGGACTCCGCCACCGATACTTACCCCGCCCAAGGACACCATGCACGACCACAACACCTCCGAACACCTCGCCTCCTACGCCGACGTCCTCGCCGGTGAACTCCCCGACACCTGGACCAGCTCCCACGTACCGGCCGACGCCAAGGCCGATCTCGCCGAACTCACCGACCGCATCTGGGATCTGGACCTGGTCGCCGCCTCCCTCGCCGAGCACCCGCTCCAGCAGGCAGCCGTCCTCAGCCGCCCGGACGGCGCGCAGCTCGTCCTTCTGGACCGGCGAGACGAACGCGACGGCTTCCTCATCGCCGCGGTCGCCCCGCGTGCCCTGCCCGACGAGGCGTACCGCGCTGTTCCTGAGCCCAACGGCATCGCCCTGGCCGACGATCCGTTCCTGAGCGCCGAGCAGGTCGCCGGCGACCTGCTCGCCCGCTACGACAGCGCGCTCGCCCAGGTCCGCCACAACGCTCTGGGCGGCATCCAGCCCTCCCAGCCGGACCGGGTCGTCCTGACCTGGCAGCAGGACGGCTACGTCGCCGCCGCCCCCGCCGACGACCGTGCGAGCGCTGTCCTCGTGGCCCACGGCTTCGTCCAGGATCCGCAGAGCGGCATTTACCGCCTCAACGGCAACGACACCCAGGCCCAGGCCCGCGCCCTGCGCGAGATCGGCCCACAACTCGACGCGCTCGGCATCGGTACGGCGCTCCAGCACCCCGCAAGCCGGACCGCGCCCACCTCCGCCCCGGCTTCCATACCACCGGTCGCGGTCGGCAACCGTACGGTGGCCACCAGGTCCCGGTGAAGCAGGAGCCCGACTTCTACGTGCTGGAGTACGTCACCATCACCAAGACGCCCGCACCGCTCTGATCGTCGCCATCGGTGGCATCGAGAAGGCGGCGGAAGTCCTCCAGCTGCCACGCCGGACAACGTGAGGCGGCCCTGCGCTACCTCGACCGGCTCGCCGAGCAGGGCACTGCAGCCGAAACCAGCAGTGCGGTGGCCGAGGTCCTGACCGAGGTCGCGGCCATCCACGGGCTGCTGCCTCCCGTCAGAGAAGCCGTCGTCCGTGCCTGGACCACTTCCAGTGACCTACAAGGGGCCGCGCTCGGCGAGGAATCCGAGCCGATCGCACGGCTCGGGGACACCACGAGATCCATGAGCGAGGCCGCCCGCGTGATCCTCCACGCCCGCGACCACGCTGCACATCCTGCGCAGCGGTCGGCCACCGCACCGCCACCAGGCCGCGTCCATCCCCCGGTATCCCGGCACCGTTGAACCGGAGAGAACTACATGGCCAACTTGGACGACGACTACGGCACGGACGTCGAGATCTACGTCAAGGCCCTGACAACCACCATCCACGCGGACACCCCGGCCGGCGCCCCCGCAGAGCTTCATGTCCTGCTGGAGCAGCTCGGCCTGGAACGCCACGAACACGCCACAGGCGGGCCGGTCTACGTCTGGCACACCGTGCCCGCGCATCTTGATGCCAATGAGCAGAAGCGCCTGGTGACCCGCGCCATCCCCGCCCTGCTCCTGGCCGGTTACGAGGTCAACTGCACTCCCGATGTCTTCGACGAAGCCGCCTACCGGCAGGCCGTGCAGGACATCCGCACCCGTGCGGCCCGCCCTGCCGCGCAGCAGCCGGCCCCGGTCAGCTCCCCCTCACGTCCCGCACCGGCCCGCCGCACCCCGTAAGGCGCCCGGGCGGCCCCGGCACCACGCCGGGGCCGCCCACCGCACACGCCCGATCCCCGGAGAAACCCATAGCAGCCCGCACACCCCCACCGATCAGCAACCGGCTCAAGCCCCGACTCGTGACCGCCCTGTTCCGCCGCTATCTGCGCGCCTGTATCCCGACCGGACCCGACCGCACCTCCACTCCGGCCGGCGCCCGCCCAGAGGCCGTCTCCGCCGAAACGCATCGCACCGGGCAGCGCCACCACCACTGACCGTCCACCGTCCCGGAGGAGCATGTCCCACCCCGTCCTCTATCCAATGAGACTGGCCGACGAGATCACTCGCCAGCTCGGCCAGCTCGCTGACCAGCTCTCTCAGCTTCCCCCGCGCCAGGCGGCGCAGGTCATCGCTCACGTTCTCGACCCGGACACCGGAGTCCTCGGCGGCGTCACCCACCTCGTCGCCACCGGAAGCGTGTTCGCCAAGGACCAGGCAGAGCGAGGAGTTCTCCCCGCGGAGGTGTGGCTCGCTCTGGGCCGGGCCGCGAACACACTGCACGACATCAGCCTCGACCTGGACGAACACAAGGACACCCTCGTGCACGTCAGCACTCAGCCCACCACCACGGCGGCGAAACCCCCGACACCCGCACCACTCGTCACCCGGCGGCACCGCTGAAGAAGACCCAGTGGCAGGGCTGGGACCCGGGCGAGCAGGCCGAGCAGCACTACCTCGTCCAACCCCGTGCCCTGGCCGGCGGCGGCGACGTCCGGCACATCTCGGAGTTCCTGCGCGCCTCGGGCTGGCGGGACAAGTCCACGTCGGGCGGCCCCCTGTTCATGGAGAGCCCGGACCGCACCGTCCGCGTCGCCTACGACCCCTATGTCCTTCCCGGCGGGTGGACCATCCACGGCAAAGCCGACGGCCTCAACGGCGAGTGGTCGGCGCATCTGGGCCGGCAGACCCCTGTGGAGATCGTCGCCGGTCTGACCGATGCCCTCACCCGTCCCCGCTCCGCACACGCCCCCAGCGTCTGGGCCCCGTTCGAGGAGCAGAACTGGCCCACCCGTTTCGAGGGCAAGCACTACATGGCCACCAGCCCCGACGGCACCGCGTGGATGCAGTACCACCAGGGCGCCGACGGCTCGGCGATGTGGTGGGCCGGAGCGCGGGACGAGCAGGGAAACGGCTGGACGGCCAACTTCACTCCCACCACGCCGATGTACCTGATGCAAGCCTTCTCGACGGAACTCGCCGACGCCGATCCCGTGATGCGCCCGCGCGGATACGTACCGCTGAGCGCCCAGATCCGTACCTGGTCGGTCTCCGTCCATCCCTCCCAGCTCAGTGCGTGGCAGCAGGCCCGGATCACAGCCGCCCGCACCGCCACCTGGGCCCGCAGCAGCGCCCGGCCGCGCACCAGCGCCCGCCCCTACACCCCGGCCGGCGGCCCCCGGACCCGTCGCTGACCGCCGCCCCGTTCCAAAGGAGCCCGATGCCCGGACCCCACCCGGACACCATCCGCACCCTGACCGAAACACTGTCGGACCTCGCCCACTACCTCCGTGAGAGCCCCGACCCCGTCGAAGCCCTGGCCCTCGTCGAGCCCCTCCTCGACGAGTACACGGGCCTGCCCGTCCAGCTCGCCGACATCCTGCGCGCCCTCGCCCGCGCCGTACAGGACCACTCGGACACACCGCGCAACTCACAGGCCAAGCCTCTGATCACCGAGCTGCGCACAGCCGCGTGGGAGCAGACCGACCAGCACACGCTCCACTACATCCTGGACGACCTCCGCGACCTGTACAGCAGCGCCGCCGCGAGCGAGCCGGGATGCCGCTGAGCGAACGGCAGCCCGCCTCCTTCGCCGACAAACACGCCGGGGAGACCGTTCGACACCAGCCCCGCCACCTCGCCGGCCCCGGAGACACACGCCACGTCACCCACGGCCTGACCGCCGCCGGATGGAGCGACGTCTCCGACCCTTTGGCCGAGATCGTCACGCGCAGCCCCGACCTTCGCCACCGTCTCCAGTCCGCCCCGCAGTCCGGCACCTCGGCGTCGTAGCGACTGCGGGCCGAGCCCGCCGCCAACGGGCGAGGCTGGTAAGCCGAGTTCGGCGAACTCGTACCCGCCGAGGCCCTCGCCGACGTCACGAGCAGCACCGCGCAGAAGCCCAACACACCAAACCCCCAACGATGTCGATCGGCAAACCCTCACGCCCAGGGCCGAAGCACCGAAGAAAGCGCCGCTGAGCACCCTTGGCGCCCGTACCACTTCCCTTTCTCCGTACAAGGACGTTGATGCCCAACCCCACCGCCCCCAGCCCGTACCAGGTCGCCCGGGCCACGGACACTCTGGAGCAGGTCAAGCGCTATCTGCGCGCCAACCCGCCTCTCGCCGACGCGCTGCCGCTCCTCGCGCCGCTCCTCGATGAGGACACCGGGGTTCCCCTCCTGCTCGGCGACATCCTGCGCGAGGCGGCCCGCCTCATCTCCCAGCAGACCGGCCATCCTGCGGACGACGAGGTACGCCAGATCATCGACGGGCTGCGCACAGCCGCTCAGGAGGCCACGGACTGGCACATCCTGCACTGGGACGTACAGCGACTGAGTCGCCATTTCCCGCAGACTGCCGAGGAGCCGTCGGCACGATGAGCCACCCGAAGGAATCCCCCCGGCTCTCGCCGGCCCCACCGCGTGCTGTGCCGCCGAGCCACGACGAGATCGGAACGGCGCTGGACATTCTCGACCAGCTCGGCTGCTATCTGCGCGATCCGGCGGTCGCGGGGAACGCCCAGCCGCTCCTGGCCCAGGTGCTGGACGAGGAATACGGCCTGCCCATGATGCTCGGCGCCATCCTGCGCAACGCCGCACACCTCGTCGAGGAGCACGCTCTGACTCCGTGGCCCGTCGAGATCCGCCACATCATCGCCCGGCTCCGGGCCGCAGCCCCGGAAGTCACCGACTGCCACACCTTGCACTGGGATGTTCACCGCCTCGGCGGGCTCCCCTTCCCTTGCGTGGACCTGGCCGAGTTCCGCTCGGCGGTCAGGTCGTGATCCACCCGTTTATCTCCACGCGCGCGGCCGAGCCGCACCACACCATCTGGTTCGAGACCAGCCCCCGGCACCTGGCCGGGCGAGGAGATCCCCGCCGTATCACCGAGACGCTGCGGGCCGCCGGCTGGAAGAACCACTCCGACCAGAACTATCCCCAGGTCGTGCTGGCCAGCCCCGACTACCGCCACACCGTGGTCCTGGAACCCGAACCCGAGCCCTACAAAGCATGGTGGCGGATCCGTAGCGATGACGAACAGCGGCGCTGGTCCACGGAGTTCGGTGCCCACACGCCCGTGGAGATCCTCGCCGCCCTCACCGACGCCCTGCTCGCACCCGTGCCGGAGACCACTCCGGAGATATGGCCGCCCCTTACCGCGGCGGGCTGGACCTACGAGCGCGACGCACGCGGCAACGAGAGTGCCACCCACCCCGACGGCATCATGAGTCTGCGCCGCCGGAGCATCGAGCCGGGAGAACACTTCTACTGGACCGCAGAAGCCAGGCACGACTACGGAGCCACACGGGCCCTGATCTGGCATGCGTACCTCGACGACCGCATGCCCACGCACCTCATCGCGGCGTTCACCACCGCCCTGGCCAGCCCGGAGCCCGTCCAGCGCGCCCTGTACGACGTCCCGCACGCGCACCTCGTCACCCAGATGCAGCGCGGCCCCCAGGGCAAGGAACTCGCCGACACCCACGAAGCCCGCCTCAAGGGCGCACACGCCGCCGCCCGCAAAGCCCGCCGCTCCGCAACACCGGGCACGCGCAGCGCTCCGGCCCCGGCCACAGACCCACCCAGAACCGCCGCACGGAGCCGATAGCAAGGCCGGGCAAATCCCGGCCCGGCACTCCATATCCACCCCGTGCTGACACACCGGGCCCGCGAATACTTCGGAGTCTTCCCCTTTGCCCATTTCCACCCCACCCGCCGGCGACATACACCGGCTGTCCCTGAACCAACTCGCCCTCCATCTGCGGGAAAGCAAGCAGATTCTGACCGCTTGGACCGCCTACTCCGATAAGCACAGCGCCTCTGAGACGTTCCGACCGTTCGACAACGGCGCCTACAGTCGTCGGCAGAGCCGACCCACCCCGGAGCTGAACGTCGCGGAGCAGCCGCTCGTCCGCCCGCCTGCCTCGGACCTGACACAGCGATTCGCCCGGCAGGCTCGTGAGCCGCGGACCAGCGCAGATGAGCTGTACGCGGGCGCCGAGGCACGGCGGGCGCTGCGCGACGTGCAGCCGAAGGACGCCGCGCCCGGGACCGAGGCGTACGACGGACCGCTCGCCGAGAGCCGTGCGGAAGGCCGGCGCTTCCTCGGCCGGTGGGCCATCCACGGCCAGGCGCTCATCGAGGTCAACACGTCGGCGCAGAACCACCGGAGCGGTCCTTCTGTCCCCGCCACGGTGACTCCGGTGCCCGAGGCCGTCCTCCACACCTGTTCGGCCCGGTGGTGACGGAGGTGCCCGTAACCGTTGAGCAGGCGTTTGTCGCTCCGCGCCACCTGGCCGGCGGCGGCGACCCCGGCTGGATCACCGTCCCCCTCCACCGCGCCTGCGGCTGGAGCTACGGACACGACCCGCTGATGCCCCGTGTCCTGCTCACCAGCCCCGACCAGCTGACACAGCTACGCATCGCCCCTGACCCGGACGATCCGTGGTGGATCATCCTGCACGCGCGTGACGCGGACCAGCGCGGCTGGGCCGCCACCTTCGGCGCCCGTACACCCGTCGAGATCATCGCCGCGTTCACCGATGCCCTCACCGATCCCGCAGGACCAGCCACCCCGGCAGCCGACCCCTACGCCCCTCTGCACAAAGCCGAATGGAACACCGCGCGCGACACCGAGGGTCTCGTCTCACCCGACGGCACTGCACGCGTCGAGCGCCTCGGAACCGCCGACAGCGACCTGTGGCTCATCGAGATTGGCGTGACCGAACACCCGCCGATCTGGCGGGCCCACTTCACCGGCAGTACCCCGGCCCACCTGGTCACGGCCGTGACACGCTCCCTCGCCAACCAGACCCCCGTCACCCGCGACCCGAGCAAGATCCCGGGCCTCGCCCGTGACCACATGAGTGTGAGCACCCACCGCGTGCCCGCCGCGCACATCGCCTTCGCCCTGGAACGACGCACCACCCTCCTCGCCGCGCGACACCCCGCACCACCCGCTGCCGTACCCCCGCCCCACGCGGCCACACCGCGCCGACCCCGCTGACCCGCCGCTCCGGACGGCCCCCCGACGTACCTGGAACTGCCCTTGCCCCAGCCCTCCACCAGCTCGAACAGCGACGGCTACGACATAGCCTTCCGCGTCCTGGGCATCGTCCTCGCCATCGCCGTACCCCTGGCCAACTTGGCCTGGCTGGGCGGCAACCTCACCGCCTGGGCCACCGACGCCGGAACCAGCACCTCCTACCAGCCCGTACAGGCCCTGCTCCACCCCGATCAGCTGTGGCCCCACCTCGGCGAAACGTCCCGCCTGCTCGGCACACGCATCCTGCCGGCCGCCGTACTGCTCGCCCTCGCCGCCATCAGCGCCGCGCTGTACAAGCGGCACAAGGACGGCGGCGGCGGACGCAGGAAACGCATCGACGGCATGGCCAAGTCGAAGGACATCGCGCCGCTGATGTCCAAGGCCGTCACCGCGAAGGCCCGCTCGCTGCGCCCGAGCCTGAAGGACGCCAAACGTATCGATGCCCAGGACACCGGCATCCTGCTCGGCAATCTGCAGGGCACCAGGCACGAAGTCCGCATGGGTTACGAGGACGTGGCTGTCGCGATCATGGCGCCACGCTCCGGCAAAACGACGTCGCTGGCGATCCCCTCGATCCTCGCCGCACCCGGGCCGGTCCTCCTGACCTCGAACAAGGCCGCCGGTGACGCCTTCACCGCCACCTACGACGCCCGCGCCCGGGTAGGGCAGGTGTGGTCGATGGACCCGCAGCAGATCGCGCACACCGCCCGCGAAATGTGGTGGAACCCTCTCGCCGACGCCAAGACCCTCGACGGCGCCGGAAGACTGGCCGGACACTTCCTCGCCGCGAGCGTCGACGCGTCCCAGCAGGGCGACTTCTGGTCCAAAGCCGGATCCAACATCCTGTCGCAACTGTTCCTCGCCGCGGCCCTCGACGAGCGCGCGATCACCGACGTCATGAGCTGGCTGGCCTTCCCGGCCGACCGCACCCCGCTGGACATCCTGCGCGACCACGGCTTCGCCGCCGTCGCCGCCCAGCTCAAGGGCACCGTCGAAGGCCCGCCCGAAACAAGGGACGGCATCTACGAGACGGCCCGCCAGTACGCCGCCGCCCTGCTGAACACCGAAATCTCCGCCTGGGTCACCCCGCAGAAGGACGTACGCGAGTTCAAACCGGCGGAGTTCGTCACCTCCACCGACACCCTCTTCCTCCTGAGCAAGGACGGCGGAGGCGGCGCCTCGGCGCTGATCGCCGCGTGCGCGGACTCCGTGATGCGAGCCGCGACCGCGCAGGCCGAACGCACCGGCGGACGCCTCGACCCACCGATGCTCGCGATCCTCGACGAAGCCGCCAACGTCTGCAAAATCTCGGACCTTCCGGACCTGTACTCGCACCTCGGCAGCCGAGGCATCATCCCGATCACGATCCTGCAGTCCTACCGCCAGGGCCAGAAAGTCTGGTCGGACGCGGGCATGGACGCCCTCTGGTCCGCATCGACCGTCAAGGTGATCGGCAGCGGCATCGACGACCCCGACTTCGCGGACAAACTGTCCCGTCTGATCGGCGACCACGACGTCGAGACGACCTCCACGTCACACTCGGAGTCCGGCAAGTCGACCTCGGTCAGCATGCGACAGGAGCGGATCCTGCCCGCCGACGCGATCCGCGCCCTCCCCAAGGGCACCGCACTCTGCTTCGCCACCGGCATGAGAGCCGCCATGCTCGACCTCCGACCGTGGTACCTGGAACCCGGAGCGGAGGAACTGTCCGCAGCATCCGCCCGCGCGTCAAAGGCGATCACCGCCCGCGCCGTCGCAAAGCACACGCCAACGCGGACCGACTTCCGGAAGGCCGCGTGAGCGGCGCCCGGCTGCACTTGGTGCCGGTCCGCTCACGTGAGGCGAATGACTTCGTACGCGCCCGGCGCCGCCACCACCCGCCGCTGAAGGGAACCCTCCACCCGCGATGAACAGCCCGACCGCGCCGGCCGAGCACCTCCTGCTCCTGGCCTGCGACTTCACCCGGCACAACGACGCCCTGACCCGAACCCGGCCAACCGGCTCCAACGCCGCGACCGACCTCACCCACCAGGCGGCCTTCGCCCAGCACCTCGCCGATTCGGCGCTGCACATCGTGGATCTCCTCAACGCCGAGCCGATATACCACAGTCCAGCGATCCGCGCCGTGTACGCGCGGGTGCGACAGTTCGCCCACCTGACCGCCGACGCGACCGATCTTCTCCTGGGCGCCGTGGATCTCCTCGACGACACCCACGCCGGAATCCCCGTCCAGGACGAGGGCCGGCTTCTGACCCTCCTGACCTACCAGCAAGCCCTGGACGAGGCCGACAGCCGCGTCACCCTCGTACGAAACCTGACCGTCCTGGGCGCCCAGGACGCCCTGACCACCGCCGAGTTGTACGTCACCGAACGCCGCCGGGGCGTGCACCCATTGCCCCAGCCGCTCCCACTGTCCCCCGCTCAGAACGCCGTGCTGCGCTCCGTCGCACAGGGCGAGGTGACCGTCACCGACGACAAGCCGCTCGTCCGCAGGGACAACACCCGCGTCTCCATCAGCACAATCCGCTCCCTGGAGTCCCGCGGCCTGGTGACCCGCGAGCCATGCCCACTCTGGCTCGCGGACGAGCGGGTCCACCTCACCACCGACGGATGCCGCGGCCTGGCCGCCACCTTCGGCCGGCCACGGCCCTCTGTATCCACCACCACCCGTCCCGCAAGCCGCCCGACCACGGCACACGCAGCGACCCGTTGACCCACATCTCCCTCCCCACGCTGCCCCGCCAATACACACGCGATCCCGGCCGACCCTGCCACTAACGGCTCCGAAAGCCTCTCGTGCCAACACCCCGCCCAGCCGGCCGCCACCGAAATCCTTGGACACCGTGGCTCTTCCGGACAGCCCCGATGTGTTCCGGATCCACCGACGACGGTCACACCTCCGTCGTCCTCAACCGCCGCACCCGCAGCACCGACCGGCTACTGACCGAGGCCGGCTCCCCTGCCCGAAAACACCTCGGTCGCAGTCTCCACGCGCTGCCAACGGGCACCGCGCAGGACGCGCACGAACACGCCGGAGTCGCCTTCTGCGGGCTTGTCCGCCCGCACCCACGACCTCATCGGCCGTTCCTGGACGACGCGCTGGAGCCCCGATCATCCAGTGGCCGACCCGGACCTTCGCTTCCAGTTCGGTGACGGCACCAATGCCGTGACCGCCGAGAACGCCGCCGCCCGTTCCCTCCTGAAGCAGAACAGCTTCATTCCCGCGGCCAACGGCCTCGCCCTACCGTCCACAGGACGGGCTGGACGAGCACGGACTACCCGCCGGTTGTCACGGCTGCCGAGACGCGCACATACACCCACGGTCTCGGCGCCCGCGTCAGCCTCGGCATCCCCCACCGATCGACATACCTGCCGCCGCCGCCCCTCAACCACCGCCACCGGCTCACCGCCCGCACCGTCCGACCATCGCCGCACCCGCTGACCACCCTCGTAAACATCATCACCGCCGTCCGAATGGGAGTTACCACGCCCTCCGACACCCCGACCGTGCATACTCTCGCCCGCGCCCTCGCCGATCAGCTCCACCCCGGTGCCGCTCCCCGTGACGTGACCGTCAGCTTCGGCGCCCGCCGACAAGCCCCAGTCGAGTACCGCGCCCGCAGCCGGGGCGGGCCGGTTACGGTGTTCGCCCAAGCGCTGCACGCCACTCTCTACGGCCTCCCCACGGACAACAAGACGCTGCCCGCCGCCCTGGACGCGCTCTTGCAAACCGCACACACCGCGACTGCCCCCGAGCAGCAGACCGCACTCCTGCGGCAGGTCGCCGAACAGCTGCGTAATGCCGCCGAGATCATCCAGCGCTACCAGTACCGAGCCCAATGGAACCGGTACCCCGACGACATCGCCAAGCAACTCCATGACGCCCACGGTCAGGCCCAGCAGATCGCCCAGACCCTCGACCGCGTAGCTTCCGCGTTCAGCAACCCGCCCGGAGTGGATACCGCGCCCAACGCGTACCGCCATCACGGCCCAAGCACCGCCGCCCCCGCGCCACCCCTGACTCCAACGACCGGACGCCACCGCTGATCCCCCAGCGAAACAGCCCAGCCACAGCGCCCCGGTCCCCGGCGCCCCGGCATACCCCTCGCGCAATCCTGTTGCACGCTCGGCATGTTCGTCCCCGCCTGACTGCACCTGCCAACCGCCGAGCCGCGTCACCTCGACCAGACGCGCGAGCAGGTACCCGCCTCTGTTCGAGGGCGACAGCACCCACCATGACGCGCCCTCACGGACCCGTCATCCAGGCTGCCTACCAGCGCGCCCCTGCGCCCCGGTGACATCCTCGACCGCGCCCTCCGCGCTATCGAGCACGCCGCTGCCCTGTGGCCCACCACCGTCATGACCTACTCATAACCCCGTCAGCCGCCACGGGCCCCAAGCGCCTGGCCCGGCCGCTCGCCTCAGTGCTTACCCGCGTGCTGGCCGCCGGCAGCCTCGTCCTCCCTCACACCATATTCCGCAGTGGCTGATCCCCCGTCAACCGCTGACGCGTCAGCCGCATTGAGGGTTCCACCCCCATCTCCCGACCTCCAGGAAACACCATTTCAGATCTGCCGCGATTCCGTGCCCTTTCTCTTGGCGCGGGAGTTCAATCCAGCACCTTGCTCGCCCTGTCAGCCGAAGGCGTCTTGCCGAAGGTCGACTTCGCAATTTTCGCCGACACTGGATGGGAGCCCGAAGCGGTCTACGCGCACCTTGACCGCATGGAAGAGGAAATAGCCAAACCCGCCGGAATTCCAGTTCTGCGCGTGTCCTCCGGCAACATTCGCGACGACGCTCTGAACCCAGATCACCGGTTCGCATCCATGCCCCTCCATATCCTCAACAAGGACGGGCGACCCGGCATGACCCGACGTCAGTGCACCGGCGAATACAAGATAAAGCCGATAAAACAGAAGGTTCGCGAGCTGCTCGGCTACCCCCACCCTTTGCGCATCCCCAAGGGAGTGTTCGTCGAGCAGTGGGTGGGAATCTCCACCGATGAATTCCACCGCGCCAAGGACGCCGACGTCATGTATATGCGCAACCGACATCCTCTTCTGGACCTGTCCTGGAACAGGTCCGACTGCCTTCGGTACCTGACCTCGCTCGGGCTGGCCGATACGCCGAAATCGAGCTGCCTGGGATGCCCGTTCCACGGAAACGCCCAGTGGCGACACATCAGAGACACGTCCCCGTCCGAGTGGGCAGACGTCGTCGAATTCGACGCGGCCATCCGGCAGGGAAACGCCCGCGCCAACGCGGCAGGCAACCGACTGCTCGGCGAGGCATTCCTGCACCGCTCCCGCGTCCCGCTGAGCCAGGCGCCGATCGACCACGTCACCGCCTCAGAACGCGCAGCACTGCGCGCCGAGGCAGACGAAGCCGATGAGTTGGAAAACGGCGTCGCGGACGGCTGTTCTCCCTGGGCGTGCCGCGGCAATGCGGACGGGCTGACGCGGGACGGCTTCGGGCTGGCCACGTGATACTCGACCTCTTCGCCGGTCCCGGCGGCTGGAGCCATGCTCTGAACGTGCTCGGGGTCCGCGATGTCGGTCTGGAGTGGGATGCCTGGGCCTGCCAAACCCGCGTACGGGCCGGGCAGTTGACGGTGCGGACGGATGTGGCGGTGTATCCGACGTGGCCGTGGCTCGGCCGTACGACGGGGCTGCTGGCGAGTCCTCCGTGCCAGGCGTGGTCGATGGCCGGCAAGCGCCTGGGGCTGGTCGACCAGCCGCTGGTCCACCAGGCGGTCGCCGACCTCGCCGCCGGACGCGACACCCGCGCGGGACTCCTCACCGCGTGCCGGGACGGACGCTCCCTGCTGGCCGCCGAGCCGATGCGCTACCTCCACGCCCTGAACACGGTCGGCGAACCGGAGTGGATCGCGATGGAGGAAGTCCCCGATGTCCTGCCGCTGTGGAGGCAGTACGCGGCCATCCTGCGGAGCTGGGGGTTCTCCGTCTGGACCGGGATCATCCAGGCCGCCGACTACGGGATACCCCAGACGCGGAGGCGGGCGATCCTCCTCGCCTCCCGCGTGCGGGTCGCCGAACCTCCCCCGCCGACCCATGCCCGGGTCGCCGAACCGCAGTCCCTGTTCGGACCGGGCCGCGCCCGCTGGGTCAGCATGGCTCAGGCCCTGGGCTGGGGCGCCACCGACCGCCCCGTCCCCACCGTCTGCGCCGGCGGCGGGCCGGGAGGCGGCCCCGAACCGTTCCCGTCCGGCTCGCGCCGGGCACTCGCCAACGCCCGGGAGCGCGGCACTTGGACGCCCCGAGCTGACGAAGTAATCCGGCAGTCCCCCCGCGAAGGCCCTGGGCGGACGGCCCGGCACGGCGCATGCGAGACCCGGGCCGCCGACGCTCCAGACCCAGCTGTCGCCGACGAGGCCCATCGCTGGTCCTGGTCCTTGCGCAGCAACAACCAGGCGAACGCCACCGTCCGTCCGCTGTCCGAGCCGGCAGGCACGCTGTTCTTCGGGCACCGGGCGAACGAATGCACCTGGGTCGCCACCCCGACCTCGTCTCAGACCGACGGCAGCGGCACTCCGCCGGCGCCGGAGCCGATCCGGATCACCGCCCGCGAAGCCGGCCTCCTGCAGACCTTCCCCGCCGACTACCCCTGGGCCGGAAACAAAGGCCAGCAGTTCTCCCAGATCGGCAACGCCGTACCCCCGCTGCTCGCCGGCCACCTCCTCGCCCCGCACCTCGGCGTCACCCTCAACCCCAACGACTTCACCCTCGCCGCCTGATGCCCCACTCCCCCGAACCCGACGAAAACGACCTCGACGCCATCGCACTGCCCCCGCCTGTGTTCCACCTCGAACAGGCCCTCCTCGGCGCCCTCCTCCTCAATCCGCACCGCCTCAGCGACATCACCGGCATCACCGCCGACTCCTTCTCCACCGCCACCCACACCGCCCTGTACACCGCGATCAGCACCGTGCCGCCGCCCGACCCCGCCGAGCACGCGAAGAACACCGAGTGGCTCGACCGCGTCCTCGCCACAGGACGGAGGCAGGCGCGCGGCCTGACCGCCTCCTACCTGCATGCCCTCGTCCAGGTCTGCCCCTGGCCCAGCCACGCACCGGCCTACGCCCGGATGGTCGAAGCCGAACACGCCCGGCGCCGCCTCCTGACGGCCACCGGACGCCTCGTCCAGACCGTCCACGATGCTTCCCTCCCGCACCCCGTACAGACGGTGCTCGCCGAAACCGACGCACTCGCCGCCGTTGTGGACGACATCGCGGTCCGATTCCCGCCTCGCGCAGGCATGCTGCCCCGTACCACGGCACCGCCGCCGCCCGGTGCGCCCGACCACACGGAGGCCGTCGAGGAGGAGCAGCTACTGCTCGCCACCGCTACGGCCTACCCCGCCGACATCGATTCCGTCCGGTGGCTGCTCCCCGGCGACCTCACCCTGCCTCTGCACGCCGGCCTGTGGCAGTGCCTGACCGCCCTGGCCCGGCGCCGCGAACCCATCGACCCCGTCACCGTCCTGTGGGAGGCGCAGCAGCGCGGCGTGCTGGACGGCGGCAGCGAACCGGGCGAAGTCCTCCGTCTGCTGGCCGAACCGGCCGGTTCCGTCGAGCACTGGGGCGAGTGCGCCCTGCGGCGGTCCCTCCTGACCACGGCCGAGCGCACCGGCCGACGTATCGAGGCGTATGCCGGCGACCCGGCGAACACCCCGTTCCAGCTCGTCGTCGGCGCCCGCCGCGCCCTCGCCGACATCAGCGCCGTCCGCACCCGCTGGCAGCACGCCACCAAAACCGCCCCGCCACAGCGGCGACGGCCGGCACCCACCAGCCGCGCCGGCCCACCGACCACCACGCCTGCGCACACCGCCCGGTCCACACGAGCAACCCGGTAGCCCCGCGTACCTCGGTGGCCGGGCCCGAAGGCCCGGCCACAGGCAGAAGAGACGAGACCCCCACATGACTCCCGCCATCGACGCCCACGTCCGCCTCCACACCCACCCCACCCATGCCAGCGCCGTGACCGCCGTCCTGACCGGCACCCACGCCCACGTCGCCCTCACGGCTCTGGAAGCAGCCGACTGGACCGTCACCGCCACCAACGTCCTGGTCCTGGCCCGCATCGATCACGAGGAGCCCTACTGGGCCGAGGACGCAGCCAAACATCTGATCGCCGAAGGCATTATCGTCGAGATCACCCCTCGGCTCCGGAAAGCGATGGACGAGGAATGGGCCTGGCCCAACTACCCGATGCCGTGGTGCACCCGCAGCGAAATCCGCGAGGTCTCCAACCAGGCGCAGAAGATCCACGACGACATCCGCCACGGCCGGCTCCTCATCCACGCCCACGCCCACGACGGCCACACCACCGTCGCCGTCGGCACTTACCTCGGCGCGGGTGGCAAGTCCGTCCACCTGTACGGCGAGGACCACCTGCGCCATGTCGCCGGCACCTTCGATTCGCCCGCGCGGGCCCTGCTCGTCTTCGAGAAGGTCCACTCGGCCAAGATGCGCCCCGGCCCGGCGCCCCTGACCGACACCGAACGCGCCGCCATCGAAGCCCGCACTGTCTTCGACGTGACCGCCGGCCTATCCGAAGACTCCCGCGCGGACCCGGAGACAGTCCCCGTCCACCTGGCCGACGCCGGCGACCACGACGCACTTCTCAGCGCCTTCTTCGACGCACACAGCGAGTTCGAGAAATGGCGGACCTGGTCGGACGAGACAACCCACGCCATCCACGAGTCGCAGACCCTGCGCATCGAACGCGTCCACGAAACCCCCGCCCACGACACCGCGTGGACCGTAGCCGCCTACGAGACACCCGTCTCCGACCGCATCTGGGTCCTCACCGCGACAGGCACAACCCCAGCCCCCATACTGCAGCAGCTGCTGACCCACCTCGCCGACAGCGACGGCCGGGACACGGCCACCGGCTCCCCGATGGACGAGAAAATGGTCACCGCGGCCACCCAGCCGCTCTCCGACGCCGGATGGAAACACACCGTCAACGGGCGATGGATCCGCTGGACATCCCCCAACGGAGACTCAGGCGTCCAGTTCGACGCCTTCACCGCACAGCACCCGAATCAGAATCTGGCCACCTGGACCGTGTGGGCCGGACCCGGTATCGACCGCCCCACCTGGGCCATCACCGCGTCCCCGCACACCCCGAGTTCACTGCTGGCCGACCTCTCCGAAACCCTCGCCCACGGGACCGGCACGCGCCAGGCACAGTCGGGCCGCGAGCACAGGTCCCGTTGCGCTACCAGTACGCCGGCCGCTCCGGCCGTCGCAGCCAGCCCAGCCTCCAGCCGTTCACGCTGATCACCGGCACACACCAGCCGGGCAACACAGCGCGGGATCGCCGGTTGGCCAAACCGGCGATCCCGCGCACCATGGACAGTCCACCGCCGCCCACCGCCCCCACGACGAAAGGCACCCACCCACGACCGCGCCTACGCCACGAAACGCGCCCCGCCAGGAAGCGGGCAGCAGCATCCCATCACGCCGCCGCGTAGCTCGCCCGGAACAAATCCCGCGCCCGCTCCACATCCCTCGGCGTACGGAGCCGCACCTCCAAATCCCCCGTCCCGTGGTGCCCAAGACCGGACACATCCCGGGTGAAACCCGGAACAAGGTCAACGTCCTTCGGGTCAACCTTCAGATAGACCAGCAGCTTGCTCCGCTGAGGCGGACACAGACACGCGAAGTTCCGCAACCGCTGATACGCCCGGTAGGTCTTGCGCTCCACCCGGTTCACACCATCCCCGAGCCCGAGCAAAACCTCGTCAACCGCCCCCGCCAACTCCATCATCGCCACGACCTGAACGTCGGCCGCCTCCGGGGCAACCACCTTGCGGCGCGTCCGGCAGGCCACCTGCGTGCCACCGCTCACGGAGGCCACAGTCTCCAGACCGAGCAGGTCGCTGCCGAAGAGCCGGTAGCGAACCAGATCGATCGACCGCCGGTGCTCACGCACGGCATGCACGTCGTAGTGGGTGAAGTCGCCGGCGATGCAGATCAGACGCGGGCCACTCCACAGGACCTGAGACACGGCCGTCACCCCGAGCCGGTCTCGGACCAGGTGCTCGAACTCGGCGCGATGGTCCATCAACCACGCCAGGTAGAACAGGCCCTGATTGATGACCCCGGCGTCAACACCACGCTTGTACTCGACGATGACCGGCGATCCATTCTCGTCCAGTCCGAGCGAATCGATCCGGCCCCCATGCACCGGCCCCGTGCCGTACTCACTCGCCAGAAATCGGACGCCCAGCAGCGTCTCCATGTGCGCCTCAACAAGGCCCTGCACATCCGCCTCAACCTCAGCAAGACGCGGCAGAACCTCGGTCACACCGCTTTTCGTCGTATGGAACAACTTCAGACCCGACACCTCCCCCTCCTCGATCCGGAGATCAACAACGCCGGGCAGGTGCGGATTTGTTTCCGCCTGGGCCTTCGGAGCCGTGAAAATGATGTGAAGGCCACTCGGCGGCGCCCTCTTCCTCCTCTTCGGAGTTCGGCCTGCGAACCAGCACGGAAGCGTTAACGGCATCCCAGCACGGTAGGGGTGAGCATGGGTGATGACAGGTGACGAGGGGGCAGATCTGCCAGCACCATCCCAGCACAGGGGCTCTATCCCAGCACCACGCAGCTCAGAAACCCCTTTCGCCCCGCGCGGGGAACCCGGTGTCGGCGGCCGTGGGGAGTGTCATGAATCAGGCTCTGGCCCGTAATCGGTGGTAACGAAGGGTGAGGGTTGTCGTTGGCATGGTGTGCGCGATGTCAATGAGCTTGTGGCGGTGGTGTTTTCAGGGTTGTCGGCCCTGGTCATCGAGGGGGTGGCGGGCGAGGGCGAGGTCATCCGGGTTTCGGCGCGGACCCGGGACGATCCGGTGCCGTGCCCCGCGTGCGGGACTCGAACAGCGCGGGTGCACGGATTTCATGGGCGGGTGCTCGCGGACGTGCCGGTGGACGGACGGCGGATCGTCGTCTCGGTGCGGGTCCGCCGCCTGGTGTGCCCGGTTCTCGACTGCCCGCGGCAGACGTTCCGCGAGCAGGTTCCCGGCATCGTGGAGCGCTACCAGCGCCGCACCAACCGCCTGACCAACCAACTGAACTCCGTGGTCAAGGAGTTAGCGGGCCGGGCGGGCGCCCGCCTCAGCCGCGTTCTGGCCTGCGCGATCTCCCGCTCGACCGCGCTGCGCATGCTCATGCGCCAGGTGGTGACACCGCTGCGCGTCCCACGCGTACTCGGCGTCGACGACTTCGCACTCAAACGCCGGCACCGCAGCTCACGGACGCGGACGCCCTGGTGGCCTGACGGGAGCCCTCAACGTGGATCCCTCCGCAGTCCTGCTCCGGCTGCGCTACGACCGGCCAAGATGCGTCGGGCTCCTCCGAGAGTTCTACTGGACGAGAGCCATCTCGCATCGCATCGCACACCCAATGCCTCTGGCGAGCCCGGCGGGCCTCTCCGCCAGGGAAACGAGTTACATCCGTGAGGGGAAAATGCCATGGGATGCCATCGTCATGACCTGACCCTCGCGTCAAGCAGTCCTCTGCTAAACGGATGTGATCCGGCGGGTTGCGCTTCCGGCGGCACGAACCGCCGGATCAACATCACCTTCCTGTTCTGTGCCCGGGAGGGCGACCGGCACTTCCCGCAACTCGCTACACGGACCGTCGGCTTGACCACAGGTGTTCCGGACGGAGCCGGGCAGGATCCGGTGTGGTGGCCCCATGCCTTCCGCAAGCATCTGGTACACCGCCAGTGAGCACGGACAACACCGCGCCGCGCCTCCGCCAGGCCGAGCAGGACCTGAGCGCGGTCCGTGCCGCCCTGATCAACCGCGCTTTCCATCCCGGCGAGGGGTGGCGGACGGACGGACGGCTCTTCGGCTGGATCCTCGACTGCCGTGAGGTCGCTTTGGCAGCCGATCTGCTGCCCGCCGTGAGCCGACTGCTGTACGAACTACTGGCCCCGTTCCGCCCGCAGGCAGTCGTCGGTACAGGCATGTCCGGAGCGCCGTTGGTGGGGGCGCTCGTGCTGGAGTCGACACGGCGTGGGGACCTCCTCGACGGGATCCTCGTGCGTGAGCGCCCGAAGGCGTACGGCAGACGCAGACAGCTGGAAGGTCCCCTGCCGCCTCCCGGATCCGCCGTCGCCGTCGTGGACGACCTCGAAAGCAGCGGGGCCACCGCGGGCTGGGTCGTCGAGACCGTCTCGCAGCATGGCCTGCGGCCCGTCGTCGTCGTCACGCTGGTCAGGTTCGACAGCATCGCCCGGGACGATCGTGCTCACGACGACGTGCCACGGCGGTACCTGTTCACGCTCAGCGAGCTGGGGATCGCGGAGAGCGGGGAAGAGGTCGCCGCCCCGCAGGTGCGATGGCGGCTCGGGGGCGTCAACGGCGGCGACGATGTCCCGTTCTCGCGCCCGGCGCGTGACGGGGACCTCGTCATCTTCGGATCGAACCGGGGGCAGCTGCACGCCGTCGATCTCTCCGGATGCCTCCGCTGGCGGGTGCCGCTCGGCGACCCGGACGCGCCTTCGCCCACACACTGCACACCTCTGTTCACCCCGCACGGCATCGTCATCGGCAGCGACGACGGCGTGCTGCGCTGCGTCGAACGCAGCACCGGGCGTCTACGATGGGCGACCCTGTGCGCTGAGCGCATCGGCGCGGGCCTGGCGGACGACGGGACCGGACACATCGTCGTCCCCGTTACACAGATGCCCCACGCGGGTGCCCTGCTGCGCGTATGTTCCTCCGACGGCACCGTGTCGTGGCGCCGGCCCCTCTCCGGGTACGCCCACGCCCGGCCTGCGGTGGTCACCACCAAGGCCGTCCTGGCCTCAGACAATTCCGGGACAGTCACTGCCTTCCCCATGGGCGACGAGCAACAGCCCTACTGGCGTCGGGCGCTCGACGCGCCGGTCAAGGCCGACCTCGTTGTCGACGACACGGGCACCTGCTACTGCGCCGACTTCGACGGTGTTCTCACAACCCTGGACGTGGCAGATGGCGCCATCCGATGGCGGCGCAGGCTCGGACGGTGCCTTTACACCGCGCCTCTGGTCGCCGACGGCAACGTCTACGTCGCCGGGGACGGGCACCTCTTCGCGGTAGAGCGCCGATCCGGACGTCTGGCCTGGGTGGCCCCCGTCGGACCGTGGGCGCGCGGGGCGATCAGCCGGCTCGCGGACGGGACGATCGCGGTGGGCTGCAGCGACGGTTCCGTGCGGTTCATCTCACCAACTGGTCGCCCCATTGGCCTGTTCCGCACCGGCGGCGCGGTCATGTCGGGCGCGACCGCTCTGACCGGCGACTGCGTAATCGTATCCTCGGCCGACGGACACGTGTACGCCCTCCACCCGCGTCCGCAGAAACCATGACCAGCGTTCCAGAACTGTCAGAGTCCGCTGACTGACGTTCGTCCAGCACCTGGCCGGCCGGAGGCAGCGGGACCGTCTCTCGCACCGGGATCCCCGTAACGGAGTACATACAGAGAGTCGTCAAACGGTTACCGTACGCCTTAACGTCTCTGGAGGTATACGGATGACCGGGAGCGAATCCCAGACCCTGCGGCGCGCGGGTACTGTCCGCCGAGCCGATGCACTGTTCCGGGCAATGTCGACCGACTTTCTGCTGCGGGAGCAGTTCGTCACCGGGCCGACGGAAGTCCTCTCGGAATATGTCTACGGCACACGAGTGGAACCTGAGCAGGCGTCGGTCAGCAATCAGTTGCTGTACTCGGTGGTCGCAAATCGCGATCTACGGTCGTGGCTCCACGGGTATGCCCTGAGACAGAGCGGTGATGTGCCATCAGGGGAGGAGTTCGTCAAGGAATTCTCGGACGCAGTCGTCAAGTACGGTGGGAAGGACGTGGTGCTCGCACTCGTCCGGGCTTCGGCTCCGGAGCGAAGTGTCGCCGTACTCGATGAAGACCTTATGCACTTCATCTTCAACCTCGGGGCACTTGGTGACATCGGCGCGGGCGACATCATGCTCACCGGCACGAGCGACGGCACGGGAACCGTCACGGCTGGCACGGGAGACGGTGGAACCGGGACGGGTACTGGAACCGGGACGGGAGACGGTGGAACCGGGACGGGTACTGGAACCGGGACGGGAGACGGTGGAACCGGGACGGGTACTGGAACCGGGACGGGAGACGGTGGAACCGGGACGGGTACTGGAACCGGGACGGGAGACGGTGGAACCGGGACGGGTACTGGAACCGGGACGGGAGACGGTGGAACCGGGACGGGTACTGGAACCGGGACGGGAGACGGTGGAACCGGGACGGGTACTGGAACCGGGACGGGAGACGGTGGAACCGGCACAGGCACGCTGACCGCTATCACTTGGAGCACGTTCATCACCCAAACGGGAACCGGTACTGGGACGGGCACAGACCCGTTTACCCGGAGTCCTTTTACGCATACCGATCCAGGCACAGGTCACGCTGGCACTGGCGAGCGGTTCGGCCAGTTCGGTCCCAGCTACGTGATGGTGACCCTCGACGCCATCGCGCAATACGCCACCAGCCTTCAAGAGGCCGGCGCCCTGGGACGACACCAGTGAACGTGAAGCCCACGCCGCTCGGTACCTCACGACTGCTCGAATTTGGTCATCGGCTTTCCCGAGCGGGGCAGTTCACCGACGCCGAGCAATGCTTCAGCCAGGCGATCACGCTCGATCCCGAGTGCGCCATGGCTTACAACAACTTGGGGTGGACACGACAGCGACTCGGCGACCTGACGTCCGCTGAGTCCCTGTACCGCCAAGCCCTTAGCCGGGACAAGGAGCTTCGCCTGGCCCGCCGTAATCTGGCAAAGCTGCTGCTCCGACTGGGCCGTGACGAAGAGGCGTTGCCGCTCTTCAGAGCTGAGCTGAACCAAGGCGACGACGGCCTCGCTTGGATCCAGGGCTTGGTGAACAATGCGCTCAAGGCGCGCGACCTGACGCTGGCGGGCCAGTACGCCGCGATGACTGCACGACTTCGCTGGGGCGAGGGCCTCAACCCGCCTGGGCACGTGGACCCGTCGCCGTCGTACCCACCCAGTATTCCCAAACTGCGCCACGATGCCGATCAGTTCAGGTACCTGCGGCGCCAGGGCGTGCTGGGGACAGAGATTGAACCCGTGATCGATGCGTACGAGGATTTGATCGACCGTCTGATGCCGCGTGGCCCCGAAGCTCGGCAGGAGCTGGACAGCAACGAAAGCCGCGCCATCGGCCACGCGTACAACCGGCTTTTGCACACCCGCGAGACTCCCCGTGTCACGCGGGCACTCTCAGACAAGTGGGACCGGGATGCCGTCGAGCGCATGTACCTGGACACACCGCCCGGCGTCGTCTACGTCGACAACTTCCTCTCCCCGGCCGCATTGGACGGGCTTCGGAAGTTCTGTCTGGAGTCGACGATCTGGTCCGGCAGCCGGTACGCCCATGGCCGGCTTGGAGCCTTCTTCCAGGATGGGTTCAACTGCCCGCTACTGCTGCAGATCGGCGAGGAGCTGCGGGAGGCGCTGCCGCGGATGATCGGCTACCGCTACCCGCTGCGGCAGCTGTGGGGTTTCAAGTGCGGGCCCGAGCTGCCTGCGGACGCGACCACCCATGCCGACTTCGCGGCAGTCAACGTCAACTTCTGGATCACTCCCGACGAGGCCAATCTCGATCCTGAGTCCGGCGGACTGGTGGTCTACGACGTCGATGCCCCGCTCAGCTGGGACTTCGACACATACAACGGACGCACAGACGTCATCAAGCCCTTCCTCCAGCGACAGCACTCGCGCGCCATGAACATTCCGTACCGGGCCAACCGTGCGGTGATTTTCAACTCTGACCTCTTTCACGCGAGCGCGGGAGTCTCGTTCCGCCCCGGCTACGAGAACCTCAGAGTCAACATCACGATGCTCTACGGGGAACGGGAGGACGAGGTCCACCATCGGGAGATGCACCACCCCGATCCCATGAGCGAGTCTCATGAGCTGATCCCCGCTTGGCGGTCAGCCGCGTTCCGCCACACGCGCACGTCCCGGCCCGGCCCGTGACACTGAGCTCAGCGCTCAGCCAGCCACGGATGAACGGGCAAGGCAACCCAGGGGGTCGCCGCAGACCGGTGGGAGGGGGCACGGTGGTTTCTCGCTCTTCCATCGGGCTGCTGTCGCGGTACGGCTGTGCGACATCCCGCGAGTCCTCTTGAGCCACACCGAGTCTCCGGGCTGGTGGCCAGGGGCTTCTTTCTCCTTCGTGTGCTCTGTCGGGCTAAGCGACTTCGGGATTCCTGAAGCGTTCTTTCGGGAAGGTACTGCGGCACTCGCCCAGCGGCATCTGGCTGGGCCGGTCACAGTCACTGAGCACGTACTTCATGTTTCTGGAACTGCGGCACAAGGTCGAAATCCACCGGATGACCGGCCGGGCTAGGGCGTGTTCTGGATTGAGATCACGGGATCGGCCATTCCGGCTTCAGGAGGGTGCTGGATGCGGTAGACCGGTCGCGTGACTCGTGGTGATCTGACTGATGCCGAGTGGGATTGATCGAGCCGCACCTGCCGCTGGGCGCGTTTGGGCCGATCCCTGACCTGCGCAGCTACTTCAACGCGGTGATGTGGCGGTTCCGTACCGGCTGTCCCTGGCGGGATGTGCCGGAGAGCTACGGCTCCTGGTCGACGATCTACGACCGGTTCCGGATGTGGGCGCGTGACGGGGTCTTCCAGGTCCTCATGGACGCGATGATCGCCGAGGCGGCGGCCCGCGATGACGTCGACCTCAGCCTGGTCAGCGTGGACTCGACCGTCGCCCGCGCGCATCACCACGCGGCGGGCATGGTGGTCGACCCGGAACTCCTTGAGGATCTGGAGAAGGCCGTGGGGGAGGAAAAGGGGCTGCGGCAAAGAGACAAAGCGACCCCGTAGGCGAGGGGCCGGACAAGGAGAATCAGTACACGAGTGACGAATTCCGCAGCGAAATAAGTAAGTTGCGCATGAGGCAGTCGATGGGGCGCGTCGGCTCTTGTTACGATAATGCCGCCGCGGAAAGCTGGTTCGCCATCCTGAAAGCGGAGATCGGGACGATCATGCGGGAGACCCGCGAGGCCGCCCGGGCCGACGTTTTCCGCTACGTCGAGGTCGAGTACAACCGCAGCCAGCTCCGTCGGCACCCCGACTACGGGTACGTCACTCCCCTCGAAACGAGATCCTTGCTCAGGCAGAACCTCGTCCCGGCAGCGTAAACACCCGCTGTCCACTTCGCGGGGGGGGGGGGGGGAACTTCACGTCCGCCTTCCGGCCGAAGCCTGCCACAACGCGATCGCGTCGGACCGGAACTCCGCACTGTACTTCGAGGGCCGTGCCACAGAGATCTACACCTTCCAGGATCAACAAGATCCATTGTCAGGTGTGTCCACACCACGGGGATCACCTCATTCAAGAAGTTCCTCGCCAAGCTGGACAAGGAAGTGCCTGCCGAGTTCGACGTCCACCTGATCTGTGACAACTACGCCACCCACAAGACCCCCGTCATCCAGAAGTGGCTGCTCGCGCACCCGCGGTTCCACATGCACTTCACGCCCACCAGTTCCTCCTGGCTCAACCAAGTCGAGCGGTGGTTCGGCCTGCTGACGGACAAGCAGATACGACGCGGAGTCCACAAGAACGTCCAGGCGCTGGAGAAAGACATCCGCGACTGGATCGCCCACTGGAACGAAGACCCCAAGCCGTTCACCTGGACCAAGTCCGCCGACGAGATCTTCGAACGTCTCGCCGGCTACCTCAACCGCTTGCCGAGCCCCAAGTCCTAGTTATGCAGCGCTTCCGAGACTCGGGATACTAGTACTCCAGTGCGGTTTCGTGAGCTATCCGCCGGTCTCGTCGGCGGCTCGTCGTCGGTAGTGGCTGAGCCGGGCTGTTGCCTGGTGGCGTCTGCGCCAGATTGACCAGTGCAGCATCCTGGCTGCGGTCACGGCCGGTGGGCCGAGGACGGTGGTGAGCAGGTGGCGGATCTCCGGGACGGTCAAGGGGATCGGTTCGCTGCTGCGGGCTGGGCGGTGCGGATGGGTGGGCCGCTTCGGTGCCGCGTCGGCGGCGACGGCGGCCAGGAAGACCAGAGCGAGCATGGCGAGTGTGATGTGCCGGTGCCATGAGGTCCAGTGCCTGACCTGGTAGTGGTCGAGTCCGACCTGGCTCTTCGCGGCCTGGAAGCACTCCTCGACGCTCCAGCGGACGCCAGCGACGCGGACGAGTTCCGCAAGGCTGACCGAGGTGGGTGACCAGCACAGGTAGAAGGCCAGTTCACCGCTGGTGCGGTTGCGGCGGACGAGCAGGTGGCGGTGGTTGTCGGTGCCGATGTGGATCCAGGCCCAGTCGTAGTAGCGCGGGCCCTTCGCGCCAGGGCCTGCGCTGTGCCGCTGCCAGGCGGTGGCGGGCAGTCGGTCGGCGACGGTGTCAGCGCGGACGGGGGTTCGGCCCTGGTTGATCCGCACCCGCGTCGAGCAGGCGACCGCGAGAACGTAGCCGGTCCCGCGTGTCTCCAGGGCGGCGCGCAGCTGCGGGTCCTGGCCGTAGGCTTCGTCACCGGTCACCCACGGTGCCTGCACGACGGCGTCCAGCGCGGCGGCGATCATCTCCCAGGCCGGGCGGGGTTTGGTCGCGAACTGCACCGTCTCGGGTATCCCGGCCGCCCGGCGGCGCTCGGGGTCGGAGCACCAGGACTGCCCCGGCAGGTAGAGCCGGCGGTCGATCAATGCCCGTCCCCTGCTGGTGGCGTAAGCGAGGAAGACACCGACCTGGGAGTTCTCGATGCGCCCGGCGGTGCCGGTGTACTGCCGCTGGACGCCCGCCGAAGCCCGGCCCTTCTTCACGAAGCCGGTCCCGTCCACGATCAGCACACCGCCGTTGCTGCCGAGGTGATCGACGGCGTAAGTGCGGACATCGTCGCGGACGGCATCGGCGTCCCAGCGGGCGTAGCGCAACAGCCGTTGCATGGGCCCCGGCCGGATGTGTCCGGCTTGCTCGGCCAGCTGCCAGCAGTTCTTCCGCTCTGCTTGCGACAGCAGCCCGAGGAGACAGGCGCGGGCACTCGCCCTCGGCTCAACTCGGCCAAAGCGGCCCGCGATCCGGGCCATGGCCCGGTCGAACATTTCCCGCCAGCGGGCAGGGTCTACGCTATGGCCCGCGGCCACCGCACGATCTTCGTTTGTCCACACACCAACCGATGATCACGCGGTGGCCGTACCTGTTCCCAACCGGGTACGCCACAAGATCGCGAAACCAGACTGGAGTACTAGGTGCGCTCCACAGGACCTGGGCCGCGGCTGGTACCCCGAGCCGGTCGCGGGCCAGGCTGTCGAAGGCGCTGCTGTGCGCGGTGAGCCAGGCCATGTAGTACAGGCCCTGATTGATCACACCTTCTCTGAACTGGGCGGTACGGTCCAGTGCACCAACCTCATGCCCTTCGGGCCCCGTGCCGCGTGAGGGCCTGCCTCACTCGTTCATAGGCTCTGTGCGGTATAGGACCGGCCGGTCCTGCACCTTGACCAGTAGGCCGCTGCTCGCGAGATCGCGGAGAATCTGCCGCGTGTGCTTTTCCTCTGGCTCATGACCGGCGTCGCGCAGTGTGGTATGCGCGCGCTGGGTGTCCCATAGGCCGCGAAGCGCGCGGATCGCTTTCTCCAGACTGACGCGCTGGCTCGGTCGGTGATCACTCACGGGTACCCCCTCATTGTCAGGCGCTGTGCGTCTCATGGTCGCTGCGCAGGCAGGCGACGTACGCGCCTGACGTCCAGCGCCGTGTGTTACACGGCGACCATGGAAAGCCAGCCGACATGGCGGAGAACGGGCACCACGCGTAGGTGGGTGAAGGCGATCACGGGTGTCTCATCGTCCTCGGCTGGGAAGGACAAGGCGTGCTGGATGTGTATCTCGTCCTGCGGATCATCCACGTCGCACCCTGGAACGTCGACACGGCCGCCCGCCGAGTGCAGAGCAACGCCCGGACGCGCGGTCAGGTCACGCAACTGCTGGAGACCGTACTTGGCTGCCAGCTGAGCTGTGGTGAGGGACTTCTTGATCCTGGGGCGTTCTCCGTCCACCCAGGCTGGGAAGGCCATGATGCGCAGGGTGGTTGTATTTCCCGGCGCGCGAGCGATGCCGACGCGCAGCCGGTTGTGCAGGTTGGATAGCGCCGCGGGGATTTCGGGGACGACCGTGGGCTGGTAGAGCACGAGATCTCGTTCGCCGTTGTCCCAGCGGGTGTCGTGCACTGTCAACAACGGGCGGCCGGGAAGGCGTAGTTCCCACTCAACGGCCGGGCCCTTCGCTGGGACCCCAGTGCAAGTCGTACCCGGCTTCTCCTGCAGGGAGGTGCCGCGCTCCAGAGTGAGATCGTCCACGAGTCTCATGATCTGTAATCCACCTCCGCGTATGGCGAGATTGCCCGGTGATGTGCTTCGGGCACATAGAACGTACCGCTTGCGGGGTTGATGCGACAGGAGAACGATCAAAGTCCACGTGCCGCGGATCTCCTGCTGTTGCAGCTGATTTGGCACTGCAAGTGACCTCGGACAGGTTTGTCGTGCGGGACTTCAGCACCCAGCGAAGTCGGGGGCCCACGTGAGTAGAATCCCGCTGGTCTCCGCGAGTAACGTCCACCTGGGGTCGGTCGGCTGTTTCTCCAATACCAGGACGGGGCGCACTCGACCGCATGTCCTCGCCAGTTGAAGTTGGTGGGCATAGTCGAGGACCTGTCCGATCCCTAGTCGAATCTGCTGGTCTTCGCTTGCGCCAGTCAAACTCTTGACCTCGGCGATAAAGACATCGTCGCCGCGTGACCAGCCCGCGTCGAAGCGGGGAGCATTGCGAGCGTGTCCGCGGAGTTCGACGTGCTGGCGTGCCAGGTGCTCGATGAGTGCCGCGATAGTGGACTCGTGTGCTTCCGTGCCCTTGTCGAGGTGTGCAAGGTCGAGCGCCAGTGCACCAGGCTCGTGGCGACCGACTCTGTGTTGCTGAAGCGGACCGCCCAAGATCCCGTCTCCAGTCTGAGGAAGGACAAGGACGTGGTCGTCGATGCCGTGCGCCCGTTGCAGCTCTCGGCAGCGCGCGGGATGTCCGTCGATCAGGTCAGCGAAGCCATCCCCGTCCACGACGCATACGTGGTATCCGCGGTCGCGTTCCCATGCGGCGCGCACGAGCTTCTTGCTGTACTCGCGGTGCGGGTCGGTCACAGCCTGGCTGGCGAGATCGCCATGTACGAAGACTGTGATCTTGCGAGAGAAGTCCGACTTCCAGCTTGCGCCGAGCTGTTGGGCTATCTCCTCACAGTCCTTTCGGACGGTCCATTCGCCATCGATGAGCACTTTGCCCGTGAAACAGAGTGTCTGACCATTGAGCGAGTGAACCCAGCCATCGCAGAGTTTGCCGTCCATGAGACCCCCCTCTATGTCCTCGCCGTATCTTGCCGCATGGCGGCACCAAGGTGTGCGGGCCTCGGGCGGCCGTCATGAGGATAGGGTCCTGCTGACGGGAATGCCGAGGTCGACGACGACGCGGGATGGCCGCCGTTCGAGTTGGGTGAGCTTCTCCTTCGCTCCGGCGAGGCTGACTTGCAGCCCTTCCATCTCGCCAAGCCACCCTTCGCGTTCGACCTCGGCGGTGCGGGCGACGAGGTTGTCGCGGATCTCGACGAGACGGTCACGCTGGGCGGGGTCAGGCCAGAGCATCGGGCAGCGGACGCAGGCTTCTCTGAACTAATCAGTCTGAGATTGCGGATCCAGCTCGGCCTGTTCAGCGATCGCACTCGCGGGAGCAACCGCAAGCCGCGGTCCGTGAAGTCTGATCCTTTTGCAGCGCAGGACCACCGGTCGCCTCGTCATCCGGCGTGGTCAAGGCGGGTGGCTTGGTCGTACGACTCCCGGGCACCAAGCAGTTCGTCCCAGTGTTTCTCCGTCCAGGCGCAAGCGACCACTATCGGTTGGAGCATGCTGCGGCCCAGCGGCGTCAGTTCGTACTCAACATGCGGGGTGGCCTCGGCGTAGACGGTGCGCCTGACCAAACCATCTCGTTCGAGGGACCGCAGCGACTGGGTCAGGACCTTGGGGGTGACGCGGCTCAGCGGCACGCGCAGCTCGGAGAACCGGCGCGGCCCGTGCTCGAGGCAGCGGATGATGAGCGCTGCCCACTTGTCGCCGAATCGGATCGGATTGAGCGAGGACGGGCACAGTTCGTCGAACATGTCGGCGGGCAGCGGTTCCCTCATGGTCTCACCCTAGCCGGTATCCCAGTGGTAACCGGGGCTCTCGATAGCGTCGGAGAACTGGCCGGGGCACGGGCTCCGGCACTGGTGAGAGGCGGTACGTTGTGAACATTGTGGTCTTCGGTGCCGGCGGCCGGGCCGGGAGGCAGGCCGTCGCGGAGGCGCACCGTCGCGGACACCAGGTCACCGCCGTGGTGCGCGACCCTGCGGGCCACAGCGACTTGACCGACGTGCGGGTCGAGGCGGGCGACGTCACGGACACGGCGAGCATCGAGCATGCGGCTGCCGCGCATGGCGCTGCCATCAGTGCCGCCGCGGACCTGTCCGTGCCACCACACGAGTTCTTCACCTCGTCGTCGCGTGCCCTGGCCACCGGCCTGGCCAACGCGGGCGTGCACCGCCTCGTGGTGGTCGGGCTCGCATCGGTCATGCCTGGTGCGTCCGGCGCTCCCCTGATGGACGAGCCCGGCTACCCGAACGAGTACCGCTCCTTCTCCCTCGGCCACGCCGCGGGCCTCGACGAGCTGCGGAGGTGCGATCTGGACTGGGCGTACGTGGCCCCGGCGGGCGACTTCGACCATGAGGGCACGCGCACTGGCAGCTACCGGATCGCCGAGCACAGCGACCCGGCCAGCCGGATCACGTACGCGGACCTGGCGATCGCACTGGTCGACGAGATCGAGGCGCCCCGCCATCACCGGGCCGCCGTCAGCGTGCGGGAGGCGTGACACGCGTAGTCCACGACGGCCCGGGGCGTGGGGTGCCGCTCCAGTCGAGCGATCACGCTTGCGGTTGAGCGACGTCGCCGACTCGCGCGTCGAATTCCGTGGGGCTTAGATCCCCAAGAAGGCGGGCGAGCTACTTGCTCCGACGCGGGCGTCATTCCGCTTCCGATGAACAGGGCTGATGGGGGGAGTTGGGGTTGATGATCACAGGAAGACCAAGATCAACGACGCTGGGGCCGGAGGGGCGCCGGTCAAGCTGGGCGAGTTTCTCCTCAGCTCCGGTGAGGCTGACCTTGAGCCCCTCGACCTCGCCGAGCCAGCCTTCGCGTTCGGCCTCGGCGATGCGGGCGATCAGGTTGTCACGGATGTCGACGAGCCGTGCCTGTTGGGCCGGATCCGGCCGGAGGAGTGAGCATCTGACACAAGCGTGCTCATGGATGCAGGGGGATCCGAAGGCGCGTGCACAGGTGCCGATGGACACCTTCCGCTTCTCGAAGTGGGCGAGGAAGGCGTCCCACTCCTCCTCTGTCGGGATCCGGTACTCCTCGCCGGGACGGGAGGCCCGCCGACGGGCGATGAACGCCCGGTGGGCCTCGATCGTCTCGGCAGGGTAGACCGCTAATGGTGGAGTCGGGTATTGGAACTGCCTGAATGCCTCCCCCTGTGCCTGTTGGATCATGAGGTCCATTCGTTGCAGTACTCGATGTGGATCTCTCGCGCGTCGCCGAGGATGCCGTCGTTGGAGTGGAGCTCTGTGCAGAAGTACGGGTAGTTCGGATGGATGGGGACGTAGCCGGGCCCGTTGCGAGCGACGTCGAGGAAGTGCCGGGCGGTCTCCCTGAACACCTTGGCACTGCCGGTCATGAACAGGGTCTCGGCATGGAGGTGCTGGTGAAACAGGTCCCGGTTCTCCTGGTAGTGCCGTGCCTCGTGGTCGACCACGGCATCGCTTTCGAGTCCTGAGTCGGGCAGCGTCACGGTCCGAGGACGGCCTGGGCCGAGGCGGCTGCGGATCTCTTTCCAGCGTGCCGGCGCGAACTGCAGCGAGTGATGTAGCAGCACGAGATCGAGCTGGCGCGTCGCGTCCTCCGGCAGTTCGCGGGAGGGGGGCTGGTTGCCGCGCATCGGCAGGTGGATCAGCGCGCGTGGTGACGTGGCGGAGAGTCGCCATAGGCCGCCAATCCGGCGTGCGGCGTCCTGATCAAGGTAGGCGTCCAGGTGCCGGTCGTGATCGATGAGTACTGCGTGGGGCAGTGGCTGGGCAGGGCGGATGACCTTGAACTCCGTTGCCCCGAGGCGTGCGTGGTGGATGATGACGGGCAGTCTCATTGGTTCTCCGAGACACGTTGGCTGACATCTGCGGCGTATCCGGCCCAGTCCCCGGCTGATGCCTTCTGCCACTGGACGGCGACTTGGATGTGGATGCCGAGCATCCGGGCGAGGATCGCGGCGGGGAGTTCGGCGGCGAGGGTGAACAGGGCGGTGGATCGGTCCCGTTGGGGCCGAATGCCGATCTTGTGTAGTCGCAGGCCGATCTGGCTGTCGCTGAGGGGACGGCCGGGCTGTCCGCCGGGGAAGAGCCAGGGGACGTTGTCCGGGCTGCCGATCTTGGCCTTGCCGCGTCGGGTCGCGACGAGCTCGCGGACCAGGGCGGCCAGTGGCGTTGGGAGGATGACGGGCGAGGTTCCGAAGGAGATCGCAACGGTCTCGCCGGTGATGTCGACGTCGTCGACGGTGAGCTGGCTGATGGTGGCGATCTTCTGTGCGTAGAGGATCAGTAGTAGTCCGGCGATGCGGTCCGCGGTGGGCAGTGTGTCGTCATTGAGGAGGCGGCGTGCGTCGGCCCAGCGTGTCTCGCTGTCTATGGTGCCCTGTGGGCCGATCCAGCGGACGGTGCCGTAGGTCAGGGTGTGAGCATGGCGGTGCTGTACGGACCAGCGGACGAAGTGGCCGGTCTCGTCGCGGTAGGTGAAGGCGGGGTCCGTCATCCAGCGTTCGAGGTCGGCCTGTGTGCAGGTGCCCAGGGTGAGTCCTTCGGTGGCGAGCCAGGTGAGGAAGTTGTCGGCCGCGGTGACGTGGCAGCGCACGTTCATGTCCTGGAGCTGGGTGGTGTGCTGGTCGCCGATGCGGCGGCGGAGCCGGCGCAAGTGGTGCCAGACCGCGTAGCCGTGCAGAATCCGGCGTTTTGCCAGGTCCGTGTGAGCATGGACCGTTTCGGTGATCCATGTATCCAGGGCGACGAGCCGTTCGTCGCGCGGTGGCAGGGTGCCCGTGGCGACGAGGACGCTGCGAAGGTGGGCCAGCACCTTGCCCGCGGGGAGTTTGTCGAGGACCTCGTGGGTGACGGGGCGTTCGTCGCGCCCTATGCGTTCCAGCAGGTCCCGGGCCTTCTCGCGGGAGATCCAGGCCCAGGCGACGTCAGGACGTTCGGCGCTCGTCAATGCCGCATGGAAGGGTGCGAGTTCGGGCCCGATGGTCCCGGTGCTGTCGCCGAGGAGGTCGCGGATCTTCCGGTCGAGGGCGCATCGCTGGCAGGGACGGGGGCTGAGCTGCCAGGTGGTGGTGCAGACGGGGCAGCGGCCCCAGAAGCCGGGGTCGGGGTTGGTGCACTGCGCGCACGATGGTTTTTCCCAGGTGCCGCCGCGGGCCTGGGCGACGGTGCCACAGCCGCTGCAGGTCACCCATCGCTGCTGGCAGCGGTCGCACCAGGGCTGTCCGGTGGCCCGGGAGAGTTCGCAAGGGGCGGTGCGGCCGCAGTGTCCGCACTGCCTGATCTCCTTCGGCCGGCAGCTGGGGCAGCGGACGCCGTCGGCGAGCCGGACCGCGACCGGCTGGCGACGACCGCAGCCGACGCAGACTTCCAAGTTGATGGGGTCGCGGATCAGGCAGTTGGGACACAGCGGCTGACCGGCAGCATCGCGAGTGGCGGGTTCGCGGACGGCGCCGCAGCGTGCGCAGGGGACGGCCGCGTGCTTGGCGAAGCAGGCCCGGCAGATCCGCTGGTCGTCCAGGAGTTTCGACAGAGCCTTCACTCCGTGGCAGCGCGGACACGCGGGTTTGAGGACCTTCGTGGCGCCGCCGACGGCGAGTTCGCCGATGAACCGCAGCACCGCCGGAGTGGGGGCCTCGTGCCCGGCGCTGGTCAGCAGCTCTGGACGTTCGATCACGGCCCAGGCCAGTCGTCGCTGCCCGGCGGGCCGCTTCGTGGCCCGCTCGAGAGCGGTCCGGATGGTGTCCGCGTCGAGTGCGGAGTCGAGGTCGGTGATCAGCTGGGTGAGTTCCTTGAGTGGATCACCGTCGGTGTCGGGGCACTTGGCGCATCGGGGCTGACCGTGGCGGTCGCGGCTGACGACTCGCCGCTGCTGGTGGCAGCCCGCGCAGACGGCGGGTGTGTCGAAGCAGGGTGAGCATCCCCATCGTCCGCCCGAGCGGCTGCCGACGTAGGGGCGGGGGCGTCCGCACTCGCCGCAGTGGGGCAGGGCAGTGTTCTGGGCGCCCGCTTCGTGCAGGGCCATCAGCAGCCTGGCGACGCGGAACGGAGCGGGCGGCTTGCCGGTCCGCAGCAGCGAGGGGTTGTCGTGCAGGGCCTGGGCGAGGTTGCGGCGGCCGGCTCGGGTGCGTACGAGCGTGCAGACGATGCCGCGGATGCGGTCGGCGTCCAGGTGTTTCTCGACCTTTCCGACCAGGCGCACGATCAGGCCGACCGGATCGGCGAGGACCTCCTCGGCGATCGCTGTCATCGGTCAACTCCGTTGATCCGGGCTCGCCTTGGCCGTAGTTCCCCGACGCCTTCGGAGACGGAGGTCCCGCCCGTGGCGGCCTTCTTGGGCTTCTTCGCCGCCCCGGCCGTGGCGATCGGCTCGATGAGGTCGTCCATCGTGCAGTCCAGGATGTCCAGCAGGGCCATGAGGATCTTCAGGCTGAGTCGCTCCGGTCGCTCGACGACGAGCCGGTAGACCTGGCTCGTGGACAGCGTGATGCCGCGTTCCTTCAGCGGCGGTAGGAGGTCGGTGGTGGAGAACATCCCGCGGTCCGCCATGACCTTGCGTAGGTGCCAGTGGTAGTCGAGCTTGGCGGCCATCATCGGGTCCTTCCTCGTCAGACGCCGGCGAACGCCGGGACCAGGGCCTTGCTCAGGGCAGTGTTCATGAAGTCGTCGCTGACGTGCGTGTAGATAGCCAGGGAGCTGTCGCACTCGTGGCCGACCTGCTGCTGGATGAACCGCCGGTCCACCCCGTCCTCGGTCAGATGCGTGACGTACGAATGGCGAAGTCCGTGCGGGGTCAACTCTTTGTGCAGCCCCAGGGCATCCCGATATGCCTCGAAGCGGTCGTTGATCGATCCGGGCTGCAGGCGGCCCCCGCGCTCGGTGATCCACAGAGCAGGCTGATCGGGGAACCCGAAGCGCGGGCGGACATTCTCGACGTAGTCGGCGACCGCCTCGACGGCCCAGTCCATCACCGACAGCACGTTCCGGCGCCGTGGCGGCTGGCCCTTCTTCGCCTTGCCGTAACGAACGTTGAGCGTGCCGTACCGGCCGAACTGCCGGGCCTGCGGGTTCCGCCCGAAGTCGACCACATCGAGCTTGGACGTCTCGGTTCGCCGAAGCCCCCACCCGTAGATGACCTTGAACAGCGTGGCGTCCCGGTAGGCGGCGAGGGCTCCCTTGCGTTTCGACTTCACGGCGCGTGCGACCTGGTCGTCGGCATAGTCGAGGAAACGCTGCAGCTCTTCCCTGGTGAACGGCCTCGCCTCCGGGTTGCCTTCGTAATCCTGCAGGTGAGGGAGGGTATTCCACTCGTGACAGATCGCCACCGGATAGGTGCCGAAGGCTTCTTCGCATGCCAGGGCCCAGCCGTACCGGGCGTCGATGAGGAGCTCGGTGAACAGCCGGACAGTGCCCTGATAGCTGCGGATCGTGGACGGCGCCAGATGCTTCTCGCTCGTCAGCGCTGCCGACCACTCGTCCAGGTGGGCCGGCGTCCACTGCCACGGGTACTCGTTCGCGAACTCAAGGAACCGGCGGATCAGCCGTTCCCTCGGGTCGATCGTCTCGTCCTTCAGCCCTCGCGATTTCTGCTGAGCCCGCCAGCCCCGCAGCATCGCGTCGAACATCGCGTCCTCAGGGCGCAGTTGGGCCACGCCGGAGACGACCTCCATACGGGCGGACCCGGCCAGGGCCGCCTTCTGCTGATGCACCACTCCCGGCCATCCCTTCTGGAGAGCAGATCATGCATCAGAAGGGATCATCTCGGCAACACCCCTGTTCAGGACGCCAGTTCGTAGGGGCCCCGGAGTCCTTCAGCTTCCCGCTGTGACCACGCGACCTGCGGTTTCACGCCCGTCAGATGCAATTCCCGAGGGTTTTTGTAACCGAGAGTGACGTTGATGTCCTGGTGGCCAGCGATCACCTGGGCAATCTGCGGCGGCAGCCCGTTGAGGATCGCATCGGTGATGAACAGCCAGCGAAAGTCGTGCGGTGTGTAGCGAAGCGGGGCCTCGGTGACGTCGGTCAGGCCCGTGTCGGTGAGGGCCTCGTCGAGCATGGTGCGAACGGTTTCATCAGTGAACGCGCCGTCCTCACCCCGGATGCGTCGTTGGAATAACAGCGGGGCCGGCTCCTGCCACGCGCGTTCGCGGCGGTCGTAGGAGCGGACCAGGGGAACGGCGCCGGTGGCCTCCCGGGCTCGGCAGATGATCGCGCTGAGGACGTCGGCGAGCTCGGGGCTGACCAGCAGCAGCCGCTCGGTGTCCGTCTTGGACGGGACGATCTGAAGGAGGGGGACAAGTTCACCGGTGGTGGGCAGCCGGTATTAGACCAGGCTGTGGTGGCTGAGTTCCAGCAGTTCCTCGATGCGGATGCCGGTGGCCCGCAGGACCTCGACTACGGCCCAGGTCCAGAAGGCTCTCTCGTCCTCGAGTCCCAGATCGCGGCGTTTTCCGGTGTTCGGGTCCTCGGCCCAGATCCTGCCCCGTTCGACGGCGGACCTAAACGTCAAGCTCAGCTCCGAGCAGCGCTCCACACGGTGGTCCTCGCGCCCCCCGATGTCAGTGCGGCGGGTTACCGTCCTCATCACGCTGAGGTGAGGGGAGAACCATGGCGAGGAACGCCCGGGCCGAGCAGCTGCGGGAGTACGGCTGGTCCGTGCTGGAGGGGGCCCGGTCGGAGCAAGTCCTGCGCATGGCACGGCAGGTGAACGCCGTGTCGTACACGAGCGCGCGGGAGTACGCCGGCCGCTCGCTCTTCGAGTTGCTGCAGAACGGCTACGACGCGCATCCGAGGGACCGCCGCGACGGACGGGTCCACGTCCTGCTGGACGAGGCGGAGGGCGAGTGGGGGACGTTGTACGTCGCCAACGGCGGCACGCCCTTCACCTGGCGGAACGTCGAGCGGGTCTGCGAGCTCGCGCAGAGCTCGAAGGAGGTCGGTGAGGGCATCGGGAACAAGGGCGTCGGGTTCCGCAGCATCTTGCTGATCAGCGACGCGCCCGAGATCTACAGCGCAGACCCCGACAGCCCGCTCGGCCCGGAATTGGACGGGTACTGCTTCCGCTTCGCGCAGAAGGTCGACGTGGAGGAGTTCCTCGCCGGTGAGGACAACGCCCACGAGGTGGCCGCCAAGTATCCGCCGCTCCAGGCGCCCCTGCCGCTGGACGATGTGCCCGCGACCTGCCGGCAGCTCGCCGCTCAGGGGTACGTAACCATCGTCCGGCTGCCCTTGCTGAGCAAGGCCGCCCGGGCCGAGGTCCGGCTGCGGATGCGCGAGCTCGCCGGGGCGAAGGTACCCGTGATGCTGTTCCTCGACCGGCTCGCTGGCCTGACGCTGGAACGGCGGGCTGCCGATGGCGAGTCGGGCGACCGCCAAGAGGCGCACGAGCGGTACGAGCTGACCCGCTCCGAGGAGCGCTTCGATGTGGAGCAGGACGGCGCCGGGCACGGATTCCCCGTCTCCTGCGCGACCGTGGACCTGGGGCCGTCCGGCACCTTTCTCGTAGCCCGGGGCACCGTGGAGAAGGAACGGCTGAACAGCACGCTCGCCAAGGCCGTGGGTTCCGGGCTCCTCGACGACACGTGGCAGGAGTGGAAGCGGTCCGCCGTCGTCGAGGTCGCGCTCCCGCTGCCCGCCCCGCGCCGACCGCGACGCGGGCAGATCTACACCTTCCTGCCGATGGGCGAGGACCAGGCCGCGCCGTTCCCGGGGCACGTGAACGCCCCGTTCTTCACCAAGTTCGACCGCACCGGGCTTCCCTCCGACAACCCCCTCAACGTGCTGCTGCTCGACGCGGTCGCCGAGACCTGTCTGGCGGCCGCCGCGGTACTGCGTACCGTGCCCGAGCCGTCGATGGGGCAGCTCGCCGTGGACCTGGTGAGCTGGGAGAGTGAGAAGGGCTCTGCGGGGCGGCTGCGCGCGGCCGCTCTGCGCGTGCACGGTAGCGAACTCGCCGACGTACCGCTCGTGCCCGTTCTCGCCGCGGACGGCGCCCCGCCGGAGGCGGGCTGGGCCCCGCCCCGGGGAGCGGTCCTGTGGCCGGACCTCGACCTGGCCGTCCTCACGGCACACCGTGCGTACGAGGCCGGGGTCGTGGTGGCGGACCCCGAGATCGGCGGCGACCGGCTGAAACGGCTGGCCACCCTGTGCAAGGCCCTCGCGTGCCCGTGGGAGCCTGGCCCGGAGCTCCTCGCCGAGTACGTGGAACGGATCGTCGGGGGCCTTCCTCTCCCCCGGTCCGGTGAGTCCCCGGAGCAGTGGAGCGCGCTGTACGAGGACCTGGCCGCCCTCTTCGAGGACGACGGGCACGTCCTGCACGGCAGGCAGTTGCTGCTCGCGGAGGACTGCACACGGCGGCACACCAACCGTCCCCTCGACAGGGCGGGTACGGGCACAAGTACCCGTACACAGGGCAAGCCGAGCGGTCAGGGTGCCCGCCGCGAGGCGTTCTTCCAGCCGGTGCGTACGGAGGCGAACCAGAGCGAGGCCCCGTCCGTCCCCGCCCTGCTCGGCAAGCGGTTGTTCTCCCTGCACCCGGGGCTGGTCTGGAAGGACCGCGGCGAGCGTACGCGCGGGCGGGCCGCCCGCGCCTTCCTCGAGCAGGAGGGACTCGTCCGGCCGTACGACACGAGGGGCCTGCTGGACCACGTACGGCAGGCGCTCAGCGCGAGCACCGATCTCCGGCTACGGCTACAGACTCTGCGGTTCGTCTTCCGGCTGTGGCAGCCGCGGCGTTCGCTGGGCGGGACGGAGATCTCCTCGCTTGGACTGTACGTACCGTCGGCGGACGGCCGACTGATCAGGGCGAGCGGCGCCGTCTTCGGCCGAGGCTGGGGCCGCGCGTCCGTCGGTGAGGACCTGGCAGCGGTGGTCGCCGGCGGGCAGGACGTGTCGAAGAGCCTTAAGGCGATCGCCGGCCGCCTCCTCGCCGGGCCCGAGGAGTTCGACAAGCGGGGCGACGAGACCACCGCTGCGGAGTGGCGGGCGTTCCTGCGGGAGGCCGGGGTGGCCGACGGGCTGGTCCCGGTCAGTTCCTCCGACGCCTTGAGCCGGGTGGACCAAGGCCGGGAGCTCAGCGATCGGCAGCTGGTCCGCATGGCGAAGGTGTCTGCCGAGGTGCAGGAGCAGTGGGAGCCGTACGTCCACTGGCCCGGTGTCTACTACCCCCGGACACCGTACCGGGGAACCCCCGCCTGGCAGCTCCCCGGCCAGGACGTCGTTGAACGCCTCGGCCAGGAGGCCCGGCTGGCGTACGCACGGCTTGTCCTGCACGGCCTGGCCAACTGGAACGACGAGAGGTTCGCCAGTGTCTGGACCAGTGCCGGCAGCCAGAACTCCCCGGACACAGAACGGGTCACGACCCCGCTCGGCGCCTTCGTCCGAGAGCAGCCGTGGCTCCCAGTGCGGGGCCGCGACCGGGCCGCCCGGTTCGTCCGGCCGGCCGACGCCTGGCACTGCCCGCCCGGGCTGGAGGAGGAGCCCTCGTACGCGCCGACCGTCGACCATCGGCTGCGCCACCTCCTGGAGCGCGGCAAGGCAGGCGACCGTCTGCGGGAGATGCGGCTGCCGACCTGGGACGACCCCCGGGACAGTGAACGTCTCATCGCCGCGCTGGGACCGCTCGCGGCGGAGGGCGCGCTGGGGGCCGAGGACCGGCCCGCCGCGCAGCGCGCCAACGAACGCGCGTGGAGGCACCTCGTACGGCGGGCCCGTCCCGCACTGCCCGCGGGCGCCAGTCTGCTCGCTGAGTCCGAGGACAGGCTGATCAGCGTTCCGCTGTCCGCCCTGGACGGCGGGGATAGCGATGGCGATGGTGATGCCGGGACCGTGCTCTACGTCAGCGGTGAACGCGACGGCCTGACGGCCCTGCTTATACGGGAGATGGCGCGCCCCCTGCTCACCCTTCCCGGTGTCTCGGCGGAGGCCGCCGAGCTGCTGGCGGCCGACCACCCCGCCACCGTCCGGCACACCGACGACCTGCTGTTCACGGTGACCGTGGACGGCGCACGGGTTAACCCCGCGGCCATGGGAGAGCCACTGGTCCAGCAGCTGCCCTGGCTCACGCTGGCCGTGGGCGTCCTCTGCGACCACCTGGCGCGCGGCCCCCGGGCGAGCGAGGCCGAGCTGAGCGAGCTGACGTCCCTGGTCCGGAGCGTATGTCTGCACCGCTACCGCTCCTGGGACATCGAGCTCGACGGCCGGCCCGTGACGTTGCCGGGCCGCCTCGGCGGGGTGCTGCCGCTGCCCGATCCGAAGCATCCGCTCGTCCTCGCCCCGGCAGGCGAGCCGAGCTGGCCCGAGACCACCCGCATCGTGGTGGCGCTCGCCGAGCTGCTGGGACGGCGCGAGTTCGGCGACCGGCTGCGCCTCGCCGCCCACCAGCTCGCCTCCCGCCACGCTGACCTGCGCGACCCGGGCCAGGAGGAGCTCGCCGACGCCCTGGAAGTCACGGTCCACCAGGTCGAGGAGACGAGTCGCCGGATCGACGGGGCCATCGGCGTGGTCCTAGAGCGCTGCCGGCCTTTCCTCGTCCACCTGCTCGGCACGGAGGCCGCGAACTCTCTGTTCCTGCCGCCGCCCGGCGACACCCGGGAGTTCCAGGCTCACCTCGAGGAGTACGCCGCCGAGCTCCCGGTCCCCGTCTCCGAGTTCATCGCCAGGGCCCGCGCGGCCCGCGGTACGGACGAACTGCGGCGCGACCTGGGCATCGGATTCGCCGAGCTGAACGACACCCTGCGCGCGATGAACCCGCCCCTGGAACCGATCAGCCACGCCGACGAGCACGAGGAGGCGCTCCGCACCTACCTGGACCTGCGCAAGAAGGAGCTCGTCAACCGGCTGCGCTGGGCGGTGCTGGAGGGCTTTGACGCGCGCCGTCCGATGCCCGACTGGCCCTCGGTCCGGGCCCTGGACTGGATCACCGCGCCGGAGGCATGGACGTACACCGTGGACATGGCCGACACGGGGAGCCTGGAGGCGCACGTGGAGGAGCAGCTGGCGCTGCGCCTGGGCCGCTCGGTGCCGTTGCCCCGGTCGGGCGACCGCCTGCCCGCCCCTGACCAGGTACGCGGCGCGAACCTCCGTACGATCACCGGCCTGGCCGCCGACCTCGCAGTCCTGGTCAGGGCTGCCGGACACCCGTTGCCCACGGCCCTGACCGGAGTCGAGCCCGCCGAGGAGGTCACCGCGCGGCTGGAAGCCGCGGGCGCGCTGGACTTCCGACCCCTGTCCCCCACCGACGTCGTCGGCTGGCTTGCGGCCCTCGGCCAGTGGCCCGACGGGATGGCGATGGCGACGGATCCCGAACGGCACGGGCTGTCCGAGGGCGACCTGGACCGGGTGCGCAACGCGGCGGGACACGAGCGCCGCGAACGGGAGCGCAAACGGCGGTCGATCTCCGTTGGCGGCCGCGACTTCGACGTGCACTCAGGCGACTTCACCGCCCTCACCCGCGAACTCGACCGGGTACTGCAGAGCGGCTCGGCGCCGGGCATCACCGCCGCCGGGCCGCTCCGCTTCACAGACCCCCGTCCCCAGACCGGGCGCACCCAGGCCAGCAGTCACACGCGCGGGCGGCGGTACGGGGGCGGCACGGACAGCGGGCTGACCACGGCCCAGCGGGAGGCCATCGGCTACGTGGGCGAGTGGTACGCGTACCAGTGGCTGTGTGCGTGCTACCCGGACCGCATGGACGAGACCAGCTGGGTGTCTGGCAACCGCCGCAAAGCCTTCCCCGGCCCGTCCGGCGACGACGGCCTCGGCTTCGACTTCCGGGTCGGCTCCGGCAGCCGGCCCTACCTGTACGAGGTGAAGGCGACCGGGGGCGAAGGCGGCCGCTTCGAGCTGGGAGAAAGCGAGGTCCGCGCGGCCCGCCAGCACGCGGGCAACGACCGCTGGCGCCTCCTGGTGGTCACCCACGCCCTCACCCCTCACAAGATGGCCATCCAGATGATCCCCAACCCCTACGGAAAGCGCGGCCGGGGCCGCTACCGCGAGGAGGGCGGGGCACTGCGCTTCTCGTACTTGCTGTGACCTTGACGCTCAACTCCAGCGCGAGATGAGTCGGGGTGAACGTCAAGTTCAACGAGCTCGTGCACGGTTGGCGGTGAGACGTCGAGCCTGGATGGTTGATCATGGTCGGGTGGTGGGGAGCTCGACGCGTGCGGTGATCATCAGCGATCGGCGGATCACGGGCCTAGGCATCACGAGCCGCTCCTCCATGTCTCTGAGCGCGGCGACGATCGAATGAGGAGAAGTAAGCCGCGCGGGAACCGGAACCACCGAGGCGTCACCCGCCGGCTTCCGGCTCCGCGAGTTGGGGTGCGATCCCTCTGCGAGGTATAGTTTCCACCCACTTGCCCGGAAGCGGACCTTCTGGATGCGTTTGCCGGGAGGTTCTAGTCCGTGCCGCTTCGCATAGTCGATGACCTTCCGCCACTCGGGGCGCTGGTCGTCATCGGCGACAGGGACCTGCCCCTCGATGAGATGCCGTTCGACCAACTCGGTCGCCTTGACTCGTCGCGCACGAGCGACCGGCCGTTCGGCGTAGGGCACGGAGCTACGCCTGCGCCCAGCATGTCCGCCGGATGCCGTCTGGTCGCCCCCTTTAGCCGGCGTCAACCCCTCAGGTGGTAGAGGCCGTCCCCGGAGACCTCCACAAGCGCTTCCCTGCCACTCCGACTGACCCCCTAACAACCCTCGATCACGCAAGACATAAGCCGACCGCCAATCCCCCGGCGTCCAGGCTGCGGCACAAGTGATCATCAGGAACCAGCAGCTCCGCGCAGAACGCCGCCTACCCTCGGCACCCCATCGATATACGCCACCCGGCGGGGCCTGGCCTGCCCAACAGTTCACCTGATGCCCCATCAGAACGAGCGTCAAATGAGCGTCACGAGCGTCATTTCAGCGTCAAGATATCGCCCGTAACGCCCACACCGCACATAATGCGCACGCACGGAACCGCAGGTCAGGCGCCCTTTGCGACCGGTTCAAGGATGGCAACGCACTCCACGTGGTGCGTCATCGGGAAGAGGTCGAAGGCCCGCAGGGTGCGGGGCTTGTAGCCGCCCTCGCGGAAGTAGGCCAGGTCGCGGGCGAGGGCCGCCGGGTCGCAGGCGACGTAGGCGATGCGGCGGGCGCCCAGGGTGGTGAGGTGTTTGACGGTCTGCTTGCCGGCGCCGGCGCGCGGGGGGTCGAGGACGATCAGGTCGGTCTCGGTGATGCGGGTGCGCGGCAGGACCTGGTCGACCTTGCCCTGTTCGATACGGACCCGGGGCAGCGCCTGGAGGTTGTGGCGGGCGTCCTCGACGGCGCGCTTGCCGGACTCGATGCCGAGCACCGCGCCGGTGTCGCCGACGCGCTCCGCGATCGCGCCCGCGAAGAGGCCGACTCCGCAGTACAGGTCGAGCGCGGTCTCGCCCTTGCGCGGCATCAGGCCCTGCATGACGGCCTCGACCAGCAGCTGGGGCGCGCTCGGGTGGACCTGCCAGAAGCCGCCCATGCCGACGCGGTACGTACGGCCGTCGGCGCGCTCGCGGACGAAGGCGCGGCCGTGGACCCGGTGCACTCCCCCGTCCTGCTCCGCGACGCGCAGTACGGAGACCGGCTTGTCCAGTTCGACCAGCGGCAGCCGGCCGCCCTCGCGCGGGGTGAGGATGACCTGCCGGTCGCCCGAGCCCGACGCCGCGATTGCCTCGACGGAGGCGATCTGCGGCCACTCGCGCCGCTCGATGCCCAGCTCGCTGACGCCCTCCGCGGCGATCATGCAGTGGTCGACCGGCTCGACCTCGTGCGAGCGGTGCCTGCGCAGCCCGGCGCGGCCGTTCTCGTCGACCGCGTACTGCACGCGCGAGCGCCACGCGGGCACCTCGCCCGCGGGCAGCTTGTCGCCGGGGGCGGGCATGACCGTACCGTCCCAGCCCGCCTCCTCCGGGGTGAGACCCGCGAGCCGCTGGAGCTGTTCGGTGATCACCTCGCCCTTGAGGCGCCGCTGCGCGCCGGGCTTGGCGTGCTGCCAGTCGCAGCCGCCGCACCGGCCGGGGCCCGCGTACGGGCACGGCGCCTCGACGCGGTCCTTGGACGCGTCGATGACCTTGACCGCGTCGGCGCGGAGGTAGCGGGAGTCCGCCTCGCCCTCCGTCACCCGGGCGAGGACCTTCTCACCGGGCAGCGCGTGCCGTACGAAGAGCACCCGGCCGTCGTCGGTACGGGCGACGCAGTGACCGCCGTGTGCCACGGGGCCCACCTCGACCTCGTACTCCTCCCCGATCAGCGAAGCCTGCGATGGTGTCGGTGTCGACATGAGGGGGATGCTCCAAGAATCAAGGGAAGGCGGGGGCGAGAGCGGTGCGGAGGTGCGGCGGGGCTCTCGCGGGGAGTGTGGCCCGCGACCCGTACCGCGCCGCCGGACCGCAGCAGCCCACCAGTCTACGTGCGCGCCGGCGCCCCGCCCGCCACGCGTGCCCTCACTCCCCGTCGGCCGGCTTCTTGGGCCGCGCCGTGCCGCCCGTGCCGCCCGCGCCACCGCCCGCCGTGCCGCCCGCACCACCGCCCGTACGGCCGCCGCCCGCCGGACGGCCGCCGTCCACCAGACCGCGCCGTACCGCCCCCGGCGCCTGGTACACCGAGCGCCGCTTCGCGCGCTGCTTCGCCAGCTCGGACGACTCCAGCTGGTACGGCACGGAGGTGACCATGACACCCGGGGTGAAGAGCAGCCGGCCCTTCAGCCGCAGGGCGCTCTGGTTGTGCAGCAGATGCTCGTACCAGCGGCCGACCACGTACTCCGGGATGTAGACGCTGATCGCGTCGCGCGGATTCTCGCTGCGCAGCCCCCGTACGTACTCGATCACCGGTCGGGTGATCTCGCGGTACGGCGAGTCGAGGATCTTCAGCGGCACATTGATGCCCCGCCGCTCCCACTCCTCCTTGAGCGCCTTCGTCTCCGCCGCGTCCACATTGATGGAGAGCGCCTCCAGGGTGTCCGAGCGCATGAGTTTCGCGTAACCCAGCGCGCGCAGCGTGGGCTTGTGGACCTTCGAGACGAGGACGATGGAGTGCACGCGGGACGGCCGGACCGCGTCGTCGGAGGGGCCCTCGGCCGCCGCGATCTCGGCGGCGACCCGGTCGTAGTGCCGGCGGATCGCGGTCATCGTGCCGTAGAAGATCACCATGCCGAGCAGCGCGACCCACGCGCCGTGGGTGAACTTGGTGGCGAGGACGACGATCAGCACCAGCCCGGTGAAGAACGCGCCGAAGGTGTTGATCGCCCGGGAGCGCACCATGTGACGGCGCTTGGCGGCGTTGCGCTCGGTCCGCAGATGGCGGTTCCAGTGCCGGACCATGCCGGTCTGGCTGAGCGTGAAGGAGACGAAGACACCGACGATGTAGAGCTGGATCAGCCGCGTGGAGTCCGCCCCGTACACCCCGACCAGCAGCGCGGCGGCCCCGGCGAGCAGGACGATGCCGTTGGAGAAGGCGAGCCGGTCGCCGCGCGTGTGGAGCTGGCGCGGCAGATAGCGGTCCTGCGCGAGGATCGAGCCGAGCAGCGGGAAGCCGTTGTACGCGGTGTTCGCGGCCAGGAAGAGGACGAGCGCGGTGGCGGCGGCGAGAAGGACGAAGAAGAACGTCCCGCTGCCGAAGACTGCGGCGGCGACCTGGGAGATCACCGGGTTCTGGACATAGTCCGCGCCGACCGGCGCGCCGTTGTGGATCAGATCCGTGCCCGGGTTCTCGGCCATCTTCACATCGGTGGCCATGGCCAGCCCGATGATGCCGCAGAACATGGTGACGGCGAGCACGCCCATCAGCGCGAGCGTCGACGCCGCGTTCTTGCTCTTGGGCTTGCGGAAGGCCGGCACCCCGTTGCTGATCGCCTCGACCCCGGTCAGCGCGGCGCAGCCGGAGGAGAACGCCCGCAGCAGCAGGAAGACGAGGGCGAAGCCGGCCAGCCCCTGGTGCTCCGGCTTGATCTGGTAGTCGGCGGTCGGGGCCCGCATGGAGTCACCGAGCACCAGCCCGCGGAAGGCGCCCCAGGCGATCATGACGAAGACGCCGCCGACGAACACATACGTGGGGATCGCGAAGAGCTTGCCCGACTCCCGTACGCCGCGCAGATTCATCAGCGTGAGCAGCACGATGATCCCGATGGCGACGAGGACCTTGTGCTCCACGACGAACGGGATCGCCGAGCCGAGGTTCTCCACCCCGGAGGAGATCGACACGGCCACGGTCAGCACGTAGTCGACGAGCAGCGCGCTGGCGACGGTCAGCCCGGCCTTCGGCCCGAGGTTGGTGGTCGCCACCTCGTAGTCGCCGCCGCCGCTCGGATAGGCGTGCACGTTCTGCCGGTACGACGCGACGACGGTGAACATCAGGACGACGACGGCCAGCGCGATCCACGGGCTGAAGTGGTACGCCGACACACCCGCGATGGAGAGCACGAGCAGGACCTCGCCCGGCGCGTACGCCACCGAGGAGAGCGGGTCGGAGGCGAAGACGGGCAGCGCGATGCGTTTGGGAAGAAGGGTCTCCCCGAGCCTGTCGCTACGCAGCGCCCGCCCGATCAGGATGCGTTTGGGCACGTCGGTCAGTTTGGACACGGAAGGGATCGTATGCGTTCGAACGACCACGTGTGCGCCCACCACCCCATCCCGTGCGGACGGGGATGACGGCATCGTGAGCGGCGCGGCTTAAGCTCGTTCCGAAGGGCTGCCGTACGTGGCATCCCGCTGGGTACCCGGCAGGTCGAGAAAGAAGAGTGAACAGGGTGTTTTCGCAGGTCATCGAGGCGACCAGGACTGCGGGGTAGCGACGTGCACATCGTCATCATGGGCTGCGGCCGGGTCGGTGCCGCGCTCGCGCAGAACCTGGAACAACAGGGACACACCGTCGCCGTCATCGACCAGGACCCCACCGCGTTCCGCCGGCTCGGCTCGGGGTTCGGCGGTCGCCGGGTCAGCGGGGTCGGCTTCGACCAGGACACCCTGCGCGAGGCGGGGATCGAGGACGCCGGCGCGTTCGCCGCGGTGAGCAGCGGCGACAACTCGAACATCATCGCCGCCAGGGTGGCCCGCGAGATGTTCGGCATAGAGAACGTCGCGGCGCGGATCTACGACCCGAAGCGCGCCGAGGTCTATCAGCGCCTCGGCATCCCGACCGTGGCCACGGTCCGCTGGACCGCCGACCAGATGATGCGCCGGCTGCTGCCGTCCGGCGCCGAGCCGCTGTGGCGCGACCCCAGCGGCGGGGTGCAGCTCGCCGAGGTGCACACGTCGGAGAGCTGGATCGGCCACAAGATCAGCAGGCTCCAGGAGGAGACCGGCGTCCGTGTCGCGTTTCTCACCCGGCTGGGCGAGGCGATGCTGCCGACCTCCCAGACGGTCCTTCAGGAGGGCGATCTCGTCCACGTGATGATGCGTACGGACGACATCGGGAAGGTCGAGGCGGCCTTCGCCGAGGGCCCGGACGGAGGCGGGAACTGATGCGCGTCGCGATTGCCGGAGCCGGCGCGGTGGGCCGTTCCATCGCGGGTGAGCTGCTGGAGAACGGGCACGAGATCCTCTTGATCGACAAGGCGCCGAGCGCCATCTCGGTCGAGCGGGTGCCGCTCGCGGAGTGGCTGCTCGCCGACGCCTGCGAGATCACGTCGCTGGACGAGGCGGCGCTCCAGCGCTGCAATGTCGTGATCGCCGCGACGGGCGACGACAAGGTCAATCTGGTCGTCTCGCTGCTCGCGAAGACGGAGTACGGCGTGCCGCGCGTGGTCGCCCGGGTCAACAACCCCAAGAACGAGTGGCTGTTCAACGAGTCATGGGGCGTCGATGTCGCGGTCTCCACACCGCGGCTGATGTCGGCGCTGGTCGAGGAGGCGGTGAGCGTCGGTGATCTCGTACGGCTGCTGCGCTTCAGCCACGGCGACGCCAACCTGGTGGAGCTGACGCTGCCTCCGGAGTCGGCCGTGACCGGTACTCAGGTCGGTGATGTGTCCTGGCCGGAGGACACGTCCCTGGTCACCATCATCCGGGGGACGCGGGTGCTGACGCCGCATCCGGAGGAGACCCTGGAGGCGGGCGACGAGCTGCTCTTCGTGGCGGCGCAGGCGCGCGAGGAGCAGTTGGAGGACCTGCTGTCGGTCCGGCACCCCGAGACCCCCTGACCGGGTACGTACGGAAACCGGGTACGCGCAGAACGGGAGAACGGGACAGCCCGTCCGGCGGAGGCGATCACCTCCCGGACGGGCTGTCCCGTTCTGTACGTACCGTGCTGTACGTGTCACACGCCGGCGGCCTAACGCCGGTGCCGCGCGCGCTCCCCGGTCCCGTTGCCGGTGCCGGTGCCGGGATCCGTCCCCGTCCCGGCCGTCGCGGCTGCCGCCGCCAGGCGGTCCTTCTCGGCCTGCTCCTCGGCCCGCTCCTCCGCCTCCATCTCCGCGAAGACATCGATCGGCGGGGGCGCCTTCGCCAGGAAGACCCAGGTCAGATAGACCGCGAGCAGGAAGGGTGGGATCTTCAGCGCGATCAGCACCCAGCCGAACTGCGCGGTGTCCGCCCACCAGTACAGCGGGAAGAGGATCGCGCACTTGGCGAGCAGGATCAGCCCCCAGGCCCAACTGGCCTTGGCGTACGCCTTCTTGCGGCCCGGGTTACGGGTGCGCCAGGAGAGGTTCTCCTTGAAGACCGGGCCGAGGATCAGCCCGATCAGCGGCACGCCCGCCAGGGTGGTGATGATGTAGGCGAGCGCCAGCCCCAGCGTGTAGAGCATGCCCGGGAGGTAGAAGTCCTTGGCGTTGCCGGTCATCATCGCGAAGACGACACCGAAGGCGACGCCGAAGACCCCGCTGAACGCGTGCTTGACGGTGTCGCGGCGGATCAGCCGCACCACGACCAGCAGCAGCGAGACGGCCAGGGCGGCGATCGCCGAGGTGTGCAGGTCCTTGTTGACCGTGAAGATCGTGACGAAGAGCAGCCCCGGCAGGACTGTCTCCACCATGCCGCGCACACCGCCGAACGCCTCGAAGAGCGCCGCCTCGGTGACGGCTTTCACGTCACTCTCCGAGGTCGGCGCGCCCGGGGTACGGGGGGCGGTGGAATCTGTTGAGGCGGCGGGCTCGTCGGGTGACGTCACCGGCTACTCCTGTCCGAGCGGTCGGAGTTCGTATTTGGGATTGAACAGCACCCGCCGGCCGTGGCTCAGGGAGATCCGGCCGGAGGCGATCAGCTTGCGGCCCGGCTCTATGCCCACGATGGAGCGCCGGCCCAGCCACACCACGTCCAGCGGCGCGGTGCCGTCGAACAGCTCCGCCTCCAGCGCGGGCACTCCGGCCCGTGGACGCAGGGTGACCGTCCGCAACGTACCAGCCACCCGGACTATCTGGCGGTCGTCGCACTCCGAGATACGGGTGCAGCCCGACGCCTGGGCGTCCTCCCGCAGCTCCTCCGACTCCAGATCCTCCTGGGAGCTGGACAGCCGGTCGAGCATCCGGCGGAGGCGGCCGGTCGGCTTCTCAGCACTCATACCCATGAGCGTACCGGGGTACGGAGGCGCCCGTACCGGGGTACGGAGCCCGCCGGTCCGCCCCCGGCCCGGTCATACCGCTGATACGGCCGCGTCAGCGCTCGAAGCGGTATCCCATCCCCGGTTCGGTGACGAAGTGGCGGGGGTGCGAGGGATCCGTCTCCAGCTTCCGCCTGAGCTGTGCCATGTAGACCCGCAGATAGTTGGTCTCGGTGCCGTACGAGGGCCCCCAGACCTCCTGGAGGAGCTGTTTCTGACTGACCAGGCGCCCGGTGTTCCGTACGAGCACCTCCAGCAGGTGCCACTCGGTGGGGGTGAGGCGTACGTCCCGGCCCGCGCGGTGGACCTTCTTGGCGGCGAGATCGACGGTGAACCCCTCGGTCTCGACCAGCGCCGCGCTCTCGTCGCCGTCCCCGCCGACCGGCTCGGCCCGCCGGACCGCCGCGCGCAGCCTGGCCAGCAGCTCGTCCATGCCGAACGGCTTGGTGACGTAGTCGTCGGCGCCCGCGTCCAGCGCCTCGACCTTCTCGTCCGAGGTGTGCCGGGCGGAGAGCACCAGGATGGGGACCCGGGTCCAGCCGCGCAGGCCCTTGATGACCTCGACGCCGTCCATGTCCGGCAGGCCGAGGTCGAGGACGACGACATCGGGGTGGCGGGTGGCCGCCAGCTCCAGCGCGCTCGCCCCGTCGGAGGCCGCCTCCACCTCGTACTTCCGCGCCCGCAGGTTGATCACGAGGGCGCGTACGATCTGTGGCTCGTCGTCGACCACGAGCACCCGGGTCATAGGGTCCGCCTTTCTGCTGCCCCGGTCATGGGCTGACCCGGGCGGATGATTCGGGGCCGGGGCCTGTCCCGGCACCGGCCGGCGCGCGTCCTGAGGCCGCCCGGAGGTTGAGCACCATGGTCAGCCCGCCGCCGGGGGTGTCCTCGGCGGCGAGCGTGCCGCCCATCGCGTCCACGAAGCCGCGCGCGACCGCGAGCCCGAGGCCGACGCCCGCGCCGCGCGGCGCGTCTCCGTGGCGCTGGAACGGTTCAAAGATCCGGTCCTTGGCCTCGTCGGGCACGCCGGGGCCGCGGTCCACGACCCGTACCTCCACCCGGGCGCCGAGCGCGCTCGCGGCGACGGTGACGGGCCGGCCGCCGGGGCTGTACTTGACGGCGTTCTCGACGATGTTGGCGACCGCGCGCTCCAGCAGCCCCGGGTCGACCGCCACCATGGGCAGCGACTCGGGGATGTCCAGCTCCACGCTCTGCTCCGGTACGCCGCCGAGCGCCATCGGCACCACCTCGTCGAGGTCGATCTCGCGCATCAGCGGGGCGACGGTGCCGGTCTGGAGCCGGGACATGTCGAGCAGATTGCCCACCAGGTGGTCGAGGCGGTCGGCGCCGTGCTCGATGCCTTCGAGCAGCTCGGCCCGGTCCTCCTCGGACCACTCGACGTCGTCGGAGCGGAGCGAGGTGACCGCGGCCTTGATGCCGGCCAGCGGGGTCCGCAGATCGTGGCTGACGGCCGCGAGCAGGGCGGTACGGATGCGGTTGCCCTCGGCGAGCGCCCTGGCCTGCTCCGCCTCGCCGACCAGCCGCTGCCGGTCGAGGACGACGGCGGCCTGGGCGGCGAAGGCGGCGAGCACCCGGCGGTCCTCGGCGGGCAGCACCCGGCCGGAGAGCGCCAGCGCCATGTGGTCCCCGACCGGCATGTCCACGTCGGCGGCCTCGGGCCGGTCGACGGGCTGCGGCCCGACACTGCCCGCGCAGGTCCACGGGTCGACCTCGCTCACCCGCTCCAGCAGCGCCACCGACTCCATCGCGAAGGTCTCCCGCACCCGCTCCAGCAGCGCGTCCAGCGCGGTCTCGCCGCGCAGCACGCTGCCCGCCAGGAAGGAGAGGATCTCGGACTCGGCGCGCAGCCGGGACGCCTGGTGGGTACGGCGGGCCGCCAGATCGACCACGGACGCCACGGAGACGGCCACCGCGAAGAAGATGACGATGGCGACCAGGTTCCTGGGGTCCTGGACGGTCAGGGTGTGCGTCGGCGGGGTGAAGTAGAAGTTGAGCAGCAGCGAGCCGACGGCGGCCGAGGCCAGCGCCGGCCGCAGCCCGCCGAGCAGCGCGGCGAGCACGGTCAGGAAGAGGAAGAGCAGGACGTCGTTGGCCAGCCCCAGGGTGTTGTGCAGCTCCGCCAGCACCAGCGACAGCAGTACGGGCGCGACGACCCCCGCCAGCCACCCCGAGATGATCCGCGAGCGGCCCAGCCTGACCCCGCGCGCCACCGGCAGCCCGCGCCCCTTGGCGGCCTCCTCGTGGGTGACGATGTGGACGTCGAGGTCGGGCCCCGACTCTCGGGCGACGGTGACGCCGACGCCGGGGCCGAAGATGTACTGCCAGGTCTTGCGCCGGCTGGAACCCAGCACGATCTGGGTGGCGTTGACCCCGCGCGCGAACTCCAGCAGCGCGGACGGGATGTCGTCGCCGATGACATGGTGGAAGGTGCCGCCCAGGTCCTCGACCAGCTTCCGCTGGACCGCGATCTCCTTGGGCGAGGCGGCCGTGAGACCGTCGCTCCTGGCTATGTAGACGGCGAGGATCTCGCTGCCGGAGCCCTTGGCGGCCATCCTGGCGGCGCGGCGGATGAGCGTACGCCCCTCGGGGCCGCCGGTGAGGCCGACGACTATCCGCTCCCGGGCCTGCCAGGTGGTGCGGATGTTGTGCTCGCCGCGGTACTGCTGGAGGTACTCGTCCACCCGGTCCGCGACCCAGAGCAGCGCCAGCTCGCGCAGCGCGGTCAGGTTGCCGGGGCGGAAGTAGTGCGAGAGCGCGGCGTCGACCTTGTCGGGCTTGTAGACGTTGCCGTGCGCCATCCGGCGGCGCAGCGCCTGGGGCGACATGTCGACCAGCTCGATCTGGTCGGCGCGCCGGACCATCTCGTCGGGGACGGTCTCCCGCTGCCGTACGCCCGTTATCGACTCGACGACATCGCCGAGTGACTCCAGGTGCTGGATGTTGACGGTGGAGACGACCTCGATACCGGCCTTGAGCAGCTCCTCCACGTCCTGCCAGCGCTTGGCGTTGCGGGAGCCCGGCACGTTGGTGTGGGCCAGCTCGTCCACCAGGGCGACGGCGGGGCGGCGTTCCAGTACGGCGTCGACGTCCATCTCGGTGAGGCGGGCCCCCCGGTACTCCAGCTCGCGCCGGGGGATCTGCTCCAGGCCGTGCAGCATCGTCTCCGTACGGGGCCGGTCGTGGTGCTCGACGAAGCCGACGACGCAGTCCGTGCCGCGCTCCAGGCGGCGGTGCGCCTCCGAGAGCATGGCGTAGGTCTTGCCGACGCCCGGTGCCGCGCCCAGGTAGATCCGAAGCTTGCCGCGTCCCATGGCTCCATTGTCTTCCAGAAGAGCCACCGCGCCCGACGCGTCGACTTGTCCCGAAACTACAGCCGGGAAGGGCGACAAACGGGACGCCGGTGGACTTCCGGCCCGGTCTTGACGGGATTCTGATGGCGCGATGACGGCAGTACGTGACGGCAGAGGTGCGTTCGTACGGGCCTAGGGCCGGCGCCCCACCAGTTCGCGCAGCGCCGAGTTGAGCGCGAGCACATTGACCCGCGGCTCCCCCACGAAGCCGAGCACCCGCCCCTGGGTGTGCCGCTCGACCAGCTTCGTCACCTCCCCTACGGGGAGGTGACGGCGTTCCGCGACCCGGCGGACCTGGAGCCGGGCGTACGCGGGCGAGATGTCCGGGTCGAGCCCCGAGCCCGAGGAGGTGACCGCGTCGGGGGGCACATCGGGGGGCCTGACCGGATGGCCCGGGACGGAGTTGTCCCTGACGACGGCCGCCCTGGCCGCCTCCACCGACGCGATCAGCCTGGCGTTGTCCCCGGCGAGGTTCGTCGCCCCGGAGACGAGCAGCCGGTACTGGGTGTTGAGGGTGTTGCCGGAGAGGCCGCCGGAGGGGCGCGGCTGGAACCAGCCGAGATCGGGCTCCGCCGCGCGCCCCGGCTCGGACGGCCGGTCGTAGCGCTGGCCGATGAGCGACGAGCCGATGACCCGGCCGGACTCGCTGGCCTCGGAGCCGTTCGCCCGATGGGGGAAGAGCCCCTGGGCCAGGCCGGTGACGGCCAGCGGATAGAGCACCCCGCACAGGACGGTGAGGACGAGGAGGGCACGCAGAGCGGCACCGAGGATCCGGGCGGTGTTGCCCGCCGGGCGGTTCATGGCGGACAGGGAGGACAGAGGAGACACAGCGGACACACCGTTCACCCGATGCCGGGGATGAGGGAGAGGAGCAGATCGATGAGCTTGATGCCGAGGAAGGGGGCGATCAGACCGCCGAGGCCGTACACCCCGAGATTCCGCCGGAGCATCCGGTCGGCGCTCATCGGCCGGTAGCGCACCCCGCGCAGGGCGAGGGGGACGAGCGCCACGATGATCAGCGCGTTGAAGACGACCGCGGAGAGGATCGCGGACTCCGGCGAGGAGAGCCGCATGATGTTGAGCCGGTCGAGACCCGGGTACACGACGGCGAACATGGCGGGGATGATCGCGAAGTACTTCGCGACATCGTTCGCGACGGAGAAGGTCGTCAGCGCACCCCTGGTGATGAGCAGTTGCTTGCCGATGCCGACGATCTCGATGAGCTTGGTCGGGTCGGAGTCCAGGTCGACCATGTTCCCGGCCTCCTTGGCCGCCGAGGTGCCGGTGTTCATGGCCACCCCGACGTCCGCCTGGGCCAGCGCCGGGGCGTCGTTCGTCCCGTCGCCGGTCATCGCGACCAGCTTGCCGCCCGCCTGTTCGCCCCTGATCAGGGCCATCTTGTCCTCGGGGGTGGCCTCGGCGAGGAAGTCGTCCACACCGGCCTCCTCCGCGATCGCCTTGGCGGTCAGCGGGTTGTCGCCGGTGATCATGACGGTCCTGATGCCCATCCGGCGCAGCTCGTCGAACCGCTCCCGCATACCGTCCTTGACCACGTCCTTGAGGTGGACGACGCCCAGCACCCGGGCGCCCCGGTCGTCCTCGACGGCGACCAGCAGAGGGGTGCCGCCCGCCTGCGCGATGGCGTCGGTGAGCCGGCCGGCGTCCGGGGAGGTCCCCCCGCCGCGCTCGGCCACCCAGGCGGCGACCGAACCGGCCGCGCCCTTGCGGATCCGGCGGCGGGCGCCCTCCTCCGCGATGTCGACGCCCGACATCCGGGTCTGCGCGGTGAAGGCGACCCAGTCGGCCGCGGCCAGCTCGCCCCGGTGGCGCTCGCGCAGTCCGTACCGCTCCTTGGCGAGGACGACGACGGAGCGGCCCTCGGGGGTCTCGTCGGCGAGCGAGGAGAGCTGGGCCGCGTCGGCCAGTTCGGCCTCGGTCACGCCCCCGACCGGGAGGAACTCGGCGGCCTGCCGGTTGCCGAGGGTGATGGTGCCGGTCTTGTCGAGCAGCAGGGTCGACACATCGCCCGCGGCCTCGACGGCGCGCCCCGACATGGCGAGGACATTGCGCTGGACCAGCCGGTCCATACCGGCGATGCCGATCGCGGAGAGCAGGGCGCCGATGGTGGTCGGGATCAGACAGACCAGCAGGGCGATCAGCACGATCACCGTCTGCGGGCGGCCCGCGTACCCGGCGAACGGCTGGAGGGTGACCACGGCGAGCAGGAAGATGACGGTGAGGGACGCGAGCAGGATGTTGAGCGCGATCTCGTTGGGCGTCTTCTGCCGGGCCGCGCCCTCGACCAGCGCGATCATACGGTCGATGAAGGTCTCGCCGGGGCGGGTGGTGATCCTGACGACGATCCGGTCGGAGAGGACCTTCGTACCGCCGGTGACGGCCGAGCGGTCGCCGCCCGACTCCCGGACGACGGGCGCCGATTCGCCGGTGATGGCCGATTCGTCGACGGAGGCCACGCCCTCGGCCACATCTCCGTCGCCGGGGATGATGTCGCCCGCCTCGCAGACGACCAGGTCGCCCACGCGCAGCTCCGTACCGGGGACCGGCTCCTCGGTCCCGCCGGTGATCCGGCGCGCGACCGTACCGGTCCTGGTCCGGCGCAGGGTGTCGGCCTGCGCCTTGCCCCGGCCCTCGGCGACCGCCTCGGCGAGGTTGGCGAAGACGGTGGTGAGCCAGAGCCATCCGGCGACGGCCCAGCCGAACCAGTCGCCGGGATCGAGTGCGGCGAAGACCGTGCTGAGGACGGATCCGACGAGGACCACGAACATCACGGGCGCCTTGATCATCACCCGGGGGTCGAGCTTCCGCAGGGCGTCGGGGAGGGCCGCGACCAGCTGCGCGGGGGTGAAGAGTCCCCCGCCGGTCCGTCCGCCGGCTTTCGCGGTCCGTGCAGTTCCGCCGGATTTCCCGGTCCGTGTCGTCATGACGCCAGCCCCTCGGCCAGTGGGCCCAGCGCCAGGGCCGGGAAGTAGGTGAGTCCGGAGACGATCAGGACGGTCGCGATCAGCACTCCGGCGAAGAGCGGTTGGTGGGTACGGAGCGTCCCCGCGCTCTCCGGTACGGGCCGCTGCCCGGCCAGCGAGCCGGCCAGCGCGAGGACGAACACCATGGGGACGAAGCGGCCCAGCAGCATGACCAGACCGAGGGTGGTGTTGAACCACGGGGTGTTCGCGTCGAGGCCCGCGAAGGCGGAGCCGTTGTTGTTGGCGCCCGAGGAGTACGCATACAGGATCTCGGTGAAACCGTGCGGCCCCGGGTTGGCGAGGGAGTGGTCCGGTGTGGGCAGTGCCAGGGCCACGGCGGTGAAGCCGAGCACCAGCGCCGGGGTGACGAGCAGGTAGCACGCGGCGAGCTTGATCTCGCGGGTGCCGATCTTCTTGCCCAGGTACTCGGGTGTACGGCCGACCATCAGCCCGGCGAGGAAGACCGCGACGACCGCCATGATCAGCATGCCGTAGAGCCCGGAGCCGACCCCGCCGGGCGCGATCTCGCCGAGCTGGATGCCCAGCAGCGCGATCCCGCCGCCCAGCCCGGTGTACGAGGAGAGCGCGGAGTTGACCGCGCCGGTCGAGGTCAGGGTGGAGGCGGCGTCGAAGAGCGTCGAGCCGGCGATCCCGAAGCGGGTCTCCTTGCCCTCCATGGCCCCGCCCGCGACGTCGAACGCCGGACCGCCGTGGTGGAACTCCGCCCACGTCATCAGCGCGGTGAAGCCGAGCCAGATGGCCGCCATCGCGGCGAGGAGCGCGTACCCCTGCCGGACGCTGCCCACCATCCTGCCGAAGGTGCGGGTCAGCGCGGTCGGGACGAGCAGGATGAGGAAGACCTCGAAGAGGTTCGAGAGCGGGCCGGGGTTCTCGAAGGGGTGGGCGGAGTTGGCGTTGTAGTAGCCGCCGCCGTTGGTGCCCAGCTCCTTGATGGCCTCCTGCGAGGCGACGGCGCCGCCGCTCCACTGCTGGAAGCCGCCCGTGAACTGCCCGACCTCATGGACGCCGGCGAAGTTCTGGATGACGCCGCACGCGACGAGGACGAGCGCGCCGACGACGGAGAGCGGCAGCAGGACCCGGACCGTGCCGCGCACCAGATCCGCCCAGAAGTTGCCCAGTTCGCCGGTACGGGACCGGGCGAAGCCCCGTACGAGGGCCACGGCGACGGCCATCCCGACGGCGGCCGAGAGGAAGTTCTGCACGGCGAGCCCGCCGGTCTGGAGGAGCGGCCCCATGGCCTGCTCGCCCGCGTACGACTGCCAGTTGGTGTTGGAGACGAAGGAGGCGGCCGTGTTGAACGCCTGGCCCGGCGGGATCGGGGCGAAGCCGAGCGAGCCGGGCAGCACGCCCTGCGCCCGCTGGAGCGCGTACAGGAAGAGGACGCTCACCAGCGAGAAGCCGAGCAGCGCGCGGAGGTACGCGGGCCAGCGCATCTCGGTCTCGGGGCGGGCGCCGATGGCCCGGTAGATCCACTTCTCCGCCCGGAGATGCCGGGGCGAGGCGTAGACACCGGCCAGGTGGTCGCCGAGCGGACGGTACGCCAGGCCCAGCGCGACGGTCAGCGCGAGCAGCTGGAGCACGCCCGAGAGGACGGGGCCCATCTCAGAACCTCTCGGGGAAGAGGAGCGCGAGGACGAGATAGCCCAGCAGGGCGACGGCCACGACGAGGCCGACGATGTTCTCGGCGGTCACAGCTTCGTCACCCCCCTGGCGATGAGGGCCACCAGCGCGAAGACCGCGAGTGTGGTGACGACGAAGGCCGCGTCGGCCATCGGGTGCTCCTGATATGAGTGCGGAAGACCTGCCTCGGCAAGAAAAGCCCGTGATGGGGTGGATTCCGGCGGCCTTGACGGGTCTCATACTCTCCGGGGCATCCGCTTGACGCATTTCCTACGCCCGCCGCCAGGACCGGTGTGACCTGCGGAAAAACGGGAAAAGCCGGTGGGCGGCACCCCCCTCACGGGGAGTGCCGCCCACCGGCTTCGCACACATACGCGGGCGCGGTCAGCGCACCTCGGTGATCTCCGGTCCGCGCTGGAGCTGGCCCATGCCGCCGGAGAAGCGGGAACCCTCCTGCTCGTCCTGCTGGACGCCCTCGGCGACCATCTGGGCGTCGTCCGGGAGCTTGAGGACGATCGGGTCACGGGGCGCCATCGGGCCCTCCCCGCGCACGACCACGGTGTCCCGGAAGATCTGCTCCAGCAGACCGGCGGCCTCGGGCTGCACCGCGCCCTGCCCGGAGATCACCCCGCGCAGGAACCAGCGCGGTCCGTCGACCCCGATGAAGCGCACCAGCTGTACGCCGCCGGTGCCGTCCGGCAGCTGTACGGGGACCTGCGCGCGCAGCTCCCAGCCGAGCGGGCCCTCGACCTCGTCGATGATGCCGCCCTGCTGGGTGATGCCGGTGGCGATCTCCTCGCGGACCTCGCCCCAGATGCCCTCGCGCTTGGGAGCGGCGAACGCCTGGAGCTGTACGGCGCTGTCGCGCACGACGACCGTCGCGGCGACGATCGCGTCACCGGCGACCTCCACCCGCAGCTCCATGCCGTCGACGCCGGGGACGAAGATGCCCCCGAGGTCGACGCGGCCCTCGTCGGGCTTGGAGACCTCGGAGATGTCCCAGGGACCGTCGGGGCGCGGCGCCGGCGGAAGGTTCGCCCGGCGGGGCGCGTCCCCCGGCTCGCCGGCGTCGCCGTCATCGGCGGCAGCGGCGTCGACCTGCTCGGTCTCGCCCGTTGCGTCCGCCGCGTCCTCGGCGGAACCACTCTTCTTGCGACGTCCGAACACGTCACTGTCCTTCCCGGTCGGTTACGACCGAAGCGTATCGATTCCCACCCTGTACCCCGCCCACGGCGGCATGGCCGCCGGTGGACCCGAAGCCCCCCTGGTCCCGCGCGGAGGCGGGAAGCTCCGCCACCTCGTGGAAGCGGACCTTCTCGACCTGCTGGACGACCAGTTGGGCAATCCGGTCGTACCGCTCGAACCGCACGCTCTCGCGGGGGTCCAGATTGACCACGATCACTTTGATCTCTCCACGGTACCCGGCATCCACGGTCCCGGGGGCATTCACGAGGGCGACTCCGCAGCGGGCGGCGAGCCCGGAGCGCGGGTGCACGAAGGCCGCGTACCCGTCGGGCAGCGCGATGGAGATCCCCGTGGGCAGGACGGCGCGCTCGCCCGGGGCCAGCTCGGCGGCCTCCGTGGTCACCAGATCCGCTCCGGCGTCGCCGGGATGCCCGTACGACGGGAGGGGCGCCTCGGGGTCGATCCGGCGGATCAGCACGTCGAGCGGGCTCCGGCGGGGGGCGTCGGTCATGGGTTCACCTCGAACGCGCGGGCGCGCTTGACCTGGTCCGGGTCGGCCATCGCCGCCCGGATCTCCTCGGGACGGCCGTTGTCGATGAAGTGATCGACCTTGACCTCGATGAAAAGGGCGTCGGCGCGGACGGCGACGGGCCCGTCGGGACCGCCGAGCCGGCCGGTGGCGGAGCAGTAGATCTTGCGCCGGTGCACGGCGGTGACCTCGGCCTCCAGATACAGCAGCGTGCCGACGGGGACGGGCCGGAGGAACTCGGTCTGGAGCCGTCCGGTCACGGCGATCACCCGCAGCAGCCAGTGCAGCGAGCCGAGCGTCTCGTCGAGCGCGGTGGCCAGCACCCCGCCGTGTGCCAGCCCGGGGGCGCCCTGGTGGGCCTCCCGGACGGTGAACTCGGCGGTGATGGTCACCCCCGCGCCGGCGCGGGCCGACAGCTGGAGCCCGTGCGGCTGCGCCCCGCCGCAGCCGAAACAGTGTTCGTAGTGCGTGCCGAGCGGCTCACCGGGCGCGGGCGCCTCGGGATGGCGTACGGGAGGTACGGCGCCGGGCGGCGGTGTCAGGGGCCCGGCGGCGGAAGGCTCGGGGTCGGGCCCCGCGGCGCTCTCCGGGGACGGCACGTGAGAGGCCGCGCGAATAGGTGGGGCGGCGTCGCGGGCGTGGGCACGCACATCTGCTGCGTTGTCGTCACTCACCAACGCTCCGCGTTGACTCAATCCTCCGCCTTGCACCTGCACGCACCCACACCCGCTCCTTCATCCACCCCACCTATTCGCGCGGCCTCTTACTCACAGGCGCAGACCTTACCCGCGCGGTCGCCCGCCCACCGCACCATGCCAAGCTTGGCGCCATGGAGCCTTCCGTCGCACGCTACGACGAACGTCTGACCGCGCCCCGCACCTGGTGGGGCATCGCCGCCCTGATCTCCCTCTCGGGGGGGCTGATGCTGCTGCCGCTGGGGCCGCTGCCGCTGCTCGGCGGGCTGATCGGGGCGGGCGCCCTGGCCGCCGCCGGGGTCAGCTCGTACGGTTCGGCGCGAATCCGGGTGGTGGCGGACTCCCTGGTCGCGGGCGACGCCCGGATCCCGGTGGCGGCGCTCGGGGAGGCCGAGGTGCTGGAGGGCGAGGAGGCGATCGCCTGGCGGCTGCACAAGGCCGATCCGCGCGCCTTCATGCTGCTGCGCAGCTATGTGCCGACGGCGCTGCGGGTGGTGGTCACGGACCCGGAGGACCCGACTCCGTATCTCTATCTCTCGACGCGTGACCCGCGGGCGCTGCTGGCGGCGCTGAACGCCGTACGGATCAGCTCGTCCGGCACGGGCTCCGGTACCGGCACGGGCGCCTGACGCGGGGAGGGGGCGCCGGTCAGCCGCCGCCCAGTTCCCTGGGCAGTCCGGGAGGCAGCTCCCCGGTCCGCTCCAGCGGCGGCAGGGCCGGCAGGGCGTCCCAGGGGACCTGGCGCTTGCGCAGGTCCTTGCGGACGTGCTCGGCGACCTTCTTGGTGTCCCGCCGGTTCATCATCGCGCCGACGGCCGCGCCGATCATGAACGGGACCAGGTTCGGCAGGGTGCGGACCATGCGCTTGGTGATCTGGTGGCGCAGCTCGCGCTTCATGGGGCCGCTGAGCGCGCCGTTGAAGGTCGAGGGTTTGGTGATGTCGACGCCGCGCTCGTGCGTCCAGGACATCAGATAGCCGACGCTGCGCTCCCGGAGCGTGCCGGGGGGCCGCAGTCCGTAGACCTCGTGCAGCTCGGCGATGAGCTTCAGCTCGACGGCGGCGACGGCGGTGATCTCGGCCGCCAGCTCGGCGGGCATCGCGGGCGGTACGGGCATCATCGCGGCCGCGCCGATGCCCGCGCCGACGGTGGAGCTGCTGTTCGCGGCGCCCGCGACCAGCTTGTCGGCCAGCTCCTCGGGGCCGAGTCCCGGAAACTGCGCGCGCAGGGTGGCCAGATCGCGGACCGGGATCCGCGGCGCGAGGTCGATGATCCGGTCGGCGATCAGGCCGAGGGCCGCCTTGGCGCCCTCACCGCCCTTGCGCACGCCCCGTCGGACGCTGTCCAGGCGCCGGCCCCCGGTCACGGGGCCGTCGTGGTCGTCCTGGCCGGCTTCGAGCGAGGCCGGAAGGCCCCGCTCGTCCTCGTCCGCGTCCGAGCCGTGCTGGGGCAGCAGGGCGGCGGAGCCGTCGGCGGGCGGCTGGACGCCTTCCGCCGGACCCGTGCCGCCCTGATACGCCTCCGGTGACGTCTTGCGCCGGAAGCGCCGTTTCCGGGACGGTGTATCGCCTGCCACGGCCGGCCCGACCTCAGTCGCAGTCTCGGCAGATGGGCTGCCCGTTCTTCTCCCTGGCCAGCTGGGAGCGGTGGTGCACGAGGAAGCAGCTCATGCAGGTGAACTCGTCGGCCTGCCGCGGCAGGACCCGGACGGACAGCTCCTCGTTGGAGAGATCCGCGCCGGGCAGTTCCAGGCCCTCGGCCTGCTCGAACTCGTCGACGTCGACCGCTGAAGTCGACTTGTCGTTCCGGCGGGCCTTCAGTTCCTCAAGGCTGTCCGAATCGACGTCGTCGTCGGTCTTGCGTGGGGTGTCGTAATCCGTTGCCATGTCGCTCTCCCCCTCTGGGTGTCTGTGGTGTCTCAGCGCAGGTAACGCGTGAGAGGCCGGACTTGTGCCCGACCTGAGGCGGAGATTTTGCCTCACATCAAGGTCTGTTACTCAATCGACACCCAACCGGTCTCACGAGGAGTGATCGGCTTGCGGGTGGCGAAGGGGACCGTACACGGTCCTCAGGTCGCGCTTCACGGCCGCCACCCCGTGTACTTCCCGTGATCCCGCGCCCTGGAAACCCGGACTTTACCGGCTTTCCGTTGAAGGCTTGATAACACAGAGTCGATAGGCGGGAATTCGCCTCTGTGATCGATCACACACGTTTCCACCGGGAACCGGTCCCTGCAATTCCGCGCAAAGCGAACAAAGTAATCCGGCGCCCTTCATCACTCCACGCAGTCTCTCAGACCGGGAGAGTGACCCGCATCATGAGCCCGCCGCCTTCCCTGGGTTCCGCGAAGATCCGGCCACCGTGGGCGCGCGCCACGGAGCGGGCGATCGAAAGGCCGAGGCCCACCCCCTTGTCGCTGCCCGTCCGCTCCGTACGCAGCCGCCGGAACGGCTCGAAGAGGTTGTCGATCTCGTACGCGGGAACGACGGGACCCGTGTTCGACACCACCAGGACCGCCTGGCCCGGCGGGGACTCGGTGACGACCTCCACCCATCCCCCTTCGGGGATGTTGTACCGGACGGCGTTCTGGACCAGGTTCAGGGCGATCCGCTCCAGCAGGACACCGTTGCCCTGGACCACCGCCGGCACCCGCTCCCCGCGGATCTCCACCCCCTTGGCCTCCGCCTCGGAGAGGGCCTGGTCCACCGCGCGCGTGGCCACCTCGGCGAGGTCGACCGGTTTGCGCTCCACGAGCTGGTTGTCGCTGCGGGCGAGCAGCAGCAGCCCTTCCACCAGCTGCTCGCTGCGCTCGTTGGTGGCCAGCAGGGTCTTGCCGAGCTGCTGAAGCTCCATCGGGGCCCCCGGGTCGGAGAGATGGACCTCCAGCAGGGTGCGGTTGATCGCCAGCGGGGTGCGCAGCTCGTGCGAGGCGTTCGCCACGAACCGCTGCTGCGCGGTGAAGGCCCGCTCCAGCCGCTCCAGCATCTCGTCGAAGGTGTCCGCCAGCTCCTTCAGCTCGTCGTCCGGGCCGTCCAGCTCGATCCGGCGCGCCAGGTCGGTGCCGACCACCCGGCGGGCCGTACGGGTGATCCGGCCGAGCGGCGAGAGCACCCGGCCCGCCATGGCGTAGCCGAAGGCGAACGCGATGACGCTCAGCCCCACGAGCGCCAGCAGCGAGCGGCTGAGCAGATCGTCCAGCGCCTGCTGGCGCTGGTGGTTCACGCACGCGTTCATCGCGATGTTGAAGTCCGCGGGCTGCGCCGAGTCGGGGAAGTTGCAGACATCGCTGCTCACCTTGCCGCTGACGATCTTGAACGGCAGCTCGCTGCCCACGTGCAGGGCCTGCGCGGCCAGCAGATAGATGATCGAGAGCAGCAGGATGCCTGCGATCAGGAACATCCCGCCGTACAGCAGCGTCAGCCGTATCCGGATGGTCGGCCGCACCCAGGGCATGCTCTGCTCGGGGCGCCGGGGGTCCCAGGTGGGCTTCGGGGGTGCGGCGGGGGGCGGCGGGATGGTGGCCACGGGCATCAGATCCGGTAGCCGGAGCCGGGTACGGTCACGATGACCGGCGGCTCACCGAGCTTGCGGCGCAGCGTCATGACCGTCACCCGGACCACGTTGGTGAACGGGTCGGTGTTCTCGTCCCACGCCTTCTCCAGCAGCTGTTCGGCCGAGACGACGGCGCCCTCGCTGCGCATCAGGACCTCCAGGACGGCGAACTCCTTGGGCGCGAGCTGGATCTCCTTGCCGTCCCGGAACACCTCGCGCCGGTTGGGGTCGAGCTTGATCCCCGAGCGCTCCAGGACGGGCGGCAGCGGCACCGTCGTACGGCGGCCGAGCGCCCGGACCCGGGCGGTCAGCTCACTGAAGGCGAAGGGCTTGGGCAGATAGTCGTCCGCGCCCAGCTCCAGTCCCTCGACCCGGTCGCTGACATCGCCGGACGCGGTGAGCATCAGGACCCTGGTGGCCATGCCCAGCTCGACGATCCGCCGGCAGACGTCGTCCCCGTGGACGACCGGGAGGTCACGGTCCAGCACCACCACGTCGTAGTCGTTGACCCCGACGCGCTCCAGCGCGGCCCCTCCGTCGTACACGACGTCCACGGCCATGGCCTCCCGGCGCAGTCCGGTGGCCACCGCATCGGCGAGCAGCTGCTCGTCCTCGACGACGAGTACGCGCACGTCGTTCTTCCTTCCTCTGGGCCCGTCACCCGTGATCAGGGCAGGCGGTAGCTGTGTTTGTGCGGGCCCATCCTGCCCTTGTCGGCCATAAACCGGCGGTAAGACCATGCCGGGTGACCTGCGACATCGAGCGGGGGAGGGATTTCGTCGAGGCCGTGAGGTTTCTCGGGGACGGACCCTGGGGAAGACGACTTCACACCCGAGATCACGCCCTGTTTGTGGCATGCCACACCTTTATCTGCCCTCAGGTAGCTGTCTTCCAGTGACAGAGGGACCGTGATCTTCCCGCCGTCGGCACAGCCCCGTGCCACTGACCCACGACGAGGGGGCGCAATGGACGCGTTCACCGCCGGGCTTCTGCAGCGCATAAAGGCCACGGAGACCGATCTGACCCATGCCCGCGAGACGGGCGACGACTTCCTCGCGGATGTCGAACAGGAAGAGCTGGAGGACCTGCGTCGGCTCGCCGCCGAGCACGGTGTGGAGGTGGGCGCCGCCAACGGCGCCTGACCCGACAGCCCCAGCCAGTCCACGTACAGAGCCGCACCACCCGCTGAACGAGCAACCTGAACAGCCCGAAAAACCCATGGAGAGGGGCCCCGGCGCCGAGGGGACGGCACCGGAGCCCCTTTTCCCTTGTCTGAAATTCCGCGCGCCTTCCCGCGTGACCGGTCAGTCGTGCCAGGCGCCGTACTCCTCCAGCAGCGCCTGAAGGGGCTCGAAGACCCCTGGAGGGGCCGCTACGGCGAGTTCGTAGCCCGGGGGACCACCTGGACGTCCGCCGGTCAGCGCGCCCGCCTCACGGGCGATGAGGTCGCCCGCGGCGAGGTCCCAGGGGTGCAGCCCGCGCTCGTAGTAGCCGTCCAGCCGGCCCGCCGCGACATCGCACAGGTCGATGGCCGCGGAACCGCCGCGCCGGATGTCCCGGAGGCGCGGGATCAGCCGCTGGACGATGTCCGCCTGGTGGCCGCGGACGGAGGTGACGTAGTTGAAGCCGGTGGAGACCAGCGCGCGCTCCAGCGGGGCCGCCGGACGGGCCGTGATCCGGCGGTCGCCGAGGAAGGCGCCCCCGCCGCGCACCGCCCGGAAGGTCTCGCCGCGCATCGGCGCCGCGACGACGCCGGCCACGGTCTCGCCGTCGCGCTCGGCGGCGATGGAGACGGCCCAGGTGGGCAGCCCGTAGAGGTAGTTGACCGTGCCGTCCAGCGGGTCGATGATCCAGCGGACCCCGCTGGTCCCCGCCGAGCCCGCGCCCTCCTCACCGAGGAATCCGTCCTCCGGCCGGTGCTCGGCGAGAAACCCGGTGATCAGCTTCTCGGCGGCGATGTCCATCTCGGTGACCACGTCGATCGGGCTGGACTTCGTGGCGGCCACCGCGAGGTCCTCGGGCCGGCCGTCGCGCAGCAGGGCGCCGGCCCGGCGCGCCGCCTCCAGGGCGAGGGCGAGCAGTTCGGCGGGCGGGGTCTCGTCGGTCACGGCGGGCTCCTTCAGGCGTACGGGCTGTCCGCGCCCGCGGCGGCGGGCTTGGGGGCACGGGCCGGGCAGCAGCCGGCCGGGCAGAGGTCGTGGCTCGGGCCGAGCGCGCCCAGGGCGCAGCGGTCCACCGGCCGGCCCCGTTCGGCCGCCGCGCGCTCCAGGAGGAGATCGCGTACGGCCGCGGCGAAGCGCGGGTCCGCCCCGACCGTCGCCGAGCGGCGTACGGGCAGCCCCAGCTCGGCGGCCTTGGCGGTGGCCTCGGTGTCGAGGTCGTACAGGACCTCCATGTGGTCGGAGACGAAGCCGATGGGGGCCATGACGACGGCGGGCACGCCCGCGCCGTGCAGCTCCTCCAGGTGGTCGCAGATGTCCGGCTCCAGCCAGGGGATGTGCGGGGCGCCGCTGCGCGACTGGTAGACGAGGCGCCAGGGGTGCTCGACACCGGTCTCCGCGGTGACCCGGTCCACGATCACCCGGGCCACGTCGAGGTGCTGGGCCACATAGGCGCCGCCGTCGCCGTGGTCCCCGGCCGGGCCCGAGGTGTCGGCCGCCGCGTCCGGGATGGAGTGCGTGGTGAAGGCGAGGTGCGCCCCGGCCCGTACGTCCTCGGGCAGCTCGGCGAGCGAGGCGAGCACGCCCTCGGCCATGGGCTCGATGAAGCCGGGGTGGTTGAAGTAGTGGCGCAGCTTGTCGACGCGGGGCGGTTCGACGCCCTCCTCGGCGAGGGCGGCGAGCGCGCCCGCGAGATCCTCCCGGTACTGGCGGCAGCCGGAGTACGAGGCGTAGGCGCTGGTCGCGAGGACCGCGATCCGGCGCCGGCCGTCCGCGGCCATCTCCCGCAGGGTGTCGGTCAGATACGGGGCCCAGTTGCGGTTGCCCCAGTAGACCGGCAGCTCCACGCCGTGCTCGGCGAGGTCCTTGCGCAGCGCGTCCAGCAGGGCGCGGTTCTGCTCGTTGATCGGGCTGACCCCGCCGAAGAGGAAGTAGTGCTGCCCCACTTCCTTGAGCCGCTCCTCGGGGATGCCGCGGCCCCGGGTCACGTTCCGAAGGAACGGGACGACGTCGTCCGGTCCCTCGGGGCCCCCGAAGGAGAGCAGGAGCAGGGCGTCGTAGGGGGCATGGGCGAGCTGTTCGGGCATGGGGCGATCCTGCCATCCGCCGCGATCCGCCGGACGGCGGCCCCGCGGCCGGCGGCCCCTCCGGGGGGCGGCGGAAAACGGTTTTCGCCCCTCCTGACCGCGAACGTAAGCTGTCCCGATTCTGCTGATTCCTTACCGGAGCGTCCGTTGTCCAGTTCCTACCGTGCGCTCTTCGCGACCCCCGGCACCCGGGGATTCACCACCGCCGGCCTGCTCGGCCGGCTGCCCCTGGCGATGGTGGGCATCGGCGTCGTCACGATGATCTCCCAGCTCACCGGGCGGTACGGGCTCGCCGGGGCGGTCACCGCGGCGCTCGCGCTGTCGGCCGCCGTGCTCGGCCCGCAGATCTCCCGGCTCGTCGACCGGCACGGCCAGGCCCGGGTGCTGCGCCCGGCGACGCTCGCCTCGGTCGCGTCCGTCATGGGGCTGCTGCTCTGCGCCCAGCTCGGCGCGCCCGACTGGACGCTCTTCGTCTTCGCGGCGGGCGCGGGCGGCATGCCGAGCGTGGGCGCGATGGTGCGGGCGCGCTGGGCGGCGATCCACCGGGACTCCCCGAGCGCGCTGCACACCGCGTACTCCTGGGAGTCGATCGTCGACGAGCTGTGCTTCATCGTCGGCCCGATCCTCTCCATCGGTCTGTCGACGGCCTGGTTCCCGGCCGCGGGCCCGCTGCTGGCGGCCGTGTTCCTGCTGGCCGGGGTCGGGTGGCTGACGGCGCAGCGGGCCACCGAGCCCGTACCGGAGCCGCGTGAGCGGCACACCGGCGACTCCGCGCTGCGCTCCCCCGGGCTGCGGGTGCTGGTGGTGACGTTCGTGGCGACCGGGGCGATCTTCGGCGCGGTCGAAGTGGTGACGGTCGCCTTCGCCGAGGAGCGGGGCCACAAGGCGGCGGCGAGCCTGGTGCTGGCGGTCTACGCGCTCGGTTCCTGTCTGGCGGGCGCGGTGTTCGGCCTGCTGCGTCCCGCCGGCCCGGCCGCCCTGCGGTGGCTGCTGGGTGTCTGCGCGATGTCCGTGAGTATGATCCCCCTCCAACTGGCCGGGAACCTGCCGTTCTTGGCCGTGGCGCTCTTTGTCGCGGGCCTCGCCATCGCACCCACGATGGTGACCACCATGGCCCTCGTCGAAGCGCACGTACCCCGCACCAAGCTGACCGAGGGCATGACCTGGACCAGTACCGGGCTCGCGGTCGGCGTGGCGCTCGGCTCGTCGGCCGCCGGCTGGGTGGTGGACGCGGCCGGGGCGCGGGCGGGGTACGCGGTGCCCGTCGCGGCGGGTGCGGTCGCGGCCGTGGTGGCGTTCCTGGGGTATCGCCGGCTGCGCGGGCCGGTACCGATTCGGGGAGGGCGCGGGGCGGATGACCGGGATCCGGACAGGCACGACGACCAGGAACACGTGGCGTAACTGGGCGGGGACCGTCACCGCCGAACCGGCGCGCACGGTCTCCCCCGCCTCCGTGGCGGAGGTGGCGGCGGCGGTCCGCGCGGCGGCCGAGGACGGGCTGCGGGTGAAGGCGGTCGGCACGGGCCACTCCTTCACCTCGACCGCCGCGACCGACGGGGTGCTGATACGGCCCGATCTGCTGACCGGCATCGAGCGGATCGACCGGGCCGCCGGCACGGTCACGGTGGCGGCCGGCACCCCGCTCAAACGGCTGAACGCGGCGCTGGCCAGAGAGGGTCTTTCGCTCACCAACATGGGCGACATCACTGAGCAGACCGTGGCGGGCGCGACCTCCACCGGCACGCACGGCACGGGCCGTGACTCGGCCTCCATCGCCGCCCAGATCCGCGCCCTGGAGCTGGTCACGGCGGACGGCTCGGTGCTGCGCTGCTCGGCGGAGGAGAATCCGGATGTCTTCGCCGCCGCCAGGATCGGGCTCGGCGCGCTCGGGGTGGTGACCGCGATCACCTTCGCGGTGGAGCCGGTCTTCCTGCTGACCGCCCGCGAGGAACCGATGGCCTTCGACCGGGTCATGGCCGAGTTCGACCAGCATGTCGCCGAGAACGAGCACTTCGAGTTCTACTGGTTCCCCCACACCGGCAACTGCAACACCAAGCGCAACAACCGCAGCGCGGGTCCCGCGGCGCCGCCCGGCCGGATCGGCGGCTGGATCGAGGACGAGCTGCTCTCCAACGGCGCCTTCCAGGTGGCCTGTTCGCTGGGCCGGGCGGTGCCCGCGACCATCCCGGCGCTGGCCAGGGTCGCCAGCCGGGCGCTCTCGGCCCGTACGTACACGGACATCCCGCACAAGGTCTTCACCTCGCCGCGCCGGGTGCGGTTCGTGGAGATGGAGTACGCGCTGCCCCGGGAGGCCGTGGTCGGCGCGCTGCGCGAGGTGAAGGCGATGGTCGAGCGCTCCCCGCTGAAGATCAGCTTCCCGGCGGAGATCCGTACGGCCCCCGCCGACGACATCGCGCTCTCCACCGCCTCGGGCCGGGAGACCGCGTACATCGCGGTGCATCTGTACCGGGGGACGCCGCACCGCTCGTACTTCACGGCGGTGGAGCGGATCATGACCGCGCACGGCGGCCGGCCGCACTGGGGGAAGATCCACACCAGGGACGCGGCCTATCTGGCCGAGGCGTATCCGCGCTTCGGTGAGTTCACGGCGCTGCGGGACCGGCTGGACCCGGACCGGCTGTTCGGCAACGACTACCTGCGGCGCGTGCTCGGGGACTGACGGCCCGGCCCGGCTAGCCGCCGGTGGTGCCCGTGGTGCCGGAAGCACCGGTCGCGTCGGAGGCGCCGCCGGTGTCGCCGGCCCCTGAGCCGGCCGTGCCGGTCGGGTCGGCGCTGCCGGAGGGGGCCGGCGTCGGTGTCGTACCGGACGAGCCGGAGCCGTCGGAGGAGCCGGCGGAGTCGGACGCGGTGGCGGACGGGGACGGCGACGTGGACGGGGAGGCCGAGGTGTCCCCGGTGCCGGCGGTGCCGGTGTCCGTCGAGGCGGGGGCCGAGGGGCTCTGGGGACTCGTGGGGACCGTGGAGGTCGCGGGGGTCGTGGCCGGGGTGGCGCGGCCGTGTCCGCCGCTGACGGCGTATCCGACGGTCGTCCCCGTACCGCCGTCCAGGTTCTGACCGGAGATCAGCTCGAAACCGGTGATCCCGAGCATCGCGACCAGGAAGACCACGCCGGCCGCGATCACCGGCCGCCGCCGGCCCCGGGCGCGCGTGCGGTGCGTGGTGGCCGGGCCGAACCCGTCCGCCCGCTCCGGCTCCGGCTCCACGGGCACCTGGCGCCCGCCGGTCCGTACAGCCTGCTCCGTGACGACCTTGAGCTGCTCACCGGTGCGCCGGAACAGATGCGAGAAGACCGATCCGCCGCAGGTGGCGACCACGCTCACCACTCCGGCCCCGATGATCGTGCCGTACACGCCGAGCCGGGAGGCCAGCACCGCCGCGGCGACCGCGGCGAGCGCGCTCCCCGCGACCTGGGGCACGCTCAGCTCGATCTTCCGCTTCTTCTCCTCGGTCTGTTCCTGATCCATCCACTGTCCCTGTTCGCCCATCTGTCCCACCGTGCACCAAGAAGAGACAACTGGGCGAAACCGATAGTTCCGTTTTCGGGGATTCTGTGAATCAGGACACCCGCCGGAACTTGTCCCCGCGGTTCAACTCCCCAGCCCGCGGAGAACTTCGACGGCGCGGCGGTCCACCCACATGGCCCGAATGGAGTACTGTGGCGAGCCCTGGGGCCGGACTCCCTGACGGGGGTCCGGGACAACGGAAAGGGGCCGAAGGTGGCACTCGATCCGGCGGCGCCGCGGCACCGCACGGGCGCCTGCTGCACAGAGTGACGGGTATTGTCACCCTGCGTCGCAAATAGGTAACCGTGTCATCGGCGTTCCAGGGCACATGCCCGACACGCCGGGCAGCAGGAAAGGTTGTGGCAGGCTGCACCCGGGCAGGCCACACTCGACTAGCGGAAGCAGCGACGCACGTGACGTCGGCAGGCACCACCCGGGAGGTTCCCATGCCCGAACTGCGTGTCGTGGCCGTCTCGAACGACGGCACACGACTGGTGCTCAAGGCTGCCGACAGCACGGAATACACACTTCCGATCGACGAGCGGCTGCGCGCGGCCGTGCGCAATGACCGGGCCAGGCTCGGTCAGATCGAGATCGAGGTGGAGAGCCACCTCAGGCCCCGCGACATCCAGGCGCGGATACGAGCCGGTGCCTCGGCGGAGGAGGTGGCCCAGCACGCCGGTATCCCGGTGGACCGGGTCCGCCGCTTCGAGGGACCGGTCCTCGCCGAACGCGCCTTCATGGCCGAGCGGGCCAGGAAGACCGCCGTGCGCCGGCCGGGCGAGAACACCGGACCCCAGCTCGGCGAGGCCGTGCAGGAGCGGCTGACGCTGCGCGGTGCCGACAAGGAGACCGTCCAGTGGGACTCCTGGCGCCGCGACGACGGCACCTGGGAGGTGCTGCTCGTCTATCTGGTCGCGGGTGAGCCGCACTCGGCGAGCTGGACGTACGACCCGCCCCGGCGGCTCGTGCAGGCCGTCGACGACGAGGCGCGCGCGCTGATCGGCGACACGGACGACACGGTCACCGCGAAGGAGCCGAGCTTCCCGTTCGTGCCGAGGATCGCGCGGCTGCCGCGCGACCGGGGCATGGACCGCGGCCTCGACCGGCCGATGGACCGGCCCGGGGCCGGCGACCCCGAGGAGCCGAACGAGCGGGACTCGCTGACCAGCCTGCTGGAGGCGGTGCCGAGCTTCCGCGGCGACATGGTCGTGCCCGAGCGTCCGTCGGCCGAGCCGGCGGACGTGGAGGAGGACGAGGATCCGGACATCGACGAGGAGCCGGTGGCCCCGGCCGCGTCGGCGGGCGCCGGTTCCGCGTACGCGGACGTGCTGATGCCGCGTTCGGTGGCCGGTCACCGCGACCGGCTCACCGGCACGACGGACCGCCAGGCGGAAGCGGACGGCGTACGGCCGGGACGGCGGGCGGCGGTGCCCAGCTGGGACGAGATCGTGTTCGGCACACGCCGGAAGAAGCAGGACTGACGGAGGCCCGACGGGCGGCCCGGCAGCCGGCCCGACGGGCCCGCCCGGTCCGCCTGTCGCTCCCCAGGCCGGTCCGCTCACCGCGCGTCCCCACCATCTCCACGGAATCAGCACGTACTTACGTACGTAATCCGAGGGGCCCGTACTCACCGCATCGGCGTACGGGCCCCTCGGCCTGTTGTGCTACCCGTGCTCCGGCGCGGTCAGAGCGGGTCGGGGCCGGTGGCCACCGGGCGGGACTCGTCCGCCGACCACTCGGACCAGGAGCCCGCGTACAGCGCCGCCGGGATGCCCGCGATCTCCAGGGCGAGCACCTCGTGGGCCCCGGAGACTCCGGAGCCGCAGTACACGCCCACGCCGCCGGGGGTGTCGGGGGTGGCGCCCAGCGCCTTGAAGCGGGCGGCGAGCGTCTCGGCGGGGAGGAAGACGGAGTTTTCGGCCACGTTCTCCGTGGTGGGCGCGGACACCGCGCCCGGGATGTGGCCGCCGACGCGGTCGATCGGTTCGACGTCGCCGCGGTAGCGCTCGGCGGCGCGCGCGTCCAGCAGCAGGCCGTCCCGGGCCAGGGCCGCCGCGCCGTCCGCGTCGAGCAGGGGCAGCGCGCCGGGCGCCGGGGCGAAGTCGCCCTCGGCCGGGGCCGGTACCTCGGTGGTGAGCGGACCGGTCCAGGCCGCGAGACCGCCGTCCAGGACGCGGACGTCCGGGTGGCCGGTCCAGCGCAGCAGCCACCAGGCGCGGGCCGCGGCCCAGCCCTGGCCGCCGTCGTACACGACCACCGGGGTGTCCCGGGACACCCCGGCCCGGCGCATCACCGCGCCGAAGGCGGCCACCTCGGGCAGCGGGTGCCGGCCGCCGGTGCCGGGCGGGCCCGCCAGCTCCGTGTCGAGGTCGATGTAGACGGCGCCCGGCAGATGGCCCGCCAGATACTCGGGCCGGCCCGAAGGACCGCCCAGGCGCCAGCGGACGTCGAGGAGTACGGGCGGGCGGGGGCCGGCCGACTCGCCGGAGAGTTCGGCTGAGGTGATGATGACTGTCATGGACGTCATCCTCTCGTACCGCCCGCTGCCCGGGTGACCGCGGAGAAACGGACGGTAAACAGCGGATCGAGATCCCGCCAAGAGCGGCGCGGCCCCGGAGCGCCGGACGGCGGCGGGTGCGAGCATCTGCTCGGGCGTCACGGACCGTTGTCGCGACCGTCGCACCACCGTCGCCCACGCGTTCCCGAGCGTTTCCGAGCGTTCCCGCGCGTTTCCTGACCACTTCCGCCCGCTGCGAAGGTCCGAGGAGAGAGTGACGATGACCGAGGCTGCGATCCGGCGTACGCCCGGCACACCCTGCTGGGTGAGTCTGATGGTGCACGGCCTCACCGCGACCGAGGAGTTCTACCACGCGCTGTTCGGCTGGGAGTTCACACCCGGGCCGCAGCAGCTCGGACCGTATGTCCGCGGGCTGCTCGACGGCCGGGAGATCGCCGGGATCGGCCAGCTGCCGCCCGACCGTCATCTCCCGATCGCCTGGATGACCTATCTGGCGACGGACGACGCCGACAAGACGGCGGAGACGATCCGAAGCTGCGGCGGTACGGTCGGAGTCGGCCCGCTGGACGCGGCCGAGGCGGGCCGGATGGCCATAGCCGCGGACCCGGCGGGCGCGGTCTTCGGGATCTGGCAGGCGGCCGCGCACACCGGGACGGCGGTGGCCGGCGCGCACGGCACACCCGTCTGGAACGAGCTGATCACCCGCGAGACCTCCGCGGTCGGCAAGTTCTACGAGGCGCTCTTCGGCTACGACGTGGAGGCGACGGTCTCCGCCGACTTCGACTTTCTGACGCTGCGGCTGGAGGGGCGTCCCGTCGCCTCGCTGCACGGCCTGGGCCGGGCGCTCGACCGGGACCGCGGCGCGCACTGGATGACGCACTTCGAGGTGGCGGACGCGGACGCGGCGGCGCGGCTGGTGACGGAGCTGGGCGGGCAGGTGATCCGCCGGCCGCGCGAGGGCGCGACGGGCCGGCTCGCGACGGTCGCTGACCCGGAGGGCGCGGTCTTCACGATCGTCCAGTCGGACCCGGTGGTCTGAGCCCGAATCGGGTGGTCCGAACCGGACCCGGCGCCCGGGGCCGGCTCCCCGGTCAGGTCAGCCGGCCGAGACCGGGAGGACGTCCGGGGAGAGGGCCGCGGCGCGCGCCGCCGCGGCCGTCATCTCGCGCCGGTGATGGCGCCGGCACAGCACCTCGTACCCCACCTCGGCCGACGACTGGTTCACATCCCCCACCACGACCTGGGAGCCCTCCACGACCATGACGCCGTCCACCGTACGGGCGTTGTGCGTGGCCCGCGCGCCGCACCAGCACAACGCCTCGACCTGGAGCGTCTCTATCCGGTCGGCCAGTTCGATGAGCCGCTGGGAGCCGGGGAACAGCTTCGTACGGAAGTCGGTCGTGATGCCGAAGGCGAACACGTCCAGGTTCAGGTCGTCGACGACCCGGGCGAGCTGGTCGATCTGGTCGGGCGACAGGAACTGCGCCTCGTCCACGATGACGTAGTCCACCCTGCCTCCCTCGGAGAGGACGCCCACGAGATGGGCGTAGACGTCCATGCCCTCGTGCGCCTCGACCGCGTTCGTGACCAGCCCCAGCCGGGAGGAGAGCTTGCCCTCGCCCGCCCGGTCGTCCCGGGTGAAGATCACTCCCTGGAGCCCCCGTGCCGACCGGTTGTGCCCGATCTGTAGCGCCAGGGTGCTCTTTCCGCAGTCCATGGTTCCGGAGAAGAACACCAGTTCTGGCATGACGGAGTGAGGGCCTTTCAGGTGGGTGATCGCCGAACGGGAGGGACGCGGCGGGTTACGAGCGTACTTCCAGCAGCGGAACGAGCTGCTCGACGGGGGTCATCGAGCCGTGCATCCCGACCATCGCGGACTCGTGCGGCTCCCGTACGGAGGCGGTGACGACCACGTCGTCGTGGGCCGCGGCGACCACGTCCCCGATCCGCCCGTACACCCGCTCGTCCATCGTGCCGGGCGGGCCGAACCAGCCCGCGGCGAGCGCCTCGTCGCGGCTCGCCACCCAGAACCGGTCGCCGAGCACCTCGCGCCAGACGGTGAGGACGTCGCTCGCGGCGCCGGGTACGGCGTAGATGTGCCGGGCCCGGCCCTCGCCGCCGAGCAGGGCGACACCGGCCCGCAGCTCCCAGTCCTCGTCGAAGTCGATACGCGACTCCTCGTCGAAGGGGATGTCGATCATGCCGTGGTCGGCGGTGACGTAGAGGGCGCTGCGCGGCGGCAGCTGCTCGGCGAGGCGCTGGACGAGCCGGTCGACGTACATCAGCTGGCCGCGCCAGGCGTCGGAGTCGACGCCGAAGCGGTGGCCCTTGCCGTCGACCTCGCTGTAGTACGTGTAGACCAGCGCCCGGTCCCCCGCGCCGAGTTGCTCGGCGGCCAGGTCCATCCGCTCCTCGCCGGAGAGCCGGCCGAAGAAGGTGCCGCCGCTGAGCGCGATCTTGGTGAGCGGGGTGTGCTGGAAGGCCGGCGCCGACACCTGGGCGGTGTGCACGCCCGCCGCCTCGGCGAGCTGGAAGACGGTCGGATACGGCTGCCAGATGTGCGGGTCGGTCCAGGGCTGCCAGCGCAGCTGGTTCATCAGCGCGTCGGTCGCGGGGTCGCGGACGGTGTAGCCGGGCAGTCCATGCTGAGCCGGGGGCAGCCCCGTACCGACCGAGGCGAGCGAGGTCGCGGTGGTGGCGGGGAAGCCCGCGGTGAGCGGACGGCCGGTGTTGCCGCGCGACGTACCGAGCAGCGAGGTCAGATACGGCGCCTCGGCCGGGTGGGCCTTGATCTGCTCCCAGCCGAGACCGTCGATCAGAAAGACGCAGTTCCGGTCGGCGGGCGTTAGTTCCGTAATGCTCGCGGTCAGATCCGGTACGCCCTGACCGGCCGCGAGGGTGGGCAGCACATCGGCGAGCGAACCGCTGCCGTACTCGGGGAGGGGGGCGGTGGTGAGGTCGAGCGGGACGGGGTCCTGCCAGAGGGGCTGCGCGGCCATCAGCGGCCGGCCGCCGCGGTGGCGGCGGTGGCCTCGGACAGCGCCTGTGCGAAGGCGAGCGCCTGGCGGACGGTGTCCGGGCCGTCACCGGCCTCGCTGACCCGCAGGCTCAGATCGTCGGCGGTGGAGCTGCCGGTGTAGCCGTGGTCGGCCTCGCAGTTGGGGTCGCCGCAGGCGGCCGGCTCCAGATCGATCCGGGAGACGGCGCCCCACCCGATGGTCAGCACGACCTCGCGCGGCAGGGTGCCGGGCTTGTACGACTCGGGGTTGGCGACCACGCGGCTGACCACGACCGACGAGATCCGATCGATCTTGACCGATTCGGTGGAGGTGGTGGCGTAGGGGGTCGGGGAGCTGGAGTCGGCGGCCTGCTCGTCGGTGTGGCTGACGATGAAGCGGTGGGCCGTCAGCACGAGGACGGTGACATGCCGGCGTACCTCGTTGGCGTCGAAGGTGGTCTCCTGGTGCACCACGTACGACGTGATCGGCTCGCCGCCGACAGCGGCCTCCACCGCCTCGGCCACGAGAGCCGGGTAGTAGCCGCTGCGCTCGATCGCCGTGCGCAGCCCCTGGGTCGTCGTACCGGTCTTCGCCATGGGAGCCATCCTACGGTGGCTGGATGGCTGCCGGTCACGCCCGTGCGGGGCGGGGTGCGGGGCGGGGTGCGGGCTGAAGCACGGCCAGGGCACGGGCCGGGCACGGGCCGCCTTCGGGCGTCAGTAGCTCGGCAGCCTGCGCGGACCGAGGTCGTCGCGCGCGGGCGGCGGCGCGAGACGGACGCTCGCGCCGAGCACCGAGAGCCCGTAGACGGCGACGACCACGGGCTCCAGCGTGACGGAGACGACCTCGGGATGGTCGTCCACCAGCCGGGAGACCCGCAGCAGCAGCTCCTCCAGGGCGGGGGTGTCGACCGGCGCGGAGCCGCGCCAGCCGAAGAGGAGCGGGGCCGTCCTGATGGACCGGATCGCCTCGGCCGCGTCGCGGTCGGTGACGGGGACGAGCCGGTGCGCCAGGTCCCCGAGCAGCTCGGACGGCGCCCCGGCCAGCCCGAACGACAGGACGGCGCCGGCCGCCGGGTCGATGGCGGCCCGTACGACGGTGTCGACGCCGCGCGGGGCCATCGTCTGCACGACGGGCCGCAGTTCGGCGGGGGCGCCGAGGGCGCCGGTCAGCTCGCGGTACGCGAGGCGCAGTTGCGCCTCGTCGGCGAGGTCCAGCCGGACGCCGCCGAGGTCGGCGCGGTGCCGCAGATGCGGCGCGGTCGTCTTCAGCGCGACGGGGTAGCCGATCCGGGCGGCGGCCACCGCGGCCTCGTCGGCCGTCGGCGCGGGCAGGACGGGGCGTACGGAGATCCCGTAGTGGCCGAGCAGTTCGCCCGCGTCCGCCGGGGCGAGGGTCAGCCCGTGCGGACCGGCCGCCCGGCCGAGCAGCCGGCCGATCAGCGCGGCGGCGGCGTGCTCGTCGATCGCGTCGTCGAGGAACTCCGGTACGGTCCCGGGCTCCGCCGCCTGCCGCCGCCACTGCGCGTACGAGACGGCCTCGGCCATCGCCCGGACGGCCCGCTCGGCGGCGGGGTAGGCGGGGATGGCGTGGGCGGCGTGAGCGGCGGAAGGCGCCGCCGTCGGCCGCCCGGGTCCGCCGGCTGCCCCGGCGGCGTCCGCGCTCGGCCCGGCGGTCGTCCCGGCGGCGGTGCCCGGTCCGACGCCGGACGCGCCGCCGACGCCTTCGCCTTCGCCTTCGCCGTCGCCGGACCGGGTGCCCGTACGGCGGCGACCGTTCGCGACCGCCGCGAGCGCTTCGGCCAGACCGTCGATCTCCACATGAACCACCGCGACCGGCTTCACCGGCCCGTACGCAGCGGCCTCACGGAGCGCGGCGGCAAGAGCGGCACCGAGCCCCTGCCCGGGCGCTTGCGCCGATACCCCCGGACCCGCGGCCTCGGGGGCCGGCCCGGCCGGCGTCGGGTCCTCTCCTCCGACGTACGGGATGGCCGTCACGATCACCGCGTCGCACGACGGGTCCGCGAGCGAGGTCGCCAGGGCCGTGCCGAAGTCGGCCGGGGTCGCGGAGGTGGTGAGGTCGCGGGGTGGCAGGGGGCGCAGGCCCTCCGTGAGGCAGGCGTCGTACGTGAGGAGGCCGAGCGACTCCGAGTTGCCGAGGATGGCGACGCGCGGGCCCGCCGGGAGGGGCTGGGAGGCGAGCAGCAGCCCCGCGTCGACCAGCTCGGTCACCGTGTCGACGCGGATCACCCCGGCCTGGCGCAGCAGCGCCGAGACCGTGGCGTCCGGGATCCGGGTGGCCGGGACCGCGTGCCCCGGCGGCTCGCTGCCGCTGTGGCGCGCGCCCTTGACGGCCACGACCGGCTTGACCGCCGCCGTACGCCGGGCCAGCCGGGTGAACTTGCGGGGGTTGCCGATGGATTCGAGGTAGAGCAGGACGACATCGGTGTCCGGGTCCTCGTACCAGTACTGGAGGATGTCGTTGCCCGAGACGTCCGCGCGGTTGCCCGCCGAGACGAAGGACGACAGGCCCGCGCCGCGCCGGCGCAGCCCCGACAGCAGGGCGATACCGATCGCGCCGGACTGCGCGAACAGGCCGATCCGGCCGCGGCCGGGCAGCTCGGGCGCGAGGGAGGCGTTGAGCCGGACGGTGTCGGCCGTGTTCATGATCCCGAACGCGTTGGGGCCGATGATGCGCATCCCGTACGAGCGGGCCCGCCGGACCAGTTCGCGCTGGCGCGCCCTGCCCTCCGGGCCGCTCTCCGCGTAGCCGGCGGAGAGGACAACCACGCCCAGGACGCCTTGGCGTCCGCAGTCGTCGACGGCCTCCGGGACGCGCTCCGCGGGGACGGCGAGGACCGCGAGGTCGACGGGTTCGCCGATCGCGGCGACCGAGCGGAAGGCGGGGACGCCGTCGATCTCCCGCAGGTCCTCGGCGAACGCCCGGTTGACCGCGTACACCCGGCCGGTGAAGCCCGCGCCGGTCAGCCCGCGCAGCACCGTACGGCCCGCCCCGCCCGGCGCGCGGCCGGTGCCGACGACGGCGACGGAGCCCGGCGCGAGGAGCCGCTGCACCGACCGCGCCTCCGCGCGCTGCTCGCGCCCGCGCTGCACGGCCAGCGACTCGGCCGTGGGTTCGAGGTCGAGGCTGAGCCGTACGGAGCCGTCCTCGAAGCTCCGCTTCTGGGTGTAGCCGGCGTCCCGGAAAACCTTGATCATCTTGCTGTTGGCGGGCAGCACATCGGCCGCGAAACGGCGGATCCCGCGCTCCCGGGCGACCGCGGCGAGGTGCTCCAGCAGGGTGGAGGCGACTCCGCGCCCCTGGTGCGCGTCCTGGACGAGGAAGGCGACCTCCGCCTCGTCGGCGGGCGCGGACGCGGGCAGCCCCCGGGCGTCGATGCGGTCGTACCGTACGGTCGCGATGAACTCGCCGCCCACGGTCACCGCGAGCCCCACCCGGTCCACGTAGTCGTGGTGGGTGAAGCGGTGCACGTCCTTGGCGGAGAGGTGCGGGTAGGGGGCGAAGAAGCGGTAGTACTTCGACTCGTCGGAGACCCGCCCGTAGAAGCTGACCAGCCGCTCCGCGTCGGCGGTGGTGATGGGCCGGATGCGGGCGGTGGCCCCGTCGCGGAGCACCACGTCCGCTTCCCAGTGGGCGGGGTACGCGTGGTCGGCCGGTGGCTCCATGAACAGATCCTACGGCGGGGGCGCGCCCCGGGGTCGGCGGGAGGAGGCGTCGTCGCACATGAGAGTGTGGAGCGGACACCGGTTTTAGGACTTTTTGACTTGAAGGGCAACACCATGGCTGAGCGCCGCGTCAACGTCGGCTGGGCCGAGGGCCTGCACGCCCGTCCCGCTTCCATCTTCGTCCGCGCCGTCACGGCCGCCGGCGCTCCCGTGACGATCGCGAAGGCCGACGGCAACGCGGTCAACGCCGCCTCGATGCTCGCGGTGCTCGGTCTGGGCGCGCAGGGCGGCGAGGAGATCGTGCTCGCCTCCGACGCCGAGGGCGCCGATGTGGCGCTGGACCGGCTGGCGAAGCTGGTCGCCGAGGGCCTGGACGAGCTGCCCGAGACGGTCTGATCCGACCGGCCACCCCCACTCCCCTCCACCCGCTCCCGTATCCGCCGGTCCTGGCGGTGCGGGAGCGGTGTTTTGCGCCGGCGTGTTCCGCCCCCGCGGGCCCGGACACGCCTGGGGCCCGTGCGGTTTTCCCCGCCTTCTGTGACCACCGGTATGCGGAGTCTCCATTTCCTGTTCATGTCAGGGATATGACAAGACGCCAACTCCCTTGTTCTACACGGGTAGTTGCTGCATTCTTTAACTGTTCCGGAGGTGGACATGACACTTCCGGTTACCCGTGCGAACACGTGCACTTCCCCCCATCGGCGCGCACCCCACCTTGCCGCGCGCCACCTCACCGAGGAGGAACCCCTCGCGATGACAGTGATCCGTGACACCAGCCGCTCCACCCGGCGCAGATTCGTGACGTTGATCGCCGCGACCGCCACCGCCGCGCTGCTCGGCACCGGTGCCGCACTGCCCGCCCACGCCGCACCGGCCGAAGGAAAGATCCTTCACGCCGGGTCCCCCACCGCGGTCAAGGGCAGCTACATCGTCACGCTCAAGAAGGCGGCCGGCTTCTCGGCGTCCTCCGCGGCGGGCAAGGGCCTTGTCTCCGAGTACGGCGGCAAGGTCGCCCGTACCTTCGACGGCGCGCTCAACGGCTACGCGGCCAAGCTCACCGAGACCCAGGCCAAGCGGCTGGCCGCCGACCCGGCGGTCGCGCTGGTCGAGCAGGACCAGAAGGTCAGCATCGACGCGACCCAGACCAACGCCCCCTGGGGCCTGGACCGGATCGACCAGACGAATCTCCCGCTGAACGGCACGTTCACCTACCCGGACTCGGCGGGCTCCGGGGTGACCGCGTACGTCATCGACACCGGCGTACGCATCACGCACGCGCAGTTCGGCGGCCGGGCCTCGTACGGCTACAACTCGTTCACCGGCGGCAGCGCCGCCAACGACGACCAGGGCCACGGCACGCACGTCGCCAGCACCGTCGCCGGCTCCACCTACGGTGTGGCCAAGGCGGCCAGGGTCGTCGCGGTCAAGGTGCTCGACAGCACCGGCGGCGGCACCACCGCCGGGGTCATCGCCGGCGTCAACTGGGTCACCAACAACGCCGTCAAGCCGGCCGTCGCCAACATGTCCCTCGGCGGCGGCGCCAGCACCACGCTCGACAACGCCGTGGCCGCCTCCATCGCCTCCGGCGTGAGCTACGCGGTGGCGGCGGGCAACGAGTCCACCCTGGCCTCCACCCGCTCCCCGGCACGGGTCGCCACCGCGATCACGGTGGGCGCCACCACCAGCGCGGACGCCAGGCCCAGCTACTCCAACTACGGCCCGGCCGTGAACATCTTCGCGCCCGGCTCGTCCATCATCGCGGGCTACTACACCAGCGACACGGCCACCGCCACCCTCTCCGGTACGTCCATGGCCGCACCGCACGTCGCGGGCGCGGCGGCGGTCTACCTCTCCAGCCGCCCGACCGCCAGCCCGGCGACGGTCCTCAGCGCGCTGGTGAGCGGGGGCACGCCCAACGTCCTCACCAACGTCGGCACCGGATCGCCCAACCTGCTCCTGCGCCTCATTCCCTGACAGCGTGACGGCATGACCGCACGACCCGCGTGACCGAATGACCGGCACGACCGCACGACAGAGCCGTGGTCCACTGAATTCAGTGGGCCACGGCTTCTTTTATTCACCCGAGCAGCAGAGAAAGACCCCTCACCCAATTCATCTCTTTGTATACGGCGCGATTGTTAATTACGGACGCTCGCGATGTTTACGGCATGTTGCGAAGCCCTCACCTTTTCCCGGCCGCGCTCCGGCCGGCGCAGCCGGTGCACCGCCGCGGTCCGCTCCGCGTGCAGGCTCGTCAGGGCCCGCGCCCGCTCCGCGTCCCCGCGCGCCACCGCGTCCACGATCGCGCCGTGCTCGGCCCAGGACTCCACGGGGCTGGCGGGCTGCTCGACCACGTACATCCAGGCGATCTTGTGCCGGAGCTGGGTGAGCAGCGAGGTGAGCGCCGGGCTTCCGGACGCCTGGGTGAGCGTCTCGTGGAACCACGCGCCGAGCGAGCGCAGATCCTCGCCCTGACCCCGGCGGGCCCGCTCCTGACCCAGTCTGACCAGGCCGCGGAGGACCTTGAGATGGGCATCGGTACGGCGCTGGGCGGCCCGCGCTGCGCCGAGCGGCTCCAGCATCAGCCGTACCTCCAGCAGGTCGGCCGCCTCCTGCTCCGTGGGCTCGGCCACACACGCGCCGACATGGCGGCGCGTGGTGACGAAGCCCTCCGACTCCAGCGTGCGCAGGGCCTCGCGCACCGGGACCCGGGAGACGCCGTAGCGCCGCGCCAGGTGTTCCTCGGTGAGCCGGCCGCCCCGCTCGAACAGACCGGAGACGATGTCGTCGCGAATCGCCGTGCATACCGAGTGCGCGGGAATGCGCATGTCCGAACCTCCGCCTTAATCCGCGCGAAACGCAGCCGATTGACGCCTGTTCCGTGACTCTATTGCAATCAACGAGAATTTCCGAAGGGTGCCCGAAATCCATGGATATCTTTTGGCCAACGGGCAGGTCGGACGGCGGAGCGGTTACGGAGCGAGGGGGCGCGCGCGAGGAGCGTGAGCCGGCGGGGGTGGGCCCGGGGCGCGTCAGGGGTACGGCAGGGGGCGCGTCAGACGTTCACGCCGTGCGCGCGGAGGTACGCGACGGGGTCCATGTCGGAGCCGTAATCCGGACCGGTCCGCGCCTCGAAGTGGAGATGCGGTCCGGTGGCGTTGCCACTGGCGCCGGAGAGGCCGAGGCGCTGCCCGGGGGCGAGGCTCTGGCCCACCGAGACCTCGATCGAGGAGAGGTGGCCGTACTGGGTGTACGTGCCGTCGCTCATCCGCAGCACGACGTTGTTGCCGTACGAGCCGCCCCAGCCCGCCTCGACGACGGTCGCGGCGCCGACGGCCACCACCGGGGTGCCGGACGCGGCGCGGAAGTCGACGCCCGAGTGGCTGCCGGAGGACCAGAGGGAGCCGCCGGCCCGGTATCCGGTGGTGATGTACGAGCCCGCGACGGGGAGTTGGAAGGTGTTGAGGAGGGTGCGCTCGGCGGCGCGCGCGGCGCGCTCCCGGGTGGCGCGTATCTCCTTGACGCGGGCCTCGGCCAGCCGCTCGGCCTCCGCCCGCGCGACGGCCTCGGCCTTGATCCTGGCCGCCCGGTCGGCGGCGTAACGCTGGGCGTGGGCCTGGTCGTCGACCACGGCGGCGAGGGCGTCCCCGAGGTCGGCGACCCGGTTGAAGCCGGTCTGCGAGGCGGCCTCGGCACCGGCGCCCGAGGCGAGTGCCGGGGAGGCGGCGAGGGTGCCGATGACACCGGTCGCGGTGAGGGTCGCGACGCCCGCGGCGTTCGCGCCCCGGCGGGTCGGGCGCCTCCGGGCGCGGTGCTTCCCGGCGGTACGGGTGAACGCCATGGGGTGACGGGTCCTTTCCTTCCTTCTCGCCTACCGGGTTAGCTGACGGGTTCGGAGCAGGAAGGTCTCCTACGGGCCCCTCCACACGGCGCGACTGCGCGTGAAGGCGGTCCGATTCACCCCAGGGACTGTGGGTCCCCGGCTCCCTCGGGCTCGCGCCTGACGGGGACTCGGCGATGACTGTCCGATGCCACGGGTGCGGCGCAACGGGCGAACAGCCGGACCGACGCTAAGCCGCTGGGCTTTCCCGCGCCAAACAGACAGGCTGTTTTGTCGCGTTCCCCACAGGGGCAGACGGCATGTTTCCACGGAAAACAGGGACAGAACGGAGAACCCCGGCGACCGATGTCGCCGGGGTTCCCTGCCCTGTACGGACGGCCGGATCAGCCGGTGACCACGGTCACTTCGCCGATACCGAGCGCCTCGACGGGCTCCTTGATCTGCGCCGCGTCCCCGACCAGCACGGTCACGAGCCGGTCCACCGGGAAGGCGTTGACGACCGCGGCCGTCGCCTCGACGGTGCCGGTCTCGGCCAGCCGCGCGTACAGCCGCGCCTGGAAGTCGTCCGGCAGGAACTGCTCGACCTGGTCGGCGAGGGTGCCCGCGACGGAGGCGGCCGTCTCGTACTTCAGCGGGGCGACGCCCACCAGGTTCTGTACGGCGACATCGCGCTCGGCGTCGGTCAGCCCCTCGGCCGCGAGCGTGCGCAGCACCGTCCAGAGGTCGGCCAGCGCCGGGCCGGTGGAGGCGGTGTCCACGGAGCCGCTGATGGCGAGCATCGAGGCGCCGGCCGGGCCGCCCGGGGCGTCGGGCGCCGAGGAGCGCAGCACCTGGCCGTAGGCCCGTACACCGTAGGTGTAGCCCTTCTCCTCGCGCAGCACCCGGTCCAGCCGGGAGGTGAGCGTGCCGCCCAGGCAGTACGTGCCGAGCACCTGCGCGGCCCAGACCGGGTCGTGCCGGTCGGCGCCGATACGGCCGATCAGCAGCTGGGTCTGGACGGCGCCGGGCCGGTCGACGATGACCACGCGGCCCGTGTCGTCCGCGGTCACGGGCGGTACGGGCCGGGGCGCGGCCGTGTTCCCGGTCCAGGCGCCGAGGGTGTCGGCGAGGATCTCGTCCAGGTCGACGCCGGTGAGGTCGCCGACGATGACGGCGGTGGCCGTGGCCGGGCGTACATGCGCCTCGTAGAAGGCGCGGACGCCGGCCGCGTCGATGCGCTCCACCGTCTTCTCGGTGCCCTGGCGCGGCCGGGACATGCGCAGGGTGGCCGGGAACAGCTCCTTGGAGAGCTGCTTGGCGGCCCGGCGGCCCGGGTTGGCGGTCTCGTGCGGGATCTCGTCGAGCCGGTTGCCGACGAGCCGTTCGATCTCGCTGTCGCTGAACGCGGGGGCGCGCAGTGCCTCGGCGAGCAGGCCGAGCGCCTTGGGCAGCCGGGAGACCGGGACCTCCAGGGAGACCCGGATGCCGGGGTGGTCGGCGTACGCGTCGAGGGTGGCGCCGCAGCGCTCCAGCTCGGCGGCGAACTCCTCGGCGGAGTGCTTGTCGGTGCCCTCGGAGAGCGCCCGCGCCATGATGGTGGCGACGCCGTCGAGCCCTTCGGGCTCGGCGTCGAGCGGGGCGTCGAGGTTGATCTCGACGGCCACCACCTGCTGGCCGGGGCGGTCGCAGCGCAGCACGGTCAGACCGTTGCCGAGGGTGCCGCGCCCGGGGGCGGGGAAGGCCCAGGGCCGGGCCTCGCCGGCGGTCGGCCGCGGATGGAAGTCCATGGTGACAATGGCGTCGCTCACTGGTCCGCCCCTTCCTGCTCGTCGGTCCCGGCCTGCTCGTCCCCGGCGTCCCCGGTGGTGTCGGCGTCCTCCGCCGTGAGCGGCTCGTACACCAGCACCGCCCGGTTGTCGGGGCGCAGCCGCGCGGCGGCGACCGCCCGTACCTCCTCGGCGGTGATGTCCAGGACGCGCGTGACGGCGGAGAGGGCCAGCTGCGGGTCGCCGAAGAGCACGGCGAAGCGGCACAGTTCGTCGGCGCGGCCCGAGACCGTACCGAGCCGGTCCAGCCACTCGCGCTCCAGCTGGGCCTGGGCCCGCTCCATCTCCTCGTCGGTCGGGCCGTCGGCGGCGAGCCGGGCCAGCTCCTCGTCGACCGCCGCCTCGATGGCGGGCACTTCGACGCCGCCGGACGTCTTCACGTCCAGCCAGCCGAGGGAGGGGGCGCCGGCCAGCCGCAGCAGTCCGAAGCCGGCGGCGACCGCGGTGCGGTCGCGCCGTACCAGCCGGTTGTGGAGCCGGGAGGACTCGCCGCCGCCGAGCACGGTGAGCGCCAGATCGGCGGCGTCGCACTCGCGGGTGCCGTCGTGCGGCAGCCGGTAGGCGGCCATCAGCGCGCGCGCCGGGACCTCCTCGCGGATCTCCTCGCGCAGCTCGCGGCCGATGGTGTCGGGCAGGGAGCCGTCGCGCGGCGGCTGCTTGCCGTCGTGGGACGGGATGGACCCGAAGTACTTCTCGATCCAGGCGAGCGTCTGCTCGGGGTCGATGTCGCCGACGACCGAGAGCACGGCGTTGTTCGGCGCGTAGTTGGTACGGAAGAACGCGCGGGCGTCCTCCAGTGTCGCGGCGTCCAGGTCGGCCATGGAGCCGATCGGCGTGTGGTGGTAGGGATGGCCCTCGGGGTAGGAGAGTGCGGTCAGCCGTTCGAAGGCCGTACCGTATGGCACATTGTCGTACCGCTGGCGGCGCTCGTTCTTGACGACGTCCCGCTGGTTCTCCATGGACTCTTCGTCGAGCGCGGCGAGCAGCGAGCCCATCCGGTCGGCTTCCAGCCAGAGCGCCAGTTCCAGCTGGTGGGTGGGCATGGTCTCGAAGTAGTTCGTGCGCTCGAAGCTGGTGGTGCCGTTCAGGGAGCCGCCGGCCCCCTGCACCAGCTCGAAGTGGCCATTCCCCGCCACCTGCTTCGAACCCTGGAACATCAGGTGCTCGAAGAGGTGGGCGAGGCCCGTAAGACCCTTGACCTCGTGGCGCGAGCCGACGTCGTACCAGAGGCAGACCGCGGCGACCGGGGTCAAGTGGTCCTCGGAGAGCACCACGCGCAGGCCGTTGGCCAGGCGGTGCTCAGTAGCTGTCAGGCCGCCGGAACCGGCCTGCGCTGTGGCCGTGTGACCCATGGGCATGTACGTCCCTTCGATCGCGATACGGAGAAGTCCTGCCACTGTATGCAAGCGTGCGGAGACCTGGCCAAGTTCCCCGGTCGACGCTCCCCCGCCGGGGCGCCCGCCACCCGCCCAACGACGGGTCGAGGTCGGCGTTGTCAGTGGCGCGGTCCACAATGGTCCGCGTCAGTTCCAGAAGTTGCCGTACAGAACCTGTGAAGGAGCCGCAGCCGAGATGGCCCGCCGCAGCACGAAGACCCCGCCGCCGGAGGACTTCGAGGAGAAGATTCTCGACATCGACGTGGTCGATGAAATGCAGGGCTCCTTCCTCGAATACGCCTACTCGGTGATCTACTCCCGGGCCCTGCCCGACGCCCGGGACGGTTTGAAGCCGGTGCACCGCCGGATCGTGTACCAGATGAACGAGATGGGCCTGCGCCCCGACCGCGGCTATGTGAAGTGCGCCCGCGTCGTCGGTGAGGTCATGGGCAAACTTCACCCGCACGGGGACGCGTCGATCTACGACGCCCTGGTCCGGATGGCACAGCCGTTCTCGATGCGGCTGCCGCTCGTCGACGGCCATGGCAACTTCGGCTCGCTCGGCAATGACGACCCGCCGGCCGCCATGCGGTACACCGAGTGCCGGATGGCTGACGCCACGTCACTGATGACGGAGTCGATCGACGAGGACACGGTCGATTTCCAGCCGAATTACGACGGCCAGGAGCGGGAACCGGTCACACTTCCGGCCGCGTATCCGAACCTCCTCGTCAACGGCGCCTCCGGGATCGCCGTGGGCATGGCCACGAACATGCCGCCGCACAATCTCGGCGAGGTCGTGGCCGCCGCGCGCCATCTGATCAAGCACCCGGGCTCCGACCTGGAGACGCTGATGCGTTTCGTGCCGGGGCCCGATCTGCCGACCGGCGGCCGGATCGTCGGGCTCACCGGCATCAAGGACGCGTACGAGAAGGGCCGGGGCACCTTCCGGATCCGGGCCACCGCGACGGTGGAGGACGTCTCCCCGCGCCGCAAGGGCCTGGTCGTCACGGAGCTGCCCTTCACGGTCGGCCCGGAGAAGGTGATCGCCAAGATCAAGGACCTGGTCTCCGCCAAGAAGCTCCAGGGCATCGCGGACGTCAAGGACCTCACCGACCGCGCGCACGGCCTGCGCCTGGTCATCGAGATCAAGAACGGCTTCGTGCCCGAGGCCGTGCTGGAGCAGCTCTACAAGCTGACGCCGATGGAGGAGACCTTCGGCATCAACAATGTGGCGCTGGTGGACGGCCAGCCGCTGACGCTGGGCCTCAAGGAGCTGCTGGAGGTCTATCTCGACCACCGCTTCGAGGTGGTGCGCCGGCGCAGCGAGTTCCGCAGGACCAAGCGGCGGGACCGGCTGCATCTGGTCGAGGGGCTGCTCGTCGCGCTCATCGACATCGACGAGGTCATCCGGCTGATCAGGTCGAGCGACAACTCGGCGCAGGCCAAGGAGCGGCTGATCGAGCACTTCTCGCTGAGCGACATCCAGACGCAGTACATCCTGGACACCCCGCTGCGCCGGCTCACCCGGTTCGACCGGATGGAGCTGGAGGGCGAGCGCGACCGCCTCAACGGCGAGATCGACGAGCTGACCGGGATCCTGGAGTCGGACGCCGAGCTGCGCAAGCTGGTCTCCGCCGAACTGGCCGCGGTGTCCAAGAAGTTCTCCACCCCGCGCCGTACGGTGCTGCTGGAGTCCGCCGGTTCCGCCGTGGCGGCGGTGCCGCTGGAGGTCGCGGACGACCCGTGCCAGGTGCTGCTGTCCTCCACGGGTCTGCTGGCCCGTACGGTCAACGGCGAGGCGCTGGAGGGCGAGGACGGCAGACGGGTGAAGCACGACGTGATCGTGTCCGTCGTCCCCGCGACGGCCCGCGGCGACATCGGCGCGGTCACCTCGACGGGCCGGCTGCTGCGGATCTCGGTGATCGACCTCCCGCAGCTGCCGGACACGGTGGCGGCGCCCAACCTCTCGGGCGGCGCCGCGGTGACGGAGTTCCTCGCGCTGGAGGGCGACGAGCGGGTGATCTGTCTGACGACCCTGGACGAGTCGTCCCCCGGGCTCGCCCTGGGCACACTCCAGGGTGTCGTCAAACGGGTGGTGCCGGACTATCCGTCCAACAAGGACGAGCTGGAGGTCATCTCCCTCAAGGAGGGCGACCGGATCGTCGGCGGCGTCGAGCTGCGGACGGGCGAGGAGGATCTGGTCTTCATCACCTCCGACGCCCAGCTGCTGCGCTACCAGGCCGCGCAGGTACGGCCGCAGGGCCGGCCGGCCGGCGGGATGGCGGGCATCAAGCTGACCGACGGGGCCGAGGTGATCTCCTTCACCGCCGTGGACCCGGCGCGGGACGCGGTGGTCTTCACGGTCACCGGCTCGCACGGCACGCTGGACGACTCCGTACGGACGGCGAAGCTCACCCCGTTCGACCAGTATCCGCGCAAGGGCCGGGCGACCGGCGGGGTGCGCTGCCAGCGCTTCCTGAAGGGCGAGGACATGCTGGTCCTGGCCTGGGCGGGGGCGAGTCCGGCACGCGCCGCGCAGAAGAACGGCGCTCCGGTCGAGCTGCCGGAGCCCGACCCGCGCCGGGACGGCTCGGGTACCCCGTTCGCGCCGGAGGTCGACGTGCTGGCGGGTCCGGCGCTCTGACCTGCGGGGCTCCGCCGGTCACTGCCACCGCGTGGCCGGCGGAGCCCCCGTCACGGCCAGTCCGTCGCACCAGCCCGTCACGGCCAGTCCGTCTCGGGATCCGGGTCCGGGCCTTCGGGTCCGGGCCCGGTCTGCGTTACGAGGCCGGATCCGCCGCCCTCGGCGTCGCCGTCGCCGGGTACATACCGCAGGACGCCCCACATGCTCCGGTCGTCCGGGGCGGCCTCCCCCGGCTCCGTCTCCCGGCAGTCCGCCAGCTCCTTGAGCAGGGCGTCGCCGTCGATGCCCGAGCCGATCAGCACCAGCTGGGTGCTCCGCGCCCCGCCGCGCGGCCAGGGCTCGGGGTGGAAGCGCAGCGAGCGGCCGACCGCGTGCACGGCGTAGCGGTGGGCCGGGTCGGCGGCGCCGAAGCCGACGAATCCCTTGATCCGGTAGAGCCCGGCGGGCCGGGAGTCGAGGAACGCCATCAGCCGCCGCGGGCTCATCGGGGTGTCCGCGGTGAACGAGACGGTCTCGTAGGCCGCGTGGAGATGCCCGTCGTGCGCGCCGTGCTCCCCCTCGCCGTGCTCCTCCTCTCCGTACCGCTCCTCCAGGTCCTCGAAGGAGAGCTGGCGCGCCTTCTCGTCCTCGTCCGGGCGGACGGCCGGGTCGAAGAGCAGCTCCGGGTCGACCCGTCCGTACGAGGCGGAGACCACCGGCGTCCCCGGGCTCAGCTCGGCGACGGTGGCCAGCAGCCGCCGGCGGTCGGGGTCCGCGACCCGGTCGGCCTTGTTGAGGACCACGAGATCGGCGAGGGCCAGATGGCGGTCCAGCTCCGGATGGCGCGCCCGGGTGGCCTCGAACTCGGCGGCGTCGACGACCTCGACCAGCCCGCCGTACACGGTGTGCGGGTTGTCGCCGTTGAGGATCATCCGGACGAGTTCCTGGGGCTCGGCCAGTCCGCTGGCCTCGATCACGATGATGTCGATCCGGGCGGACGGCCGGGTGAGCCGCTCCAGATAGCCGTCGAGTTCGCTCGCGTCGACCGCGCAGCACAGACAGCCGTTGCCGAGCGAGACCGTCGAGCCGACCTGGCCCGCGACCGTCATGGCGTCGATCTCGATGGCGCCGAAGTCGTTGACGACGACGGCGATCCGGTTGCCCGCCCGGTGCCGCAGCAGATGGTTGAGCAGGGTGGTCTTGCCCGACCCCAGAAATCCCGTCAGAACCACCACCGGGATCCGTTTCGCGCTCACAAGTGCCGCCTCCGTGCCGTGCCGACGCCGTCCGTGTCCCGCGCTCAGACAGCCGGCACCGGCTGCGGCGGGGGCGGTCCGGCATAGCGGGCCGCCGGGCGGATGATCTTCGAATCCGCCGCCTGCTCCAGGATATTGGCGCTCCAGCCGACCACCCGGGCCGCGGCGAAGGTCGGGGTGAACATCTCACGGGGCAGTCCGCACAGCTCCATGACCACTCCGGCGTAGAACTCCACGTTGGTGTGCAGCTCGCGGCCGGGCTTCAGTTCGGCGAGTATCGCCTCAACGCGTGCCTCGACCTGGACGGCGAAGGCGGTCAGCGGTCCGCCGAACTCCTCGGCGATCCCGCGCAGCATGCGGGAGCGGGGATCCTCGGTGCGGTAGACGGGGTGTCCGAAGCCCATGATCCGGTCGCCCGCGAGGACGCGCTCCCGGATCCAGGGGTCGATACGGTCGGCGGTGCCGATGGCGTCCAGGGTGTCGAGGGCCCGGCTCGGCGCCCCGCCGTGCAGCGGTCCCGAGAGCGCGCCGACCGCGCCGACCAGGCAGGCGGCCAGATCGGCCCCGGTGGAGGTGATCACCCGGGCGGTGAAGGTGGAGGCGTTGAAACCGTGGTCGACGGTGGAGACGAGATAGCGCTCGACGGCCCGGGCCCGCGCCCGGTCGGGCTCCTCGCCGGTGAGCATGTAGAGGTAGTTGGCCGCGTACGGCAGATCGTCGCGCGGCTCGACCGGCGCCAGTCCCCGGCCCAGCCGGTGGAGCGCGGTCAGCAGCGTGGGGACGACGGCGCAGGCGGCGAGCGCGTCGTCGAGGCGGTCGTCCGGGCCGAGGTCGTACAGCGGACGCAGTCCGGCCGAGGCGCCGAAGAGGGAGAGCGCGGTCCGCAGCCCGGCGAGCGGACCGGATCGCGCCGATGCCCGGGCGATGACGGGGAGCGCGGCGGCGACCTCCTCGGGCAGCCGGCGCAGGGCGGCGGTGCGCGCGGTGAAGGCGGCCCGGCCGGCCGCGTCCGGCAGCTCCCCGTAGAACATCAGATGCCAGACGTCCTCGAAGGTGCGGGTCCGCGCCAGTTCCACGGCGGAGTACTGGCGGTAGTGGTAGAAGCCCTCGCGGCCCCGGACGTCGCCGAGCGCGGTGTCGGTGACGACGACGCCCGCGAGGCCGCGCGGCACGGCGAGGGGCTCGTCGGTCCCGTTGGCCTTGTTGGTCGGCACAGTCGGCGTGGTCGGCGTGGTCGGCATGTTTCCTCCTTGGACGTGATTCGACTGTCCATCCTTGACTGGATCACTGTCAACATTGATTGAATCAATACATGTACGGTGTGGCCATGGACGAAGGACCGGTCGCAGGACCCCCGGGGGAACAGACCGCCGAGCCGGCGCGGCTCACCACCCGGGAGGCCGCCGCGCGGCTCGGGGTCAAGCCCGAGACGGTGTACGCGTACGTCAGCCGGGGCCGGCTCACCGCCCGCCGCGACCCCGCCGGCCGCGGCAGCACCTTCGACGCCGCCGCGGTCGAGGCCCTGGCCCGCAGGAGCGGCCGGGAGTCCCCGGCGGGCGCCGACGGCCTCCAGCGGATCAGGACCGGCATCACCCTGATCGAGGCCGGCCGCTACTACTACCGGGGTGTGGACGCGACCGAGCTGGCCCGGCGCCTGCGCTACGAGGAGATCGCCGACTGGCTCTGGACGGGCACCCTGGAGCCGGGCATCCGGCTCACCGCCCCCGCCGAGGCGCTCGCCGCCGCCCGGCACGCGGTCGCGGCGCTGCCCGCGCACAGCGGCCCGACGGACCGGCTCCGGGTGGCGGCGGTCGCGGCGGCGGTCGCCGATCCGCTGCGCTTCGACCTCTCCCGGGACGCCGTGCTGTCCACCGCCCGCGCCCTCATCCCCACCCTGGTCGACGCGCTCCCCGCGGCGGGCCGCCCCCAGCCGGTGGACGGCCGGCTGGCCGCGCGGCTGTGGTCCCGGCTGTCGGCGCGGCAGCCCGGCGAGTCGGGCGTACGCGCGCTGGACATGGCGCTGTCCCTGCTGATCGACCACGATCTGGCGGCCTCAACCCTCGCCGTACGGGTCGCCGCCTCGGCCCGCGCCCATCCGTACGCCGTGGTCTCGGCCGGTCTCGGCGCGCTGGACGGCCCGCTGCACGGCGGGGCCAGCGGGCCGGCCCACCGGATGCTCGCCGAGGTGCTGGAGCGGGGCAGCGCGGCGGCCGTGGTGGCGGACCATCTGCGCGCCGGCCGCCGGGTGCCCGGGCTGGGGCACCGGCTCTACCCGGGCCCGGACCCGCGCGCCGAGGCGCTCTTCGCCGTACTGGACCAACTGCCCGGCGCCGGGCCGGTGCTGACGGCCGCGCGCGAGGTGGCGGAGACCACCGCCCGCCATGTGAAGCTGCACGCGAACGTCGATCTGGCGCTCGCGGTGCTGTCGGTGACCGCCGGGATGCCGCCGGAGGCGGGCGAGACGGTCTTCGCCGTCGGCCGCTCGGCGGGCTGGATCGCGCACGCGCTGGAGGAGTACGGCGAGAAGCCGCTGCGGATGCGTCCGACCGGGCAGTACAGCGGCCCCCGGCCGCCCCAGGAGCTGCCATGACGGGCGGCCGGCCCCGGCCCCCGGCCGACCGGAGATTTCGAAAATGGGCGGCGGTCCCTCTACCGTTCGTACGCATGAACGCCGGATCGAGCACCGCGGCCGGCCCGGCCGGGCCCCCCACAAAGCCGGCCGGGCGCGCCGGACCACCGGCCGGCGGGCGGCTGTTCCGCCGGCCCCGCCGGGTCTTCTCCCAGGTGCTGCTGATGCAGATCGCCATCGCGGCGGGCGTCACCGTCCTGGCCACCGGACTCTTCCTCGCGCCGCTCAGCAACGAGCTGGACGACCAGGCCATGCGCCGCGCCCTGGCGATCGCCGAGACGACCGCGTCCACCCGGGTCGCCGCCGACCTCCTGTCCTCCCGGCCGACGGCGGACGGTCCCGTACAGGCCGAGGCCGAGCGGATCAGGACGGCCAGCGGCGCCGAGTACGTCGTCGTCATGGACCGGCGCGGGGTGCGCTGGTCGCACACCGACCGCCACGAGATAGGCCGGGTCGTCTCCACGGACCCCAGCGAGGCGCTCGCCGGCGCCCATGTGATGGAGCTGGACAGCGGCACCCTCGGCCGCTCCGCCCGCGGAAAGGTCCCGCTGCGCGACGGTACGGGCGCGATCGTCGGCGCCGTCTCGGTCGGTATCGCGTACGACAGCGTCCACGAGCGGCTGCTGGCCGCCATCCCCGGGATGCTCGCGTACGCGGGCGGCGCGCTCGCCGTCGGCGCCCTCGCCGCGTATCTGATCTCCCGGCGCCTTCAGCGGCAGACCCATGACCTGGCGTTCTCCGACATCTCCGCGCTGCTCACCGAGCGCGAGGCCATGCTGCACAGCCTGCGCGAAGGCGTGGTCGCGCTGGACGGCGGCGGCCGGATCCGGCTGATGAACGACGAGGCGCAGCGGCTGCTGGGGCTCGGTCCCGATGCCGCCGGACGGCCGCTCGACGAGGTGCTCGGCGCGGGCCGTACCACCGAGGTGCTCGCCGGGCGGGTACGCGGCGACGACCTGCTCGCCGTACGCGGCAGCCGGGTCCTGGTCGCCAACCGGATGCCGACCGACGACGGCGGCGCCGTCATCACCCTGCGCGACCGCACCGAGCTGGAGCGGCTGGGCCGGGAGCTGGACGCGACCCGCGGGCTGATCGACGCCCTGCGGGCCCAGGACCACGAGCACGCGAACCACATGCACACCCTGCTCGGGCTGCTGGAGCTGGAACTGCACGAGGAGGCCGCGGAGTTCGTCACCGAGGTCGTCGGGGTGCACCGGAGCACCGCGGAGCAGATCACCGAGCGGATCCACGATCCGCTGCCCGCCGCGCTGCTGGTCGGGAAGGCCACCGTCGCCGCCGAGCGCGGGGTCTCCCTGCGGCTGACACCGGACACGCTGCTGCCCGACCGGCTGGTGGATCCGCAGGGGCTGGTCACGGTGGTGGGCAATCTGGTGGACAACGCCCTGGACGCGGCGGCCGGTTCGGCGGACCCTCGGATCGAGGTGGAGCTGCGCGCCGAAGGCCGTACGGTCGTGCTGGTGGTCTGCGACAGCGGCCCAGGCGTCCCGGCGGACCGGCGGGAACTGGTCTTCTCGGAGGGCTGGTCGACCAAGGAGCCACCGGCCCACGGCCGGCGCGGTCTGGGGCTCGCCCTGGTGCGCAGACTGGCCGAGCGGCAGGGCGGCAGCGCGCGGGCCGCGGAGTCGGCGGACGGCGGGGCGCGGTTCACCGTCGTCCTCCCGGACGCGCTGACCGGCCCGGACACCCCGGCCGAACGGGAACCGGCACCGCGTCCCGAACCGGAGCGCGGACCGGGACAGCGACCGGATCCGGCACCGGAACCGGCGGCCACCGCGAGGGAGACACGGTGATCGACGTACTGGTCGTGGACGACGACATCAGGGTGGCGCGCGTGCACACCGCCTATGTGGCCAAGGTGGCGGGCTTCCGGGTGGTCGCCCAGGCCCACTCGGCGGCCGAGGCCCTCGCCCGGATCTCCGGGCACTCCGTCGATCTCGTCCTCCTGGACCACCGGCTGCCCGACGGGAACGGGGTCGCGGTGGTACGGGAGCTGCGGCGGCTCGGCCATCAGACCGATGTGATCATGGTGACGGCGGCGCGCGATGTCGCCACCGTCCAGGCGGCGATGCGCCAGGGCGCGCTCCAGTACCTGATCAAGCCGTTCGACTTCGCCGGTTTCCGCGCCAAGCTGGAGGCGTACGCGGCGCTGCGGCGCACCGTGGAGCGCGGCGGCGACACCGAACAGGCCGAGGTGGACCGGATGTTCGGGGCGCTGTCCGCCGCGAGCGCCCCCGCCCTGCCCAAGGGGCACTCCGCCGCGACCGCCGCGGTGATCCGCCAGGTGATGAAGGGCTCCGACGGGCCGCTCTCGGCACGGGAGATCGCGGAGCACGCGGGGATGAGCCGGCAGACCGTACAGCGCTATCTCAAACTGCTGGAGCGGTCGGGACGGGTGCGCCTCACGCTCCGGTACGGCGGGACGGGCCGCCCGGAGCACCGCTACGCGTGGACGGCGAGCGCCTGAATCCGCGCGTACGGTGCGTCCGTCGGCGCCTCAGACCGCCCCGGCGCCCGTCAGCGAGCGGACCTCGGTCTCGGCGTGCCTGGCCTCGTCCGGCGGCTCCCCCGAGGTGACGGTGCCGATCCAGCCCGCCAGGAAGCCCAGCGGGACGGAGACCAGCCCCGGGTTCTGGAGCGGGAAGACATGGAAGTCGAGCCCGGGGAAGAGCGCCTCGGGGCTTCCGGAGACCACGGGCGAGACGATCACCAGCAGGACGGCCGGGATCAGCCCGCCGTACACGGACCAGACGGCGCCGCGCGTGGTGAAGTTCCGCCAGAACAGTGAGTAGAGCAGGACGGGCAGGTTCGCGGAGGCGGCGACCGCGAAGGCGAGCCCCACCAGGAAGGCGACGTTCAGCTCCTGGGCGAGCAGGCTCAGCCCGATGGCGACCGCGCCGATCCCGGCCGCCGCCACCCGCGCCACGGCGACCTCCCCGCGCGGCCGGCCGCCGGCGCGGCGCAGGGAGGCGTACAGATCGTGGGCGACGGAGGCCGAGGAGGCGAGCGTGATGCCCGCGACGACGGCGAGGATGGTGGCGAAGGCGATCGCCGCGACCACCGCGAACAGCACCGTGCCGCCGGTCGAGCCCGCGCCGCCGCCGAGTTCGAGGGCGAGCAGCGGCAGGGCGGTGTTCCCGGCCGGGTTGGAGGCGCGTACGGCGTCGGAGCCCACCAGCGCCGCCGCGCCGAAGCCGAGCACGATCGTCATCAGGTAGAAGCCGCCGATGAGCCCGATGGACCAGACGACCGAGCGGCGGGCGGCCCGCGCGGTGGGCACGGTGTAGAAGCGCGAGAGGATGTGCGGCAGTCCGGCCGTGCCCAGGACCAGGGCCAGTCCGAGGCTGATGAAGTCGAGGCGCGCGGTCCAGCCGCCGCCGTACTTCAGCCCGGGCGCGAGGAACTCCCGCCCGTGGCCGCTGTGCGCGACGGCGCTGTTGAGCAGCGCGTTGAGGTCGCCGTGGAACCGGATCAGGACCATGGCGGTCAGGGTGAGCGTCCCGGCCATCAGCAGGACGGCCTTGACGATCTGGATCCAGGTCGTGGCGCGCATTCCGCCGAACGAGACATACACGACCATCAGCGCGCCCACGCCGATCACGGTCCAGGCGCGGGCCGCCGCGCTCGTGGAGCCGAGCAGCAGCGCCACCAGCGTGCCCGCGCCGACCATCTGGGCCACCAGATAGAGCACGGAGACGGTGACCGAGGAGGTACCGGCGGCGATCCGGACGGGGCGTTCGCGCATCCTGGCCGCGATCACGTCGGCGAGGGTGAAACGGCCGCAGTTGCGGACGAGTTCGGCGACGAGGAGCAGGACGACCAGCCAGGCGACGAGGAATCCGACGGAGTAGAGCATGCCGTCGTAGCCGAAGAGGGCGATCACGCCCGAGATGCCGAGGAAGGAGGCCGCGGACATGTAGTCACCGGCTATCGCGAAGCCGTTCTCCATGGGCGAGAACAGCCGGCCGCCGGCGTAGAACTCCTCGGCGGAGCCGTGCCGGTTGCGGCTCACCCAGGTGGTGATGGCCAGGGTGACCGCGATGAACGCGCTGAAGAGCACCAGCGCCAGGGTCTGGTGGTCGCCCCTCATCGGCCGGCCTCCCCAGAGGTCCGGTCGTGGTGCGTACGGTCCTGGTGCGTGCGCTCCCGCTGCGTACGGTCCTGATTTGTGCGCTCCTGGTCGAACACGGCCCAGCGCAGTTCCAGCGCCGCGCGGTCCCGGTGCAGCCGGGCATGGCGTACGTAGGCCCAGGTCAGCAGAAAGGTGGAGAGGAACTGACCGAGACCGGCCAGCATCGCCACGTTCACCGCGCCCGCCACCGGTCTCGCCATCAGCCCGGGCGCGGTCGTCGCGGCCACGACATACGCGAGGTACCAGGTGAGGAAGGCGAGCGAGGCGGGGACGACGAACCTGCGGTACCGGCCGCGTACCTCCTGGAAGGCGGCGCTGCGCTGGACCTCCCGGTAGATGTCCGAGGCGCTCGGGGCGCCGGTGCCGGTGCCGGTGCCCGTGCCCGTACCGGCGCCTCCGGCCGCCAGGGGCGCGCCCGTACCGCCGCCCGTACCGCCCGTACCGTCCGGTTCGCCCCAGTCCGAGGCCAGTGCGTCATACCACGGGTCGTCGAGCCGCACCGCTGAGGCGGCGCGCCCTTCCTGCTTCTCCACCGGTCAACTCTCCTTGTCAGCGAACCGTTCCGGCCGCGTTGCAAGGAAAGCGGCGGGGGTGGAGCCTTGGCTCCTCTTCGCCACCGATTTCACCTCTTCAGGTGATAGATGTCCCAGGTGGTGGGATCAGGCCGCGCTGATAGGCGTAGCGGACGGCCTGCGCGCGGTCGCGTACCCCGGTCTTGGCGAAGAGGTTGTTGATGTGGGTCTTCACCGTGGCCGCCCCGATGTGCAGCTGCTGTGCGATCTCCTTGTTCGAGAGCCCCTCGGCGACCAGGGAGAGCACCTCGGCCTCCCGCGCGGTGAGCCCGTCGGGCAGTTCGGCGGGGGCGGTCCGGCCGGGCGGGGCGGTGACCCGTTCCAGCAGTCTGCGCTGGACGGCGGGGGCGAGCCCCGCCTGACCGGCCATCACGTCCTCGATGGCCCGGACGATCTCCTCGCCCTGGGCGTCCTTGGTGAGATAGCCGCGCGCCCCGGCCTGGAGGGCGGCAAAGAGCGAGTCGTCATCGGCGTAGGTCGTGAGCACGACGACCTGGGTGCCCGGATGGTCACGGCGGATCCGCCGGGTGGCCTCCACACCGTCGCAGCGGGGCATCCGCAGGTCCATCAGGACGACATCGGGCGCGAGTCCGGCCACCAGCGCGACGGCCTCCTCGCCGTCCCCGGCCGCGCCGACCACCTCGATGCCCGGCAGCAGGCCGAGCAGCATCACGATGCCCTCGCGCACCACCGCCTGGTCGTCGGCCACGACCACCCGGGCCGTCATACGGGCACTCGCAGCCGCACGCTGAAACCTTTCTCGCCGGAGCCCCCGGGACCGTCCCCGGCCCCTGCCGTCGCCGGGCCCGCCTCCAGAGCGCCGCCGAGCAGTTCGGCGCGCTCCCGCATTCCCAGCAGACCGTACCCGGAGCCGGAGCCCGGCAGACCGGCCGGTCCGGTCGCACGGCCGCCGGAGTCCCGTACGACCAGGGTGACCTCGTCCGCGCCGTACGCGAGCCGGATCCACACCCGGGCGCCGGGGGCGTGCTTCCGTACGTTGGTGAGCGCCTCCTGCGCGACCCGGCGCACGGTCTGCGAGACCTCGGCGGGCAGCGGGCGCGGCACCCCGTCGACCGCCACCTCCGCGCCGTCCACGGCGGCCGCTTCGCGGAGGAAGTCCTCAAGGGGCGCCATCTCGCCGCGCAGCGCGGAGAGCGCCTGGCGGGTCTCGGCGAGCCCTTCGCGCGCCATGGAGCGCGCCGCGACGACCCGCTCCAGGATCTGGTCGCGGAACGGGCCGTGCGGCTCCCGCTCGATCCGCAGCCGGGCCGCCTCCAGATGGACGAGCTGCGCGGAGAGGCTGTGGGCCAGCACGTCATGGATGTCCCGGGCGATCCTGGCCCGCTCCGCGAGCGCGGCGGACTGCGTCTCGGCCGCGCGGGCGGCGCGCTCCTGCGCCAGCAGCCGGTGGGCGGTGCTGCGCGAGTCGGCGTCCAGCCGCAGGACATAGCCGCCGAGGCAGAGCCCCGCCGTGGTGATCAGCGCGGACAGCAGGTCGTCGCCGGTCATGACCGTGTACCCGGCGAACGCGATGAGCGCGGTGGGCAGCGCGACGAACAGCGGCAGCCGCTGGATACAGGTGACTGTGCAAGCGCACCACAGCACGACGGCGGCGGTCCCGAACCCCGCCCGGTCCGCCCCGAAGGCCGCGCCCAGCAGCAGGACGAGCAGCGCCACCGAGGCCCACAGCCGGTGGCTCAGCGTGGTGCGGTAGAACGCCCAGGCGCAGACGCCGACCGCGAGGACCCCGGCCGCGGCGGCGACGACGCCCCAGCCGGAGACATGCCGCTGGCTGAAAGTCGACCACAGCAGCGCGCCGCAGACCAGCAGCCGTACGAGACGGCCCAGCCGCCTTCTGGCGTCGGTCAGACCCACGCGGAAGAGGGCCTCCCGCGAGGGCCAGTTCGTCCAGGGCTGGGGCGTCACACACGGTCCTTCCACGGCGAGGCGGCCACCTGGTCACCGTACGACGCGCGCGGGCCGGCCGGGAGCCGGACGCCGCGCGCCCGCCACACCAGCACACCGCCGCGGACCAGCAGGGTGGCGGCGAAGGCGAGCAGCAGGGCCCCGCTGCCCTGGTGGACGCCGAGCAGCGCGCCGACGCCCAGCAGCCCGAGCCGGACCGCGATACCCACGCCCCAGACCGCCGCGGTCGCCTTCGTGCCCTTGGACCACACCGTCGTGCCGTCCTGGCCCGCCCAGACCCGGCTGGTCCAGGCCCAGCCCAGCCCCATGAGCGCCCCCACCAGCAGCTCGACGCCGATCAGCAGCGCGGCGAGCGCCGGGTGGTGCGGGTCGAGGAGCCGGGGCTCGCGCAGGGCGAAGACCGCCAGGACGACGGGCAGCACCAGCCACTTCCGGCCGTCGGCCGTGATCTGCTGGGCCTTGAGCTGACGGGTCACGACCCACGCGACGACGGCGACGATCGTCAGCAGGTTGACGAGTGACATGGGAAGCCTCCGGGAACGAGAAGTTCGACGACTTCGACGTTACGGAGAAGACCCAGGTCAGAGCATCGGCGCGGGGGTTGACCGGGGGTGGAACAACGGCCTCCACCCATGGGTGGAGGCCGTGTCGCAAGAAGCGGTCTCAGGCGTCGATGCGCGAGCGGTCGAGCGTCGCCGCCGAGCTGGTGATGAACTCCTTGCGCGGCGCCACCTCGTTGCCCATCAGCAGGTCGAAGACCTGCTCGGACGACTCCAGGTCCCCGATGTTGATCCGCCGCAGCGTGCGGAAGCGCGGGTCCATGGTGGTCTCCGCGAGCTGGTCGGCGTCCATCTCGCCCAGGCCCTTGTAGCGCTGGATGGAGTCCTTGAAGCGGACGTTCTTGCGCTGGAACTGGAGCAGGGTCTGGCGCAGCTCGTTGTCCGAGTACGTGTACACGTACTTGTCCTGGCCCTTCTTGGGCTGCACCAGCTCGATCCGGTGCAGCGGCGGTACGGCCGCGAAGACCCGGCCCGCCGCGACCATGGGCCGCATGTAGCGCTGGAAGAGCGTCAGCAGCAGACAGCGGATGTGCGCGCCGTCCACATCGGCGTCGACCAGGAGCACGATCTTGCCGTAACGGGCCGCGTCGAGATCGAACGTCCGGCCGGAACCGGCCCCTATGACCTGGATGATCGCGCCGCACTCGGCGTTCTTGAGCATGTCCGTCACGGACGACTTCTGGACGTTGAGGATCTTGCCGCGGATGGGCAGCAGGGCCTGGAACTCGCTGTTCCGGGCGAGCTTGGCCGTGCCGAGCGCGGAGTCGCCCTCCACGATGAACAGTTCGCTGCGCTCCACGTCGTCGCTGCGGCAGTCGGCGAGCTTGGCGGGCAGCGAGGAGGTCTCCAGCGCCGTCTTCCTGCGCTGCGCGTCCTTGTGCTGGCGGGCCGCGATCCGGGTACGGGCGGCCGCGACGGCCTTCTCCAGCACGGCGCGGGCCTGCGCCTTGGCATCGCGCTTCGTCGAGGTCAGGAACGCCTTGAGTTCCTTGGCGATGACGTTGGAGACGATCCGGTTGGCCGCCGACGTGCCGAGGACTTCCTTGGTCTGGCCCTCGAACTGCGGCTCGGCGAGCCGTACCGTGACCACGGCGGTGAGCCCTTCCAGGGCGTCGTCCTTGACGATGTCGTCCTCGGCGACGCGCAGCATCTTGGCCGAGCGCAGCACCTCGTTGACCGTTCTGGTCAGGGACCGCTCGAATCCGCTCACATGGGTGCCGCCCTTGGGGGTGGCGATGATGTTCACGAACGACTTGACCGCGGTCTCGTACCCGGTGCCCCAGCGCAGGGCGACATCGACGCCCAGCTCGCGGGTGACCTCGGTGGGCGTCATGTGCCCCCGGTCGTCGAGGACCGGCACGGTCTCCTTGAAGGTGCCCTGGCCGGTCAGCCGCAGCACGTCGCAGACGGCCTTGTCCTGCGCCAGGTACTCGCAGAACTCGCTGATGCCGCCGTCGAAGCGGAAGGTCTCCTCGGCCGCGCCGCCGCTCTCGTTCTCGCCGGCCGCGCGCTGGTCCCTGACGACGATGGTCAGTCCGGGGACCAGGAAGGCGGTCTGGCGGGCGCGCTGGTGGAGCGTCTCCAGGGAGAGCCTGGCGTCCTTGAGGAAGATCTGCCGGTCGGCCCAGTAGCGCACCCGGGTGCCGGTGCGGGTCTTGGGCACGCGCTTGGCCTTGCGCAGTCCGTTCGCCGGGTCGAAGGGGCTGTCGGGGCCCTGCTCGGTGAACATTCCGGGCACACCGCGCCGGAAGCTGATGGCGTGGGTGGAGCTGTTGCGGTCCACCTCGACGTCCAGCCGGGCGGAGAGCGCGTTGACCACGGAGGCGCCCACGCCGTGCAGACCGCCCGACGCGGCGTACGAGCCGCCGCCGAACTTTCCGCCGGCGTGCAGCTTGGTCATCACGACCTCGACGCCGGAGAGACCCGTCTTGGGCTCGACGTCGACGGGGATGCCCCGGCCGTTGTCCTTGACCTCGACGGAGCCGTCCTCGTGGAGGGTGACGTCGATGTGGTCGCAGTAGCCGCCCAGGGCCTCGTCGACGGAGTTGTCGATGATTTCCCAGAGGCAGTGCATCAGGCCGCGACTGTCGGTCGAGCCGATGTACATTCCGGGGCGCTTGCGGACCGCTTCGAGCCCCTCAAGGACGAGCAGGTGCCGCGCGGTGTAGTTGGAGCCGTCACGGTCTGCTGTCAGCAGCGCTGTGGACGGCACGGACGTATCGGCGGTCACGCGGTTCGCTCCTCGCTGAATTTGAGATGTGGCCCCGTGGGGTAAAGGCCCGGCGTCTGTCACCGGTCAGAGGGTACAGATGCCTGGTAGAGCCGTTGTCACGCCACCCTCGTCGCCTTCTTATGCTAGTCCAACGTCGCATAGGTGTTCGATCCTTCGTTGGAGTGAAGCACACATCACGTTCCCTTCCAGGCATGAACCATTTAGGCTCCGGGCACGTCCTCATCAACAAACGGCAAGCCAGCCGGACGAGGGCACCCCCGAACAAGCAACGCAAGCGACGTCAAAATGCGAAACCCGTAGCGCGAAGCCCAGCGGAGCAATACGGCCCATTCGCCGCCAACCGTCATCACCCGGCCACCACGGAAGAAAGTTTCGAGGAAAAGCCGCGAGCGGGAACGTTTTCGGCCTGGTTGGATGTTGACCCTGGTACGACAGCTCGTCGAGCTAGAGAAGAGGCGACGTGACTACTGTTCTGACCCCCGCGAGCCCGCTGACCGCGGCTGACCGCTGCGACCGGTGCGGCGCCCAGGCATATCTGCGCGTCCTCCTGTCCAGCGGTGGCGAACTGCTCTTCTGCGCCCACCACGGTCGCAAGTTCGAGCCGGAACTCAAGAAGATCGCCGCGGAAATACAGGATGAGACCGACCGACTGACGGCCGTACCGGCCGGCGGCGGTGAAGAGGAACGCTGACACCTCGCATCCACGACGAGCCAAGGGCCGGTCCTGTACCGACCGACGGGCGACCAACCCCGCACCGCGGGGTGGCCGCCCGTTCTCGTCATCGCGGGCCCCGGCCCGCACCCGGAGCGGCCCCGCTCCGGAGCCACGCTCCGGGCGCGCTCACCTCGGTACGCGCGCCCCGACCGCGTCGGCGATCGGCCGCGCCCCCGTGGTCACACGGGTGTAGACACCCGGACTGTCGGCCCGCCCGCAGCCGCTCCCCCAGGACACCAGCCCGATGAGCCGCCCCTGGGCCACCAGCGGCCCACCGCTGTCCCCCTGGCACGCGTCGTGCCCGCCCGCCGTATCGCCCGCGCAGAGCATGGTGGCCGATTCATAGCGGTCCCCGACACCGCCCGGATACGCCCGCTCACAGTTCGCGTCCGGCAGCACCGTGACGGACGCGGAGCGCAGCACCGTGGCATAGTCGCCGTCCCCCGAGGTGTCGCCCCAGCCGTAGACGGCCGCCGCCGTGCCGGGCGCCGCGGCCGGATCACCGGGCTCCGCGGGCTGGATCGCGTATGTCTCGGGCAGCGGTCCGGCCAGGGTGAGCACCGCCAGATCCGGCCCGCCGCGCCCCGGCTCGTACGCCGGATCGACGAAGACGGAGCGGACCGCCACCTCCCGCCCGCCACTGCCACGCAGCCGCTCGCGGCCCGCGATGACCCTCAGGTCCCGCATCTCCTCCGGGCGTACCCCGAGGGCGTCCACGCCCATGCAGTGGGCCGCGGTGAGCACTTTCGTCGGCGCCACCACCACGCCTCCGCAGAACTGGCCCGCCCGCGAGGTGCCGAACCGCTCACGGCTCGACACGGCCACGACCCAGGGGCTGTCGGCCGCCTTCACCGGCCGGCCGCCGATCACCACCCGATCGGCGGCAGCCGGTCCGGCGGTGGCGAGCGGCAGCGCGGCACCCGCCGCGGCCATGACCACCCCCGCGGACAGCACTCGGGCAAGGGAACGACGCATTCGGGCTCCTGACTCTCCGGTGGGCAATGACCTACCCAGAGTCATTCAACCGGTCGCGTCCCGCACCCCGGCGCGCAACGCGAAGACCCGGAGCCAGGAGGCGTCCGGGTCTTCGGCGAGCGCTTCGCGCGCCCCCCTCGATCAGTCCAGGAGTGATCAGTCCAGGTAGTCGCGCAGCACCTGGGACCGCGACGGGTGGCGCAGCTTCGACATGGTCTTCGACTCGATCTGACGAATGCGCTCGCGCGTCACTCCGTAGACCTTGCCGATCTCGTCCAGCGTCTTGGGCTGGCCGTCGGTGAGACCGAAGCGCATGGAGACCACGCCCGCCTCACGCTCGGACAGCGTGTCGAGCACCGAGTGCAGCTGCTCCTGGAGGAGCGTGAAGCTCACGGCGTCGGCCGGGACGACCGCCTCGGAGTCCTCGATGAGGTCACCGAACTCGCTGTCCCCGTCCTCACCGAGCGGAGTGTGCAGCGAGATCGGCTCGCGGCCGTACTTCTGGACCTCGATGACCTTCTCGGGGGTCATGTCGAGTTCCTTGGCCAGCTCCTCCGGGGTGGGCTCGCGGCCCAGGTCCTGGAGCATCTGGCGCTGCACACGGGCGAGCTTGTTGATGACCTCGACCATGTGCACCGGGATACGGATGGTGCGGGCCTGGTCGGCCATGGCGCGGGTGATCGCCTGCCGGATCCACCAGGTGGCGTACGTGGAGAACTTGTAGCCCTTGGTGTAGTCGAACTTCTCGACCGCGCGGATCAGACCGAGGTTGCCCTCCTGGATCAGGTCCAGGAAGAGCATGCCGCGGCCCGTGTAGCGCTTGGCCAGCGAGACCACGAGCCGGAGGTTGGCCTCCAGCAGGTGGTTCTTGGCGCGCCGGCCGTCCTCGGCGATGATCTCCAGCTCGCGTTTGAGCTTGGGGGCCAGCTTGTCGGAGTTGGCGAGCTTGTCCTCGGCGAAGAGACCGGCCTCGATGCGCTTGGCCAGCTCGACCTCCTGCTCCGCGTTGAGGAGCGGGACCTTGCCGATCTGCTTGAGGTAGTCCTTGACCGGGTCGGCGGTGGCACCGGCGACGGCGACCTGCTGAGCGGGCGCGTCGTCCTCGTCGTCGTCGGAGAGGACGAAGCCCTTGTTCTCGCCCTCGGTCTCCTCCTCCTCGCCCTTGCCGGCCTGGAGCTCCTCGGTCGGCTCTTCGCCGTCGACCTCGTCGGCGTCCTTCTTGCCGGTGGTCTTCTTCGCTGTGGTCTTCTTGGCCGCGGTCTTCTTGACCGTCGCCTTCTTGGCCACGGTCTTCTTCGCGGCGGCCTTCTTGGCGGGGGGCGCGGCGTCGCCGGCCTCCGCGGTCTCGGCGGCCGAGGCGGTGGTGGCGGCCGCGACGGTCCTCGTCGTGGTCGTCTTGGCCGCGACGGTCTTGGTGGCGGTGCGCTTGACCGGGCTCTTCGCTGCGACGCTCTTGCGGGTGCGCTTCGGCGACTCCGCGGCACTGACCATCAGCGTCACACCCTCTTCCTCGAGGATCTGGTTGAGGCTGCGCAGAACGTTCTTCCACTGGGTTGGCGGAATCTGGTCGGCCTCGAAGGCGCGACGCACGTCATCGCCGGCGATCTGCCCATCAGCCTTTCCTCGCTCGATGAGCGCCATCACAGACACGGACTCGGCGATCTCCGGCGGGAGGGTACGGGATGTGCTGGCCGACACGAACAACCTCTCGGAACGATGGAAACGGCTTCCGGCCCCGCCCATGATCGGGCCGGAGCCGACGACCGTCGGCTGGGGATGTGCCGACGGCGCGGGCTGGACCTCGGAGCTGAATACAGCGCCACATGTGGCGGGCGTATTCCTTCCTCGGCTGTCACCTCTTAGGTCATCGCACTGTCTCCAGGAGTGTTACGCCCAATCCGCGTGGCCCGAGTCACACCCCATTTGCGACAAGCGACCAGAAGCGGGATGTAAGGCATCACGATCGCATCGCCGGACCCCCGGGATCCGGCGACACACGATGCGTACCTCCCCGTACGCCCCGCCCCGGCCCGGGGCGGAGGCGCTCAGTGCTCGCGCGGCGCCGGAACGACGCGCTCCACTTCCGGCTGGACGGTCAGCAACTGACGCATGGCCGACTCCGCGGCGGCCCCGTCGCCCGCGCCCAGCGCGTCCGAGATCCGCACATGGTGGCCGAGCGACGCCTCGGTCGGGCGGTCGCATCCGGCGATCGGGCCGCCGGAGACCTGAAGGGCGGCCGAGACGATGCCCGAGAGGTGTTCGAGCATCCGGTTGCCGGCGAGCTGGATCAGCAGGGAGTGGTATTCGGCGTCCGCCCGCGAGAAGGTGATCGCGTCGCCCTGGGCGAGGGCGTGCCCCATGATCCCGACCATGTCGACGAGCCGCTGCTGGACGTCCGCCCTGCCGTGGCCGGCCGCCAGCCGCGCGGCGAGGGGCTCGATCGTCCAGCGCAGCTCGCTCAGCTCGCGGCGCTGGTCGTCGCGCTGCGGTCCGAAGGCGCGCCATTCGATGATGTCCGGGTCGAGCAGATTCCAGTCACTGACGGGCCGGACCCGGGTGCCGACATTGGGCCTGGCGCTCACGAGCCCCTTGGCCTCAAGGACGCGCAGCGACTCCCGCACCACCGTGCGGGAGACCTCGAAACGCTGTCCGATCTCCTCCGGTACGAGCGGCCGGTCGGCGCCCAGGTCGCCGGAGACGATCATCTGCCCCAGCTGCTGGACGAGTTGGCCGTGCAGCCCGCGTCCGCGGCTGCTCGCCGTACGGCGTCCCACCCGGCCCAGATCGGTGTCGGCGCCGTCCCAGACAGGGGCGGGCACGCGGTCGGCGCCGGGCGCCTCCGCATAGGGGTAGCGGTCGATTCCGCCCGGGTCGGCGAGGCCGGACTCGACGGAGCGGGCGGCGGTCATCATGGTGTGCGCAAGGGTACTCACGCATCCTTTGTCGGCGCTGATTCCACGAGCCTTGAGGTCTTTGGTGAAAAGCACACGAAAGGGTGATCGGCACCCACCCCTCGATTGACGCCTTATCGGAAAGAAGCGGGCGTTATCGGGGTAGTTGCGGACACCTCCGTACCGTCCGGTCGCCCGGCGGTCACCAACGGGCCCTCCGGCGAAGGCCGGTGAGCAGATACGCGCAGAGCAGGACGGACAGCGACAGCGCGAGCGCCGCCGCGACCGGCTGGGCGACGAGTCCGGCCGCGGCCGTCAGCCAGTGGTCGATCCGGTGCGGCCACGCGGGCCAGGCCAGCTCCCGCAGCCTGCCCGGGAGTCCGACGACCGAACGCACGGACGGTCCGGTGAGCGCCTTCTGTACGAGGGGACCGACCAGGGTCGGTACGGCGACGACGGCGGCCATTCCGGCGATGGTGACGCGGAAGATCCCGGCGCCCAGCAGCCCCGCCCAGGCGCAGCCGACGGCCAGCCCGGCCCAACCGGCGCTCAGTACGGGCCAGTTGCCGGGTACGGGCACGGCGGCGGCGCCGTACACGAGCCGCAGCGCCCCGGCGTCGGCCACCACCGACAGGGCGGCGAGCAGCAGGGCCGCGACCCCCGTCACGGCGAGCTTGGCGACCAGCAGGCCGAGGCGACGCGGCACGGTGCCGCGCGCCCCGGCGAGCGCCGGGTAGCGGTACTCGTCGCCGAAGGAGAGCGCGCCGAGCAGTCCGGCGCCGAGGGCCGCGGGGGGCAGCGGCAGGAGCGCGGGCCAGGCCGCCAGCAGCCCGGGCAGCGGGGTGCCTCCGGTCCGGGCGAGGGGTACGGCTAGGGCGACGGACGCGACGAGGACGGCGGCGGCGATCAGCGGCGCGGACCGCACCCCGCACATACGGCGGAGTTCGTAGCGCACCGGCCGGAGCGGGCTGCGGACCGGACGCGCGGACAAGGGCGGCAGCGAAACCGTCCCGCCGCCGACGGGACGGGGGACGGCGGGAGCACCGGCGGCAGCGGGTGCGGGCATGGCGGAAGGGGCGGCGACGGGCCCGGTGTCGCCGATCTCGTCGGCGAGCCGATGGACCAGCACGCCGTGCCGGAACGCGGTCTCGCCGACCTCCGGGCAGCTGCTGCCGTAGACGGTGAGCAGACTGCCCGCGCCCTCCTCCGCGACCACCTCGACGGAGCGCCGGCCCGCGCGGGCCTCGCGGTTGAGCGCGTCCGCCAGGCGTGCGGCGTGCGGCGTCGTGACGGCGACCCGGGGCCGCAGCCGGGTGCGGGCGAAGGAGGCCGCGTCCTGGTCGGCGACGAGCCGGCCCCCGTCGACGGTGACGACCCGGTCGGCGGTCCTGGCCGCCTCCTTGGGGTCGCTGGTGGTGTAGAGCACGGTGCCGCCGTGTCCCGCGTGGGCGCGCAGCAGTCCGTGCAGCCAGCTGTTCTCGCGGGGCGAGAGACCCGCCGAGGGCGCGTCCAGCAGCAGGGTGTGCGGGTCGCCCAGCAGCGCGGAGGCGAGCCCGAGCCTGCGGTCCATGCCGAGCGAGAGCGAGCCGAGACGCTCGTCGCGCAGCGCGCCGAGACCGACGACGTCGAGGAGTTCGTCGGCGCGCGAGGCGGGCACGCCCGCGGCGGCGCAGACCATCCTGAGCTGCCCCCTGGCGGTACGCGCGGGATGACCCGGCACATCGCCGAGGAGCACCCCGATCTCCCGGGCCGGGTGGCCGATGCGGTGGAGCGGCCTGCCCCGGAAGTAGGTGACGCCGCGCCCCGGTTCGAGTGCGAGCATCAGCCGGAGCGCCGTGGTCTTTCCGGCTCCGGGGGCACCGAGCAGCGCGGTGACGGAGCCCGGCGGGGCCTCGAAGGTCAGATCGTCCACGGCGGGGGTGAGGTCTCGACGGGGGGCACTGGTCAGTCCGATGGCCTGGAGCATCGCTTCTCTCGCGGAAGAGGTGAGACCGCTCGGCTGCGGAGCGGATACCCCAGCAAGATAACGCTATATGTCCGACTTGCGACGTAGGGCATGCGCCGGGTGTCCGGCCCGCGCCCCGATCCGGCGCCCCCGGACCCCGAAGCCCCGGCCGGGCCCCGGGACTTCGGGGCTCAGACCTCGGGGCGCAGCATCGGCGGGTTGAGCACGGTCGCCCCGCCGGCCCGGAACAACTGGGCGGGCCGGCCGCCCTGCCGGGTGGTGGTGCCGCCCGACGGGACCAGGAAGCCCGGTGTGCCCGTCACCTTGCGGTGGAAGTTACGGGGGTCGAGCGCCACCCCCCACACCGCCTCGTACACCCGGCGCAGCTCGCCGACGGTGAACTCGGACGGGCAGAACGCCGTGGCCAGCGAGGAGTATTCGATTTTGGACCGGGCGCGCTCCACTCCGTCCGCCAGGATCCGCGCGTGGTCGAAGGCGAGCGGTGCGGGCTGCTCGTCCTCCCGGGCGAACCCGCCCTCCTGGCCGAGCAGGGCGTCGACCGGGGCCCAGCGCGCGCTGTTGGCGTCTCCCCCGGCCCGGGGCGCCGGAAGGTCGGGGGACAGCGCCAGATGGGCGACGCTGACCACCCGCATCCTGGGGTCCCGCCCGGGGTCCCCGTAGGTGGCGAGCTGTTCGAGATGGGCCGCGTTCCCCGGCGCCGGGGACACCGGGTCGTGCGCGCAGAGCCCGGTCTCCTCGGACAGCTCACGCGCCGCCGCCGCGGCGAGGTCCTCGTCACCCCGGACGAATCCGCCGGGCAGTGCCCACCGGCCCTGGAAGGGCGGCTCTCCGCGCCGCACGACCAGCGCGCAGAGCGCGTGGCGGCGCACGGTGAGCACGACCAGATCGACGGTGACAGCGAACGCAGGAAAGGCCGACGGGTCGTAGGGGGGCATGCGCCGATCATAGTCGTCTCCCTGACGATAAACACTCCTTCGCGCAACCTCGTCCGGTGCTTCTCGGCCATCCGCACACCCGCCTCTCCGGGGCCCGTCACCCGGGCCCGGACCCGGGACCGCGCCCGGGTCCGTACGGATGCGCCGCCGGGGTGTCCGCCGGTGCGGCCCGCCCGCTCGCCCCGGCGGTCATCGCCCGGTCCTGCTTCCGCGCTGTCCGCTCCGTCCCGCGCGGTCCCGGCCCGTCCGCGCACCGGCCCGGGGTCCTGTCCGCGGCAGGACCCGCGGGGACTTCGGCCGCCGCGTCCCCGCGGCCGGACGCCCCACCACGCGTCCTGCCCGCCCGGCCCGCCCGCCGGGCCCGCGGGTGCCGGCCGGCCCGCGGCTGACGCGTTCCTCCCGCAGACAGTGGCGCAGCGCCTCCGGGTCCAGCCCCTCGTTGCACGCCTGGTGCAGGAGTTGGGCGAAGACATACTTCGGGTCGAGCCGCAGGGCGAGCCCGAGGGCGACCCGGGCGCCGGGCTCGTCGCCGGTGGACCAGGCGACCCAGCCCGCCAGGGCCAGCGGGGCCGCCGCGTGTTCGGCGTACGAGCCGACGCAGCGCCGGGAGAGCGCGCGCCAGAGCCGCAGCGCGGGCGCGGCCTCCGCGCCTTCCATCCACTCGGCGGCACGGTCCCGGGTCTCCCGGTCCTGGAGGCCGAGAATCACGGCCGCCGCCTCCTCGTTGCCGATCAGCCGGTCGTCCTCGGCGTCCTGCCGGGCGGGCGCCGCGCCCCGGGGCCGCTCCGCCCGGGCCAGCCTGTCCCTCAGGTCCCGGGCCAGCTTCAGGGTCTCCGCGCCGACCTTCTCCCGGCTCCCGCCGGTCAGGATCCTGGGGACGAGCGCGGTGCCCGCGTCGTCGAGCGCGCGTTCCTGTTCCTCGGCGGCCGGGGTGCGCCAGGGTTCCAGACGGGCCTCCATCTCGCGCAGCGATCCCCGGACCTGGACCCCCGCGTAGGTGGCGGCCGCGGCCATCACCGAGGTGCCCGGCAGAGCCAGCCCGGTGCCCTCGGGCGGGCAGCAGCGGGTGTCGGGGCAGCAGTAGGACCAGAAGCGCCCGCCGGAGATGCAGAGCACCTCGTGCACGGGCACGTCGAGACGTCCGCAGGCGGTCCGCAGCCGCTGCGCGAAAGGGCGGAGGCGCTCCATCACCTGCCGGCCGGTCTCCCCCTCCGCCGGGTCCTGGCAGAGAAAGGCGACCACGCCGTCGGGCCGGGAGCCGCGCCGCTCGCTGCCGTCGATCAGGCAGTCGGCGAGCTGCTCGGCCACCGGCGGCCACTCCTGCGGCGAGCGCGGGATGCCGAGCCTGAGCCGCCCGCCGAAGCGTCCCCGCTCGCCGTGGAGCGCGACCATGACGACCGAGTCGTCGGGGTGGAAGCCGAGCACGTACGGCAGGGCGTCCGCGAGTTCGGAGGGGCTGCGCAGGGTGATGCGCTGCTCGTCGGCGGATCCGGTCGGTTCGTGGTGCTTGTGCGTGTTCATGGCTCGACGGTCTCGCGGGACGGCCGTATCCCGCGACCCCTGTGGATAAAGTTATCCACAGGGTGTCGCACGCATTCGCGGTTTGTCCGGGCCATCGGGTTGCATGGGGGCATGACCAACCCAGACCGCGCAGCTCTCCGGGCCTCGGCCGACTCCGTACTCGCCCGCCTCGTCGGGAGTGCCGACGGCACCGCCCGGCTGCGTGAGGACCAGTGGCGGGCCATCGAGGCGCTCGTCGCCGACAAGCGCCGGGCGCTGGTCGTCCAGCGCACCGGCTGGGGGAAGTCGGCGGTCTACTTCGTCGCGACATCCCTGCTGCGGGCGGCCGGCGCGGGTCCGACCGTGATCGTCTCCCCGCTGCTCGCGCTGATGCGCAATCAGGTGGAGGCCGCCGCACGGGCCGGGATCCGGGCCAGGACGATCAATTCGTCGAACGCGGAGGAGTGGGACACCATCCAGGCGGAGGTGGCCGGCGGCGAGGTCGATGTTCTGCTGGTCAGCCCCGAACGGCTGAACAATCCGGACTTCCGCGACCAGGTGCTGCCCCGGCTCGCCGCGGCGACCGGTCTGCTGGTGGTGGACGAGGCGCACTGCATCTCCGACTGGGGCCACGATTTCCGGCCCGACTACCGGCGGCTGCGGACCATGCTCGCGGAGCTGCCGTCCGGAGTGCCGGTCCTCGCCACGACGGCCACGGCGAACTCCCGGGTGACGGCCGATGTAGCCGAGCAGCTGGGGACGGGCGCGGGGACGGACGCGCTGGTGCTGCGCGGGCCGCTGGACCGGGAGAGCCTCAGTCTGCATGTGCTCCGGCTGCCGGACGCGGCGCACCGGCTGGCCTGGCTGGCCGACCATCTGAGCGAGCTGCCCGGGTCGGGAATCATCTACACCCTCACGGTGGCGGCCGCCGAGGAGGTCACCGCGTTCCTGCGTCAGTGCGGGCACACCGTCGCCTCGTACACGGGCCGTACGGAGAACGCGGAGCGCCAGCAGGCGGAGGAGGATCTGCTGGCCAACCGGGTCAAGGCACTGGTCGCGACTTCCGCGCTCGGCATGGGCTTCGACAAGCCCGACCTCGGATTCGTGGTCCATCTCGGCTCGCCGTCCTCGCCCATCGCCTACTACCAGCAGGTGGGCCGGGCCGGCCGCGGGGTGGCGCACGCCGAGGTGCTGCTGCTGCCCGGCAAGGAGGACGAGGCGATCTGGCAGTACTTCGCCTCGGTCGCCTTCCCTCCGGAGGAGCTGGTGCGCCGCACCCTCGATGTCCTGGGACGCTCCGACCGGCCGCTGTCGCTGCCCGCGCTGGAGCCGCTGGTGGAGCTGCGGCGCACCCGGCTGGAGACGATGCTCAAGGTGCTGGACGTGGACGGCGCGGTGCGGCGGATGAAGGGCGGCTGGACGGCGACGGGAGAGCCCTGGGTGTACGACACCGAGCGGTACGCCTGGGTGTCGCGGCAGCGCGGGGCCGAGCAGCAGGCCATGCGGGACTACGCGTCGGGGACCGGCTGCCGGATGGAGTTCCTGCGCCGGCAGCTGGACGACGAGGAGGCCACCGCCTGCGGGCGGTGCGACAACTGCGCGGGGGCGCGGTTCGAGGACAAGGTGACCGGCGCGGCCCTGGACGCGGCGCGCGGCGAGCTGGGCAGGCCGGGGGTCGAGGTGGAGCCCCGGAAGATGTGGCCGACCGGGCTGGCGGCGGTCGGCGTGGACCTCAAGGGCCGTATTCCACCGGGCGAGCAGTCCTTCGCGGGGCGCGCGCTGGGCCGGCTGTCCGACATCGGCTGGGGCAACCGGCTCCGTCCGCTGCTCGCGCCGCGGGCCCCGGACGGCCCGGTGTCCGACGAGGTGGTGGGCGCGGTGGTGAGCGTGCTCGCCGACTGGGCGAAGGGGCCGGGCGGTTGGGCCTCCGGCGCGCCCGACGCGCCGCCCCGGCCCGTCGGGGTGGTGACCGTCGCCTCGCACGGCAGGCCCCGACTCGTCGGATCGCTCGGCAGCCGTATCGCGGAGGCCGGCCGGATGCCCCTGCTCGGGACGGTCACGTCCACGCCGGACGCGGCCGACGGTGCAGCCTCCCGTACGAACAGCGCGCAGCGGGTCCGGGCGCTGCACCAAACGCTGGCGGTGCCGCCCGAGCTGGCCGCCGCCCTGGTGTCCGCCGGCGGCCCCGTCCTGCTCGTCGACGATCTCTCGGACACCGGCTGGACGCTCGCGGTGGCCGCGCGGCTGCTGCTCCGGGCCGGTGCGCAGGGGGTGTTCCCGCTGGTCCTCGCCGTTCAGACCTGACCGGACAGGCCGCTCGCGGTGGATCACGGCAGGGATATGGCCGTCATTTCTCCGCATTCCGGTCGGCGGCGCCAATTGCTCGTTGCCGCGCGCCCCCGCGCCGGTGAGAATTGGAACTGCCCCCGCACGGCCCGTTCGCGATCCGCCAGGGCTGTGCCGCGGCGCGTGCCCACCCGCCCCTGCCCGCAGTGTGGGCGCGTATGCGAAGGGAGGAACGTGACCTTCGGATTCGCTCCGTCCGCAGCCGGTTCCATGAACAACCCGGCCGTTTCCGTCAGCCGCCTCGCCAGGATGCTCGAACCCGCCGAGTGGGCGGCGGCGGGAATTCCGCTGCTCGGGGATCCCCGCGAGGTCGTCAGCGGCCTGCACAGCCGGCACCGGCCCCTGCCGGGGACCGCTGTCGTGGCCGTGCTCGACCATGAGGAACGGCTCGCCGCCAGCGCGTCGTTCGTGCCCCGTGCCGTCCCGGTGGACGGCTGGGAGTTCCGGAACGCGCTCCTGGCCCATCTGCGCCGTGTCATTCCGCACGATCTGCGCCGTCGCACGCCGGTCCGCACCGCCGTGCTGCTCTACTGCCGCGAGGGCGACGCGCGCTGGACGGAGGAGGACGGGGCGTGGCTCTGGGGGCTGCGGGACGCCTGCACCCTGCACGGGCTGCGCTGCGGGGCGTACATCACGCTGACGCGCGGCGGCTGGCAGGTGCTGGGCGAGGGCCGGGGCGGCCGTCGGCCCAGCTCCGAGTCGCCGCCCGCCGCTCTCGCGGAGACCGCCGCCGAGCCCGCGTCCGCACCACCGCGCGGCGGCGGTGGAGCCATGGAAGCGCTCCGGCGTACGGCCGCACGCTGACGCACGGCGGCCCGGCCGCCCCCGGAGCGGGCAGCCGGGTCACGACCGGGCCGTACGACGTGCGCTTCCGCCCGACCGGAGGCGCACCCGATGTCGTACGGCTCAGACGCCCGCGCCGAGCAGGGGGTTGATCTTCGCGGAGTCGCCGCACACGATCAGCAGGGCGGCGGCCCGCTCCCGGGCCAGGGGCAGCACCCGGGCGACGGCCTCGTCGCCACCGCCGTTCGCCACGACGACCACGACGGGCCGGGGGCGCGCCCGGGTGACAGCGGCGGCGTCGGCGAAGAACACGTCTTCGCGCGCGTCGTGCTGGGCCCAGTACGCGGCTTCGCCGAAGGACAGCTCGTGGGTGGCCCACGGGTGCTGTTCGCCGGTGGTGAGCACGAGGATGTCGCCCGGCGCGCGACCGGAGTCGAGCAGCAGGTCGACCGCCTCTTCCGCGGCGTCGAGCGCGCCCGCGACCGGCGCCGGAACGAGCTGGATCCGGGGTACGGAAGGGGAGTTGGGGGTGGAAGTGCCGGGCGCCTCGGGCTGGCCGGCGGGCTGCGAGCGCTGCGCCGGCGGCGCGGGCCTCGCGGGACGGGGACCCGGACGTCCGGGACGCGGCGTCGCGGCGGAGCGCGGCCCGGGAACGGGACGCGGACCGGGTACGGGACGAGGGGTCGGCGCGGTACGGCCGGTGGCCGGCGCGGCGCTGGGACCCTGGGCTCTCTCGTGAATCTGAGGCTCCTGAGGGATGAGAGGCATGACTGGATGTCTATCAAACACCGGTGCTAAACGCATCGGCGGGTGGGCACATTCGTACCCATACCCACTGCCGGAAGGGCACATGGGTGAGAAGAGCACCGAACATTCCGGACCGCGGTGCGGCCCGGAGCGCCGGACGTTCAGAAGTCGAAGCCGAGTTGGCCCCCGCTTTCCATGGCTGCGGCCTCCGGGGAGACCCGGACCTTCTTGAGGTGCCGCCATCGGGGCAGCGCGTCGAGATAGGACCACGAGAGCCGGTGGTGCGCCGTCGGACCCCGCTCCTCCAGCGCCGCCCTGTGCACGGGCGAGGGGTAGCCGGCGTTGGCGTCGAAGGCGAAGGGCGCGTACTGCTCGGACTCCGCGCCCAGTTCGGCCATCATGGCGTCCCTGCGCACCTTGGCGAGCACCGAGGCGGCCGCCACCGAGACGCAGGACTGGTCGCCCTTGATGACCGTACGCACCTTCCAGGGTCCTCCGAGATAGTCGTGCTTGCCGTCGAGGATCACCGCGTCGGGCCGTACCGGCAGCGCCTCCAGGGCGCGTACGGCGGCGAGCCTGAGCGCCGCGGTCATCCCGAGGGCGTCGATCTCCTCCGGGGAGGAGTCCCCGAGGGCGTACGAGGTGACCCACGACTCCAGCTCGCCGGCCAGCTCCGTACGGCGTTTGGGGCTGATCAGCTTGGAGTCGGTGAGACCGGCGGGCGGTCTGCGCAGTCCCGTGACGGCCGCGCACACCGTGACGGGTCCGGCCCACGCGCCGCGTCCGACCTCGTCGACGCCCGCGATGATCCTGGCGTCGGTGGTGGCGCGCAGCGAGCGCTCGACGGTGTGCGTGGGTGCTTCGTACGGCATGGCACTAGTCAGGTTACGCCGCCCGGACCGGCTGCGACAGACCGGGTACCGTCCGGCCCGCGCGGAGCGGGACCGGGGGCGCCGCAGGCGGCCCGCGAGCGGCGCTCCGGGCCCAACTGGCCGTGCCCCCGGGCCTGTCCGCGGTGGCCGGATCCGGCTCAGCGGTCGGAGGCCGCGGAGGGCAGCCACGCGGGCAGCGCTTCCGTTCGCGCCCACCAGTGCTCCGGCGGCGCCCCCGCGCGCCCCGCGGCGATCACTCCCCCGGCGATCGCGCAGGTCGTGTCGGTGTCCCCGCCCGCCTGGGCGGTGGTCCAGAAGCCCCGCTCGTAGTCGTCGAGCGCGCGGGCGGCCGACCACAGGGCGAAGGGGACGGTGTCGTGGGCGCTGGTGCGCCGGCCGTTGCCGAGGACCGCGGCGACCGTGCCGGCGTCCGCGTAGTCCAGCATGTCGCGGGCCCGGCGCAGCCCCGCGCCGACCGCGCTGCGCGGCACCAGCGCGACGACCCCGTCGAGCAGCGCCCCGGGCGAGGGCGGCCCCGCCGGGGAGGCCGCCAGGGCAGCGGCGGCGGCGACCGCCATCGCGCCGGCCACGGCCTCGCGGTGCTGGTGGGTGGTGTACGCGGAGATCTCGGCCTGGTGCGTGGCCTGTTCCGGGTCGTCCGCGTACCAGGCGCCGAGCGGCGCGATCCGCATCGCGGCGCCGTTGCCCCAGGAGCCCTGTCCGCCGAAGAGGCCGGCGGCGAGTTCACGCCAGTCGCCCCCCTCCCGGATGAGCCGGAGCATCCGATTGACGGCCGGACCGTATCCCCGGTCGAAATCATGGCGCACGGCGAACGAGTGCGCGAGCGCGTCCTGATCGATACGGCCGTGCGCGGCCAGCACCGCCAGGACCGACGCGCCCATCTCGGTGTCATCGGTCCACTGCCAGTCGCCCGGCGGCAGCTCGCGCCGCTTCAGCAGTGGATAGTTGGACGGTACGAAGAACTGGGAGCCCAGGGCGTCTCCCACGGCCAGCCCCCGCAGGCTGGCGAGAGCGCGCTCGAAGCGCGGGCCGGGGCTCCGGCCGGGCACGGAATCAACGGTCATCGCACACTCATTCTATCCGGTGCGGCCCCATCGGCGCGGCTCTGTGCGGTGCGGCTCTGTCCCGTACGGCGTCATCCGGTACGGCCGTACGGCTCGGGGAGGCGCCAGCGCTCGAAAGGCCGGTCCAGGGTGTAGCTGCCGTCCGCTCCCCGCAGCAGGATCCTGGTCTCCGCGTTGCCCGGGTTCGACAGTGACTCGAATTCGGCCACCGACCAGTGGAACCAGCGCATGCAGAACAGCCGCATGGTCAGCCCGTGGGTCACCAGCAGTACGTTCTCCGGCGAGTCCGGCGCGTCGAAACTGCGGTGAAGCGATTCCAGGAACGCGCTGACGCGGTCGTACACATCCGCGCCGGACTCGCCCTGCGCGAAGCGGTAGAAGAAGTGCCCGTACGCGTCCCGGTACGCCTTCTGGAGGCGGACATCGTCCCGGTCCTGCCAGTTCCCCCAGTCCTGCTCGCGCAGCCGGGGCTCCTCCCGTATCCGCACCTGTCCCGGGTCGAGGCCGAACGCGTGCAGCGTCTGATGGGTTCGGCGGTACGGGGAGACGAAGACGTTGATCCGCTCCCCGCCGAACAGCTCACGCAGCCGCGCCCCGGTCTCCTCGGCCTGTCTGCGGCCGGTTCCGGTGAGCGCCAGGGCATGGTCCGGCTCCCTCTCGTACACGGTGTCGTCCGCGTTGCCCTCCGACTCGCCGTGCCGGACAAGGACGATGCGTCGCGGTCGGGCCATGCCCCGACCCTAGATCGGGCCGGATCCGATCGTACGACCGGCTACCGCTATTTACCGGCCATTCGGCGCAGCAACGGGACAGACGGACATGGCCGGAAACCGTACGGTCACACCGTCCAGGAGGCTTCGAGGTCGACGACGTCCCCCGCCAGCGCCGCCACGTCCGAGGCCGTCTGCGCGCGCAGGGTCAGCCGCTCGACGCGCTCGGCCCGGTACTTTCCGTGTTCCGCGGCCGACTGCCACATCGAGAGCACGATGAACTCATGGCCGGGCGCCTCACCGAACACTCCGCGCACCATGCCGGGCGATCCGGCCATCGCGGGGTTCCAGACCTTCTCCTGCATCAGCGCGAAGTGCTCCACCCGGTCCTCGTGGACCTTGCAGTGCGCGACCCGGACCACATCCGCGTCGGTGAACCGCGGCTCGAAACCCGTCTTCACATCGAAGCGGTAGTCGAAGAGCTTGACCTGGCTGTCCTTGAACGTCCCGACCTGTGAGGCGGCCAGCCGGTCGTGCGAGCGCGCCATGAACGAGTCGTAGAAGGCGCGGCTCTCCCAGAACGCGAACACATGGACCACGCCCGGCCTCGCCCTGCTCCATCCCCCGCTCTGTCCCCGGAACCCCGGCTCACCGAGCAACCCCGCCCATTTCCGCTGTCCGCGTTCAAAACCTCGACGGTCGACCACGGTGCAGCGAATCCACTTGACCAGCACGGCGCCATCGTACGGCGCGGGACGTGGCACCCGTCACTCTCCCGGGGGAGGCGATACCGATGCGATACGGAGCGGCCGTACGCGGCGTACGCCGCCCGCGCGCGGCGAGTACCGGCCAAGCTGGCGTCAACTGGACAGATCGCCCCACGCGTTGTCGTACCCCCGGTCTAGCCTTGGGTCCGACGGTCCGACGGAGGGGGAAGACTGGTGAGCAGTCTCAACAGGGGAGTGTCCAAGGTCGAGGTCGCGCTCAAATGGGACCCGAGCCCCAGGGGCGGTCCTCCGCACGATCTCGACATCGTGGCGGCGACCTTCACGTCCGACGCCCCCACGGTGCCCGCCTATCTGGTCCACTTCGCCAGCCGCTCCCCCGACGGGACGATCACCCTGGACCGGCAGAGCCGCACCGGCCAGGGCTTCGGCGACGACGAGGAGATGACGCTGGAGCTGGACCGGCTGGGCGCCGGCTATGTCCGCGTGGTGGTCGGCGTGGCCATTCAGCAGCACGACGGCCACCGGACGTTCGGCGAGATCGCCAACCCCGCGGTCCGGATCATGGAGGGATACACGGAGCTGGCCGAGCACGACTTAACGGGACTCGCCGACGCCACCGCCGCCACGGTCGCCGAGTTCACCCGCGAACCCTCGGGCTCCTGGCGCTTCCGCCCGTCCGTCCGTGGCTTCACCGACACCGACCCGCAGTCCTTCGGCGCGCGCATGGGCGCCTGACCCCGCCACCACCCCGGCGTACCGGCCCGGCGCCCGTACGGACACCGGAGGGGCGGCGGACCGACCGGCCCACCGCCCCTCTCAGCGCGTCCCCGTACGCGGCCGAACAGGCCGCGTACGGATCATCGGATCAGCTGCACCCGCTGGTGGAGCCACAGCCCTCGCAGATGTAGCAGGATCCCGCCCGCTGCATCTTGGTGCCGCAGGAGAAGCAGAGCGGCGCGTCGGCGCTGATGCCCAGCTGCATCTCGACCAGTTCGGCCGAGGTGTGCGCCACCTTCGGCGCCGGCACGGCCGCCGCCTTGGGCGCCGCCGGCTCCGGTGCCTGCGCGACCGGCTGGGCCAGGGTCAGGCTTCCCGAGTCGAGCCCGCCCTCGTCCAGGGACGGCTCGTACGAACCGGTGTCCAGGTGGCGCTGCCGCTCCTCGGCCGAGTGGATACCGAGGGCCGAGCGGGTCTCGAAGGGCAGGAAGTCCAGTGCGAGACGGCGGAAGATGTAGTCAACGATCGACTGCGCCATCCGTACGTCCGGGTCGTCCGTCATACCGGCCGGCTCGAAGCGCATGTTCGTGAACTTCGAGACGTACGTCTCCAGCGGAACGCCGTACTGAAGACCGACCGAGACGGCGATCGAGAAGGCGTCCATCATCCCGGCGAGGGTCGAACCCTGCTTGGACATCTTGAGGAAGACCTCACCGAGACCGTCGTCGGGGTAGGAATTGGCTGTCATGTACCCCTCGGCGCCACCGACCGTGAAGGAGGTGGTGAGACCGGGCCGGCCCTTGGGCAGACGCTTGCGGACCGGGCGGTACTCGATGACCTTCTCCACCGCCTGGCGGATGGTGTCCTCGGCCTTCTCGGTGACCTTCTCCTCCTCCTTCTTCTTGGCGGAGAGGGGCTGGCCGACCTTGCAGTTGTCGCGGTAGATCGCGAGCGCCTTGACGCCCATCTTCCACGCCTCGAAGTAGACCTCTTCGACGTCCTCGACGGTGGCGGTCTCCGGGAGGTTCACCGTCTTGGAGAGCGCGCCGCTGATCCACGGCTGGATGGCCGCCATCATGCGGACATGTCCCATGGCGGAGATGGAGCGCTCGCCCATCGCGCAGTCGAAGACCTCGTAGTGCTCGGTCTTCAGACCGGGCGCGTCGACGACCACACCGTTCTCGGCGATGTGGGCGACGATCGCCTCGATCTGCTCGGGCTGGTAGCCGAGGCGGCGCAGCGCCTGCGGAACGGTGCCGTTGACGATCTGCATCGAACCGCCGCCGACCAGCTTCTTGAACTTGACCAGCGCGAGGTCGGGCTCAAGACCGGTGGTGTCGCAGGACATCGCGAGACCGATGGTGCCGGTCGGGGCGATGACCGACGCCTGGGCGTTGCGGAAGCCGTTCTTCTCGCCGAGGCGCAGCACGTCCTGCCATGCCTCGGTGGCGGCGGCCCAGACCGGACCGTCGAGGTCGTCCACGTGGACGGCCGCGGCGTTGGCGTCGGAGTGCTGCTTCATGACGCGCTTGTGCGGCTCGGCGTTGCGGGCGTAGCCGTCGTACGCGCCGACGACCGCGGCCAGCTCGGCGGAGCGCCGGTAGGAGGTGCCCGTCATCAGCGAGGTGATGGCGCCGGCCAGCGCGCGGCCGCCCTCGGAGTCGTACGCGTGGCCCGTGGCCATCAGCAGGGCGCCGAGGTTGGCGTAGCCGATGCCGAGCTGGCGGAAGGCGCGGGTGTTCTCGCCGATCTTCTGCGTCGGGAAGTCCGCGAAGCAGATGGAGATGTCCATCGCGGTGATGACCAGCTCGACGACCTTGGCGAAGCGCTCGGACTCGAAGGACTGGTTGCCCTTGCCGTCGTCCTTGAGGAACTTCATCAGGTTCAGCGAGGCAAGGTTGCACGAGGTGTTGTCCAGGTGCATGTACTCGCTGCACGGGTTCGAGCCGTTGATCCGGCCGGACTCGGGGCAGGTGTGCCAGCGGTTGATCGTGTCGTCGTACTGGATACCCGGGTCGGCGCAGGCCCAGGCGGCCTCGGCCATCTTGCGGAAGAGGGTCTTCGCCTCGACCTCTTCGATGACGTCGCCGGTCATCCGGGCCCGGAGCCCGAACTTGCCGCCGGCCTCGACGGCCTTCATGAACTCGTCGTTCACCCGGACCGAGTTGTTGGCGTTCTGGTACTGGACGGACGTGATGTCGTCGCCGCCCAGGTCCATGTCGAAGCCCGCGTCGCGCAGGGCGCGGATCTTCTCCTCCTCCTTCACCTTGGTCTCGATGAAGTCCTCGATGTCGGGGTGGTCGACGTCGAGGATGACCATCTTGGCCGCCCGGCGCGTGGCGCCGCCCGACTTGATGGTTCCGGCGGAGGCGTCGGCGCCGCGCATGAAGGAGACGGGGCCCGAGGCGTTGCCTCCGGAGGAGAGCAGCTCCTTGGAGGAGCGGATCCGGGAGAGGTTCAGACCGGCGCCCGAGCCCCCCTTGAAGATCATCCCCTCTTCCTTGTACCAGTCGAGGATCGAGTCCATGGAGTCGTCGACCGACAGGATGAAGCACGCCGAGACCTGCTGCGGCTGGGGCGTGCCGACGTTGAACCAGACCGGCGAGTTGAAGCTGAAGATCTGGTGCAGGAGGGCGTAGGCCAGCTCGTGCTCGAAGATCTCGGCGTCGGCGGGCGAGGTGAAGTACTGGTGGTCCTCACCGGCCTTGCGGTACGTCTTCACGATCCGGTCGATCAGCTGCTTCAGCCCGGTCTCGCGCTGCGGGGTGCCGACGGCCCCGCGGAAATACTTGCTGGTGACGATGTTGACCGCGTTCAGCGACCAGAAGTCGGGGAACTCGACGCCACGCTGCTCGAAATTGACCGAGCCGTCGCGCCAATTGGTCATGACGACGTCACGGCGTTCCCAGACGACCTCGTCGTACGGATGCACGCCGGGGGTCGTGTGGATCCGCTCGATGCGCAACCCCTTGGCGCTCTTGGTCCCCTTGGCGCGGGTACCTCGTGCCGGGCCGCTCGCCGTCTCTGTCATGCCGCCTCCCATGTACGTACAAAAACGCCCTGAAGTGCCATGTTCTTCCCGTGGCACGGGCTGTTGTCTGGTGCCTCGGGCATGCAGGGAGCACACCCGGGACAGGTCTGTCGTCACCGCGGAGCGGCCAGGATCGAGCCGGCCGGTCAGTCCGCGGCGGTGGCGGGTACGGGGACCTCGCTGGCCCCGTCGACGCCGCATTCCTCGGAATGGGGCCGCTCGCGCAGTTCGGCGATGGCGGCCTCGAAGTCTTCGAGCGAGTTGAACGCCCGGTACACGGACGCGAAGCGCAGGTACGCGACGAGGTCCAGCTCCTGCAACGGGCCGAGTATGGCCAGCCCCACGTCGTGGGTGGTCAGCTCGGCGCTCCCGGTGGCGCGCACCGCCTCCTCGACCCGCTGGCCGAGCTTGGCGAGGGCGTCCTCGGTGACCGGCCGCCCCTGGCACGCCTTGCGCACGCCGGAGATGACCTTGGTGCGGCTGAAGGGCTCGGTCACACCGCTGCGCTTGATCACCATGAGTGAGGCGGTCTCGACCGTCGTGAAACGACGGGAGCAGTCGGGGCACTGACGGCGGCGCCGGATGGACGTCCCGTCGTCGGTGGTGCGGCTGTCGACCACACGACTGTCGGGGTGCCTGCAGAAGGGACAGTGCACGATTACCAACCCTTCTTCACAGCGCGGCGAAATAGACCCGTCAGGGCCCGGAAAGAGCCCCTCGAAGCGTTCCCCAGCATAGGCGATGTCCCGCCCGTCCTCGCACGGGGACCACAACCTCTGGGTGGTTGCGACAATCCAACCACTAGATCTGGGGTTTCACCGCAAACCAGGACCCAGCGCGTGTCGCGTGTCGGGGCAGCGGCCGGACGCTTCGGCGACCGGCCCCGAGAGTACGGGAAGGGCGCGGCGCCGCCGCTGCCGGGCCACCCGGTGGAAGACTGGGCCCGCTCGTCGAACACACCGCCCCACCGTCACACCGCGTGGCCGGCGGCGTGGCGGCGAAAGCCCGCGGAAACACCGGGCGAAGGCCCTGCGGAACCACCGAATGAGCGTCCTATACACCCAGTCGGATACTCAAAGTAGGCAGTCTTCGATTTTTCACTCGAACGTGTGTTTGGCGCAACCTTTCGAAAGCTACTACCGTTGTCCAGCTAGGGAGAACATTTCGAGAGGGGCCGACGTGACCACCACCGCAGACAGTGCCACCATCACTGCCCAGGACCGCTCCCAGAGCCGATTCGAGCCGGTGCATGCCATGAATGACGCAATCATGAATCCGGAGGGCTCCAAGCCCACCCGCTCGCTGCCCGGCCGGCCTCCAGGGATCAGGGCGGACAGCTCCGGTCTCACGGACCGGCAGCGGAGGGTCATCGAGGTCATCCGCGATTCCGTACAACGGCGCGGCTACCCGCCCTCGATGCGGGAGATCGGCCAGGCCGTGGGCCTCTCCAGCACCTCGTCCGTGGCCCACCAGCTGATGGCCCTGGAGCGCAAGGGCTTCCTGCGCCGCGACCCGCACCGCCCGAGGGCGTACGAGGTCCGGGGCTCGGACCAGCCGAGCACCCAGCAGACGGACACGACCGGCAAGCCGGCCGCGTCGTATGTCCCGCTCGTCGGCCGGATCGCCGCCGGAGGGCCGATCCTCGCGGAAGAGTCCGTCGAGGATGTGTTCCCGCTCCCCCGCCAACTGGTGGGCGACGGAGAGCTGTTCGTCCTGAAGGTCGTGGGCGACTCCATGATCGAGGCGGCGATCTGTGACGGCGACTGGGTGACGGTCCGCCGCCAGCCCGTCGCGGAGAACGGTGACATCGTCGCCGCCATGCTGGACGGGGAGGCGACCGTCAAGCGCTTCCGGCGCGAGGAGGGCCATGTCTGGCTCCTCCCGCACAACGCGTCGTACCAGCCGATTCCCGGCGATGACGCGACCATCCTCGGCAAGGTGGTGGCCGTCCTCCGGCGGGTCTGACCCCGCTCGTCCACACTCCGTTCCCAGTTGCGGTACACGCAGGACGCTCGTGTACCGCAACTCCGCGCGCAGGGCCGGGCGCCCGGCCCTTTCGCCTACCGTCCCTCGGCCACCGCCGTCGCATCGATCGCGGCAAGGGACCGCCGTACGGTATTGCGGTCCGTCGTATACCAGAAATCCGGCAGTGAGGCGCGCAGGAAGCTGCCGTACCGCGCATTGGCCAGCCGCGGATCGAGCACGGCCACCACCCCCCGGTCCCCGCTCGCCCGGACCAGCCGTCCGGCGCCCTGCGCCATCAGCAGCGCGGCATGCGTCGCGGCCACCGACATGAATCCATTGCCGCCCGCCTCCTCCACCGCCTTCTGGCGTGCGCTCATCAGCGGATCGTCGGGGCGCGGAAATGGAATCCGGTCCATCACGACCAGCTGAGAACTCGGCCCCGGCACATCGACGCCCTGCCACAGCGACAGCGTGCCGAAGAGACAGGTCTTGGGGTCCGCGGCGAACGCCTTGATCAGTTCACCGAGCGTCTCCTCGCCCTGGAGCAGAATCGGGGATTCGAGCCGCCCGCGCAGCTCCTCCGCCGCGGCCTGTGCGGCCCGCATGGAGGAGAAGAGCCCGAGCGTACGCCCTCCGGCCGCCTCCACCAGCTCCGCCAGCTCATCCATCATGTCGCCGCGCGAGCCCTCCCGGCCCGGCGTGGCCAGATGGCGGGCGACATAGAGAATCCCCTGCTTGCGGTAGTCGAAGGGGGAGCCGACGTCGATGCCCTTCCACTGCGGGATGTCCTCCCCCACGGTGCCCTCCGGCGCCAGACCGAGAGAGGCACCCACCCCGTTGAAGTCACCGCCGAGCTTCAGGGTGGCCGAGGTCAGGACGACGGAGCGGTCCGTGAACAGCTTCTCCCGCAGAAGCCCCGACACGGAGAGCGGCGCCACCCGCAGCGAGGCGCCGAACCGGTCGTGCCGCTCGTACCAGACGACATCCCACTCGGAGCCGTTGGCGATGCGCTCCGCGACTCCGTGGATGGACTCCACCGAGGCGAGCGCCTGCTTGCGGACGACGTCCTCGTCCTGCACGGACTTGTCCCGCGTCGAGCCGAGCGCCGAGATCACCGTACGCGCCGCGTCACGCAGGGCCATCAGCGCGTAGCCGAGATCTTCGGGAATCTCCTCGAGCCGTCCCGGCAGGGCCAGCTCCATGACGCGCTCGAACGACTCGGCGGCCGTCTGGAGCGCGTCGGCCGTCTTCTCGTCGATCAGCTTCGCCGAGCGGCGCACGGCGCGCTGCACCTGCCCGGGGCTCAGCTCTCCCGTCGCGACGCCGGTGACCCGCGAGACCAGCTCATGGGCCTCGTCGACAATCAGCACCTCGTGTTGCGGCAGGACCGGAGCGCCCTCGATCGCGTCGATCGCGAGGAGCGCGTGGTTGGTGACCACGACCTCCGCGAGCTTCGCCCGCTCGCGCGCCATCTCGGCGAAGCACTCGGCACCGTACGCGCACTTCGTCGCGCCCAGGCACTCCCGGGACGACACGGACACCTGGGACCAGGCACGGTCCGAGACCCCGGGCGTCAGGTCGTCCCGGTCGCCCGTCTCCGTCTCGTCCGCCCAGTCCCGCATCCGCAGCAGGTCCTGGCCCAGTCTGCTGGAGGGCGCCGCCGCCTCGAACTGGTCGAAGAGCCCCTCCTCCTCGTCCTGCGGCACCCCTTCGCGCAACCGGTGCAGACAGAGATAGTTCGACCGCCCCTTGAGCATGGCGAAATCGGGCCGCCGGCGCAGCAGCGGGTGGAGCGCGTCGACCGTACGCGGCAGGTCGCGCTCCACCAGCTGGCGCTGGAGCGCGAGGGTCGCCGTGGCCACCACGACCCGCTCGCCGTGGG